>CALCXM010000038.1 GCA_937905825.1 uncultured bacterium
AGCGTCCTTGACGGTGGAGGTAATCGGGCTGGCGTTCGTGGTGTGCAGTTGGGCGCTAGCGCTGCTGGCGAGGAGCATTGCGCCGGTGGCGCCAAGTGTGAATCGAAGAAGCATAGGTTTCATATCCTTATTGTTGAGAAGCGTGCGGAGGGTGTTCTGGTTCGAGGGCGAGTTCCGAACCGCCCGGAAAAGTTTTCCAGTTGACCGGCGTCCGGTTCGCTCTTCGTTCGAGAGGAAGAGCGGGCGGTGCCGGGCGGCGATGAGAAAACATATTTCTGGCAAGGCAAGCGCGAGAGAATCCGTCACAGAAAATGTTTGTTGCGGTGCACTTCGTTCACGACTGCGAAAAAAAGGCCCAAGCAGCCCCTTCCCAGGCTGCCCTGAGAGGGCTTTGAAACTGCCCGCGAACAGTCTGGGCTCCAAACGGAGCCCCATCTTAGTAGCCACTCACAACGTCCCCTGGTCACTGGGCACAGACTTCCCCTTCGGCGACAGGAGGGGAACGTCGCGATCCCCCAGAGCAGCCACCAGATAGGCAGCACCGGATTCGTGCAGGGCCTGCGCGCGAATCCAGCGTTCTTGCGGCGCACTCGCGTGATCAGCTCGAATCCAATCCTTGGGATCGGTCCGTGCTGGCGTAGGCTACGGGCCAAACTGCGACCGTGCGCTCCTTCGCGTGCGCCGCGCGCCCAACACTAGCCTTGCCCCAGCCCCTATGACCTTCCTTCGGTGGAACCTTGTCCTGCCCCTGCTCTTCGCCTGCCTGCTCACGAGCCCCTTCGCTCACGCACAGAACGTAGCAGCCGAGCCCCAAAAATCGGTGGAGGTGCATTCCAGCCCGCAGGCAGTTCTTTGGAACTTCATGAAGGGCATGCGCAACTACCACGAACTGGGGAGCAATGACCCCAAGGATCAGGAGCTTGCGCTCTCCTGCTTCCAGGAGGTCTTGGGCGGTCCGGATCGAGAACAGCTTGCGAAGCTGGCGGTGCAGCTCTACGAGAGCTTGAATCGCATGACCGTGCTGGATCAAGCGCAACTTCCCGAGCAGGAGGCTTCCTCTCGCCTGCCCATCTACAAGTGGTCGATCCCTGGAATTGGAGCGAACAGCCCAGCTGAACTGACCTTCGTGCGCATCAGCGCAGGCACCGCTGGGGAGCCCATGAACTGGCGCTTTGCGGGGAGCACGACAGAACGAATTCCGGTCTGGTATGCCGCATGGGAGCACCAACCGGTTCGCGCCGAGAACGTGGAGTCCCTTGGAGAAGAGGCCGAGAACCTGTCTTACGCCCGGCAGATTCGACTGTGGGCGCTCAACGCCGTGCCGAGCCGTTGGCGCGACCGCGCTTTCCTGCTCGAGAACTGGCAATGGGTTGGGCTGGCCCTCTTGATCTCCTTGGGGGCAATCTTCTCGAAGGTGGTGAACCTCATCCTGCGCAGGTTTGCTGAGAGATTGGAACGCAGTGAACGGCTTGAAGTCGACAAGGAGACCCTCGTCGGATTCGAGCGGCCCTTCAGCCTGTTCGTCCTAGCGGGGACCCTGCTCGTTTGCCTTCCAGCCCTCAACCTCGACCAACGCACCTTCGAAGTCCTGCGCTTGGGAGCGGCCTTCTTCCTGTCCATCACCGGAGTTTGGTCTGCCTATCGTCTAGTGGACGTGGGCGCTTCGATCCTGCAAGCGAAGGCCAACAGGAGTCAGAACCGGTTCGACGACATCCTGGTTCCCCTCGTCCGACGCATCGCCAAGATCTTCCTGACCTTCGTCGGCGTGGTCTACGTCGCCTCCTACTTCTCCGAGGATTTGTACGGCATCGTCGCCGGCCTTTCGATCGGCTCCCTGGCCCTGGGTTTTGCGGCGAAGGACTCCATCGAGAACCTCTTTGGGACCATGACGGTGTTGATGGACAAGCCCTATCAATTGGGAGACTGGATCACCGTGGGCGACATCGACGGAACGGTTCAGGAGGTGGGATTCCGCTCGACGAAGGTCCGCACCTTCTACGACAGCGTGATCAGCGTGCCCAACAGCCGCTTCATCTCGGCACACATTGAGAACTGGGGCGAACGGCGCTACCGCCGCATCAAGACCAATGTATCGATCACCTACAATACGCCTCCGCTCAAGATTGAAGCCTTCTGCGAAGGGATCCGCGAACTGGTTCGCAAGCACCCCTACACGCGCAAGGACTACTACCACGTCTACTTGAACCAACTCGGCGCGCACTCCCTCGATGTGCTCGTCTACTGCTTCGTTGAGACGCCCGATTGGTCCACGGAGCTGCGCGAAAAGCATCGACTGTACTTGGACATCTTGCGCGTCGCCGAGGGGCTTGGGGTTGAACTCGCCTTCCCCACCCAGACCCTGCACATCGCCAAGGATGACGATGCCAGCGGCAAGCACCCGGCGATCGCCGAGGACGCGCGCAACGCCGAACGCATGGGCCGCGAGCTCGCGGATATGGTGGTGCGCGATGGACTTGCCGGCTTCCCGGACAGCCTGCCTCCGCCCGTGAAAATCGACTGAGCTGAGGCTCGAATAGCATGATTCAACCCCCTGCGAAAGAGATCAAGACAGTTGCCAAGGACGCGATACGGGAACTGCGCGCGTTCACCAATCCCGAACGGCAACAGGCGACCCTGAACTACTTCCCGAGCGCCATGGAGAATCTCGGGGTGGCGGTCCCCGACATTCGCAAGGTAGCGCGAGCTCTTCACAAGCAGACCATGGAGTGGACCAACGAAGCGCTGTTTGCACTCTCCATGGCGATCATCGCCCAGAAGACCTTGGAGGGTCGCCAGCTTGCCTACGAGCTGTATGGCTTACGCCCCGCCCTGCGCGCTAGCCTGACGAAGACGAAGGTCGAAGAACTGGGCCATGGCATGGACAACTGGACCTCCGTGGATGTGTTTTCGACGACCATCGCTGGCCAGCTGTGGCGCGAGGGAGTCCTGAAGGACGCGGACCTCCTGCGCTGGAGTCGATCGAAGGAGCGCTGGTGGCGGCGCGCCAGCTTGGCCTCGACCATCCCCCTGAACATGCCCTCCCGCGGCGGTTCTGGGGACACGCCGCGCACACTCAAACTCTGCGCAGCCCTGTGCGCGGACAAGGACGAAATGGTGGCCAAGGGCTTGTCCTGGGCCTTGCGTGCTCTGATCGCCACGGACTCGACCGCCGTTGAGGACTTCCTCAGCGAGCACGAGGAAGTGCTCCCCGGGCGGGTCAAACGGGAAGTGCGCAACAAGCTCGGGACCGGACGCAAGAGCGGGAAGTAGGACCACGCTCCGCGCGGCAAACCCAGGAGTCAGATGGAAATAGAAACGGGCCCCAAACCAAGCGAATCGCTGGTTTGGGGCCCGTTGTGAGAATTGGCGTCCCTCAGCTGACGACGCCCAAGGGCTTGGTCTCTTGCCAGCGCCCGCGGGTGAAGTCGGGGAACAATTGGGGGTTTCCTCCCTTGGCGACGGAGGTCTCGCTGAGCGGGCAGACGGCGCTCCAACTCGCGCCTTCGTAGACGTTTTGGTCCATGGGTAGCCCATTGCGCAAGCAGTAGGCGATGCGCCAAAGCATGATGAAGTCCATGCCGCCGTGACCGCCGGCCTTGCGGGCTTCTTCGCCAACGCGACCGTAGAGCGGGTGCTCATGCTCCTTGAAGACCGGAGCGAGCTGCTCCTCGCTTTGCAGCCAACTGTGCGCGCCCTTGCCTTCGGGGTCGAGGGCCACGCGCAAGGGGTAGTCCGCCAGAGTCCCACGCGTCCCCGAGATCGTGTTCAGGCGTGTGTAGGGCCTCGGCGACGTCACGTCGTGTTGAACGAGCAAAGTGCGACCGAGCTTGGTCTTGATCAAGCTCGAGTTCATGTCGCCGCAGATGTAGTTCGTTTGGTTGCGCGGATGATCCGGCGGCAGCACGCGCTGTGCCGCCAAAGCTCGTCCGAAGGCCGGCGAGCTGAAGGACACGATGCGCTCGAAACGGTCTGTTCCGCGCTCCAAACCCATCATTTGAGCGATTGGTCCCAAGCCGTGGGTTGGATAAAGATTGCCGTCCCGCAGGGTGTGGTGAGCCACGCGCCAGTTGCCTTCGCCGATGTCCACCTCCGCCATTTGACCACGCAAGTCGTGGATGTAGGCGCCTTCACCGTGGGTCAATTCACCGATCACGCCCTTGCGCACCATGTTGAGGAAGAGCAACTCGTTGCGGCCGTAACAGCAGTTCTCCATCATCATGCAATGGCGACCGGTGGCCTCGCTGGTGTCCACCAAGGCCCAAATCTCGTCCAAGGTGGTCGCGATGGGTACTTCCAAGAAGGCGTGGGCGCCAGCTTCCATGGCGGCAATCCCCTGGGGGGCGTGCCAGCGCCAAGGGGTTGCGATCAGGACCGCATCCAGCTCGACCTCTTCCAACATGCGCTTGTAATCCTCCTCGCCTCGATCGTAAACCGCGGGTGCCGCGCGTCCGGCATCCACGCAGGCCTTCGCGGAACTAGCCGCTGCCTTGGGATTGCTATCGCAGATCGCGACCACATCGACGCCATCCATCATCAACATCTGGCGCACGTGGCCACTGCCGCGCAGCCCGGTGCCGATGAATCCCAATCGAATGCGATCGAGGGCAGGGGCAGCAAAGTCCCCCATGTATTGGGCACCGGAGCGCGACGCGCGCTCTGCGCTCGTCGAGGCGCAGGAGGCCAAGCCACCGGCCACAGCCCCTAGCCCAAGGACAGATTTTAGAAGTTCGCGACGAGAGGCGGAGTTGTTTTCAGTCATGGAATCACTGGGGGGAAGAGTCAATTTCATGTGGGTGAACGGGCGGCCACCGACACGGGCATGATTGAGCAAGTCCGCCCAAATTGCACGGGCAATTTCCGTCCAGTTGCCAGGGCCCTCGAGCAGGAGACGGGCAGCATGGTTCCTCACCCCCCCGGATGCGCAGAATCGAGAGCGGGCAGCGCTGTGCTGAAGGACGGTGGTCCCGATGGCCTACTTGTTGCGCCTGGAACCCATGGGTTCTGGCACTCCGAACGTACTCGCGCAGCCAGCGAGCCCGGCGCTCCCCGGCGCCCCACCCGTGGCCACTGGGAGAGTTGGCCCTCCGTCGCGACTCTCGCGGACCGCGGCGTTTAGGGAATCAGCGACGTTGACATCGCACTCAAAACGGCGGGGCGCTTTCCGGAAACCACGCTGGAGACAACGCGCTCAAAGAATTGTCGCAGGGGCTCCGTCTGATAGTCCAGGGGCATGGCACCACCAGGGAACTTGGGCGCATTGAGCATTGCTGCGTAGGCCCGATCGTCTCGGTCCAGGGCAATCACTCTTTCGATCGCTGCATCCACATCCTCTTCCGAACGCACGCGAATGAAAGATTCCTCGTTGAAATCGAGCCCCACCGTGGGATCGCCCCAGTAGATCGGGACGCAATCCTTGATCAAGGCGTCGGGCAGCTTCTCCGTGGTGTAGCCCAAGCTGCACTCATTCTCGAAGGTCACCGCAAACTTCGACTCCGCGTACATGGCATGCTTCTCGGAACGATTCACGTTGAAGCCCGTGTTGTTCAGCGACGGCCCAGCGCAGTCCACCGTCTTGTAGGCCGAGAGCCGCCGGACGAACTCTTCGCGGAAGGGCACGGGGTTTTTCTGCACATAGGTGCAAAAGCGCGTCTTCCCGCGAAGTAGCTCTCCAGCCGTTTTTTTTGGACGAGGGCGGCTGCCAATTGTTCCGGGCGCGCGTTGCGCAGTCGAGCTTTGGAGGAGGATCGGATCCAGGCCATCCATGCGCAGGGCGGCAATCGAATTGGGCATCCGATAGTGCCGGGGGTCGACGACGGTCCTCGAGAAGCTGATCGCAAAATCACACTCGCGTAGGTTGGGCTGGACGTTCTCTGCGGTGTAGAAGAGTCGAACGGGCCCCCCCGCGCGACCGCCTAAGGGATCCTTCGGCAGTCGTGTCTTGAGTCCGCCCGGAAAACAGGAGTAGATCAAGAGCTCCGCCTGCTCGATGGTTGGCACGAACTCCAAGTGCGCCACGGCAGCCAACTCCGGAAAGCGGATCGCAATCTCGCTCGGATCGAACCCGATCCACCAGTCGGCTGTTGTGAATCGAATGTGCCTCACGCCACCGCTCCCCGGCCGATGGCTGGTTGATCGGAGTTGCCGTGCTGGTCCTTGCCGCGCTCCTTCTTCACGAGCTCCGCGAGCATGTCCGGGAGAAAGCGTGTCAACTCCCAGTCGGGGAAGTCGCGCTTGAAGCGGCTCATGTCGGAGACGTAGAAAATGTGATCGCCTGCTCTGGCCTGGTCATCGTAGGCGTAGCGCACCTCTCGCCCCAAAAGCTCGCTCAACATCTGAATGCACTCGAGCACCGAGCCGTGGCTCTCGCGACCACCTCCGAGATTGTAGACAGCGCCACAGGAGGGACGTTCGATCCAGGCCTCAATCGCTGTGCAAACGTCGTGAGCGTGGATCTGGTCGCGGACTTGCTTGCCGCCGTATCCAAAGATTGTGTACACGGAGTCGTTCACTGCGGTCTTCACCAAGTGAGACAGAAACCCGTGCAGCTCGACTCCAGCATGCTGCGGTCCACTCATGCATCCGGCCCGGAAGCAGACGGTCGGTAGGTCGAAGGCGCGGCCATACTCTTGGACCAGCAAGTCGGCGGCAGCCTTCGAGACGCCGAACAAACTGTGCATCGAGCTGTCGATCCGGCAAGACTCGTCAACCCCTTGCAGGTCCTCTTCGCGGGCGTACTCCCAGCGCGTGGGCTGCTCCACCAGCGGAATCTCGTTGGGCGCATCTCCATAGACTTTGTTGGTCGAGAGAAAAACAAACGGAGAGCTGCCGACCGCGCGGCGCGCCGCCTCGAGCAGATTGAGGGTGCCAACCGCGTTCGTATGGAAGTCGTCGAAGGGCCGCGATTTGGCTAGGTCGTGGGAGGGTTGGCCAGCCGCGTGAATGATCGCTGCGGGGCGAACTTCAGAGAGCAGGCGCATGACACCGTCCTGATCACGAATGTCCAAATCCACGTGCTCGAAGTTCGAGACGCTCCGCAACAGGCGCTGGCGCGTCGGCTCGGTATCCCCTTGCGGGCCGAAGAAGTCCTTGCGGGCATTGTTGTCGACACCGACTACGCGGTATCCGCGCCCGGCGAAGTAACCCACGGCCTCGGATCCGATCAGGCCGCTCGAGCCAGTGATCAGAATGGTGCTGCCACTGTCCGCAGACTGCATCATGAGTAGTACTTCTCGTTGACGTAGATGGCATCTCCCGCCATCACCTGACCTTCCGGGTGAAACCAGATGTCGTAGAGGCTGAACAGCCGGAACCCCTTGGAACGCATGAAGATGTCCACGTCGCCGAAGACTGGTTGACCTTCATAGAGCGCGGTGAATTCGACCTCCGTCAAGATCGCGCGGACCCCTGCAAGCAGGCTTCCGGCACCTTCGAGGGCGTGGATTTCATGGCCCTGCAGATCCAGCTTCATGAGGTCGATGGGCTCGGTCATGACGCCGTCCAAGCGGACCTTGAAAGTTTCCTCGATGCGCACGGCGTCTACATTGTCGCCCTGGGCTCGCTTCTTGGTTTCGCTCGGCTCGTACATGGACGACATGACGTCCTGTGCGCGAACTTTGAAGCTCAGTGGACCTTCCTGGTCAGAGAGCGCTGCTCCATGCACAGTCAACCTCTCATCGCTGGGGAAGCGGTCACGCACCAATTGGGCAAGCTCGCGAATGGGCTCAAACGCGTGGATGCTCGAGGCAGGAAATGCCTGGCGCAAGCGCTGCACCGTGTTCCCTCGATTGGCCCCGCCGTCCACAATCACTGGCTGCGGCAAGTTGATGATGCTGCGCAGATCGTCGTAGGGGTCGCGGGACACCATGCGGCCGGACAGACCTGGAGCTACGGGAAGCGGCAAGCTGCCCTCGGGCAGCTGGGCCTGGGCGACTTGATGCATGTTGTTGGCGACTTCTTTGTGCGTCGGATCCAGGTTCAAGGCGGAAGCGAGCGCGCCGATCGCCGCTCTGATTTCGCCGTTCAAGGCCAGGTGCGCTCCCAGATCGTTCCACAGGGTCAGGCTCTCCGGGTTCTGTTGCACCTGCGCACGGAGCTGTCGAATCGCTTCAGCGTGATCCATTTCCGTCCCAGGGCCCGCACTGGGCATTTGGGATTGACTCCCTTCACGCCGGCAGGCCTCCACGCAAACTTCGGGCAAGTCGATGTCCCAGCGGGGCAACTCGGCCAAAGAGGGAGCGAACTGCAACAACCCCCAGCCGCGCAACGGGTGCCATGGAGACGTGTGTTCGGTGTAGGAAGGATAGATCATCCGGTACGCAACCCCGGGATTGATCGCGGACTCGATGAAATCAAAAGAGCAAGTCCGGCCGTCGTACTGATCCCAACCGAACATCGGCTTGCCAGGTACCTGGAAGTCATCGATCAGAATTGCCCCGCGCGAGAAGTGCTTCGTCAGGTAAGCAATCTCTTCGCGCAGTGGCCATTCAAAGCCATAGTCGTGGGCATCCAACCAGGCGAGCAGGGGCTGATCGAATCGATCTGCATAGTCACGGCTGAAGCGCTCCATGAACGCTTGGGAGGTCTCCTCAAAGACACACACCCGCTCCCGAATCACCGAGTGTTTGTGGGCCACTGAGAAGGCAGTCGCATCCGGCTCGCAGGAGAAGCACTCCAAGTGAGGATAGCGACGAACCACATCCCCGAGGGTTGAACCGATGTTGGATCCCGTTTCGATAAACACGCGCGCATCCCGCGTGAGGGCTTCAACCAAGGTCAGGAGGTACGTATCCCCGTGGAATCCACGAGGAGCGGGAGTCAGGTGGCGAACGGTCATGAGGGCACCAAGATGGCGACGATGGAAATCCTCTCGTAGAGGCTTGAGGTACGCCTGCCTCGACGAATTCCTCGTTTTCCTTTAGTCCCCAACCCTCTGCTCCGGGCCGTTTCCCGCGGCGGGTGTGCGCGCGGCGAAGAATCGGGCTTGAAGGCCTGGCTTGCATGAAATTGCGGAGACTTCGGCCCGCGAGCCAGGGACGGCGAACATTCCCAATATCCGGTCCGTAGCCGCCTTCCAGCCCACATTGTCCTTGGGCGGCCTCTTTGCCATGCCGAGGAATTGAGAAGCAGGCAGGCCTCCACGAGGGCGGCCTCCCAAACCCTAGCCAGAGCTCCATCCCTTTCCGTGGCCCGGCCCACGCACCAGCCCTAGTCAGTACTCCACATGCACAATTGCATCATTCTCGGAACCGGTCGCAGCGGCACTAGCATGGTTGCGGGCGCTCTCGCTAGCTCGGGCTACTACATGGGGGATGATCTGCACGCGGCGAGGTCTTCAAACCCGAAGGGCTTCTTTGAGTCTTCGTCGATCAACAACCTCAACGAGGAACTCCTCGCTCCCGTGATCCCCGACGAACAGGGATTGACCCAGGGACAGCGTTGGTTGGGGTATCCGGCTTCGAGCAATTCGATCGAACCCACTCGCGAACAAGCAGGCCGTATGGACGCCGCCCTGGGCAAGGCACCCTTTTGCCACAAGGACCCACGCTTCGCATTCACCCTACCCGCTTGGCAATCGCTACTTGGCGAGGCTCGAACCGTGTGCGTCTTCCGACACCCCGGCTTGACCGTCAAGAGCATGCTCGAGGAGTGCAAGCGCGCAAACTACCTGCAAGATCTGAAGCTCGACCAGGATCACTTCTTTCAGCTATGGATCGCAGCCCACCGCAGCATCCTTGCGGGCCTGCAGAGCGGTGGTCACTGGATGTTCATTCACTACGACCAAGTCTTGACCAAAGCAGGCCTGGACCGCCTGGGCTCCTTCTTGGAAGCTCCGGTCGATACGGAGTTCCCCGATTCAAAACTGCGCCGCAGCCAAACAGAGCTGCAAGCCCCCCCCGAGGCCATTGAGCTGTACGAGGAGCTCTGCCGCTTGGCAGCTCACGAGCTCGGAGACTCGCCGGAGAACGCGCAGCCCGAAGCACCGGATTGCAGTTTCCTCACGATCATTGAGGACGGCGATGAAATCTACTGCGGCGAAATGCTTGAGGATGCCATGGCCCAACGAGGGCTGAAGACCGAGGTCGTTTTCATCGACAAGACGGCGGCCGGGCAGCTTGAAGTCGAGGGTGCTCGCGTCATTCGCTGCGATTCTCCAAGCCGTGGCACCGCATGGCGCGCCGGCTTGGCCGCAACCACAAGCCCCTTGATCGCCTGGCTGCACCCGGGCAACAGGCTCTTGCCCTCGCACCTGGCCTACGCCCAAGAGGCGCTCGAAGCCCAACCGAATTGGGCCATGGTCCGTTGCGACTACTACCTGCACGACTCACAGGGCCAGTTCTGTGCGCGGGCGGACACCAAGCAGATGGCAGCCGCCCCTGGACCCTGCTGGGAGAGCGGCAGCGTTCTGCGCCGCGAGACCCTCGCGGAGATTTCTGAACTCGCGTTCCATCCTGTCGAACTCAAGTTGTGGAAGGATCAGTGCGCGCAAGGCACGGTCGGTTACGTGTCAGAACCAGGCTACTCTGTGGCTCAATCCCGCTACGAAGCGGAGGCGGAAGCAGCACGTCGAGAGGCCCAGTTGATCGCTTGCCGGGAGACGCTCTTCCAAGGCGAGCGACCGGATCTCACGGTTTCGATCGTCTCCTTCAACCGCAAGGAGATCTTGCTCGAAGGCATCGAGTCCTTCTGTCGCCAACATCTCCCCCACGGAACCTTCGAGATCGTGGTCGTCAATGACGGCTCCACCGACGGGACCCGGGAAGTCTTGGATTCGCTCACGTTCCCGGTCCCTGTCACGGTCATCCACCAGAAAAACGGCGGGATCGCAACCGCAAGGAACACGGGCCTAGAGTCCGCCATGGGGCGCTACGTGCTGTTCGTCAACGACGACACGATCGCGCTTCCGGATTGTGTGGAGCAGCACCTGCGAACTCACAGCAGTTTCCCAGTTGGAACGCTATCGTGCGTGTTAGGACACTTCGAGCAACCCATTGAAGAGTTGTCGAACGCGATGGTTCGCCACCTCGAACTCACCAACGATGTGTTTTGCTACGTGGACATGACGCCCAACCAGTTTCACTCCGGGCAGTACTTCTACACCTGCAACGTCAGCGTTGAAACCGCTGCCGTGCGCCGCGTTGGAGCCTTCGACGAAGCCTTCAAACACTACGGCTGTGAAGATACGGATCTCGCCCTGCGCCTGGAGGGAATCGGGTATCGAGTCTACTACCAGCCCCTGGCCCGTGCAGTCCACCGCCACATCATGGACTTCGAGTACCTGAGCAAGCGGCAGTTCACCGTGGCCCGAGCCTACGTTCGATTCTTCCGCAAGCATCCGTCCCTCATGGACCAATGGGGAAACCAGGACCTGACCCTGGCACATTGCCAAAGCATCGTCGACCGAGCCGCGAGCGGTTTGGGGCATCTCGAAGCCGCCTGCCGAGCCCTCGGCGCGACGGATGTCGGCGCTCTGGAGGCCCTTGGAGGTGAGTTCAATGAACTCGCGCAGAGCGTCATGTTGCGACTCAAGACGCTCGTGACGGTGCTCAACACCGCCTGGTGGCACAAAGGCTACATCTATGGTTTTGAGGAGCACGGAATCGCAGGTCTGCATGAACTGAAGCTCACTCCCAACGACCCCTTGCCCCTGCCAACCGAATCGGAACGGCGACTCTTCGCCTGGCCCGACTGGGCCGACCCGCGTTCCATGGACCAGTTGATGGAAACGATCGCCCCGGTTGCTCAGGACTCCTTCGCGGCACTCATCTTGTATCGCGACCCAACCCAGGACGTCGACCAAGACCAGGCCTTGGAAGCACTCCAAGCGGCGTATGCCAAGCACTTCGGGGACTCACCCGAGGCTTCCCTGGAAGTCCACATCGACAGCACACCGAAGGATCGCTACCACCTGGTTCGCTTCGGACGATCCATCAACGCCGTCATCCCCAGCGGCCGCGAACCCGAAGGCTTCCTCGACCAAATCGTTGCGGAACGCCTAACCGACCGCGCAGCCGTCGCCCGCTGGCGCAGGCGTTATGAGGATCCGTTCCTGACCCGCAAGGGCCAGGAGAACGCAGCTCCAGTTGAAGCTGGGGCTCACTCCATCCATGGGGAAGCCACTCCTAAGAGCTCGCCCGTGCTGAAGAGAGTCGGCTAGGGCCCTCGGAACGAGGCACGTATGGGAGGCAGGAGTCTTCCTGAGATCTCATCACCGAGGACCAAAGTCGCGATTCAGGATTTCAGCAAGGAGTCGCGCCGAGGCGACCCCTCCGGCACCCACGACCGAATCGCCGGGATTGCCGCACGACCCAGGCGCCGGAACTGTGCCTCTACAAAGGCTCTACCAAAACCGGAGACTCCCAACAACGGCGGGTTCGTGGACTCTTCCCGTGAAGCCTAGTCGATGGGCCGGCCATGCATGTCGCCGTGGCCATCGATTGCTTCCTGTGCTGATCCACCTCGCCGGACATTGGCGGGGCGCGCGTAGGGCCTCGCCACGGGAAACAACTCCCGCTTGGACGGCCCGTACTAAATCTGGTTCTTCACGATCCCGGATCCCGGGGTGGGACGCGAGTAGGGCAGCGCGGGGGGCGGCGCGGGGGCTTGCGGCAGGTCAGCTTCGGTCTTGGATGCGTGGGTGAAGCCAGCCCAGCCCTTGGCCAGGCACTCGCCACAGTAGGGATTGCCGCCATCCTTGAACTGGACGATCTCCGCGCGACTCTTGGTGAGGAAGTCCACGCCACTCTGGTGGGACGCCATCAGGGCACAGCAGTGCAGCAGGCGGCCATCCGGGTGGATGATCAGATTCTTGTTCATTGGGCAACTGGTCTCGCCGCGATGCTGGGCGATGAGACCCTCGACAAACTCCAAGAAGACGTTCTCGCGCACGAAGTTGAGTTTGGACTGCTCTAGTTTCCCGTGCTCGTAGTCATGCAGCGCGTCGACGCCACCGAGGTGAGCGTAGTAGGGCTTGAAGGTGAATCCGAGTTCAGCGGCCCAGGCGCGGGCGGCCTCTAGTTGGAACTCGTTGTGCTTGTAGCGGTGCCAGCGAATGTCGACCTGCAGGCGGCCAGGGAAGCGCGCACGCATCTCCGAGATCTCCTCCATGTTGCGTTGGATCAAGTCCCACTTGCCGTGCTTGTGCCCAACGTTGTAGACCCCGGCCGTCATGCCGGAAATCGAGATGTCCAGGTGACTGATGTTGCTCTTAACGAAGGCTTCCACGTCAAACTTCGCGGACAAGCTGGAGCTCAGGAATTGATTGTCCAACCCAGCTTCCGCAAACACCCGCGATAGTTCGGTCATCTGCGGGTGCACCAAGGGCTCGCCCCAGTTTCCCCAAGACACAAACCCGACTCCGAATTCGTTCTTCAAGCGAGCGGCCACGACCGCTGCCGTTTCCAGGCTCATCAACTGCGAGTTGGGCTGGGCAACATCCGTGCGTGAGACCGGGCACATCTCACATTTGACCGGACAAGTAGAGACCGATTCAATGGTGGCCACGTACTGGCTTGATCCTGTGCTATTGGACATGGGTGTGAGGCGTATCGAGTTGTTGGGCGGCTTGGGCGTTCATGAAACCAATGGAGCGTCGAGGCTCAAGGGCGACTCACTCGAAGCGGCGTGTAGGCGGATGGCGTTGTGGAGTTCTGCGGCAAGGGAGCTCGCGGAGCAGGCGAAGTCTCCTGGCGGTGAATCTCGTTCTCCGACCAGTTGTTGCCGTCCTTGCAAGTGCTGCAAGGCGTGATGGACTTGCCGCAGCCGGTTAGCCCGCGCATGCGATCTGCGACCGGGCCGAAGTAGGCGTGTTCGATCGAGTCATCCATGATGTTCCCGATCTTCAAGTCCATGTTCGTGTCCAAGTTGCAGGGCGAGAGATTCCCTTGCCAATCCACCATCAGGAAGCGCATCTCCCAGACATTGCAGTTGTCCACGGGCTGCGCGGTGGGGTCCGTGATCTTGCCGCCGTAGGACAGGACGCGTTTCATCAGGACGTAGTCTTCTGGCCCCATGTGCGGTAGCCAGTACTCGAGGAACTTGTCGTGCTCGCCCTCGTTCCAGGAGCTCTTCACAAAGACCAGGCGAGTGGGTCGATGATCAGGACGTTCCAACCAACGGTGAACTTTTTCATGCAGAGCGGCCAGGCGCTGCGCCTCGGGAACGACCTTGCCTTGCAGATCACGCACCTGTCCGGGGCGCGCGCGGTTGAAGACTTCCGGGGTCAGCGCATCGAGGCTTAGACGCACCAGGTTGACCTCCGACTCGACCCAGACGTCCATGATCTCATCCGTCACGAAGGAGATGTTCGTGTTCAACTCCAAACCAAAGTTGCGCTGCTTCATGGCCCGCAAGTAGTCCACGTATTTTGGATGCAGTGTCTGCTCCCCGAAGAAGCCGAGCTCCACGGTTTCCGCGACTCGATTGCATTCCTCAACGGCCCGCCGAAAGACGGGCTCCGACATCATGCCTTGCCGCCGGTTGTAGGGAGAGCCTCCCGGCTGTTCATCGGCCTTGTAAGCCTGTGGACAGATTGGGCAGGTGAAGTTGCACGTGTTGGTCAGTTCGATGGAGACACGCAACCCCTCCCCGCTGCGGGGCTGGCTCGTGGCAAGGGTCATCGCTGAGTCCTGGCTCCTGCCGCCGTGAGGATCACATGGGTAGAGCTGGAGGGCAGTGCAGCTTTGACCTTGCGAGCGACGATGGTGACCCGTGCGCCCCCATGGTAACTGTCCACGTCGTCCACACCGAGCTGGGCGCCGAAGCCGACAGGCATGACCTCTGGCTCGAATCCGAGATCACGGATGGTCTGCAGGAGCCGCTTGCGGTCTGGGACAATCTTGTCGCGCGTCTCGGCAATCGCATTGAAGGTCAAATCACCAGGTTCGGTGATCGTTTCCTCCAGGCCATCTTGAACACGTGTATCGACGATCATCACTTCGCGGGTGAGTTCAGCGGCCCAGCCGAGAACTTCGGCGTAGTTCTTGATGTGGTAGAGGATGCCCGCGCACAAGGTGACATCCACCGCTCCGCGACTGCGAATGGCTTCCCATGCGCGCGGATCGGCGATGTTGCCTTCCAAGAACTCGTACTTGTCTCGCGCAAGGAATCCGTTGCGCTCCCAGTAGAGCTCGGCCTGCTTCACGTGCTGCTGCCGGCCTTCTACGCCGAGCACTTTGGAGGCACCAGCGAGGGCGTAGTGCGAGGACCAGAAACCGCAGTTGCAAGCCAGATCCAAAACCGACTTGCCGCGAAAGTCGACGCGCGCCAGGACTTCCTCAACCAAGAGGGTGGCGCGACACATCGCTCGGTTGGACAGCCAATCGTTCTCGCAAACACTGCCAATCCCAGGGTTCACCGTCATGCCATCAATGTTGACCGGGTAAAACCACGGGTGCAGCTCATTGATGCGTGCGACGACAGCGGGGTCCGGAGTCACGCCCGCAGGAATGATCACGCCGTTTTGCGTCGGTGAGAGAGCTGAGGACTCTGAATTCGAGAGTGCGTCCGTGGATGCGCAGGCGCTGCCACCACTGATCATCTTGAACAGTCCGACGGCATCAGCCACCACGGGCGTTGCCATTTGTCGAGCGGCGTCCCGGGGCGCCGCGTCGCTGTTTGTGCGGACGCGACAGACCATGTTCTCCCCCACTTCTCGCCACTCGCGGGGCGAGAGAGGTCCTTCGAGCAAGGCAATGTTGAGCTGTGTAGTCGCGCCCAGGGTGCTAGCGTGAGCCGCCTCCAAGGCTTGGATGACCTCGTCCCGCGCGGGGTCCAACTCGGGATCAATACGCATGTGCAGGCACATGTCATTGCGCCCTGAAAGGACCCGTGCAAAGACGTCGAAGAAGTGTGTGAGTTCCGCCTGGTTCCGGTAGTCAGGCCAAGCGATGACGCTCGTGATCGCGATCTCCGGCGCGTCCTGCTGCTGCTGAACGGCTGCCGGTTGCGCTACCGAAGCGGCTGGCTGGCTCGCCACCTGGCCAACCGTCGCAGCGCTCGCCGGGGTCTTGGCCACCAAACGCATGTCGCGGTCGTACTTCGCAGCAGCCCGCTCAGTCTGAGTGATCGGAACCTGCTGAACATTCGTGAAGCCCGCCGCGTTCAGTTCCGCAGCCAAGGACTCGGGCGTCCAGCCCCACTTGTGCAATTGAGGCTCGCCTTGCTCATCCACTTCGGGGGGGTAGCCGAAGAGCGAAATCATGCCCAGGTCATAGCCGTTCATGTCTGTGCCGACCAGGTCGATGCAGCGCGCGAGGTTTGGCAGCTCGAGGCGCAATTCTCCGCCGGGCACGAGCAGTCGGCGCCACTCTTGCAAGGCCGCTCGGGCTTGGCTCAGCGTTAGATGTTCGAACAAGTGGCAGGACTCGATGATTGAGCAGCAGTCATCCTGCAGCATCGGTAGTCGGTCCGCCGCCGAGAGAATGTCCGGTTGAAACTTCGGATTCACATCCACATTCACCCACCCTGCCCGGCGATCGGGACCACACCCGAGGTGCAGTTGATAGGGTGCTGGACTAGGCTGTTGCTTGGCTTGCGCGCTGGGGTTGTGGGCTTGGTTCATGGTCTCTTGTGTGTTGTCGAAGAGCGACTCAAGCTCTTCTCGCTGGTAGGCCGTGGCCCACAACAGATAGTGGTCTTTGAATGTGTTGATCTCGATGCCGTTTCCCTGGGCCGCACTCCAAAACTGGTTTGGCCACTCTGCGCCGTAGGTCTTCAGGAAGTACTCGAAGGCGAAGCGCTTGGCTCGCACTTGGTACTCCTCGCGGCTGATCGTTTTCGTCCCTTTCGCGCCGTAGGTCGTCCCGCCGAGGTGCTCGTATTCGACCTCATCGGAGTACGCCACAACCCACCCGTTGCTGTAGAGCTTGTAGGCCAGTTCGTGGATAGCTCCCCAGCAGTACTTGAACTCGGGATTCAAGAATCCGACGCGTTCAACCGCCGCTGCGCGAATCATGAAGCCCAAGTAATCGCAGGTCGTGACGGCCCGCCAACCGGAGTGCCCTCTGCGTCCCGAGGACGGGTACTTGCCGTCCTTGCACGTAGGGGAAAGGATCCCGAGCCGTGGCTCGCGCTCCATGGTGTCCACCAACAACCGCGCCGCGTCCTGACCTTCCTCAAAGACCAGGTCGTTCATCAACACCCAGTAGTAGTCGTAGGGCGTTCCCTGTTCGGCTTGTTGCTGTGCGTGATTCAAGGCCACGTTGTGAGCAAAGCACTTGCCACGAAAGTCCTCATCCTCGAAGTGCAAGGTTGAGTACTCGGACAGCTGCTCTTGATCAGTGCCGGCCTCTACCACGATCAAGTCGTGGTCGTAGGTCATGTTCCGCTCGAGGTAGCCAGCCAAGTTGCGGACCAAATCGGGTCGGTTTCTGGAAACCACGAGCACTGCGATTCTCATCCTAATTCCCTCTCGCGATGGAAGATCGTGATCTCGAGGCCTTCCACACGCAGGCGCCGTGCGAGTTCCTCGGTGAGGATGGTGGATCGGTGCCTGCCTGCCGAGCAGCCAAGCGCGAGCCGCGCGCCGTCATCGACTTGGGTGAGCAACTTGGCGAGCGGAACGACCGCGTCGAGGAATTCGATCGCGGCTGCTTGACCCAAAACCCACTCGCGCATCTCGTCGCCTGGTAGAGACCAAAGATCCCAACGGGCTTCCCGCGCTGGGTTCTTCAGAAAGCTCACATCGAAGTAGTTGTTGGCCGGGGGCTGGCCGTACTTGAACCCGAACGAAATCAGAGTCAACGTGCCCACATGCGACCCTCGAAGTGCGGGCTGACAATTCTCTGGATAGCTCCCGGTACTCACGCAGGGCAGGGGCCCAGGAATAGCGGCTTCAAGCATCTCTTTTTCGTTCGGAGAGGGGTGGTCGGAGGAGTGCACACTCGTGGATCGGGCGATCCGAATGGTTCCTGGACTCCTGCCCCCGGGGCTCCCCGCCGAATTCCCGTTTTCGGGCGCTGCGCCGTGCCGCCCCCCCTCAATCCCTTGAAATCGGGGTTGGAATCAGCGCTCCCCGCCCCTCCTAATGAACCCCTCAGGCCCCCGAGAGGACCCATTCTGGGCCCCTGAAGCGACTCAAGATTCTCGCCCTGATCAACTTCAGCGGTGGCTCAACCCCCGTACTCAGGGCGCCTTAGGGCCGGCGAGGGCTTCAATCGTGGCCCGCACGCCGCCCACCAGACCGGTGAGGTCGTAGCCGCCTTCCAGCAGCGCGATGACCTTGCCTTGGGTGTGCTCTTCGGCGATCCCTCGCACCAGGCTCGCCAAGCGTCCGTAGCCCTTGTCCGTCAGCTGCATGCCGCCCAGGGGATCCAACTCATGGGCATCGAAGCCCGCGGAGAGCAGCACCAGCTCGGGCTTGAAACGCTGGGCGGCTGGCAGCAACTCTTTCCGAAAGGCCTCTTCGTACTGGTCGTCTCCGCTGGCCGCGGGCATCGGCACGTTGATGGTGAAGCCAACCCCCGGGCCAACTCCGCGTTCCGCTTGCGCACCGCTCCCCGGGTAGAGGGGCCATTGGTGAATGTTGAAGACCAGCACGTCGGCGCGCGCTTCAAAGATGTCCTGAGTGCCGTTGCCGTGATGAACATCCCAATCGATGATGAGCACCCGCTGCAAGCCGTGATGGCGCAGGGCGTGCTCGGCGGCCAGCGCAACGTTGTTGAAGACGCAGTAGCCCATGGCTTTGGCGCGCTCCGCGTGGTGGCCCGGGGGACGCACGAGGGCAAAGGCACTCTTGCACTTCCCTTGCAGCACGGCGTCCACGGCCTGCAGGCTGGCCCCCGCTGCGAGTCGCGCCGCGTGCACGGAGTCCTTGCTGAGCACCGTGTCCTGGTCGATGACGATGCACTGGCCTTCGACTTCACGAATGGACTGCACGTATTCCGGATCGTGAACGCTCTCGAGCTCTTTCCAGTCCGCGAGCCTGGGAGAGTTCCACACCAGATCGGCGGGCGGATCCGCTTTCAAACTGGAAAGAATTCTGGCCAAGCGCGCGGGCCGTTCCGGGTGAGCCGTGCCCGTGTCGTGGCGCAGCATGAATTCGTCCGTGTAGATCCACATGCTGTCACGATAGGGCAGCGTTGGATGCGCGTCAGCGAAAAAGTCTCGTGCACGCGGGGAAAGCTCGGGAGCCCCAGGTCCCCTCGATCTGACTCCCCGCTGGAACTGCCTGCTGCGAAGCGCCCACTCAATCGCTCGGCGCCGACTCCCTACTCCAAAGTCAACTCGAAGCTTTCACGTTTGGGGGTCCCACCGTGCGGATCCGTCAAGGTGATCGTCAAGCGGTCCGCGCCCACTCGCTCGTAGACCATGCGTGTCGGGTAGTCCTTGTCGGGATTCTCGAACACGGCCTTGGTCTCGGTGTGTTCCGTAAGACGCAGACCCGTCGCGCGCTTGCCCCCCGGGTAGGGTTGAACATGGGCCACACCATCTCGCACTTCGAAGACCTCAAACTCGAAGTAGCTCTCCTTTTCGTCGCGCCAAAGTCGACTGTGGCCCAGCACCCGGCCGTCGGTCGGCGTCCCGTAATGCGCCTCGAAAACGCCGCCCCACATGGGACCTTTCCAAGTCCCAGCCATCCAATCCATTTGCTCGATCGGGTTTTCCTCAGTGAGCACGGGCTGCTGCGCGGGGGTAGCTTCTTCTTGGCCGGATTGCAGCCAAAACAGCCCAAGGGGCACGATCAGGGAGATGTTGCAGAGTGCGTTTCTTTTTGTCATGACCGGGCCATTGTACGGATCAAACGCACTGGACTGTCCAAGTGCATGAATGGCCCAGAATGAATTGGGGTGCCCGCTCACGCTTTCCAGCGTTTGCGGGCACCCACCCCCTTGAAGGGCCTCCCTGCTGCGAAGGGAATTCCCTTTCTGGTGGCTAAGGCACGAAAGTCACGTGGTAGCCGTCCGACGTGTTGAATCCTGCTCCGCCGGCGGCGACGTCGCGGAACCAGCACTGGAAGTTGACCTCACCTGGCGCAAAGCCCTGGGCCGCTAGGTCGACGATGCGAGTCGCTCGGTTGCCGCTCGCATTGGTCGCCGGTGTGATGCGAGTCAATGGCCCGCCCACGCAACGGATGCCGTCACCGAAGGGCAAGCTGATTTGCAAGGGACCGTAGAAGAACAGGAACGGCGTGTCGGGAACCGGCTGGGCCACCAACTCGAAGTTGTTGACGGCGATGCTAGTGGAGCCGTTTTGTGACATGACAGCCGCTTGTCCTGTGGAGTTGGGCAAGCTGCTGCAGTAGTTGCCGTCCGCGGGGTTCTTCTTGAGCATGTAGGCCCGGAAGTGACCGTTGACTTCCGCTGCGCCGACGATGTCTCCGTTTTCATTGATCTCCATCGCGTCCCAAACGATGGCGTTGGTCCCGGCGGGCAAGAGGTCATTGACGTCGGTCAAGGTCGTCCCGTCCGTGTAGATGCCACGGGTGAAGATCGCGCCGGCGTCGCTCAAGGAATAGCCCACGGCGTTGCCCGCTTCGTTGACGTCGAGCAGGTAGCCGAGTGAATGCCCGGGAAGCACTCCAAGGTTGGTCGCCGAAGGAGCCCCAAAGTCCCAGATGCAAGCGCTCCAGTTTCCGCTGGGGAACGCTTGAGTGCCGACCGAGCGACCGGAGTTGTTCAGGTCGTAGCCTTCCGAGTTTTCGAACTGACCGAAGCCGCCGATCTGGTTCCAGTTGGTGCCGTCGAAGAGGACCGAGTCCGCAGGCGAGAACAGGTCCCAAGCCATGCCGATCAGTTGGCCGCTGTCGTTCAGGCCGAGTCCGCGGTTGTATTCGTGGGGCTCGCTGGAGCCCATGTTGGTGATCGCACCGCCGCTCCAAGTCACGACTCGGTCGCGCAAGCTGCCCGCATCGGTTGCGTAGCCGACGACCACGCCAGCTTCGTTGATGTCGCTGGCCCAGCTTGTGCCCATACCCAGGTCGGGCAGGGCGGTCGGGGGCCCCACTGCGTTCCAGATCACCGCGTGGTAGGTGCCGGTCCCTGCGAGCACATCCCGCTCGGAGTTGCCGACGATCGTGCCGGCGTTGTTGATCGAGTTGGCGACGGAGCCTTCGTCCCCCGCCAGGTGGCCCAGGTCCGTCATGCTGCCGGCGTCCCAAAGGAAGGCATGCCGGCACGCGGCGCCGGTGCCTGTGGTGCAACCGGAAACGGTGGCCCAGCCCACCACTTGGCCGAGATCGTTGACACCCAGGGCGCCGGAATCCGCGCCGCTCAGGGTTCCGAGGTCCACGTAGGTGTAGGTGTCAGCGCTCGCGAGGAGGGAACTGGTAAGGGTGGTTCCGGCGGCAAGGACCGCGAGAAGGGTCTTGATTCTCATGTGCTTGGTTGGAGTTCTTGGAGAGGGGGAAGGTACCTATCTTGTTCCCATGTATACCCCCGCCAGCCCCAACTATGTGTAATTTATAGCAGTTTTATCCCGTGAAGTGGCCGCGCGAGCTGCTGCCTCGGAGCCGACGAAGCTAACTGGCATGAGTGTGGGCTGGGGACGCCGGTCTGCCCCCGGACCGAGGGTGGGACACTGGCACGGGGTGATCCCAGGGGAAGGCGCGCGTTCGCAGGGCCTCCGAATCTGGCGGAGCTGCGAAGGATGGGTCTGGACCGACCCCCCCCGGGGTTAGGAGCCTGGCACGCTTGGCAAGCGCAGGTCGACCACCAGTGGAAGGTGGTCCCCACCGGTATCGGTGCCCCTTCGCAAGTCCACCACGGCCACGCGCTCGCTCACCAAACAGTGATCGAGGGGAATCCCCAGGGGCCCCAACCCCACGGGCCAAGTGGGCAGGATGCCAAACCCGAGGCGCGCGTTGCGCAGTCCCGACTCACGTTCGAACTCCCGATAGTATGGGGACCAGGGTGTGCTGTTCAGGTCTCCGATGAGAACGCATAGTTCTTGCTTCGCAGCGACTGCGGCCAGGCTGCGCAATTGTTCATTGCGCCAGTGAAACATCTGTCCGCCGGTGGGCGGGACCGGATGGGTCGCGATCAGGGTCACGCGCTCCTCTCCCAGCAGGAACGTGCCCTGCACCGAAGGGACGTCCGCGCTTCCGAAGAACTCGATGCGCAGGTCTTCGATCGGAAGGCGACTGTACACCGCGATGCCAAAGTTGTCCGCACGGGGCTCCTCGACAAAGTACGGGTAGGCCCCCTTGAGCGAAGCGATGCCATTGAGCCAAGGCCGGCTCGTCTCCTGCAACACAAGGATGTCAGGGTTCTCTGCTTCGATCAACGCGAGCACTCGCCCGTAAGCGGTGTTCGAGGTGAGCACGTTGGCCAGCAGGATTCGAACGGACTCGGACTGCGGGGTACTCGGGAAGTTCCGGGGGGCGACGTAGTAAGGCACAACCCACATGCCGTTGGCGGCGCAGCACAGAGTGACCGGAACCAGCGCGCGCCAATTGCGCAACCAGACCAAAAGCAAGGCGCCGCAGAGCAGAGCAAGGGTGGCATGCGGACGGAAGTGAGTCGTGAGCTCCCCGAGCAGCCAGTCGGTTCCCACAAAGCTCCAAACGGTCAACAGGCAGAGGCTACCCAACAGGAATCGAACACGGATGGCGAGTGCTGCCTTCCACCAAGGCCAAGTCCAGGCTTGCGCTTGCTGTCCATCTTCGAGCGGACCAGGCGCGGCCTCCTCTCGCCCAGCCGCTGGCTCCATGATCCGATTCATGGAAGTACCCTGCCCAAGCGCTAACGCGCCCACAAGCCTGAAACTTGGTTCCGAGGGCATCTCGCCAGGGATCGCCCTTTGTCGGCCGCGTCGGTTTGGAAAGTGGCCTACTCCAAGTTGAAGGCGCCTTCCTCCACGCTGCTCTCGATGGTGCACTCGCTGATTGTGAGAACGATGGTGCCGATCATCGGATTCGGGTACTCGACCTCCGTGCGGAAGGGGAAGGTCATCCCTTCGACCTCGCGAAAGTCCCCGTGCCGTGACTTCTGACCGATGCGCCCCAGCATCGGCATGTACACCACGACGTCCGAGCCCATCACGCGACCCGTCTCTGGATCCACGATCAGGGTCTCTGCTGCAGCCTGGGTATCCCCCATGCGCACCAGCAAGGCCGCACGACCTTCCCGCACCACGCGCTGAATCACCCGAGGCTTGGGTGTGCGCGTCATCCAGTGGCTGTAGTGATAGTAGGGGCTGCCGTAGCGCACTTGGTCGGCACGCTCGCCCTCCAAAATGGCCAGGGGGCTCGCCGTGGAGTCATAGCGCACGAGCTCTCCATCAAAGCTGAC
The DNA here is from genome assembly GCA_937905825.1 of uncultured bacterium. Taxonomy (GTDB): domain Bacteria; phylum Planctomycetota; class UBA1135; order UBA1135; genus JABACD01. Next base: position 23,226 of record CALCXM010000038.1, read on the forward strand.
CCGTTCCTTTTGCCCGGAGGCTTCGCTTTCCATGCGGATGCGATCGGGCCAGGCCATGAGGCTGGTCACGGTCCCTTCGATGCCCTGCTTCTCAATTTGAATCGTGCCCTGCATGCGAACAGCCCCGTGGGACTCGAGCAAGTCAATGCGATGGGCCGCTTCGACTTGCGCGGCCAAGTCTTCGATGGCCGGCAGGTCTGTGGAGGGCTCGAAACGAAACTCCTGATGATCCCCAATGTGATAGCCCGTCACCTGGCCTGCTTCATCCCGATCAAAGGCCACCACCATGCTGGGGTTCTGCCGGAACTTCCAACGGTCCTCGCCGATGTAGCTAAGCGCAACAACTGCAGTGCCGCCGATCTCGAGGGCCAGGTCCTCCCCGTCACGAATGATGCTGCGGTACTTGTCGTTCTCGCCCTCCCAGTAGTAGCCGAGGTACTGCTCCAAGGGCGGGGCCGCTTGGTTCGCATCGAAGGGAACCCCGAGCAACAGGTCGCCGAGCACCTCCTCCACGCGCAATCCGGTGATCGTTCCCCGCGACTGGGTGAAGTACAGCACCATGGCCTTCTGTTCCGGAAAGGCCCAAGCGTGAGTTCCGTCGGAGCCCGTGTGCCCGAAGACCACCAGGTCGCGCTCCCCTTCCGGCTCCTCGGCGTTCGCGGCGGTCCACAGTTGCATCAAGCTGCCGTAGCCCGTCTCAAGTCCTGGAAAGCCAGTGGGCCCTCTCATCGGGTGGGCACCTTCCTTGAGCACCTTGCGCACGGATCCAGACTTGAGCAGGCGCTGCTTCCCGACGCGGCCGTTGCGCATCCAGAATTCCAGGAAGCGGGCGTAGTCAAGCGTCGTGGAGTAGAGCCCTTGGGAGCCCAGGAAGAACGGGAAGAGCGGCGGCTTTTGCGGGTTCCAGAACTGCGTCCATTGGCCCGTCGAACCGCCGTACTTCGCGCAGCCCCGTTCGCGCAAGGGAAGGCCCTCGCTCATGACGCATGCGCTGTCCGTCATGCCGAGGGGTTCCAGCAGCTGGCTCGTCACAAACTCCTGCGCGCTCATCCCGCTGACAACCTCCACCAGCGCGGTCAGGGTGTCCGTTCCCTGGTCGCTGTAGTTGAAGTCCGTGCCAGGCTCGAACTCCAAGGTTGAGCCGGCGCCGAGATCCGAAACATACTGGATGTCTCGCAGCTCGCTTAGGATCGCGCTCGCAATCATCGACATGCTCAGCCCGCTTGTGTGAGTGATCAACTGCTCGATCGTGATCTCACGCTTGCCATCCACGTCAAAGGACGGCAGGTATTGTGCAATCGAGTCGCTGAGCTTGAGCTTCTTCTGCTCCACCAACATCATCACCGAGGCGCCGATGAAGGGTTTGGTCATGGAGCGCACGCAGAAGACGCTGCCCGGTTCCATGGCCGTCTCTGTTTCCCGATTGCGCCAACCATAGGCCTCGTGCAGGATCGACTTGCCGTTCTTGATCACGAGCAGTTCAGCCCCCACGACTTCTCCGTCCTCTACAAAGGAGCGCACGAGTTCGTCGAGGTTGTCCAAGGCGGCGGGCGAAACGCCTTCGGCCAGGGCGGTCGAGGCAGGGAAGGCAATGGCCGCGGGGCTTGCTTCCTGGGCAGCTGGACCAAAGGCCAGGGGCGCGGCGAAACAGAGAGATAGGACGAGAGAATGCATGTGAATGGAGTTTGGGTGCGGATGCCTTTCCAGGGAAGTCGGGCGGAAAGGGTGTTTCAAGAGGCCCGGGTGTGCAGCGCGTGGTTCCCGCTGGCGCCCGTCCAGAGTTCCATGCGACGAGCGCACCGGGAGAGCCTCAGAGAATCTTGGGATTCCCGAAGAAACGCTCCGGCGAGGCCCGGCAACATGCAGACCGCGGGCGGAGTGCTTCCCTGGGGCCCGACAGAGGTTAGGCTCACGGGCCCCAACACACCCAACACAAGTTTGAAGCTCCTCGTCCCTCTGCTCCTCGCCGCCCTCGTCCTCTTGTTCGCGCTCTCTTGGAACGATGTCATTCCCGGATCCTGGCGCTTGCAGGGCTGGGTGCTCGGCATCGAAGGGCGCGACAATCGGGAGCGTTTGCAACACGCCTCCGAACGGCGCGAGCTGTTTCGAGCGCAACAGGGCCGCGTGCAGCCGGGCGCCATCGTGTTCTTGGGTTCGTCGACGGTCGAACAATTCCCCTTGGAGCAAGTCTTCCCGGGCAAGCCCTGCCTCAACCGCGGCATCAACGGGGACACCCTGGGCGATTTGATCAAGCGTTTGCCGGATAGCTTGCCCCTGGCCGAGCCGGCTGCTTTGGTTGTGGCGATCGGTGGGAACGATTTGCGCCGCCTGCACCTGTCTGCGGAAGCGGCGGCGGAGTCGGCGGTTGAACTCATGGACGAGCTTCGCAAGCGCTACCCGCAGACCCCGATCGCTTGGCTGGGCCTTTTCGGGGAGTCCCAGGCTGCCCCGCAGGAGCTCGCCCAGGCGCAGCGCTACAACGACATGGCTCGGGCTGCCGCCGCCACGCGCAACATCGTTTTTGTTCCTACGCAACGGGCGCAGCTGGTCGATTCCGAGGGACGGCTGCGGCTTTCCCACGCTGCGGACCGCTATCACCTGAATCTCCCAGGCTACCTCTTGCTCGGCCAGTGGATCGCCGATAGTGGCGGGAGCGTCGGGGCCCTTTTGCAACCTTGAGCTTCCGGCGCCGAACCACCCCGAACATGCTGCAGCACTCCCCAGTCCGAAGCCCTTGCCTGCGTCCTGCGGAAGACCTGCGTGGGTTGAGTGACTCGAATTGGTCGGGAGACCGAAGCTCGTGAAGTCCTGGATTCCAATCGCAGGCGGCGCAGCGGCAGCCGCAGCCCTTGGTGCAGTCGCCACGGAACTCGCGGCGCGCGCCTGGATCACCAAGCGCGGCAAGTACTACACCTGGCACCCCCATCACAAGTTCGACGTGCACCTGGATCCCGAGGGCTTGCCCTGGCTGCCTTCGGTGGCGCGCTGGCGCATCAACTCCGCAGGGGAACGGGGCCAAGAACCTCCCAAGGACTGGAGCGACACCGCGCGCATCCTGGTGGGCGGCGGCAGCAGTTCGGAGTGTTACTTCATCGATCAACCGTCGATTTGGAGCGAAGTGCTGAGCGCTGAGTTGAACAAGCCTGGTGTCGCCCAAGCTTTCGGCGCGTCCAAGGTTCACGTGGGCAACGTCTCCCGTTCGTTGACGCCATCCGAAGACCTCGCCACGATGTTCGACAAGATCCTGCCGAACTACGAGCGGCTCGACGTGGCCATGCTCTTCACCGGATGTTCCGACGTGGTGCAGTGGATGGGATTGCGAGAACCGGCCGAGTACCCCCAGGCGGATCCGCCCATTCAACGTCTGTTTGGCTCGCACCCGGAGGGTCCCTTCGGTTGGTCACCGGGCAGTTTGGCGATCCGCCGGGTGGCGTCCGCTATGAAGGCGCGCTTCAGCAGCAAACCGGACGTGCTCGAAAGGGCCGGCAAGCGCTTGGCGGAGCTACGAGCGCGGCGCACTGGCGCAGCGCACTGGATCGAGAAGGCCTCCGACCTCACGCCCATGCTCAACCAATACGACGGGGCCCTACGCAAGCTTCTGCGCAGCATGAAAGCCAAGGCCGGGCGCGTGCTGTTCATCGCGCAACCATGGATGGATCGGGATCTCCAAGGCGAGGACCACGAACGCACTTGGAACTTCGGTTTCGGGCAACCCTACAAGGAAGAGCTCGACACCTACTACCGCTTCCCGGTGGTTTGCGAGATGATCCACGCAATTCGCGAGAAGGGCTTGGCGGTTGCTCTCGAAGAAGGCGTCGAAGTCTACGACATGGTCCACGACATCCCTTGCGATTGGGATCACTACTACGACTCCTTGCATCACACGCCGCGCGGCAACGCGTTGATCGCAAAGCTCATCGCGGCGCGCTTGACGAAGAAGCAATAGCTCAGGCGCGAACGCGCCGGCCAGGCCCTTCTACGCTCTAGCGATAGAGCGGGGAGCGCGCGACTTCCACCACAGCCCGAGCAAAGGCCGCCGCCGCCGCCTCGCACTCCGCCAACTCTCCCGTCAACCACGCGGCGGCGAAGTTGGTTTCGGTCGGTGGGCCGAAGATCTTCACGGCCCGCACGTTCGCTTCCTTGAGCGCGCGGTCGAAGGCGATGGTGGCTTCCATGGGCGGCGCCACCAAGTAGGCCATGGCGTCCCCGACTTCGAGGCCCGCTTCTTTGGAGAGGTAATGCCCGAGGGAAGTCACCACATGGGGAAAGACGGCGGTCTCTCCCTGGGCGTCGGCCGTGTAGAAGCACGCATCGTGTTCCAAGCAAGCGACTGCCGCGCGCAAGCCCTCGTCGATTTCCTCGGGCCCCGCAGCGGCGAGGACTCCCAAGACTTCGCCGGAGAGCGGACCCGAGGCATGGGCGGCGCCGGCGTAGAACGACCTCGCGTAGACCACATCCACCGGCGCGTGCTTGGTGGCTTCATCCAACGCGACGAAGGTGCTGTCGTCTTGGTCGCAAGTGATGAGCCCCAAGGATTGGTGCCGTTCGGGGTCCGCGCCGTAGCTGCGCAAGAGCGCCGGGTGGGCGTCGGGAATGCGCTGCACAGAAAGGATGCGCGGGCGAATGGGTTCGAGGATCATCGTCCGACCTCCACCAGGGATTCGCGCACTTGGGGTGCTCGCAACTCAGTCGCCGTGTTTCCTGGGGCCACACGCGAGAGGTCCAAGCCGACCCCCGAGGTTCCTTGTTCCAACATGGCCCCCGCCAGGTCCGCCAGACGGCTCGCTGCGGAGTTCGGCGAGGTTCCCCGGGCGTGAATGTTCGAGATCATGTTGCGGTCGCTGTCGGTCTTGCCGATGGCCGGGTTGTGCACCACGTAGGCGGAAAGCCCGTCTCCTGTGCCGAGCCCCGGACGTTCCCCGAGGATGATGATGCAGACCTTGGCGCCCAACAGTTCGCCGATTTCGTCTTGCAGCCAGACGCGGCCGAAGCGCGCGCACATGGGCGTGCCAACGGTCCAGCCACGGGACTCGCACTCCCCAATCAAGGCGCCCAAGACCTCCATGCCCGAACCGATGCAAGCCTCGGCGGAGAGCCCGTCGGCCAAGATGGGTTGAATGTCGATGTCCTTGCGCGCCCGGGTTTGAAGGGCTTGGCGGCTCGCGTCGCTCAGACGACGCCCGAGGTCGGGACGCAGCAAGAACTCCTGATGATCGCTCACTCGCGTCTGCAAGTTCAGCAATCCGTTTTGCTCGATCCATTCTTCGGGAAGCAGGGACGCCACCGCGTGATGGGCCACGGCCAGTTCCGCTTGGAATTGCAAGACGACGTCTGTGGCGTAGCGAGTTCCAACCCTGCCGATTCCGACCAGGGCGGTGGTGTGAGCTGCTGCTTGCCCTTGCAGGCTGGAACGGGTGCGCGGACTTGGAAAGACACGGCGTGGTGGCGGCGTCAAGGGCAAGGCAGGTCCCGCCGGCGAGAGCGGAGCGCTTTCCCCCAGCTGTTCACGCAGGCGTGCGATCAGTTCTCGAGTGGCGCTCATCGAATCATCTCCGCCTTGCCAAAGTTCTCGCCGGGGGCATCCCCCTGCATGATCCCCATCTTGTTCAACCAAGCGTCGAACTCCGGCGTCGGCCGTTTGCCCAGCAACTTGCGAACAGAGGGAATGTCGTGATAGGAGGTCGATTGGTAGTTCAACATGATGTCATCCCCAACCGGCATGGACATGAGGTAGGTGCAGCCCGCGGCCCCCAGGAGCACCTTCAGGTTTTCCAATTCATCCTGGCCCATGTCCGCGTGGTACGTGAAGCAAGCGTCGCAGCCCATGGGCAAGCCCATCAATTTGCCCATGAAGTGATCCTCCAACCCGGCCCGGGTGATCTGCCGACCGTCCGCCAGGTATTCGGGACCGATGAAGCCGACCACCGAGTTCACGAGGAAGGGCGAGTAGCGTCGGGCGAATCCATAGCAACGCGCTTCGAGGGTCACTTGATCCGCCCCGTGATGGGCCTCACTCGAAAGGGCCGAACCTTGTCCTGTTTCGAAGTACATGTAGTTCGGCCCGCGCGAACTGCGCCGCTCCCCCATCAGCGCGTGGGCTTCGTCCAACAGCCCAATGGACACGCCAAACGCTTGGTTGCCTTGTTCGGTCCCGGACAGACTTTGGAACATGAGGTCCATGGGGCAGTCGAGTTCCAAGGCCTGCATCTGCACGGTGACGTGGGACAGCACGCAGTGTTGCGTCGGGATCCCGTTGCGCTTCATCAAGCCATCGAGTGCACGTAGAATGTGCGCGGTGGACTCTGCGGAGTCCGTGGCCGGGTTGACGCCGATCACCGCGTCCCCGCAACCATAGGCCAGGCCTTCCCGGGTGCTGAGCAGGATTCCTTCGAGATCGTCCTTGGGGTGGTTTGGCTGCAAGCGCGAGGAGAAGGTCCCGGGAAGTCCGAGGGTGTTGTTCGCGCGCACCACGACCTTGCACTTGGCCCCCACCACCATTAGGTCTAAGTTTGACATGAGCTTGCACACGGCGGCGACCATCTCCGGTGTCAGCCCCGGAGACACCGAACGAATCATGTCCCCCGTGGTCGCGTCCTCGAGCAACCACTCCCGAAACTCGCCAACCGTCAGGTGCCCCACGCACAGGAAGGCCGCTTGATCGAGGGAGTCCTCCACCAGGCGTGTGAGTTCATCCTCGTCGTAGGGCACCACCGGGGCCTCGCGCAACTCGCACAAGGTCAAGTTGGCCAACACAGCGCGTGCGGCGACCCGTTCGACTGGACTGCCAGCGGCGATCCCGGCCAAGACATCCCCCGACTTCAAGGGGTTGGCCTTCGCCAGCACTTCCTTTGGCGAGTCGAATCGGTAGCCGATTCCGCGGATGGTCGCGAGTAAGTTCAAGAACGGCTCCGGTGCAAGCGTCGGGACGGAGAGCGGAGTGTGCTCCCGCGGCGTGTCGGATTCTAGCGTGCGAGAGAGGCTCGTACGTAGCTTTGATTGGACAGGACCCTGCAGCCCCGCCCCAAGGGTCACTCGTCCCCGGTGTAGCCCAACTTGCGCAGCTCTTCCAAGTGCTTTGGATCCATTCCCCGCTGGCCACCTTTCGAGGAGTACTTTTGGTTGGCTGCTTTCTGATCGCTGATCGCGTCCTGCAAGCGCGCCTTCAATTCCTCCGCTTTCTCAGCATGGGCGGACTGCACGTTCTGCAACTCAAAGGGGTCCTTTGAGAGGTCGTATAGTGCCGTGCTTGCATCGGGGCGCTGGATGAATTTCCAATCCCCTTGGGTCAAGCTGAAGGCCTCGATCACGCGACTGCCCATGCCGAAGATGAGGTTGTTGCCAAAGCTCTCACCGAGTGCATCCAAACCCTTGGATTGTCCGTGGAATCCTTCCGCCACGAACATGCGGCCGATGCCGAGGGCCGGGGGCAAGACATCGATGGTGGACATGCGCTGACTCACGCGACCGGCCTGCAGACCCGGCGCGCGAATGATGAGCGGCACGTGCAACTGTTCTTCCCAGACGTCCCCATGTCCGCCGAAATCGTGTTGTCCAAAGCCTTCCCCGTGGTCGGAGAGGAAGACGATCACGGAGTTGTCCCAATGCCCGCTGTTTTTCAATTCGTCGAGCAACTCCCCCACGGCTTCATCGAGGATTCGAATCGCGCCGTCGTAGTAGTTCATCAACATGGCGGGCTTCTTGTTCCGCATGTAGTTGTCCTTGACCTTCTTGACGAACTTGCGCTCTTCCATAAAGGTCCGTAGGCCGGCATCGGTCTGGAACATCTTCTCGTATTCTTCCGGCGGGTAGCCTCCCACGCCGAGGGGGCCGTGAGCGTCCATGTAGTGCACCCACAGGAAGAACGGCTCTTTCTGTTCCCGTAGCCACGGAAGAACCTGGGCATTGGTTTCGGACCCAGGGCGTCGATCGGAATCGGGCTCACTCCAAGTCTCAAACCCGTTGGCCAGGCCGGTGATGCGCTTGACGGGAGCGGCGCTCACGAAACCCGCGGTGTGCACTTCGCCGGCCACCGATTGCGCGAAGGTGGACAGGCCCTCGCTAGCCACAAAGGCGGCACTTTCGACCTCTTCCTCGTCCAGGTGACCGAAGTTCGTCGAGACACCGTGTTCGAAGGGGTACATGCCCGTCATCAAGGAGAGGTGACTGGGCGTGGTGCGCGCAATCGGTGCATAGCAGGCCTCGAAGACCAGGGACTCCTTGGCCAAGGCGTCGATGCGCGGGGCGGTTTCCCGATGGTAGCCGTAGGTCTGCAAGTGGTCAGCGCGCAGGGTGTCGGCGGTGATCAGGACCAGGTTGCGCGCAAGCGGTGCGGAGCGGGCGGCGCCCTTCGCGGACTCGGACTGGGCCGGGGAGCTGGCTCCCGAGTCCGGCTCGGCCCCGGAATCACAGGCCGTCAGGAATAGGGCGAGGAAGACGCAAAGGTGCGCGGGCTGGGGAGAATGCAAGGCTTTCATCGCCCGCAGGATAGGGCAGTTCGCGGGTCTCCGCCATGCTCGCCCGGATCCCTGTAGGCAGACGGGGGGCGGGACCTTCGATTCTCGTCCGCGACTGAGAACGCCCTTGGCTGCTGCCGGTTAGACTCGTGGCATGAAGACATCCCTGTTCGTTAGCGTTCTTGCACTGCTTTCCGTCTGTGCCTGCGACCGGCCCGATCCTGTGGGGCCTGCAACCGCGTTGGGAGAGGGCACGCCTGCATCAAGTGCCCCAGCGCAACCCGCCCCGACAAAAGCGGTCGAGGGGAAACTTGACTCCGCATCGTCCAACGAGTCGCCGGTCACTCCCCTCTCCGCCGCCAGCCCCTACTCTGTCATCGACGTGGATGCGAAGACGGCGGTCGAATTGATCGCCAACACGCCGGGTCTAGTCGTTCTCGACATTCGCACGCCGAGCGAGTTTGCCGCGGGCCACATCGAAGGCGCCGTCAATGTGGATTTCAAGGCAGCCGACTTCGGGGCCAAGCTGGACAGCCTCGACAAGTCGGGGGTCTATCTCGTGCATTGCCGTTCCGGCGGACGTAGCACGGGCTCCCTGCCGCAATTCGAGGAACGCTCCTTCGGCACGATCTACCACCTCAGCAAGGGCTACGCGAGTTGGGAGAAGTAGTAGGCCGGTCCCTACTCGAATTGCCAACTCCAGCCGCTGGGGCTGTGAACGAGCTCGAAGACGTCTCCGTTGTGAATGCGCTCCGGCCTTGAAGCGCGCGGCGCGAGTTCTTTGAGCACGCGCCGGATGATCCCGCCGTGGCATGCGACGCCGATCGCCGCGTGCCCCGTGCGCTGCAAGAATTCTTCGATGCCGAGCAGCGCTCGGTTCATGGCTTCCAGCTTTGACTCGCCCCCGGGGAAGCGGAAGTCGTCGGCCTCGGGCTCCACCGAATAGAACGCCTGCATGGCCTGCGTTCCCCAGCGCCCTTGGATCTCCGCGCTGGTCAAGCCTTCCGCTTCCCCGAAGTGAATCTCGCGCAGACGCGCTTCCGTTTGCAGCTCCAGTTGAAGTTCGTCGGCCAGGATGCGTGCGGTCTCTTCGGCTCGGCTGAGATCGCTGCTCAGAAACGTCTGGACCGGATGACCGCGAAAGTAGGGCAGCAGATCCCGCGCTTGCTCGCGCCCCTTTGCATTCAGCTCGATGTCGCTTTGGCCCTGAAAACGGCCCAGCTGATTCCAATCTGTTTGGCCATGTCGGAAGAGGTGCACCCGTTGCATGGGCGGACGGTAGCACGCGGGCTGGGCGCCCCGGGCCCTCGCGCCTTTCCAAACGCCTTTGAACCGGGAACCCGAAGCCTCTCCCGAGCCCGAATCAAATCGACCCTCTAGCCTCCTAGAATGGCACTCCCCTGAACCTTTGTTAGAAAATTGCAAAGTGGGCGTAAATTGCCAATTGTAAAAACTGGGGTTTGGGAGTTTTGTGGAGTGTCGGCGATTCGCCGGTCGCGGTTGGCCATCAAGGGTCTTTCCCGGGGCCAGCCACCTTGCAGTGCATTGTTTCTCAAGGGGCTTCCATGACAATTCGACTTCTGCTTTTGCTGGGGGTGCTCGCACCCCTTGGAACTTCGTTGGCTGCCGTTCCCGCGAACACTCCCCCGGGGGTGGCGCGCAATGTTCTCGTCGTGATCGCGGATGATCTCGGCGTCGACAAGGTCGGAGCCTATGGTTTTCGAACGCCCGGCGGTTTGCCGACGGCTGGCAAGACTCGCATGATCGACTACTTGGCAGAGAACGGGATCCTGTTCCGCAACGCCTGGTCCAATCCGACTTGCTCCCCCACGCGCGCCACGTCGATGACCGGTCAGCACAGCTTCCGAACAGGGATCGGTCGCTGGATTTCCCAAATGGATTATGGGCTCGCCACACGCTTCGAGGCCTTGCCTGAAATCCTGCCGGAACAGTACCGAACGGCGGCAGTCGGCAAGTGGCACCTAGGCGGCGCCGGGGGATGTCCGGCCCACGGGCTTTGCACCGGAACCCTGGCGCACGGTTTCCTGACCGGGTTCGAGTTCCACGAGGGCTCCTTCTACAACCTGATCGACTTGGACTCCACGGGATACAACTCCTGGATCAAGGTGCGCAGCGATGCGAGCGGGGTTCAAGTCACACCGATGACGCGCTACGCAACCACCGTGACGGCGGACGACGCAATTCGCACCATCGAAGACTTTGGCCAGGACCCTTGGTTCCTGTGGTTGGCATTCAATGCTCCGCACTCCCCATGGCATGAACCGCCAGCCCACCTGTACAGCGGCCCGTCCCTCGGACCGGACCCTACGGCGGATCCGGTTTCCGCAGTGAAGGCCATGACAGAAGCCATGGATCGCGAGCTCCTGCGTTTGCTGGCCAGCGTCGATCCCGAGGTGCTGGCGCAAACCACCATCATCTTCTTTGGCGACAACGGCACGAAGGGTGTGGCTCAAGAGGCGCCCTTCGATCCAGCCGATGGCAAGGGCTCGCTCTACAATAGCGGCGTCAACGTCCCGATGATCATCGTCAGCCCCCTGATCCACCCTGGCCTGCGAGGAACAGAATGCGACGGGCTCGTCAGCACCTCGGACCTGTTTGCGACGATCGCGGAGTTGACCGGTGGCGACGGTAGCTCTGGGCTGGATTCGGTGAGCATGGCCCCCTACCTCAGCAACCCGGCGCAGCCTTCGATTCGCGAATTCATCTTTGCGGAGAAGTTCCCGGAGAACTTCCTCCCTCCAAACGTTCCCGCAAACCACTCGGTCACGGTTCGCGAGGCGCGCTTCAAACTCATCCGCAATGCCAACGGTTCCCAAGAGTTTTACGACGTGTCCATCGACTTCCACGAGGAATCGAACCTGATGCCCAGCGGTCTTCCATCGGACCTGCTCGCGACCCCGGGGGCCCTGCCGGCCTACAACCGGCTCCGGCGCGAATTGGATCGACTCTGCGGCTGTTGATCTCGCGGGGAGGAGTTGCGCTGCTCTGGGCAACTCCCCCCCCGCCGTAGCTGTCTTTGGCCGATGGCATGGGGAATAATGGGGGGACCCACGAATCCCGCGCTCAGAGATCCCCATGCTTCAGTCTTCCATCCCCTCCCGCTCGACCTTCGGTGTCGCGCTCGTGCTGCTCGCTTGCCTTGTTTCCTTTGGAGCTTGGACCCCCCAAGACAAGGCTCCGAGCCTGAACTCCAAGGACGCCAACAACCGTTTGGCAGCGGCCAAGGCCCTGGTTGAGACGGGCGACGACAACCTGCAGAAGGTCATGCACAAGTTGCTCAAGGACAACGACTGGGAAGTGAGCCTCGTCGCGATCCGCGCCTTGGGGGATTGCGGGGACAAGAAAGACGTCGAGTCGCTGATTCGAATCGCCACCACCTCGCCGATCCTCGAACTGCGTGCGGAAGCGGCACTCTCCCTCGGCAAACTCGACGCTCCCAAGGCCGCAGACTCGCTCTCCGGCAAACTGCGCAAGGACGCGACCCTCTTCGCCTGCGAAGCGCTCATTCGGATCGCCCCGCAAGTCCCCAAGTTTGAAGAGCAGAAGGCCCTCACGCGGTTGGATGATCACGAGTCCTCCGAGGTTCGATCTGCGGCCGCGGGAGCCTTGGTTGCGCTTGCTCGCAGTGACCGCGGGCTCGTGATGCGCAAGGTCTTGTCCTCGGAATTCCTCGCCGTACGAGCGCGCGCCCTGGAGGTAGCGAAGGAACAACCCCACGCGGACCTTGCTACCCCGATCTACGAATTACTCCAGCGCCCCCAACTCAACGATGTGGTCCTGCGGCGCGCCATCGGTGCCTACGTGGCCAGCGTCGCGAGCATGCCGGAGGGCTCCCAGGCAGCCTGGAGCGAAGCTCTGAAGTCCCTAGGATCCAGCGACGATCCGGCCGTCGCGCGCCGAGCGGCTCTGCTGGCCGAAGCCTTGGCAAACTCGGAAACAGCCACGGGCTTGGACTTGATCGCAACGACCAGCGCTGTACGCAAGCACGCGGACGCCGGGGTGCGGGCAGGCGCAGCCCGATCCTTGCGGTCCATGAGTGGTGGCGACGCCTTGGCAGCGGCCCTCGCCATGTTCGATGGGGAGAGCAGCGATCGAGTGCGACTCGCGGCCGCCCACGCGATCTTCAAACTGCAACCTGTGAGCGAGGAGGCCGGTAGCCATTGGGCCGTGGAACAACTTTCTCTAGTGAGTGATCGCAAGCTGCGGCAAGCCATCGCCGTCGAACTCGGGAACAAGGACCTGGAGGAAAACGTCGCCGTTGGTGAAGCGCTGATTGCCGCCCTGGACGACAGTGACTGGGGCGTTTCCGCCTGCGCAGCGGTTTCCCTCGGACTGACGCGCAGCAGCGCGGGCACCGCCGCTCTGATCAAGATGGCGACGGATCAGAAAGACTGGCGTCGCCGCGGAGCCGCCGTGGTCGGACTCACCAAAGCCCTGCGCAAGGAGGGCATCACCACCATCATCGCGGCCCTCGGCGACTCCGAACCGCTCGTGAAGCAAACCGCCCTGAGCTACCTCAACACCCTGCGGCGCGGCGAGCCCTTGACCGCGAACAGCACCGAGTGGGGTCCCTGGTGGGCGGAGATCCAAGAAAAGATGCGACTCTACGATCCGCGCGAGCAGCTAGAGCGCAATGAGAAGTACGGCTACGTCACCGATCCAAAAATTATCTACCGGGGCTTGGACGTCATGGTCCTCGATAGCCGCGGAGATCACATCCAACACATTCTCGCGCGCCTGGACATCCAACACCGCATGACCCAGGCCAGCAAGGTCGTGCAAGACGGGCTCGATGCCGGTGGCGTGTTCGTTTCCAACTGCACGGGTGAGATGGAGAAGGCCGACCTCGAGCGCTTGTCTTGGTTCGTCAAGGTCGGCGGCTACGTCACTGGATCCTGTTGGGCACTCAGCATGACGATCAATCATCTGGAGCCCGGTGTCGTCGCCAAGCTGCACACCAAGGATGAAGTGATGGACAACGTCATCGCAACCCCTTGCGATATCGAAAGCCAGTACACCGAAGGGGTTTTCGGCAAGTACGTCTTCCCCGTCTACCGGCTAGAGGGCGCCCACTTGATTGACATCCTCGAGCCGGAGCGCGTCGAAATGTTGGTGGACAGCGTCGACTGCGCCGAGCGCTGGGGCGGCGGAAACCTGGCCTGCTGGTTCCGCTCCGGACACGGGACCTTGCTGGACTCGGCCAACCACTTTGACTCCCCGGTGTTCCAGCACGCTCAGGGCTTGAAGAAGCCGGAGCAACGCATGGCCTACGCCATCAATCACATGGGCACGAGCTACGCGCAGATCCGCGAAACAGCCAAGGAAAAATTCTGGGCCTCCAACGGTAAGGCTGCCAAGGAGATCTTTGATGACTCGGTCTTCCGATTGGTCACGAACTTCGTTCGACTGCGGCGTCTCGAGGGACGCTAGAAACCCGGCCGAAAAAGCCAAACCCCGGCGCCCTTGGTGGGTATAGGTGGATCCAGCACCAAGGAGATCCATGCTCGGGCACCAATCACCTCAAGGGGAACTTTTTCGCCCCGACCATTTCTTTCAAGACCATGTCGGACGCGACTCGTTCTACAACGCGTTGTCTCAGGCGCGAGGCGTATGCTTCAAGGATGAAGACTTCGCGGGGTTGTACGGCAAGCGCGGCCGGCCAAGCGTGCCGCCATCGCAGCTGTGTGTAGCGTTGCTGCTCCAGGCCCGCGACGGAGTTTCTGATGACGAGGCGATCCAGCGCAGTGCCTACGACCTGCGCTGGAAGGTTGCCCTGGGCTTGGAGCTGGACGAGAAGCTCTGCGCTAAGAGCACACTGCAGCTGTTCCGCGCAAAACTGATCCTGCACGAGAGCTACCAGCAGATCTTCCAGGCAAGCGTGGACCAGTGCCGCAAGCAAGGATTGTTGAAGCGCAAGAAACTGGAGGTCGCTATCGACACGACCCCCATTCTGGGACGGGGTGCCGTCAAGGATACATTCAACCTGGTCTCTGACCAGATCCGTGGGCTGGTCAAAGAAGTCGTGGCATTGAAGGAGCTGGACCTCGAGGGCTTCGTCGCCAGCAACGGCCTTGGGCGACACTTCGCCAGCAGTTTCAAGAGCCAGCTCGACATTGACTGGAGCGACGCGGGGCAAAAGAGAGCCGCTGTAGAGCAACTTGTCGCGGATGCACGAGTCGTATTACAGCTCGCCAAAGACGCGCTGCGCGGCTACAAAGCCGATGCCGAGAAAACGCAAGGCGTGAGAGATGCCCGTGCCCTCCTGGCCGATCTGCTCCTGCAGGACATCGACGAGAAGCCTGAGGATGGCGGCGGGCCGATGATTCGCAAAGGCACCTCCAAAGACCGGGTAGTCTCGACCACCGATACGGAGATGCGACATGGCAGAAAGAGCAGCTCCAAGCGATTCGATGGCTACAAAGCTTCGATCGCGGTGGATACGGATGCCGGAGTCGTGCTCTCAACAGACGTGATTGCAGCCAATGCCCACGACTCAGAGAAGGCTGGCGACCTGGCCAAACGAGCTGGAGAGGCCGTGAACCAGAAAGTGGAGAGGGTGCTTGGAGATACAGCCTATGGAACAAGCAGAGCCCGCAAAGATATTGCCGAGGCGACGGATGGTGCAGATGTCGTGGCCAAGGTCCCCCCCGCGACGAGTCGCAAGGGAGCGGAGTTCACAGTAGAGGACTTCAAGATCGACATCGTCGGCGGCAAAGCAAAGTGTCCCGCAGGTAAGTACTCGAGGTTCTACGGCCGCCCCAAGGGAACGAGTGACCATCGGTTCACCTTCTCGCGGGAGGACTGCACGGCTTGCCCGCTGCGTTCCAAGTGCACAACCTCAAAGGTCGGCGCACGGAAGATCACCATTTGCGAGGGGTACGATGATCTTCGACGCCTCCGTCTTCGTCAACGTACCAAGTCCTTCAAGAAGGCCTACCGAAGGCGGGTCAAGGTTGAACATCGGCTTGCTCGACTTGTGCAACTCGGTGTTCGGCAAGCCAAGTACTTTGGTCGTGCCAAGGTCCGATTCCAGGTTTGCATGGCCGCCGCTGTCGCAAACATGATTCTGGCCTGTTCTGCAGCCGCTATGGGTGCCAAAAGTGGCTGTCGAAGTCTGGCAGATGCGATGCACGCTCTCCAAAATCTGTGGCGAGAAGTTCTAGCGGAAATTGAGGCCCAGAACCCCATAACCCCGAAAAATGGAGAGCTCGCTGGAGGCTTCGTTCTCGCCGCTGAAAACACCCCTTGTCGGCCGGGCCTCTAGGAGTCTGCGCCACAGATAGCGGTCCGCGAGATACCGAGCATCGGGCCCAGGTCAAGGAGTGACAAGTTCCCAATGGCTGGATGCCATCGGGGACCTTGGCAGGACGCAGAGATGGGTTCGAGGATCGGTGTCTCGCGGATCGCTATCTGTGGCGCAGGCTCCTAGCCGCAACCAAGAAGTACCCTGCGCACAGCACGAGGCCCAAGGCTCCGGATGCGTGCCACACGATGTCGCGGCCCAGGTTGTGGTAGATGAACAGGCTGCCGGCGGGCCCAATCACGTGCCCCAGGGAGAAGACCATCGACATCATGCCCATGTACTTGCCGATGCTTTTTGGTGCGGCGCGCTGGGCCGTGTAGGCCGTCCCCGCCGGAGCCATTAGCATCTCGCCGATGGTGTAGAGCGCGACGCAAAACAGGGCGAAGCCGAGGCCATGTCCCCAGGGCAGGAAGGCCACGCCAACACCTAAGAACAGAACGCCGACCCCGATCACGCGCAAGGGCGAATGGGCGCTTGTGCGATGGGTCAACACCATTTCGAAGAGCAGGATGATGGCGGTGTTGCAGGCGAACACCAGGCCGATGCGACTCTCGCTCAGGTCGTACACGTCGTGCAAGTAGAGCGGGAGCACCGTGAACAGATTGAAGAACAGGAACGAAGAGACACCCATCAATCCCATCACGAGCAGGAATTGCGCGTCCCGCCAAGGCGAGAGATTGCCCTCGATTCGGGGAGTGCTGTCCGTCTGCGCCCCTTCCTGCGTGGCGCTTGGAGCCACCACGCCTAGGCTGGGCACGGCCCAAACCAGGAACGCAGCAGAGGCCAAGCAGGTGGCCGCGTCCACGAGAAACAAAGCGTTGTAATCCCATTCCGCGAGGTAGCCGCCAGCCAAAGCACCGAGCGCCATCCCGGCGTTGATGGCCAGGCGCTGCAGAGCAAACCCGCGCGTACGCAACGCTCCCGGGCAAGCGCTGGCCATGGCGACGCTGGCCGCCGGCCGAATGCCCTCCACCACGATCGCGAGGACCAGCAACCCCGCCCCGCAAGCCTGCGCGCTGCGAGCGTCCTTCAGCACGAGAAACACACCTGCACTCAGCACGAGACTGGCCGTCATCACAGGACGCGGCCCAAAGCGGTCGGTGGCCCAGCCACCGAGGAAACTTCCCAGGATCCCACCCACCCCGTAAAGCCCGATGATCAGTCCAGCCAAAGCTCCGAGGCCGAGTTCATCGCTCAGGTAGATCGTCAGGTACGGCAAGACCATGGTGCCCATGCGATTGATGAACAACATTCCAGAGAGCCACCAAGCGTCCGAGGGCAGCCCCCGGTAGGCGTCGCGGTAAGCGTTGAGGAGTTTGTTCAACATAGGGGAAGCAGGATCCAGGTGACGACGGGGCAAGCCGGTGGGCGTACTTGCCGGAGGGCCCCGTGAATTCGGACGAGGAGTCTACAGCTCTTTGCTTGTCAACACCCAGAATCAACGGCCCAGCCAATCCAAAGCAACCGGCGATTGCTTGCGGCGCTTCGGCTCGATTCCCACCGTCCATCGGGACCGGACCCCAGGACATCTGCTCGAGCTCTTCGAGCGTGAAGCGCGGGGTAATGTGTTGCGGACAGTTCCAATCGAAGGCGACGACCTTGAACAGCACCGCCCGTTCTGGCTTCCCGGGGTACTCGGGATCGTCGAGCGCTTCGAGCAAGTCGGCGCGCTCCGTGAGACTCAACACTTCGGTCGTGGCCAGCAGTTTGAGGCGCCGCCGATTGGCGTAGTCCATGAAGAAGAGCGACGCACGGTTGTTGGCACGCAGGTTTCCCATGCTGATGTACTGACGGTTGCCGCTGAAGTCCAAGTAGGCCAGGGTCCTCTCGTCGATGACTTTCAGGAAGCCCTTGGGCCCGCCACGAAACTGCATGTAGGGCCAGCCTTCGTGATTGACCGTCGCCAAGTAGAACCCATCGCGTTCGCGATGAACGGCGCTTCCCTGACGGAGAGCTGCTCGTCGTTCGTGGCCCCCGCCTCCAAGCGCAGTGCGCACTTTTTTTTGGCACTCCATCCCCACTCAAAAGCGCAACCAGGCGCACCCGACAGCTCGAAACAGGACCTAGCAAATCTACCTAGAGTCCAAATCTCGAACCCCGGCTAGGACCCCATGAGCGGCGATCGGGCCCGGGAGACTCACCTGCTCCCCTGTGGGTTCAAACGAAGCGCCCACTCTCACCCCCGTCGGGGTTGTGGTTTGGCCACCCAAGGAGCCCCCTATTTCAACTGGGCCTTCCTTCAGTTTCCCCGCGGCAGACTCGAAGAACCCATTCGGACCCTCCCCCTGCCTTCCCGACGTTTCCCTCAGGTCATGACCCATAGCCCTCCCAACGACTCTCCAGTTCGCCGCGGCGATTCCAAACGAACCGACGCCCGCGAGGCCGTTGCCGAATTGGATGCCACCCTCGGCTTGCAGACGGCCGCCTTGGGGGTCCTGTTCTACAGTCCCAGCTACGACGAAGAGGCCCTGGTCGAAGAGTTGACCAAGCGTCAAGCAGCGGGTCCGATCGTGGCCTGCACAACGGCCGGCGAAATAGGAATGGACGGCTATCAGGACGACAGCATCTCCGGCTTCAGTCTGACCGGTGATGAGTTCCAGGTCGCTATCGGCGTCGTGGACGGCCTGAGTGATTTCAGCATCGAGCAAGCGGGTGAGATCGCGACAACCCTGCGCGCCGACCTCGGGGCCCAGGTCGAATCGATGAAGTCCAGCAACTGCTTCGTGCTCTTGCTTGTGGACGGCCTCTCAGGCGCTGAGGAACCCTTAACTTTCAAACTGCAGCAGGCCTTGGGCGACATCCCACTCGTTGGAGGATCTGCAGGAGATCGCTACGACTTCAAGTCCACACGAATCATCGCGAACGGCAAGGCCGCCTCCGACCGTGCGGTCATCGTCATGGTGCATACGACGCGACCCTTCCAGATCATCTCGGAACAGGCATTCCATCCTACGGATCGCAAGGTGGTCATCACCGGCGCGGACCCCGGATCCCGCAAGATCAGCGAAATCAATGGGATCACTGCAGCGGAGGGGTACGCGGAACTCTTGAACCTGGAAGGGCCCGACCAATTGACCGCCGAGTTGTTCGCCGAGCGACCACTCATGCTGCAACTGGGAGGCCAGTGGCACGTCCGATCTCCGCAAACTGTGCTAGAAGGTGGTGCCATCCAGACCTACTGTGCCGTGGAAGAGGGCAACGTCCTTTCTGTTGGAGAGTGCATCGACTTCGCAGGCTCTCTCAGGGAAACGCTGGAGGCGGCTCGCTCCAAGATTGGTGAGATCCAACTGCTCATCGCGTGCGACTGCATTCAACGCCGCATGCGAATCGAGTCCCACGACGAGCTAGAGCTGGCCTCCGAGATCATGCGCGAGTTCAACGCCATTGGATTCTCAACCTATGGGGAGCAATGTGGCACCGTCCACATGAACCAGACCCTAACCGCGATCGCAATCGCATAGCCCAGGCGAGTCAAGCGCTCACCCAATCCCTGTTTCTATGCAGACCGATAACGATCACCCGGAAGTCGAAAACGCCAAGCTGAAGAAGAAGCTTGCGCGTCTAGAGAAGATCAACGCCTCGTTGATGACCCAGGTGGAACGCTCCGTGAACGAAGTCGGCTCGGCCGGCGTTCTCTTCCAGAACGCGCTCGAGCTTGAGGAGAAGGTTCGCGAGCGCACGCGAAACCTCGAATTGGCGCGCCAGGAGCTCGAAGACTCCAACGCAGGATTGCAAATCGCCAAAGAGGAAGCCGAGGCCGCCTGCCAGGCCAAGGGACAATTCTTGGCCACCATGAGCCACGAGATTCGCACCCCGATGAACGGCCTGGTTGGAGTCTTGAGCCTGCTCAGCCATGACGCGCCGGAAGAAATATGTACGCTGCTCTCGACGGCACAAAACTGCGCAGACGATCTGCTGGTCCTGATCGGCGACATCCTGGACTTCTCGAAGATCGAAGCGGGCAAGATGGTCCTCGAACAGATCGAGTTCAACGCCCGTGACTTGGTGGAATCCAACTGCAACTTGCACGCACCCACCGCCGAAAAGAAGGGGCTCCAACTGCACAGCGAGACGACCCCCGGAACGAACTACAACGTGCTCGGGGACGCCATGCGTCTGCGGCAGATCCTCTCGAACTTGACCAGCAACGCCGCCAAGTTCACCAAGAAAGGAGAGGTCGTGATCCGTGTGAATCTAGCCTCACGCGATGGGCAGGACGTGCTGCGCTTTGAGGTCCAAGACTCCGGCATCGGCATTTCTCCTGAGGCACGCAAGAACCTCTTCAAGGCCTTCTCCCAAGCGGACTCTTCCACGACTCGCGAATTTGGGGGCACTGGTTTGGGGCTCGCCATCTCGAGCAAGCTCGTGGAGCTGATGAAGGGGCAGATCGGGGTCGATAGCGCTCCCGGCAGCGGCTCGCTGTTCTGGTTTGAGATACCCTATCGTCCCGTGCAAGCAGCGGACAGCTGCTTGGAAGCGAAGCCCAACTCTCTAGCGGAAAGGAAGGTCGTCGTCTCCCAGAACGAGGACGCTATTTCAGACGCACTCCAGAATCTCCGCATCCTCTTGGTGGATGACAACCCGACCAACCGCTTGATCGGATCCAAGATGGTCCGGAAGGTCAACGAGAAAATGCCCACCCTGGCGAACGATGGAGTGGAAGCGATCGAAGCCTTGCGCAGTGGCTCCTTCGATCTGGTCCTGATGGATTGCATGATGCCCGTGATGGATGGCTACGAAGCCTCCCGTGCCATTCGCAATGGGGACGCTGGCGAGGAAGCAAAAGATCTCGTCGTCATTGCGGTAACGGCAAACGCCATGGACGGCGACCGCGAAGCCTGTGTCGCAGCTGGTATGACCGACTATCTGTCCAAGCCTATCCGCCTGCAGGAACTCGGGGAACAACTCGCCAAGTGGGCTGGACGGCGCCACGGGGACGCCTCGAACTGAAGGGCACGTCCCGTGGGCGCGCGCCTTGGCGAGCACCCACGCAACGCCACCCACACTGGGTATCCACGCGGAATAGACAGAGCGCACGGGCGCGTGGGCCGGGCACGCAAGGCGATCCCTTTCAGAACTCACTCGCAAAGGTGGCGAAGGTGGCAGCTCCCTAGCGAATCCAGCGGGTTGTTTGCTTTACCTGGAGTGCGCACAAGACCAGTATCTTGCCTTCGAGAGGTCCCTGCGCGCCTTGCCGACCCTGGCGAAGCCGTCGAGCAAACCCCGCCGCCACCCTGTGGAGACTCTCCCCCATGAGCCGAATTCCAGCGTCCCTCTTCGCCGTTCTCTTCTTCAGTGCCTGCTCCAGCGCTCCTCAGGAATCGGAATCGGCCGAGATGGTTCCGCGCCCGCCGAATGTGATCTTCATCATGGCCGACGACTTGGGTTACGGCGAGCTCGGTTGCTACGGCCAAGAGAAAATTCGAACTCCGCACATCGACGCCTTGGCGGGCAAGGGCATGCGCTTCACCCAGGCCTACGCGGGCGCGCCGGTTTGCGCCCCCTCGCGCTGCGTGCTGATGACCGGTCGGCACTCCGCCAACGCAGAGATTCGCGGAAACAAGGAAGTCAAGCCAGAGGGACAGTCACCGATCAGCGCGGAGGTTCCCACGGTGGCCATGCTGATGGGTGCTGCGGGCTATGTCACAGGGGCGATCGGCAAGTGGGGCCTCGGTCCCGTCGACTCCAGCGGGGATCCGAACGCGAAGGGCTTCGATCTGTTCTACGGCTACAACTGTCAACGGGAAGCCCACACGTACTACCCGGACCACCTCTGGCGCAATCGTGAGCGCGTTGAACTGAATGGCGGAACGCGAGTTGCCCCGGGCGGCAAGCAGGAGCCAGGTGACGACGATTATGGACGCTTCTACGGAGAGGACTACGCCCCCGACGCCATGCTTGTGGAGGCCCTGGACTTCATCCGTGAAAACCAGGATCGCCCCTTCTTTCTCTACCTTCCCTTCGTTGAGCCGCACCTCGCCATGCAGCCCCCCACCGAGTGGGTGAACGCCTACCCCGAGGAGTGGGACACAGTGCCTTACCTTGGAAACCGCGGCTACTCCCCCCACCCGCGACCGCGAGCGGGCTACGCGGCCATGATCAGTGACCTGGACGAACATGTTGGCTCCGTGGTTGACTTCGTCGACAAGCTCGGGCTCGCCAGCGACACCTTGATCCTCTTCACTTCCGACAACGGGGCGACCCACGACGTGGGCGGGGTCGACACGGACTTCTTCCAATCCGTCGGTCCCCTGCGTGGGCGCAAGGGCAGCGTTTATGAGGGCGGTCTTCGGGTTCCACTGATCGCCCGTTGGACGGGCAGCATCGAAGCGGGAAGCACGAGCGATCACCAAACCTGCTTTCAGGATCTGATGCCGACCCTGGCAGAGATCGTCGGCAAGCGGCGCTTGTTTAAGACCGATGGCGTCAGCTACTTGCCGACCTTGATGGGCACCGGCGATCAAGCAGCCCACCCCTACCTCGTCTGGGAATTTTACGGCTACGGCGGACAGAAGGCGGTTCGGATTGGCGACTGGAAGGCGGTCCAGACACAGATCCACAAGGGCGGCGAAGCGATCGAGCTTTACAACCTTGCCGAGGACATCGGTGAGCAGCAGGACTTGGCAGAGCAGCAGCCCGAGTTGGTGGAGCAGGCCAGGCGGATTTTCCGGGAGGACAGGACGCCCTCGGAGCTCTTCCAAATGGACGGCTTCGACAGCGTGCAGGCGAAATAGCGGGGAAACCAGCCGGTCTTCCTCCCCGGCAAAGCTGGACCTCCGGCCTCGAGGCATGGGCCAATCGCAGCGCCCTTGGTAACCTAGTTGCCCCCCAATCCCACCCCCTCCCCCCCATGCGATTCATCCTTCTCCTTCTAGCGCTCTTCTTCAGCGCACGCCTTGCTCCTGGTCAAATCATCGCTGTCACGTTCAAGGACGATGACACCATCAAAGAGATGAGCAAGCACATGGTTCCCATGCTGGGCACCCTGGTCTTGATGGGCGAGTCCAAGCAAGGCATCAGCTACGACTTCGAGACAGGAGGGTTCACATACTCCCCCGGCACCAACGAGCTCTTCGTGATCAACCCGAAGAAGCCGGAGAGCTTCCCCTACCACCTCGACAACGGAGTTCCGGTAGAGAGCAACAAGAAGCATGTGCTCTCCTTCAGCGGAAGCGCCATCGACGGAATCATCCTGGTTGATCGGGATCAAACCTTGCCCGGATTGACGGCGGAGTACATCGCTGCCGAGGAACGCCTCGACGCATTGCGCAAGGCCCGCACCGGCTTGAAGAAAGACTCCACCGAGTGGCAGGTGGCCCAACACCAACTGATCACGGCCCTCGAGACACAAGAGAAGTGGCTGGAGAACTTTGGCTACACGAACCCGCTGAAGAGCGTGCAGAAGGACCTCAAGAAGGAGCGCAAGGCCGGCGAGGGCATCCCACAGGCGCTCAGCTACACGGACGTTCTCGAAACGATTCGCGTGGTCGAAACCCCCGAGGGACTGGCGCGCATCTCGAAGGAAGAGTTCGACGGCAAGCATGAGTTCGGCACGGTCGAAAGCGCCCACTTCCGCATCCACTACCTGACCAAGGGCAATGGGTACAAGAAACAAGTCGTCAGCGAAGCGGATGCCCTGCGCATGATCGAGCTCGCCGAACGGGCCCTCGAAGGCTTTCGGGCTGAATTCGTCTCCCCCTATCTCGGCGACGACTACCAGGACACCATCCCCGAAGGGTTGCTCGTGACTTGGTTCTTTGGACCCGAGCAGAACAAGTCCTACCTGCGCTACGCGAACGAGCTCTTCGGTTTCGAACGCAAAGCGGGCCAAGAGGAAGTGGAGGTCACCGGTGAATCCACCTTTGGCGGCGAACCCGAACGCCAGCGCTACATCTGGCGCTTGGTCAACCTCGACTTGGACGGGATCATCTGC
The DNA here is from genome assembly GCA_937905825.1 of uncultured bacterium. Lineage (GTDB taxonomy): Bacteria > Planctomycetota > UBA1135 > UBA1135 > JABACD01. The sequence goes on from CALCXM010000038.1 coordinate 46,936, forward strand.
CACCAACTGGGACACGTGCTCTCTATGTTCCATTACGGCGGCGACGAGAAGCTGATCTTCCAAGATTGGTTGGAGGAAGCCACGGCCAACTCCCTCGCGACCCGTTACCTCGGACGTTGCGGCGCCTTGTGCTTGGGCATGCAGGGCAAGTCCAAGTACCTGGGTCGCGAGAAGGTAGACTCGGGCAAGAAGGTGCGCGCCCTTGGGCGCCGTTCCGCCTACGACCTGATAGCGATCAGCCAGGCGGGACCGATTCAGTCGATTGCACTGAAACGCCTCTACGACATGGGCGACGCGGACTTGGCCAAGGGCTGGAGTTTCTACGAGTACGTCATCGCAAGCGAGGGCAAGGCCGGACAGCAGTACCTGCGCGCCGCTGCCCAGTTCTCCCGGGACCCAGCCAGCTTGGTACAGAAGTGGCGTGAGGCCGCGGCGCTGATCTACGGCGTGGATGAACGCGAGGCGCTTTCAGGGGTTGAGGCCCGCTGGCGCGCGTACGTTGAAGAACGTCAGGCAGCGGACAAGTAGGCGCGTCGCACGCAAGCAATCGGCCCCCTGGGAGGAACGCGCTGACGTTCAAACCGGGGGGCCTTTTCGTGGGAGGGTTTCCGCTCCGCGTTGACCCAAGAGGTCCCGTGGACACAAAAGGGTGCAGGAACACAACGCGGCGCGTTGACACGGCGGGCGGTCTTCTGCGCTATCCTCGCCCCATGAAGTTCCCCCCCGCCCTGCTCGGTTTCTCCCTGATCGCCCCCCTGCTTTGCTCTGCTGCCAGCCCTCAGGGCGAATACCCCTGGCTCGGAGATTTGGACGCCGCCGAAGCACTCGCGAAGTCGAGCGGCAAGCCGATCCTGGCGGTCTTCCGCTGACAGGTCTGAAGGGATTGCGCCCCCTTCTGGCAGACGGTCGTCCGCCCCACCACAGAACTCGCCGAGCTCTACGAAAAGTTCGTTCCCGTGCGCATCACCAACATGCGCGGGGTGAACATCGAGAAGTATCGATTCGACTTTGACCTGACCTTCGGCGTGCTCGCCTTGAATCCGGATGGCACGGTCTACCACCGCTATGGAGGTCGCGACAGCCGCTCTCCCGGGCACTGGACCACTCCCGCATCCTTTGAACAGATGCTGAGCGCGAGCCTCGAGCGCCATCAAGAATACACGGCAGCTCCTTCACCCCCCGAGTTGCAGCCCCGCTTGCAACCGGAACAGATCCCGGCCTTCGCCAAGCGCGACAAGGGCGAGTGCATTCACTGCCACAACGTGCACGAGGGCTTGCAACAGGAGGCGAAAGATCAGAAAACTTGGTCCTTTGCAGACATCTGGGTTCATCCAGCTCCCGAGCGTTTGGGCTTGGACCTCGACCGGGACGATCAACGCTTGGTCATCCAAGTGCAACCGGAGTCCGCGGCAGACAAGGCAGGCCTCAAGGTGGGCGACCGCTTGATCCGCGTGGGCACGACGACGATTGCGAGCGCCTCCGATGTGATGCACGCGAGCGATTCCTTCCCGGCAGCGGGCGGCAAACTACCCGTGGCCTTCCTGCGCAACGGGGAAGCACAGACCGTGAAACTCAGCTTGCCTCCCGACTGGAAACGCAGCGCACCCGCGAGCTTTGCCTGGCGCGCGATCAAGTGGACGCTCGATCCCGTTCCTGGCTTTGGCGGACCGGCCATCGACGCCACGCAGCGCGCCGCTCTGAAGATTCCCGAGGGCGAATTCGCCTTCCGCATTCAGTACTTCGTGACTTGGGGCCCGCGTGCCGCCTATGGCAAGCGCGCCGGAGAAGCCGGATTGCGAGCCGATGACATCGTCCTTGCAGTTGCCGGTAAGCGTGACTTCGAGTCCGTGGATCACTTCCACGCCTGGTGGCGCCTCACTCGCCAAGCAGGCGAAGTCGTCCCGATTCATGTGCTGCGCAATGGAGAGCCCATGGTCTTCCAACTGGAAGTCCCCCGGTCGTAGTTGGCGGGCCAATGGGTTCGCCCGCCAACCATCAATAGCCCTCCCTCGGGCCGAGCCTGATGAAGTGCTGAGTGGGATGTGCATCCGGTCCTTGCGTGGACTGGGCCCCACGGGCACTCGGCTTCATTTCATTGCGACGGAGTGATTTCCGTTCCACAAGACCAGGTTCTACTTGGGCACAGGATGAACCGGTTCTACTTGGGCACAGGCAGGGGAGGTTTTTCCAAGTTCTCGGCCAGGATTCGAGTGAGTTCAAAACGGTTGGTCAGGATCCATTGCCCGATCGTCGTGGTGGGGTCCCCGGACTCGTAGCGCTTGAGCGTGTTCGCAAAGAGCCAGAGCTCTCCGTTGACCAGCTCGGCGGTGGTCACTTGGAACTGCTCCCACTTGTAGTCGTAGGAGGTGATCGTGGCCGACGTCGTGCCTCCTCGCAGCCAGGCTTGGCGCTGGGACTTCACCTGATTGTCCACGTTGATCACGAGGCGTTTCCATTCCCCCACCTCGCTCTTCGACTTGCGCAGGGTCTCCTGGGCAGCGCGCAGCAGTGCGGCATCGGTCGAAGCGGGAGCCGGCATACGCACGGAGTCCAAGGCCTGCAATGCGATTGCTTTCAGGTGCGCGATGGCTCGCTCGATGGTTTGCAACTCAAGGACGCGATCAGGCTGGGACGGCTTTGGGGCCGCCACCTCCGTGATCGAAGGTCCAGCCACACACGGGGATCCCATGGCCTCGTCGTAGGCGCTGGCCATCTGCACGGCGGAACGTCCAGCGTGCAAGCGCGTCATGCTTTCATCAAAACTACCTCGCCCCAGAACGCGATTCAGCACTTGGTCCTCGTCAGTAGGATCCGTCTCCAGAATCCACTGGGCCACGCGCAGGCCTTCGTTCGCGTCGCTGGCCAACCGTTCCCGCACGCTCTTCTCCACCTCGTAGAGCTGGCGCAGAGTGCTCCCTTGAAGTCGGTGGAAGTGACTGTTGACCTTCCCCTGATCCATGGCCGCGTTGCCCCGGGCCTTTTGCAACCAGGCCAGGTCCGTGGGGATCTCGATGTCGATCAGTCGTCGCATGCTTGCGGCCCACAGCTCGATCTGTTCCTTGGTGAAGGGCTCGGCGAGGACTCCGGGCAGGGCATTGCGGTCGTACTTAGCGGGCAGGGTCTCCATGGCTTGGATCCACGCCTCGCTCTCCCCCTTGTCTTTGTTCAGCGCAGCGAGCCCGGCCTCCAACAGCTTCTCCAGATCATTGATGTTGGCCGTCACCAACTTGACGTTGTCATCGGCTGCGGGAAAGGCCTGCAAACTCACGCGCAACCTGGCGATCTCCTTGCGCACACCGCGCACTCGACCTTCGTCCGCCATGTGCGTCACCGAAAGCAGCTTGAGGTTGTTGTAGGCGTTGCTTACTTCCTTGTTGAGCCCTACGAGTTTCTCGTAGTCGTAGGTTGGCTGCGGTGCGGGCTTGGGCTTGGGCCCAGAACCCTTGGCCTTCGTTTCTATTTTCACGCGCAGGGCCTTGCAGCGCTTGTCGGCGGCCTGCCATTCGTCGGTGCCCTTCTGCCCGACCGCCGCGAGGCGCTTCTCCGCCCAGGCGAGAGCCTGCAAGTACTCATTGGCGGTCTTGACATCCCCCTCCTTCAAACTCGGTTCGAGTTGTTCGTACTGAGCGACCCGCGCCAGGGCCTTGGCCACCAACGGATCCTGGGCGAGTGCGTTCGAGGACCAGGCGAACAGAAGCAGGAAGGTCAGAAGGAAGGTGCGCATGGATACCTGGAGAGATCGACGAAAGACCACCCCCGAACCCGCCCCCTATGGACTGGTCGGAGTGCTACCCACTGGTCTGAGGCCAGCTGCGGAAGTTGCCCCCCAACCCGCAGAATCTTTCGGAATCCTCCTGCCCCAGTTCGCCCCGCCCGCTGCCGGTGCTCCGCCATTCGGGATGCCAACGGAATCAGAGAGTGCCGAAGGAGGCCCCTAGGGCCCCAAACAGGCCGATCCGACAAAATCTCCAAACTGCCCCCTTGCGTCCTAGCGTACTATGTAGATAGTACAGGTCTATGGATTGGAAAACCGACCCCAACCTGGAGGCCTCGCCCTCCCGACAGATCGTCGAGCGCGCTTTGGATGCGATTGCCTGCGGCGACTTGGTCAGCGGTGATTCCCTGCCTTCCGTGCGCAAGATGGCCTCGGAGGCCCTGGTCAACCACAACACGGCGGCCCGCGCTTATCGCGAGTTGGAGGGCCTGGGAGTTGTGCGACCAGAGAACGGCAAGGGCGTCTTCGTGACCCGCAGCGGCAAGAAGATCGCTCGCAAACGTCGCCAGGACGAAACCTTGCTCGTGCTCCAGCGGGCCATCGACGGGGCCTTGCGAGCGGGACACGCACCGGAATCGATTCAAGCTTTGTTCAACAAGGGAAAGAGGAGAGACGCATGAGTTCAGTGATGAGTGTGAGTGGATTGTCTATGGCTTTCGGCAAGCAGAAGGTGCTGGAAGACGTCAACTTGGACCTGGCGCCGGATCGTGTGCACGTCTTGCTGGGCAGCAATGGTGCAGGCAAGTCGACGCTCTTGCGCTGCATGCTGGGGCTCTTGAAGCCCCAGGCGGGCTCCGTGGATTTCCTGGGAGTGGATGTTCGCAAATCCAAGGCGCCCCTGCGTGAATTGATCACCTACGTGCCCGACGAAGCGGACGCCTGCGATTGGATGACCGCGACGGACCTCTTCTACTTCTTGAGCAAGCAGTACAGGCGTTGGTCGCCGGAGAAGGTCAAGGAACTCTGCGAACGCACGCAAGTGCCGCTCAAGACCTCGATCAAGTCCATGTCCCGGGGGGAAGCGGCCAAGACCATGTTGGTGGCGGCCCTGGCGCCTCAGCCCAAGTTGTTGCTGCTGGATGAGCCCTTTGCGCGCTTGGATCCGCCGACCCGGGAACTTGTTTTGGGTGTGTTCTTGGAGGAGGCGCCTTTGGACGGTGGAGCGGTTCTGCTCGCCACCCACGACTTAGAAGTAGCGGCACGTGCGGCGGACCGCGTGTTGCTGCTGGAGGGTGGACGGATCACGACGCAAGTGGACGTGGAAGAGTTGCAGTCCGATGGAGATACAGGCCAGCGCTTGACCGCGCGCCTGCGCGAGCTCTACACCCCAGCAGAAGTGGAGCAGGCCCGTTGAGCCTCCTTCGTCTGTACCTTTGGAAGGAATGGCGCGAGCAGCGCGGGCTACTCTGCGCGCTGGCCATTGGCTTGATGCTCGTCACGGGGATCTCCAGTGTCGTCTTCGATTGGGGCTCGGTTCCTGCGGTCAGGCACTTCCAATGGGTCCCCACACTCGCAGTGGCGGCGGCGACTCTCACCGTTGGT
>CALCXM010000039.1 GCA_937905825.1 uncultured bacterium
CCAGAGAGCGAGTTGGGACTATTGGCAAATCGACTCATGAATAGAGCAGGCTAGCGTTCAAGAACAACCCGACTCGTTTCATTCGCTCGGACCGTCACCGCTACCCGCGCAGACACGTCCTCGAATTCGTAGCCGCGCTCCCCAGCGAATCCCTTGAAACAGAGTTCATAGTCACCGGGCAAGACCCAGTCGAAGGAGCAAGAGGTTCCATCGCCATCTTCGAGGACCTGATCTGATTCGCGGCCCACGGGGATCAAGCCGACGAAGGGGGCTCGGCCTTTAGCAGCCGCCATTTCGTAGTGAACCTCGACGGAGCCGTGGGCCGGGACTCGAATCTCCGCAACGGGCGTGAGGGTGTCGTGTTCCATAGCACTCATCACCCTGTGCTTCACCTCCAGCCAATGGGTTGCGAAGGTGAACGGCTGCCTAGCGCAGCCTGCGATCGAAGGCGGCCGAACACGCTGAAGTGCGGACGCCATTCGCATCGGGAACTGCGCAGCGCTGAGGCTAGCTTGCGAGTCGCATCGCAATCAAGACCCGAGCGCCATCCAAAACGCCAATCACGGCAACGCTTTATGAAGCGACCACGGGGAAGCGATTCATTGGACCGCTCCTAATGGCCTTTGAACGGCGGCATTGTGCTAAGGACGGCCTCGCCCTCCGCAAACGCAGTTGAATCCGTCGATTCAGAGAGGAGTTGGAGCGGCGATGCAGGACGGTGGATGACGCCCTTGGGCGCGATCACTCCGAGCAACGCTCTGCTAGGACCGGATCCCGCTCAAGAGGTCCGTCGCTGCTTTGACGCTGTCCGCCACGGTTCCATAAGCCTGGGCTCGGCGTGCGAGCGCTGGAGCATTGCTTCGAGCGCTGTTCGTCTCGTCACCTGACTTGCCGATCGCCGCGGCCTGTTCGGAGGAACCGCGGATGCGTGCGGAGTCCGAGGAGGACTGCGACGGTCCCAGACCCGCCTGTGCTTTTGCAGGGAGAACGGATTCAGCCTCCGCAACTTCCGATGCAGGCGCCGGCGTTCCTGTGGAAGCAGCGCTTCGCGCCTCAGGCTGCTCGGCTTCCTGGGCATTCTGTTCTGCGATCTCTGAGCGCGCTTCGGCGGCCACTCGCGCTGCGTTGGCGGCAACTGCGCGGTCGGCGCCCGAAGGATTCGCTGGAGCGCTCGCCGCCCGTTGGGCTTGCGCTGCGTTGGCGGCTTTCTCTTCCGGAGTTGAACCGCCTCCAACGGAGATCGCTACCTCGCCACCCACCGCGTAGGAAACGCCGTCGGGGCCCTGTTGGTACTCGTAGCTTGGACCGCCCTTTGCCAAGCTCCCCGCCGCTGCAGCGTGGGCCGCTTCATGGGCGCGCACCTCCGCGTCGCGGGCTTGCAATGCGCGCACCTCTTCCTGTTCGGCGCTGGTCAACTCCTGCTTCCCGGACGCCGACTTGGCCTCGGAGTCCTTCGCCTCCAAGCCTTCCTGCGCCGCCGTCTCTTCCAGTGCTTGTCCCTGCACGGCGCGCTCCTCTTCGAGGGCCTTCAGACTGGCTGCGGAGAAGCTCGCCGTGTCCGCCCGATCCGGACGAGTTCGGACCTCTGCCTCTTGCGCAAGAGGATCCACCGACGGCTTTCCATCCACAACCCCCGGCGCCACCGGCTGCACGCGAAAATCCAAGGCACGCCCCGGGCGCATGCTCTGGATGAAGTGGTTGGCGGAACTGTTGGCGGGGACGTGCATCGGTCTACCCACCCTTGTTCGGAGATTGCGATTCCCCAACTGGTCGCCAAATGCACGGAATGTGCTCGAAACAAGCGGAGTCGCCTCCAGTCGGAGCCAACCCGCCTTTTTCGATCAGCAGGGTCCGCTTGATCTGCGATCAGAGGGCTCTGCCTGTCTGCGGGATCAGGCTGCGGAAGCTGGAGCCCCTGCCTGAAAGGCCGGGACCCCAGCTCCTTTTCCTAGTAGTCGTCCGAGGCCTGGTCTGCCCGGAATTCGATCTCGTCTTCGGTGAGCGTCTTGCCCAGCTCTAGGCGACTCCCGACCAAGGAACGGATGTACTGCAACACGACTTTGGCTCTGCCTATGTTGTCTGGTTGCGAGGACCACTCCGCGCTGGCGGGATCCAAGGGCCGCGCGAGGTTGTTGTTCGACTCTTGCTCAACGCGCACGTCCAAGAGCAGTTTGCCGGGAGTCTCAGCACGCTTGAAGCGGATGTAAACCCGCTCGCGAATGCCATGGCCCCGGAAGGGCTGCAGGTCCATGTCCCAGCCGCTGACCGCCACGTTGGTCTTCGGATCGAAGCCACGGTGGACAATCGGGAAGCCGTTCTTTTGCAAGGCCATGCGCGAGACCTCCCACAGTCGTTGATTGCTGCAAAGAGGAATCTCCTCCGGCGCCCAATTCTCCGTGAAGGTCTGGCAAGAGGACAGGAGCGGCACGCAAGCAAAGAGCAAGAGGATGATTCGATTCATGGACAGTCGCTTGTGGGGCTGTGGGAGAAACATGCGGGGCCTTGTGCGCTCAGGTCTGGAGGATTCACAAAGGGCTGCAGAATGCACAGCGACCCCATCCCGGCTAGGCCTCTTCTTCGTCTCCGCGGTCACGCAGCACGATACGGACGGGGACCTCGTCGAAGCCCAGGTCCTGACGCAGACGGTTTTCGAGGTAGCGCATGTAGGCCTTACCGAACAAGCGCTTGTCGTTAACGAACAGAACAAAAGTAGGCGGAGAAGTTTCCACCTGGGTGGCGTACTTGATGTTGGCCCGGTACCCGCGGGAACTAGGGCTGCGGGCCTCCAGAGCGCTCTTCAGCACGCGGTTCAGTTCGCCGGTGCTCACTCGCCGCGAGGAGGCTTCGAACAGCTCCTCGGCCAGCTGCAGCAGCTCGTTGACCCCCTCGTTGTTCTTGGCGGACAGGAAGGCAACCGGTGCCCAAGCGAGACCTGGCAGTTGCTCGTCGATGTACTTCCGGAAGTCCTCGGGCTCAAAGCCATCGACCAAGTCCCACTTGTTCGCGGCCAGGATGACCGGCTTGTGATGGTCGATCACGTAACGCGCCAGGCGTTTTTCGATTCCGGAGAAACGTTCGGTCACATCGAACAAGAGCACCGTCACGTCTGCGCGGCGCACGCCCTTGTGGCTGCGCGCATCGCTGTAGAACTCGATGGCATCTGCCAGGCTCGACTTCTTGCGCAGGCCTGCTGTGTCAATCGCCACAAAGCGCCGACCGTCCCGTTCGAAGATCACGTCCACCGCGTCCCGGGTCGTTCCCGGAATCTCGGAGACGATCATGCGTTCTTCCCGGGCCAGGTTGTTGATCAAGGTCGACTTGCCCGCGTTGCGCCGGCCAACCACCGCCAGCTTCATCACCGCTTGAGTCACCGGACGTTCATCGAACTCGGTGCCGGGCAGCAGCTCGACGATCTTCTCGTAGAGCTCGGTCAAGCCTTCGCCGTTTTGTGCGCTGATGTAGAAGGCGTCTTCCCCCACTCCAAGAGCCAGGAACTCCTCCGCGCCCCAACGCAGCTTCTCGCCCTCGACCTTGTTGACCACCATCAAGACCGGAATCTTCACCGAACGCAAGCGCGAGGCGACTTCGCGATCCAAGGGGGTGATCCCATCGCGCACGTCGACCACGAAGAGCACGAGCTCGGCCACGGCAAGGGCGCCTCTGATTTGCTCCTCCACGTGCGGACCCAGATCATCGCGGTCCACAATGCCGATGCCACCCGTGTCGATCACTTCGATCCAGTGCTCCGGCGATCCGTTGAACAGCCGAGCGGGAACGGAGATGCGGTCACGGGTCACCCCGGCGGTGGGCTCCACGATGGAGACCCGACTGCCGCACATGCGGTTCAGTAGGGTGGACTTGCCGACGTTCGGGCGGCCGACGATGGCGACGCGACGCAGTTTCGTTTCGGTGGTCACTAGGAGAATGGCGATGGGAGATCGGGGCCCACAAGAAGTTGCGGAACCCACGCAGAGTACGGGGGGAGGAAGAGCGGCGCTAGCGGAGCCCGAGTAGCGCGTGAACTTGGGGAAGGACCCGAGTCGAAAGGCCGCGGGATTGGGCCATTTCCACCAGAAGGTCGAGGGTTTTGCTGTCGGCAGCTTGGACATCGCGCAGGGGCGTGACGGACTGCAAGTAAAGCGGCAGGTCCGCGGCTAACTCGCGCACATCGTCCAGCAGCTCGCTGTAGTCCTGGGCCTCGGGGCCAGCGGCCACCACCAACTTGAGGCAGGCATCACGGTCCGCCAAGAGCGCCAACACAGCGCGGCGCGCCAGGCGCCATTGGACCGCATCGCGCGGAGCTTCCTCGAAGTCACGCAAGGCGCTCTGCAAGGGCACCGGTGTCTGCATGTCTCCAGGCAGCTTGAGGTCTGCGCTGACGTGGTCGACCTGGTCCAAGAGGCGCTCCAGGGTGCGCGGGAAGGCCCCCGCCGTTTCCAAGTGCAGCCTAGCTCCGGGCAGTAGCTTGCGCAGCTGCTCCACCAGGCCCGGCCACATGAGCGGCTCGCCTCCGGTCAGGCTGACGCTGCGCCGGCCCAACGGATCGAGTTCGCGGACGCGCTCCGCCACCTCCTGGGCCGTGCACCAACTGCGCACGGGATCCGCGCTCCAATCCGTGCCCTGCTTGCTGTCGCTGGGCAGCCCCCAGGTTTGTGGGGTGTCGCACCAACGGCAGCGCAGGGGGCAACCATCCACCCGAACGAACACTTGAGGCTGCCCGACGAACAGTCCTTCCCCTTGGATGGAGGCGAACACTTCGTGAATTGGGTAGCGGGAGTCCATGGTCGTTGGTGGGCGGGTGCAGTCTGGGCAAGCGAACGGTTTTGGTTCGTGCGCTGCGTGATCGGTTGCTGGGAGATGGATTCTTCGAGCACTGAGCGCGCGCGAGGCGCGGGCAAGTTCTGCGGATCTGGAAACGCCAAAGACCCCGTCGTTTCCGTGGACCAACGGGTCCTCGGAAACGACGGAGTCTGGCTAGTGCGCAGTGCCTGTTTGGGCCCGCAAGGGCCCGGACAGACGGACTACTTCTTGGCTCCCTTAGCGGGCTTCCCTTTCTTGGCTGCGAGCGCGTCTTCGCGCTCCTTCTCGAGGGCCTTGGCTTTCTTGCCGGAGGTCACCTTGAACTTGGTGCGGACTTTGGGCAGGCCGTAGGCAGAATCGGCCTGCGGGTCGAAGCGGCCGTCCTTCTTGAGCTTGGCGATGCGCTCGACGCGGGTAAGAACTGAACGCTCACCGACGAGGGTGTTGACGCCGCGAAGACTGGAGTGAATGGTCATTGGAATCGAAAGGACTCGAAAAAAAGGAAAACGAAAGGAGCGCCCAGGTGGGCTGACGAATGCCCGAGAGGGGCGTTGGCAGCCGGGTCGGGCGTTGAATGGTTGGGTTGTTAGGGAGTGCCGAGGCGGTACTCGTCGTCAATCTGGGCTTCGATGTTCACGAAGTAGGCGGAGCTAAAGGCACCGACTTGGTTGCCCGGGGGCGGACCGGGCATGGCTTGCAAGGCGGCTTGAATGGCTTCGATCTCGGCATTGAGAGTCGGGGCGGCTCCCACGCAGATGAATTGGATCTCTCCTTGGGTGATCGGCGCGACCGCTGGCAAGCCCGAGGCGAGCAGGTACTCGTAGGTGATGTTCGCCAACTTGTTTCCACGCTCCGTCGCCGGAAACTCGATGGCTCGCACGGACAAGCGGCTCTTGCGATCGAGGAAGGCGCGATCCGCAGCGGTCAGGTTGGATTCATCCAGGGTCGGATCCTGGTAGGTCCGAACTGCGGCAAGAGCTCCATCCGGGTCCCCCGAATAGGCCATTTCGCCAATCCCTGGGCCAGAAGCCTGAGTCTCATTCGGAGAGGAGAACCAGCGACCGAGGAAGAACATGGCCAGCATGGCCACGAGCACCCCGAGGACCAAGACGGGCAGTTGAAGCTGGGAAAGCTTGACTCCTTTGCCTCCGCCGGAAAGCGCCCGACGCAAGGAAGAGTCGGAGGGCTCCGGGGAGCCGGACATCAGATCCTTGGGATGGATGTGCACGTCCGGGCGAACCGCCGGTTGAGCAGTGACCGGCTTGGTCGTTCCAGCGAAGGGTCCGCCAACGCCAACCGAATCGTCTGAATCCTCTGCCCCTGCACCCGTCGCCCCCGGAGCGGCGGCCGCATAGGCGGTCGACCCTTCGGCAGCTTCAGCTGCGGCTTGCCTGGCCTTTTCGGCCTTTGCGGAGGCTTGGAAAGCCTCGAGCATGTTGGGTTTTCGAGGAGACATGGGAGATGGACGCTAGGAAGACGGGACAGTGCAGCGCGCGCGGCGCTAGGAAGAGAACCTAAAAGAGACTGTCCGGGCTTGGGAGGGACCGCAGTGCATGTCGGGTTGTCAAGAACAAGCCGCGGGCGATGGGCCACCGTCCGGGCACAAACGGGCGCGTATCGTAGACATATCCGGGAGGTGGGTCAATGCGTCCAGTCTCGACTGGAAGCCGGGGATTTTCTAGGGGAGAATGGCCCCATGCACATCCCCCCCTTCTGGTCCTGGTCTCTGCTCTTGCTCGTCGCCTGCTCCGACTCCAACTCCAAGGATTCGGCCCGACCCGGGACGGGCGCAAACTCCCCCACGAGCGCCCCTCAATCGGCCGAAACCGCCACTCCAAGCCCCTGGAAGGGCCTCTGGCCCGATGAAGCGGCGGCACGCGGGCTCGACCACACGAACGCTTCCGGCGGTTCTCTGAAGGCCACGATCCTGGAGGCCGGCGGCGCCGGGGTGGCCCTCCTGGACCTGCAGGACGACGGCGATTTGGACGTGGTTTTTGCCCAGGGATTGAACAGTTTGCGCCAGGCCACCGAGGGCCCCGGGGCGGATTTGGAAGTTTACCTGAACGACGGGACCGGAAAGTTCACCAGGGGCCCCGGCCCTGGTCTCAACGGATGGTGGACCGGACTGGCCACCGGAGACATCAACGGCGACGGCCGCACGGACATGGTGGCGGGCGGACTCGGCGGTCTGGAGGTGCTGATCCAGAACGATCAGGGCTCCCTCGAGTCCTGGCAATCCCTGCTCTCCGTGGAAGACGCCGAAGTCCTGATCCCCGGAGAGGAGCGCCCCTTTGGGCTACCGCCGGAATGGATCACGAGCTTGGCGCTCTTCGACGCGGACGGCGACGGACAGCTCGACCTGTACGCGGGTCACTACCTTGACTTCGACCCGCTCAATCCGTCCATCGACGAGATCCACGACGGTTCACTCGCGGTCCCCTGCGAGTGGAAGGGGCACACGGTGTACTGCGGCCCACGGGGTTTGAAGCCTCAGGCGGATCGCTTCTACAAGGGCTCGGGCAAGGGCGGATTCGTGCAGAAGCTGGAGTGGCTGCCCGAGCATCAGGCGGGCTTCACCTTGGCCCTCTTGCCAACGGATGCAGATGGCGACGGAGACACGGATTTGTTGGTGGCCAATGACAGCTCCGCCAACTTGCTCTTGATCAACGACGGCACCGGCGTGTTGCGTGACCACGGCTACGAAGCGGGCATCGCTTTCTCCGCCGACGGAAACCCCGAAGCCGGCATGGGCCTCGCCGCAGGCGACGTCAACCGGGATGGTGTCTTTGACTACGCGGTCACCAACTTCAGCGAAGAACCAAGCGCCTTGTACTTCGGCTCCCCCATCGGCTTTAGCAACGAAACGTTCCGCTATGGCTTGGGACGTCAATCCCGTGAGCTGCTCTCTTGGAGCGTGCACCTCGAGGACTTCGACGGGGACGGCTGGCTCGAGCTGTTCACCGCCAACGGACACGTGTTCCCCCAAGCGGACGAAGAGCTGACGGGCACCTCCTACAAACAAGCGGACTCCCTGTGGAAGTTGGGCCCCGCCGCCCAAGCGATCCCCTACACAAGCGACAACCCCAAGTCGATCTTCGGCAGGCCTTCTGCAACTCGCGGAAGTGCGATCGGCGACGTGAACGGAGATGGACGGCCCGACTTGGTCTTGAACACCATCGATGGACCCTGCGTCTTGGGCATCAACGACACGGGCCAGGACAACCATCGATTGCTGGTGGCCTTGGAAGGCCCGCCTAAATCCCTCGAGCGCAGCAAGACTCCGCGGGACGCCATGGGCGCGCGAGTCGTTGTGGTGATCGATCAAGGCGCTGGAGAGTTCGCGCTGATCAAGGAACTGCAAACCTGCCAGGGCTACCAGTCGAGCTCTAGCCCTGTCTTGCACTTTGGATTGGGACAGGTGGAAAGCTACAAGTCCTTGAAAGTGATCTGGCCCTCGGGGGAAGTCACGGAACTGCCGGCCGGCCCCGCGGATCGGACTTTGCACATCACGGAAGGCAAGGGAATCACCAAGCAGGAGACTTGGAAGTGAATCTCCTCCTCTATCTTTGCGCGTGGCTCGTGCTGCAAACTCCCGCGCAGACCCGCGCAGAAGTTCGCGAGCGCTGGCTCGAATCGATCGAACTCGACATGCCTTCCGACGTGGTACGCGAGGCCCGCGAGCGCATGGGGAAAGATGCCGAGTTCAAGCAGGATGGTCAGGCCTTGGCGCTCTACGCCCGCGCCCTCTCCGCCACCGGTGGCGAAGCACTGGCGTTTGAACTCTTGGACAAGGCCCAGGTTTCAAAAGCAGAAGAGCCCTACGTGCAGTTGGCCTTGGCTCGCTTGGAGTTGCTCAAGGACGACCTGGACGGACTGCTACGACGTTTGAGCACAGGCAAGCAGCTGAGCTCCAACCCGCCAGCGAGCGCCGCGGAGCAAGACGCCATCGTGCGTTATCCGCAACACGCGGACAGCTGGTGGCTGCTGGGCAAGGCACAAGCGCGCATGGGGCAAGCGGAGCGCGCCGCGCCTTACCTGCAACGCTTCGTTCAAACCTGGCGCATGCATCCCGAGGCCCCCGCCGCGTGGCACCAACTCTCCCAACTGGCTTTGGCACGCAGGGATCTCGAGTCGGCCAAGAAGTACCGCGAGCAAGGACAGAACCTCTCCACGTGGCATGGCTACTACAAGACGCGGCGCTTGCAAGCCCAGCGCAATCCGCAAGACGCCCTGCCGCGCTTCGGACTGGCGCAGCTTTGGTCCAGCGTCCAGGAGTATGCAAGAGCCAACCAGGAAATTGAACGCTGCCTTGCGCTGGACGCGGAGTTCGCGCGGGGTTGGGCTCTCAAGGGCGAGCTCGAACGCAAGCAGAACCGCATGGATTCCGCACGAGCTGCCTACACGCGCGCCTTGGAACTGGACGGGAGCTTGGGGGACGCGCGCTACAACCGAGCCTTGCTCGCTTTGCAAGCGGGCTTGAAAGAGCTCGCCGAACAAGACCTCAGCACCCTCGTCGACGGCCCCGAGTCAAGCGCTGAACGCTACCTCGGCGCGCACCTCAGCCTGGCTCGCCTGCTAGAGGACCTCGGTCGCCAAGCGGACGCCGAGGTTCGATTCGCGCGCTATCGGCAACTGGGTGGGAAGGATGCCCTGTAGGGCATTCGGCTTCCTAGAGGTCTGGCCGACAAGGGGCGGTTTCTCGATCGGGTTCCACGGATCGACGGGCAAGGCGCCGGGTTCCCCACATAGTTGAAGCTATATGGGGGTTCAGGCAACGCAGCCGGGCGGTTCGTGGGAGCCGAGCGAGGGATCGCCCCTTGTCGGCCGGGCCTCTAGCTCTACTTCAGCTCAGCTAGCAGCGCCCCCGTGGCGCTGACCCATTCCCCTTCGGGATCGCGCACGATGTAGGCCTCGAGGACCTGCTTCGCGGCATTTGCGTCCCCCGCCTTGTACAGTGCTTTGGCGAGGAAGATGTGAATCGGATCGGGCAGGGCCAGCTGCTCCGCGATGGCCACGTCGAGCACTTCGCGGTAGTGGGTCGCGGCGGGCAGGTACTTCTCTTGCTGGAAGAGCACCGCGGCCAGTTGGGTTTTGACCACGAGCGAGTCCGGGTCGTAGGACAAGGCCCGTTCGAATTGGATGCGCGCTAAATCCAAGTTTCCAGCGCGAAAGGATTCCACTCCCCCATTCATGGCGAGCTTGGCGGCGGCGGCCAGTTGATCCGCGCCGGAGCCCAGCTCGTCATCCGAAAGGCCCGCAGCGCGCGCCATGCGAAAGTAGTCGAGGGAAGCCTCCTTCCTACCGAGCACCAGCTCTCCGAGAGCGGCCCGCTTGTACATCAGGGACAACTCGCTCTTGCGGTCGAGTCCTTCGATTTGCAGCTCTTCAAGCACCTTAACCGCGTCCGGATATTCGCCGTTCGAGGCCAACACGTCGGCGAAGAAAAGGCGCGCGTCGATGTCCAATGAATCGAGTGAGAGCGACAGCTTGGCCAACTCGAGGGCCGCTTGGGGACGTTGCTCGGAGAGCGCGACCTTGGCCAACAACAGGTACCCCTGGGCCCGCGGGCGCACCGTGAACGGCAGGCTCTTGTCGTAGCTCAAAGCGCGCAGGAACAAGTCGATCCCCTGCTGGGCCCGGCCTTGCTTGCAGATCATCAGGACCCCTTGAGCCCGCAAGAGTTCCGGGGAGGCGCCGCAGGCCTCCAGTCCGCGGGTCAACTCGCTTGCTGCGGTCTCGAGGCGCCCGGAGGCCGCGTGCAATTCGGCGGCGGTGGCGTAGACCCGTGCATCCGTCGGGGCCGCCGCTCGCGCTTTCTCGATCAGGGGCGTGACGTCCACGTCGCGGCTCTCCAAGGTGGCCAGGCGCGCGAGCAAGAGAGGGTGCTCAATGCCCAACTCCAAGGGATCGACCTTCTCCAGCAGTTCGACGGCATCGCGGTGCAATCCAAGGTCCAGGGCCATGCGCAGGGCCTGCACGTCGGGGCTGCGAAAGCGTTGCACCGCTTGCTTGACCGGCGCGCCTCCAGCAGCGTGCGCGGAGGAAGTGCCGGTCTGGGCCTCTTCAGAGTCGCCCCCACAGGCGATCAGGAGGAATGGGAGCAGGCTGAGGAGGAGGCGGAGGCTGTGTCTCATGAATGGCAGGGGGGAGCTCGAATCAGGGGCGCACAAGTTAGCGCGCCCGGGGCCCGCTGACGGTAAGATTCGCCCCATGGGATCCGTTAGATTTGTCACATTTGGCTGCAAGGCCAACCAATACGACACCCAGGTACTGCGCGAGGCCCTGGTGCGGCGAGGTTGGAGCGAAGAGTCCAAGGACGCCGACCTGGTGGTCATGAATACCTGCACGGTCACGGCCGAGGCTGGACGCAAGGCCCGCCAATTGGCCAGGCGCATTCACCGCGACACACCGGAGACCAAGATCTGCATGGTCGGATGCTTGGCGGAGAGCGAGCCCGAGGTGCTGCGCGAGCTGCCAGGAGTCGAATGGGTTTTGACCGGCGGCGAAGCCAAACGGCCTATCAACTTCTTGCGCGAACTCGGCGAAGAACTCTCCCCCGAAGAACTCGGCATCCCCTACGGCATCACCGAGTTCCACGGTCACACGCGCGCCTTCTTGAAGATCCAAGACGGCTGCGACATGGCCTGCTCCTACTGCATCATTCCCAAGGTGCGCGGCAAGAGTCGTTCGCGTTCCATCGAGGAGTTGCGCAATGAGGTCACGCGCCTCGTGCAAGTCGGTCACGTGGAGATCGTGCTGTGCGGAATCCACATCGGACATTGGGGCCGCGACCTGGGAATGGAGTTCGCCCAACTCGTGCGCGCCTTGGCAGAGACGCAAGTTCATGACGACCAGGGACGAGCCCTCGAGTTCCGTCTGCGCTTGTCTTCGATCGAAGCGACGGAGGTCACCCGGGACCTCTCGACTTTGATGAACGATCTGCCCCATCGCATCGCGCCGCACTTGCACATGCCCTTGCAATCGGGGGCCGATGAAGTGCTCGTCGGCATGAACCGTTGGTACACGGGGAATGAATATCTGGAGCGCTGTTTGGCCCTGCGCGAGTTGCTCGAAGAACCCGCTTTCAGCACCGATGTGATCGTTGGCTTCCCGGGCGAAGAAGAGCGCCATTTTGAGGATAGCCTGCGAATTCTTAGCTCTGGAGGTTTCTCGAAGGTCCACGTTTTCCCCTTCAGCGCGCGCCCCGGCACCGCTTCCGCCGAGGCCAGCGGAATGGTTCCTTCGCAAGTCATGCGCGATCGCCGCATGCGACTTGGGGAGTTGTCGAACGAACTTGGCGAAGCGTTCCTGAGGCGCCTCGAAGGCAAGACGGAGTCCGTGGTTCCCGAGGGCACAGCAGGACTCTCAGGTCGTTACCAGCGAGTGCGCTTTGACCTGCAAAACTGGGTTGGCGTCTTGCCCAAGCTAGTGGACGTTCGCCTGGAAATCGAAGAGCGCGAAGAGGGCCCGCGACTGGTCGGACGCCCCTTGGAAGGGTCCCCCCTAGCCAGCACTTCGGCCAACTCCGCAAGCAGCCCAGCATTGGCAACCAACTGATGGAGCCGGGCCTCAATCAAGAGTTCGCGGAGCTGACTTTCGCCGCGAGTTTGCACGCCCAACGTGAAGGCCGGCGTGGGCGACGTCGCACGCCAGCACCCGGAGTCGTGCCGCCCTTGCCGGCGAACGCGGAGGCCAGAACCTCCCCTTCCAACGCCCCAAGTTCGGCCGTTCCGAACTCCCCCGCGGCCCGTCCACAGCCTTCCGCGGAAGCTTCCGCCCGCGCTGCAACGGCGCCGCGCGCCGGCCAGGGCAAGGCCCCCGAACAGCCCACGCGCGAGCAGCTTTCACGGGCGCCGGTCTCGCCCAGCGGGAGGCCACAAACTTCTCCCGGCGAGAGCCCCCAAGCCCCTCCCAGCGGGGCTCCCGGGAGCCCCCTTCCGGCGGACCTCGCTCCGCGCGCGAACACCCTGGAAGAACTGCGGGTCTCCGTCGCGGCTTGCCAGGCCTGCGGCCTGTGCGAGACCCGCCAGCAGACCGTCTTTGCCGATGGCTCCGGCGCCGCGCGGGTGCTCTTCGTGGGCGAGGCTCCCGGGGTCGAAGAGGACGCCTCGGGCCTGCCGTTCGTGGGCAAGGCGGGCCAGCTGCTCACGGACATCATCACCAAGGGCATGCAGCTGCGCCGGGAGGACGTCTACATCGCCAATGTGCTGAAGTGCCGCCCCCCGGAAAACCGGGATCCGGAGCCCTCGCAGAAGAGCCTGTGCACCCCCTGGCTCGAGCGCCAAATCGAGCTGATTCGCCCCCAGGTCATCATTCCCCTTGGAGAGCACGCCAGCCAACACATGCTCAGGTGCCAAGATTCCATGGGCCGCATGCGCGGCCGGGTGCACCTGGTGCGCGGCCTGCAAATCGTGCCCACCTACGATCCGGCCTTCCTGCTGCGCTCGCCGCACATGAAGAAGGACTGTTGGGCGGACATCAAGCTGGCCATGGGCGTCCTGGGCCTGGGCTAGGGTCGGGGAGCCCGGACGAGGGCTCGATGCGACTCCAAGCCCGTTCAGCGAAATAGCTTACACCGTTTGATGACTTCAAATCGCACACCCCGGGCCACCCGCGCCGCCAAGGGGTTCTTCCACCCCACCCCGCCAGCGGGGGATAGAGTGCCTGTATGAGACGACAAGGTTCATGGATGGGGCTGCTCGCCAGCCTCCCCCTGGTGCTGGGCGCCTGCGGGGAAGACGCATCCCAAGGGGCGCAGGTGCCCCCCCTGCCCGACTACATCGAGAACTTTGACAGCCGCGTGCGCGACCTCCTGAGTGAGAATCACCAACGCCTGACGGAGGACCCCGGGGACCCCGAGCGCTGGATGGATTTGGGCAAGGCCTACGAAGCCCACCGGGAAGCCGCTCAGGCAGAGATCTGCTACCGCAGCGCCCTGCGCATCGAGGCCACCAACCCGCGCTGGTGGTATCGCCTCGCCATGGCCCAGGAGATCAACGACAAGGTCGAAGAGGCCCTCAGCTCCTTGGAATCCTCAATTGCTCTAAACGACCAATACCCCCCCTCCCACTGGCGCCGTGGGCAATGGAAGCTCTTGCTGGGCGACACGCATGAGGCACGCGCTTGCTTTGAGCGCGCTCTGGCCATCGACCCCAGCGTGGAAGCGGCGCAGGTTGGCCTGGGCCAGGTTCACATGTGGCTCGGGGAACACGCGCAGGCTATCGCGCTCTTCGAGTCGGGCAACCTCCTGCAAGGCCCCAATGCTGCCTTTGTCAGCCGCCAATTGGGGACCTGCTACCAACGCATGGGCGAGGTCGACAAGGCCCGCAGCCTGCTGGCCGGAGTGACCGATGCGGAGCCGCGCTTCCCCGACCCTTGGAAGGCCGAGGTCAACAGCCTGCAGCGTGGCATGGCCGCCATCAATCGCGAGGCCCGCCAACTGATCGCCTCCGGGGAAGCCCTGCGCGCCATCCAAGAGTTGCAGGCCGCCCACGAGCTGGAACCAAAGCACATTCCCATTCTGCGCACCTTGGGCGCGGCCTACTCCGCTGCCGGGCAATTCACGAAGGCCCAATCGGCCCTGGAGAAAGCGGTGGCCATGGACCCCACGGACCTAGAGCTCGCCGTGGACGCCATCTGGGCGCGGGCCATGACGGGAGATGCGGCCGGTGCGCTGCTGGAGGTCGACAAGGTCATCGAGCAAGAGTCCATGAACCACAAGGCCCACGGCTTGCGCGCCCAAGTCCTTTTGGATCTCGGTCGCGGAGCGGAAGCCATCGAGGCCTTTGCGCTCGCCACGAAACATGGAAACAAGAACCCGAAGCTCTTGGTGGACATCGGCCGGGTTCAGCTGCAACTCGGACGTTTGGAGCCTGCCATGCAGAGCTTTGTGCTCGCTGCAAACCAGGACCCGGCCTTGCAGGTCGCATGGATCGGCCAGGCCATAGCGGGCATCGAATTGAAGCGCTTTGACGACGCCGAGACGGCGATCGAACGGGCGGCTAGCTTGACGCCCACGGGCGCCCCTGAGGATCCCCTGCTTGAAATCATCCGCGATCAAATCGCGACCCTGCGACAGCCCGCTACTGCGCCACCGAAGTAGCTCCATCTCCCTCTATGCAAATGCTCGTCCCTGCCCGCACCCTTTGCCTGGGCCTCGCCCTGGCCTTCCTCTGCGCTTGCTCCCCTGACACCAAGGAGGAGCCTTCCGCACCGTCCGCGGGCACTGTTTGGTTCCGTGAAGTGGGTGCCTCCGCGGGACTCACGTTCGTGCACAACTCGGGCGCCCGGGGTGAGTTCCTGTTCCCCGAGCAGAACGGTGGCGGCGTGGCCCTCTTGGACTTCGATGCGGACGGCTTCCTCGACATCTTCATGTTGCAAGGGGGACAGATCCAAACGGCCGCAACGGAACGCACGAGTCATGGACTCTTCCGCAACCGAGGCGACGGAACCTTCGAAGACGTCAGCGCGGGAAGTGGCGTTCAAGTGAAGGGTTTCGGCATTGGCGTGGTTGCCGGGGATTACGACAACGACGGATTGACCGACCTGTACCTGCTCAACGTGGGCCCCAATGTGCTGCTGCGCAACGCTGGCGATGGCAAGTTTGAAGACACGACAGAACGGGCTGGAGTCGGAGATAGAGTCTGGAGTTCGAGCGGTTGCTTCTCCGACTACGATGGCGATGGTGACTTGGATTTGTACGTGACGAACTACGTCTACTGGAGCCTCTCCACCGATCGCGAGTGCTACGAGCAAAGCGGTCGCCGCACCTACTGCGGCCCCCACAGCTACAACGCGCCAGTTCCCGATCACTTGTACCGCAACGAAGGCGACGGAACCTTCGTGGACGTGTCGTCGGAAGCGGGGCTCGCCACGCGCTATGGCAATGGCTTGGGAGTCGTCAGCGCAGATTTCAACGGAGACGGCAAGCTCGATTTCTTCGTGGCCAACGATCGCACGGAGGACCAACTCTGGATGAACCAAGGAGACGGAACCTTCAAAGATGAAGCGCGCGTCATCGGTTGCGCCGTGGATCGCAACGGCATGTCGCGGGCCGGCATGGGCGTGGACTGCGCGGACGTGGACGATGACGGGGATCCGGACTTGATCGTGGTCAACCTGCACGGGGAGCTGGACGGATTTTACCGCAACGAGGGCCACTACTTTTTCGAGCAAACCACCAGCGCGGGCATCGGCCTGGTGACGCGCAGCTACACACGCTTCGGCGTGGGCTTCGTGGACTTTGACAACGACGGGGACTTGGACATCTACCAAGCCAACGGGCGGGTCACGTTGGTCGGCGAGGCCCTAGCCGAGGACCCCTACGCCGAACCCAACGTGCTCTTGATCCGCTCCGAGCAAGGCAAGTGGCGCAAGTCCAGCCTGCAGGGCGGCACCTCCCAGTCCCTCGTGCACACCAGCCGTGGGGCCGCCTTCGGCGACTTCGACAACGACGGCGGCATGGATGTGGTCGTCGCAAACGCCAATTCGAGCCCCTACCTGCTGCGCAACGAGCACAGCCAGCGCGGACACTGGCTGATTTTGGACGTGCTCACCCCAGGCGGCTCCCCAGCCATCGGCGCCTCGGTTTTTGCCCCCCTAGAGGGCCGCCAGATCCGTCGAGATGTGCTCCCCGGACGGAGCTATGCCAGTAGCTCGGACCCCAGGGTCCACTTGGGCCTCGGAAAATTGGGAGAAATTCCCCGGCTCGAAGTGCTCTGGGTGGACGGCAGGCGGGAGGCGTTTGGGCCCTTCCAGGCCGACCAGAAAGTCGCCTTGCGGCAGGGTCAGGGTCGGGCGCTCTAGCCCAGCCAGAGAGCGGGCCTGCGCCGCAGACCTATATATATGAGTGCTTTGGGAGCACCGGCCCCCGCAGGCGCACGAGGAAATGCGGCCACGAGAAAGGCTTCATCCATTCGACTGGTAACCGGCTCCCGATGCTCGGGTATCCGCGCCCGGACTCCTCGAGAGTCTGAAGAACAACGGTTTGGCAGCGGGGGTTCAGTTGACCACCCACTGCCCTGTCGGTATCCTTCCCGCCTCTTTGAAGGGTTCCCCATCCCCCTACAACGCCGAGACTCGTACCACGAGTCGTCTCCTTGCCTCTCCACCGCGCGTCGGTGTGGGTACGCGTTGCAGAGGATGGATCATGAATCCGATCCACAGACTTCTTCTGATCAGAAGGTTGAGTTCCTTCGCTCCGCGCGCCGGTGTGAGCTGCACTCCTCTTTCGCCTCCTAGGCTGCTTGAGCCAGAGGGTCAATCGTGCGTGCGTCCCATTTGTTCCGCCCTGTGCCGGAATGGGGATCTTCGCCCGACCGTCCCCTTCATTTCGAGCAGGCCCAAGCTGAACGTAGTTTCAGTGCCGGCCACGCCACCCCACTGACAATCCCGATCACCTGAAGCGATGGTTCGTTTCGGGGCAGCCTCGGCCTCACCGCCGGGAATGCAGTTTTCCTCCAAGGCCTCACCTTAAGGCTCGAGTACTCATGCGTCTGAGATTCCTCTTCCTTCCGCTTCTAGCGGTGGCCCCTGTCGCCTGCAACTCCACCGACTCAACGGTTCCTTCGGAAACCGCCAACACTGAGACCGGTCTGTCTGCAGACTCCGAGTCAACGAGCGATGCCGCCAATGGCCCTGCGCTTGATGACGCTGACCAGGCCGGCACCTCAGAAGCCAGCTTCACCCTCGACCCTGCCTTGCAGGGAACGCAACTGGGCCAAGACGCTGAGCGTTTGCAGCTCAAGCGTACCCAGCGCGCTTCCCTCGCGGGTGCGACGATCAAGGAGGGCAACATGCACTTCGAGCGCGGAGACCTCGAGTCCGCACTCGTCGCGTACGCCCAGGCCATCGCCGTCGACCCCAGCAACACGGAAGCCCGTGAGCGCATGCAGAAGGTCGAAGCAATGCTCGGTCACCGCTACGCCGTGATTGCCGATACGCTCAGCGACGAAGTCGAGCGCGCCATGGTCAAGCGAGCCCAGGCCCGGATCGAGGCAGAGCGCTTCACGATTCGCGGCAAGGCAGACCTGCGCAACGCTGACTACGACAGCGCCATTCAGAATTTCCGAAGCGCGGAGATGATCCTGCGCTTCAACCCTCTTATTGCTACCGACTCCCTCGACGAGCAAATCGTCACGGGCATGTTGAACGAAGCGGTCACCCTGCGCGAAGAGGCTCGCGTCCAGGACAAGCGCCTCGCCCAACAAGCTGCCCAGCGCGCCAGCCAAATGGCCGAGCAGCGCGAGCAGGAGTACCTCGAGCAGCGCCTCGTCGCGCTCTTCAACCAGGCCAACCAGGCCTTCTTGAACGAGAACTTCAAGCAAGCTGAAGAGTACTGCGACCTGATCCTTGTGGAGGACACCGGCAACGAAGCGGCCGTCGTGCTCAAGGAGAACGCTCAGGCCGCTCGTCACCTGACCACCGCCGAGCGCAACCGCCGCGACTACAAGGAGCAGTGGATACGCACCTTCGACGACCTCGATCATATGGGCGTCATCCAAACCGAGGCGGTGGTCTTCAACGACCTCGACCGTTGGTTGAAGGTCACCCAGCGCAAGCCCCTCGAGTTCGGCACCAACGCGGCTGAGGACGACGCCGAGAACGCCAGCGTCCTGGCGCGCCTCGAGTCCCACCGCATCCCGGTTGAGTTCGTCAGCGAAGACGGCGAGGGCGCTCCCCTCGCCCAGGTCGCCAACTTCTTCCAGACCTTGACCGGCGTGAACTTCGTGATCAGCACGGCTGTCCGCGAAGAGCTCGGCGAAGACGAGACCTTGGTCAACCTTCAACTGCCCGAGTACAGCGTCAAGAAGATCCTCGACATCATCGCCGAGACCAACGACTCCCTGCGCTGGAAGATCCAAGACGGTGTGGTCAAGTTCGTCACCTCCGCAGAACTGATCGGTGGTCAAGTCCTCGTCATGTACGAGGTGCGCGACCTGATTCGCCCGATCGTCGACTTCCCCGGTGCCGAGATCAACATCGAGCCCTCCGGCGGCATCACCTACCCGGACGAAGAGTTGCCCGAGCGTGAGGCAGGCGTGGTCGACGGCGACCGCCTGGACGCCCTCATCCGCGGCAACATCGACGCAGAGTCCTGGGAAACCGACTCCGCCAACAACCTCACCATCGACGAGAACGGTGTGATGATCGTCAACCAGACGCCAGGCGTTCACGACAAGATCAGCCAGCTCCTGGCCGACCTGCGTGAGGCCACCGGCATCATGGTCGACATCCAGTCGCGCTTCATCCGCGTCGAGGACAACTTCTTGGAAGACATCGGCGTGGACTTCCGCGGCCTGGGCCAGCCCGGCCTCGGTACCAACGAGTTCTTCGACGACTTCGGCGACGCCACCACCCAAGCCGAACTCGGCGCGGAGATCGGTGCGGACCCGAGCCTCGGTGCTTACCTTGACGAAGGCAACGACGGCGACATTCGCGGCCGCGTGGAGAGTCTCTACGACAGCTCCCTCGGCGTGAACAATGGCCTCGGAACCGAAGGCAACAACGGTCCCGGCCTGAATGCAACCGGCGGCCTCAGCTTCCAGTGGACCTACCTGAACGACATCGAGCTGGAACTCATCCTGCGCGCCGTCAGCAAGTCCGAGCGCGTCCAGTTGGTCTCCAACCCGCGCATCCTGATCGCGAACACGGGCCGCTCCAACCTGACCGTGCTCAACCAGGTCACCTACGTGAAGGACTTCGACGTGGAGATCGCCCAGGCGGCATCCATCGCCGACCCGATCGTCGACGTCATCCAAGACGGCGTGATCCTCGACGTGCGTCCGGTGGTTTCTGCGGACCGTCGCTTCATCACCTTGGAACTACGCCCCACCATCGCCGAACTCAAGCGCCCGATTCGTCAGGTCACCACCACCCTGGGTTCCCAGGCTTCGGTGACCATCGAGTTGCCCGAGCTTGAGATCCAGCGCATTCGGACCTCGATCCCGATGCCCGACGGCGCGACCGTCATGCTCGGCGGCCTGAAGTCTTCGGACTCCAAGGACTACCGCAGTGGCGTCCCGATCCTCAACAAGATCCCGCTGGTCTCGATGCTCTTCGAGCGCAAAGGCAAGTACGTTGCCCGTCGCAAGTTGATGGTGCTGCTGCGTGCCGACATCGTGATCCCTTCGGAGGCTGAGCCCACCGCTGCCCAGCTGGGCGTTCGCTAGTCGGGGTCTTTTCCCGAACGCGCTCCCCCCTCCGAGACGCCCCCTACCGCCTACGCCCCCCGGGGCGTGAGCCGGAAAGGGACAGATCGAATCGACGGAGGGAGGTCCCGGCAAGGCCGGGGCCTCCCTTCGCATAGACCCCTTCCCCCCTTGGTCCCAACGGCTGCTGTCCTTATCGGCGCTGGTTTGGTGACGAGCGGGTGGGTGTACGAAAACTCTCATCGATCAGTGCGTTGCCGCACAACATGAGGCGGGTAGTCATCGGACCGAAGGTCCCGACTCACCTTGTCCTACCGCAACATCTCCTCCCTGCTTTGAAGCCGAGCGCCCCCACTAAAGCCATGAAGAGCCTGCCCTCTGCTCTCTCACGCGCCTTGTCGACCCCCTTCACCGCGGCCATCGCCCTGGCCCTCGGTAGCGCCAGCGCATTCGCCGCGACGTGGACCCCCTCTGTGCTGAGCGTGGACAAGAGCCAGGCCGCCATTGCGGACGACATCGCCTTCGCCAAGGGCCTCGCAGCGGACTGGGGATTCGTCGACCTCGCCACCGGTCTCATCAAGCGCATCGAGCAGGAGGGCGTCAATAGCGAAACCTCCATCCGCCTCGGCGTGGTCAAGTGCGAGATTTACGCCCAGGGCGCGCTCGCTGAACGGGACCGAGACACCCGCAACGAACTCTTCGAGCAGACCCTGGCGGCCTACCAGGACTTCCTGGAGAAGAACCCGAACTCGGCCGCCGCCTCGGAAGCCCGCGCTGGTTTCATCAGCATGTCCTCCGCCTTCGCCATGTCGCTCCAGATCTCCATGGAGGACGCCATCGGCGAGACGGCCGAAAGCCTGCGCAGGCGTCGCGAAGAAGTCCTGCTGGCGGCCAACGATGGCACGGCCGGCCTGATTGAGGAGCTGAAAGGCCGCTACGAAGAGGAGCCCAGCGAGGGCCTCAAGCGCGAACTCGTCAAGGTCATGTTGATCCGCGCCAACCTCAACCTCGAGATTGGCAAGAGCAGCGAAGACGGCACCTTCAGTTTCGAGGAGTCCCGCAAGATTCTCGAAGACGTGGTGTTCTTCGCGGGCGAAGGCACCCCGGACTCCCTGCGTGCCTACGACATGATCGGTCAAGTGCTCAGCGCTCAACAGCGCTGGCGCAACGCCGCCATCTACTTCAGCGCCGTGGTCGATCAAGCCCTGCCGGCTGACCTGGCCGTCTGGAACCAAATCGTCGAAGAACTCGAGCTCACCCAAACGGACAAGGAGCAGCGCTGGTTGTTCCTCGAGCTCTCCATCGGCGGTCTGATGGATGCACACATTTCCAATGGAGATGTGACCAGCGCCACGCGCTATGCCCTGCACCTGTACAACACCCAGCGCCGTGAGGGCTTCGAGTTCTCCACGGGTTTGGGTTACCCCTCCCTGTTGACGGCAGCCCGCGTGCTGCTCGATGCGGGCGGCGTGGTCGCTGGCAAGATTCAGAGTGGTGAAGGCGAGTGGTACGAGTCCGTCGACGCCGCTCAAGAGGCGGGCCACAAGATCGCCCGCAACCGCAAGACCACCACCGACTTGGCCCTGGGCATCGCTCAACAGGTCATCAACGAAAACCCCAAGAGCATCCTGCGCCTGAAGGCTCAGAAGTTGATGTCGGAGATCACCTCGCGCCCCGGCGTCAAGGTGGACCCGGCTGTGCTCTACGAAGTAGCCGAAGGTCTGTACAACTCTGGCGATGATGACGACGGCGCACTGGCCGCCTTCAAGGTCGTGCTCAACGCCCTCGAAGCGGAAAGCGAATCGACCCGCATCGAACTCGGCGCGAAGACCTTCTTCCGCATGGGTCGCACGTACATCCGCAAGGAGCTGGTCTTCGAGGCCGCCATGGCTTTCCGTGAGGGTTGCACCACCTACCTCGGTGACCCGCAGTACGACAGCAACAACGCTGAGGGTTACTACAAGGCCATGCAGATTCTGCTGTCGCGTTCCAAGCAGGACCGCGCGATTCAGACCATGAACCTGGAGGCCGAGAACATCGTCGCCAAGGTCTCCACCAAAGATCAGGACTCGATCCTGATGGACCAGGGCGACCGCGCGCGACGCAAGGGCGACTTCGCCACGGCCATTAGCAAGTACGAAGGCATCCAGCGCTCGGCCAACGACTACGAGAAGGCTGTCGTCTACATCCAGATCTGCAAGAAGTTCCAAGGGGAAGAGGACACGGCCCTCGCTGCCCTGACGGAGTACATCGAGAACTACGTCGAGGACCCCCTCAACGGTGTGCAGGGCGGCAAGATCGCTGCTCGGCAAACCGCCTTGGGCGCCGCCCGCTACTTCCGCTGCGAGATGGAGTTCCAGAAGAAGATGTACGCGGAGGTCATCGCTTCTTCCGCGAGCTACTACCTGGATCATCCAGAGCAGACGAGCTTCGCGCCGCGCACTATGTACATGGTTGCCAACGCCTACTTGGAGCTGGGCAAGCTCAAGGAAGCGCGCGACCTGTTGCAGGAGATGCAGGGTCTCAGTCCCGAAGGCGACTTCACCATCAAGGTCGGCGTTGCGATCTACAACCACCTCAAGGACAAGCGGGACGAACTGACTCCGGGATCCGAGGCCGACTTGGCTCTCGCCCTCGAGATGGCGACCCTGCTGGAGGCCAAAAACAAGAACGCCAGCAAGCCAGACTTCGGTGACCTGCGCTCCGAGTCCAAGCACTGGTCCGAGCTCGGCATGTGGGGCAAGGCCATTCCGGTTCTGGAAAAAATTCTGAGCAAGTTCAGCGCCCTCGACAAGCACGCGGACAGCATCGCGAACTACGTGAAGCCCGACTTGGGTCAGGCCCTCTTGGCTCTGAACCGCGTCAAGGAAGCCCACGAACTGCTGGCCCCTCTGGTCCTGCCCGCGGACGCCAAGCCCTCCAAGGAGACCCTGCTCAACTTCATCCGCTCCACCATCGGCTGGGTGCAGGGCAACGCTTCCGACATCCAGGAAGTGCCCGGAGCCGGCTCCACCGAAGAGTCCTTCCAGGTCGCCACGGACAAGCTCAACAGCCTGGCCAACGCCTCCGACGACAAGTGGAAGGCCGAGTGGTACAACCTCAAATTCCAGCTGGCCTACGGCTACTACCGCTGGGCGACCGCCGAGGGCGGACCGAAGAACAGCAAGAAGATGGACACGGCCCAGTCCCAGTTGAACTCGATCGTTCAGGCTGTCGGAAACGACTTCAAAGGCAAGGACGGGGATCCGGGGGTCGACGACGCCTGCAAGGGTCACCCCGAATTCGGAGACGACGTCCTGCGGCGCCGCCTGGTGTGGCTCTGGGGCAAGGTCAAGTAGGCCCCCCTGGTTCTTCCCGCCTCCTGAATCTTAGTAGTTGTGACCCAGCCCCCCTTCCCTAGAATGTTTGCCCCGTCTCTCTCCATGCGCAAGCCGATCCAAGCCCTCAAGACCTCTGCCACGACCCTCTTCCAGAGGAGCGCGTGGGGTGCCTTGCTGTGTGCTCCGGTCCTCTGCCTCAGCTCCCCCGCTGTGGCCCAGGGGCGTCCCGACCAGGTCTTCTACGATGGCGGCCGCCAGGACTCAGGAGTCGTCACCGAAAACGGTCTCTCGAACGTTTTGCTCGACCGCAGTGGCAAGGAAAAACGCATCGCCTCGGCGAACGTGGTGCGCATCATCTGGGGTCAGGTTTCCAACGCGTACCGCGAAGGCGGCACCTACTTTGAGCGCGGCGACTACGAGAACGCAGCGGCCAAGTTTGGCTTGGCAGCCTCCGACGACGCGCGCAACGTGATTCGCGCCGTAGCACGCATGAAGACCGGTGAGTCCCTGCTGATGCTAGGTGCCGGGGACGCATCCCAGTACGAAGCGGCCCTCGAGCAGTTTGCCACCTACGTCAAGGACTACCCCAACTCCCGGGATCTGCCAAACGTCTACGCCTTGCAAGCGCGCACCACCCTACTGCGCGGCAAGGAAGGAGACTCGGCGACTGCTGGCGCCATCTACCGCAAGATCTTCGAGTCCGGAACCGGCGCCACGCCGGCCGACGGCTACAACCGCCTCTTCTCCATGAAGGCGGGACTGGGCGCCATTCGCGCTCTGACCAGTGCGGGCGACACCCTTGGGGCCCGGGAAATCTCCGGCATCCTGACCGGTGAGATCACGCACATGCGCACCACCCTGGAGGCAGACTCCAGCGACATCGCCGTCTTGGACGGACTCGCTAGCGAAGCGCAACTGTCCGAGGGCTTCGTGCTCCTGGCGGGCGATCAGGCCTCCAAAGCGGAGACCTTCTTCATGACGCAGCTCGCGGGCTCCCAAGGCAAGGCCTCGGCCCTGCGCTACGGCTCCATGTTCGGCTTGGGCCTCGCCCAGGTCGCTCAGAACAAACACCGCGAGGCGAGCGTGAACTTTGCCACCGTCGCGGCCACTGATTTCACTGATCGCGACCGTTCTGCGCTCGCTCTTCTGCATCTTGCAGAAACTATGATCAAGCTGGGGGATAATGGAGCCACTGCTGACGCGCGAGTGCGTTTGCGGACGGTTGCTGAGGCCTTCGGTGATACTCCTTCAGCGGCGGCAGCCAGGAAGCTCCTCGAGGAGCTGTAACCCGAACTGCCTTCGTCTCCCTCCACTTTCTACCCCATTGGGTTCCAGAGCTTGCTGAGTTCTAGGGCCTACAATCCGGCCAGCTGGCCTTCCTCGGAAGGATCTCTCGGCTGGAATGGATCCCCTCCCACCACCCTCACCTTCGACTCCAAAGGAGTTCCTCGGTCATGATCCTTAGTCAGGCTTCGAGCCGTTTGGCGCACTTCGCCACCCGGACGCTCCCCATTGCCACTGCGGCAGCTCTTACTTCCACTCCCCTCTTCGCTCAAGACGGCGGAGGCAGTGCCCTCGATGTGTTCACCAAATCGGGAACCATCGGTATCCTCATCATCCTGCTCTCCGTGGTTGCCTTGGCGGTGATCATCGAGAACACGGTGACCCTGAAGCGCGACAAGCTGGCTCCCCCGGAGCTGATCGACGAGGTCCAGGCCCTGTTTGACGAAGGTCAGTACCAGGAGGCCATGGAACTCTGCGAGAACGAGCCCTGCTTCTTCACCCGCATCGCTGGTGCTGGTATCGCCAAGATCGGTCACCCCTTCGAGGTCATCGAGCAGTCGATCGCCGAGATGGGCGACGAAGAGTCCATCCGCCTTCACCAGAAAATCGGTTGGCTTTCGCTGATCGCCAACGTGGCGCCCATGATGGGTCTGCTCGGTACTGTGGGTGGAATGATCAAGGCGTTCGAGACGATCGCCTCCTCCCAAGGTCAGGCGAGCCCGGCTGAACTGGCCCTCGGTATTTCTGAGGCGCTGCTCACCACCATGCTCGGTCTTGTTGTGGCTATCCCCACCAGTGCTATGTTCGCGTTCCTGCGCAACCGCCTGGTGAAGACGGTCATCGAAGTTGGCGCGATCATCGAAGACCTCTTCGAGCGCTTCCGCCCCAACGCTGCCTAGTTTGATTCGATTGGGTGAACCTGTCGCGCACAGGTTCACCCGATCGGATAGGCCCCCCCCACGATCACGAAGGTCACCCACCCAACGACCCCATGAACCTGAACAAGCACGACCCCGAGACCAATATGGACATGGACATGACGCCGATGATCGACGTCGTCTTCCTGCTCATCATTTTCTTCATGGTCATCACCGACTTGACGCAGCAGGACCTCGAGGACTTGGTGCTCCCGGTGGCGAAAAACGCTGTCGCTGACAAAGTCGACCCGAACGCTTTCCGCCCGATCGTCAACATCAAGACGGACGGACAGATTCTGGTCAAACGCCAGGTCCTGTTCGATCCTGAGGCATCCGACGACTA
Source organism: uncultured bacterium (assembly GCA_937905825.1). Taxonomy (GTDB): domain Bacteria; phylum Planctomycetota; class UBA1135; order UBA1135; genus JABACD01. Next base: position 25,814 of record CALCXM010000039.1, read on the forward strand.
CAAGGGCCTTCGAATCTTCCTGGCCGACGTGGCCAAGAAGATGGAGAAGAGCAAGGACGCTCTGAAGCTTCCGGACCAGCCCCTTTTGATCCGTGCTGACCTGAACACCCCGTTCAAGTACATCCAAAAGGTCATGGAGCAGTGCGGCTACAAGGACGTCCAGATCTGGAAAATCCAGCTCGCGGCCTCCGAGGCTCCCGCCGAGGAAGAACTCTAGTTGCGGCCCCCCCGCCAAGACCTCTAGAAGAAAACAACCATGTCTCAACTAGCTGATATTGCCAAAGAAGAATCCAAGCTCGAGATGACGCCGATGATCGACGTCACCTTCTTGCTGCTGATCTTCTTCATGTGCACCCTGAAGTTCAAAAGCCTCGAGGGCAAGCTGGCTGCCTATCTCCCCAAGGATGTGGGAGTGAACAGCAGCGACGCCGAGCCTATCGAAAAGGTCGAAATCGTCTGCAAGGTCCTAAAAGAGGGTCGCCGAGTCGAGCCCCGAAAGGACAAGAGCGAACCCGCTGTCGAATGGGACGGCGTGGCTGGCACCCGCTATGAGTACGAAGGTCGTGAGATGATCTACGGCATCGGCCCCAAGATCACCACGGACCTCGAAGAGATCGCGAGGACGCTGAAGCGGATTCACGAGAACGATCCTGAGCGCCCCGCAACCATCGATGCTCGCAAAGGTACGGTCTACGCCGACGTGGTGGGCCTCCTGGACGCGGCCATGAACGCGAATTTCACCGACGTGACCTTTGTCGGCTCTTACGAGTAAGGCCTGGCCGCAGATTGGAAGCGCCCCGGGACACAAAAAAGTGGCCCGGGACACAACGAACAACCAGAACAACCACGAGGCGGCCCCTTCAAAAGGCAAGAGCCCCCTCAAAAGGCCACAGGGAGGCCTGATTCTCCCATACAGCCTTTGACCGCAGGACCCGCCTCCTGGTATGTTCTTCCCCGTTAGAGAGACCCCGCGCGCGCCGTTTGTGGTCCTTCTCACACCAAGTTTCAGCACTAAGATCTAAGGCCTCAGGCAGAGGATTTCAGTGGATGGTTCACCCTTCTATCTCCCGCGTGGAGTTTGGGGGCAGACCGCAGCGATCTACCCCGTCCCACAACCCGCATTCTCGAGAGATCCCCGCTCCTTATGAGGAACTCCGATCTGAAGACTCCCATCCTCAAGCGCACGGCCGTTGCTTCCGCAACGCTCGTCTCCGCCTTGTTCTTCGCCGCATGTGTATCGACGCCTGGAATGGTGTCCGAGGGCAATGCTACTTGGGAGCCCGATCCCACGAGCGTCGCTCCTCCGGTGAATGCCCCCACGGCCAATCCCCAGAGCGGCGACACCAGTGCCGACGAGATGCTGCGCAAAGACCGCCAGACGCTCGACCTCAAGGAGCAACGCCGCAAGTTTCTTGTGGACGAGCACCTGAAGGCTGCTGGCAACCTCCGTGGCCGCTTGCGTCTGCAGGAATGCCGTGACCAGCTCTTGGCTGCCCTGAGTCTCGACTCGGACAACCTGGACGCCAAGCGCCAGCTGGCTGAGGTCAACGCTCTGCTCGGTGGCGACACCGGTTCCGTGGCCACCACGGTCACCGAGACGCTGCAGCAAACCACCAAGATCAAGACCCAGCAGATGCGCGCGCAAGCTCGCGATCTCCTGCGAGAAGGCAAGGCTCTGCTGGCCAAAGGCAACTACGACGGGGCCATCGCCCAGTTGACGATCGCCTCCCAGACGGTGCACTACGCCCCCTACGCGATCGAGTGGGAAGGGGTCGACTCGGAAATCGAGAGCAACTTGGCCGCTGCTAAGAAGAGCCGGACGACCGCCCAGGCCGCCGCTCTTGAGCAACGCCAGCGTCTAGCCTTCGACCAGCTGCAGTCCCGCGAGGAAGCCGACGTCATGCAACGCCGCGCGCTCGTCGAGAACATGCTGACTCAGGCCATCGACGCCTTCGACAAAGCACGCTACGAGGATGCGATCTACTTCGCAGACCAAGCACTGCGTCGCGACCCCCGCAACGAGAAGGCTGAAGAACTGCGTGCTAGCGCTTTCAAGGCCAACCAAAAGCAGGCCCGCGCCGAATACGTGACCGCCAAGCGCGAGCAGTTCAAGCGTTGGAAGGAAGAGCTCAACAGCTACAAGATCGCCTGGTCCGACACCATCACCCTGCCCAGTGCAGAAGAGTGGGCGCAGCTAACGGAAACCCGCAAGGGACGTCGCGGCCTCGACCTGACCAAGACCCGCTCGGATGCAGACATTGCCCTGCGCAAGCGCCTTGCGGGCACGCACATCACTCTGCCCGAAATCGACGCAGTCGGTAGCATTCGCGAGCTGATGGACATGATCCGCCTCATGACGGCTCTGCCCCTCGTGGTGGACCCCTCCGCTGAGAACGAAGTCTTGGACGGCGGCATCGAGTTCACCTTCTCCTTCGAGAACCAACTGACCGTGGAGCAGGCCCTCAACCTGATCACGGACATGGCCGGCCCCGAGGTCACCTGGATCGTGCGTCACGACGCCGTGCTCGTCACGACCCGCGAAAAAGCCCGAGGCGAACCCGTTGTGGTTCACCACGACGTGGAAGACCTGGTCTTCGGCCTGACCGAGTTCATCGGCCCGCGCATCAACCGCATCCGTCTGCTTGACGAGCTCGAGGACGAAGACGGCGGTGGCCCCTTCGGTTTCGTGGGCGAGCAGCAGAAGCTGATCGACATCGACAACCTGGTCACCATGATCCAAGAGAACGTGGAAACGGCCTCTTGGGAAGAAGGCGGCAGCCTCGAGGGCTACGACGGTCACATCATCGTCGTCACCACCCCCGAGATCCAAGCGAAGGTCAATGACTTCCTCGAGGACCTGCGCAACTTCAGCTCTTCGATGGTCACCATCGAGACCAAGTTCATGACCGTCGGCGACAACTGGATCCAAGAGATCGGTGTCGACTTCCGCGGCTTGGCGGACAACCCGCTTTCGGACATCACGAACGGACTCGAGGACATGGCTTCCCGTGGTTTGGACAACGGCGGTACAGGATCTGCTGGATCCAACGCTGCTGGTGCCCCCTCCTCCGGTTTCTACTACAACGACGAGGCGGATGGCGACATGCGCGGCCGGACCGAAAACTTCTTCGGCTCCGACCTCGGTGAAACCCTCTCCACCATGGGAGGCATGACCTTCCAGTACTCCTTGCTCAACGACCTGGAACTCGCCGCCGTCTTGCGCGCCGTCGAGAAGAGCCAGAACCTGGTGCTGATCAACGACCAGGTGCTCTCCGTGCACAACACGCAGCGCGCCTACGTCACGATCTTGAACCAGCGGGCTTACATCCAGGACTTCGACGTGGAGGTCGCGACCTTCCAGGCCGTGGCTGACCCGCAGATCAACGTCCTCAACGAAGGCGTGGTTCTCGACGTCCGTCCGACCATCCACCACGACCGGCGCTACGTGACCCTTGAGGTCCAGCCGACAGTGGCCAAGGTCGTCAACGTTCGCCGCTACTCCACCACCCTGGGCGGTAACACCTCCCCGGTGGAGTTCGAGCTTCCCGAACTGGAAGTCCAGAGCGTGTTCACCACGGCGCATATCCCGGACGGCGGTTCGATCCTGCTCGGCGGTTTGACCGACATCCGGAACGTGGAACGTCGCGCGGAAATCCCGTGGCTCGCCCGCATCCCGCTGGTCGGCTTCTTCTTCAAGTCTGAGGGTTACAACGATGAGAACAAGTCGCTCATCATCCTGATCCAAGCGAAGATTACGGACGTCCGCGAGGAAGTCGCCCGCATCGAAGCCGCCTACTAGGGCTCCGAAAAAGCAATTCAAAGGGTCGTCCCGCTCAATAGCGGGACGGCCCTTTTTTTGCGTGAAGGGCTGATCCCCTCGGTCCTCTAGTATCTGTGACTTCCGGTCACTCCTGGGATCCAGCCCCACTAGCCCCACCCCCGCTTCCATGTCTGGTCTCGACGCGATCTTCTTCGATATCGATGACACCCTGTTCCCCACCTCCGAGTTCGCCAAGCGCGCGCGCTGGAACGCGGTCAAAGCCATGGTGGCCGCAGGCCTGAACGCTTCGGAGAACACGGTCTACGCGGAGCTCTCCGAGGTCATCTCCGAGTTCACCTCGAACTACGGCCGGCACTTCGATCACTTGATGAAGCGCCTGGGGCCCGACCCCACACGGGGGACCAACCTGGCCCTGGTGATCGCTGCTGGTGTGGTGGCCTACCACGACACCAAGTTCCAGGAGATCGCCCCCTTCGACGACGTGATCCCGCTGCTCAAGGACTTGCAGGAACAAGACCTGCTGGTGGGCATCATCACCCACGGCTGGACGGACAAGCAGGCGGAGAAGCTGGTGCGTTTGGGCCTGGTCCCCTATTTGGATGCCGACGCCATCTACATATCCGAGCAGGTTGGCATTTCGAAGCCCAACCCCAAGCTCTACTTGCACGCCCTCGCAAAACACAAGCTCGATCCCAAGCGCGTGATGTACGTGGGCGACAATCCCCTGCACGACGTGGCCCCCGCGCGCTCCCTCGGCATGCCCACCGCCTGGGCCAGCCGCGCCGCCCGCAAATCCCCCGCCGAACTCGGGGTCGAGATCGACCACTCGATCACGAACTTCGAACAGCTGCGGGTGGTCCTGCGCCAGCACTACGACGTGAAGGTGTAAGGCGCTGGGAGGACCGAGCGAAGATGCGGCGCTTGCCGCGTCCCAGCGAGTCCCAGGAAGAACCCCATGCCCAAGCCCATAACCCCGATGGTCGGATGCGACACGTTCGTCGTGAACGAGCGCGAGGAAGTCTGCCTGGTGCGCCGAGCTGACAACGGCCTGTGGGCCCTTCCGGGAGGCTACCAAGACCTAGGCGAGACCCCCGTGGAATGCGCCGCTCGTGAATTCCGTGAGGAAACCGGCCTCCTGATCAAAGTCACCCGGCTACTCGGGGTGTACAGCTCAACCAAGTACTCCGACCCGACGGGAGTCCTACGCGGCCACGAGGTCACCCACATCCTCTACCAAGGCGTGCAGGTTGGCGGTCAGGAACAGCCGTCGCCGGAAACTCCAGCGATCGGCTGGTACGCCTCCGAGGACCTCCCCGAGCTCTCCAGTGGCCATGCCCGCATCATCCGGCAGGGCTTCCGCTCGCTCTCCGATTCCGACCTTGCCCCGCACATGGAGTAGGGAACCCCGGGCCAGTGCAAATGTCCCACCCCGGGGAAGCTGTTCCTACAACAAGTGGCAAGCCGCCGCTTGGGTTGGGCTGAGTTGCTTGGTTTCGGGGTAGCTCTCGTGGCAGTGCTTTTCCGCCACGGGGCAACGGGGGGCGAAGTGGCAGCCGGGGGGCGGGTTCATGGGAGAGGGCACGTCGCCGGTGAGCGGGATGTGCTGCATCTTGCGCTTGGGGTCCGGGCGCGGGACGGCGGACAGCAAGGCCTGAGTGTAGGGATGCCGGGGGTTCTGGAAGACCTCCTGGCTGGTGCCCACCTCCACGATGCGGCCGAGGTACATCACGGCGATGCGGCTGGAGAGGTAGCGCACCACCGACAGGTCGTGGGCGATGAACAGGTAGGAGAGCTTGAGCTCGTCCTGCAAGTCCTTCAACAGGTTGATGACCTGGGCTTGGATCGAAACGTCCAGGGCGCTGACCGCTTCGTCGCAGACGATGAAGCGCGGCTCGAGCGCCAGGGCCCGGGCAATGCCGATGCGTTGGCGTTGGCCGCCGGAGAACTCGTGAGCGAAACGGTTGAAGCTGTCGCTGCGCAAGCCAACGCGCACCAAAAGCTGCTCCACGCGATCCTCCAACTCCGCGCCCTTAGCGATGCCGTGCACGCGCAACGCTTCCCCCACGATGTTGCCCGCGGTCTTGCGCGGATTGAGGCTGGAGTAGGGATCCTGAAAGATCATCTGCAGGTCCCGGCGTGCGAGCTTCATCTTCTTGCCCGAGAGCTTGAACAGCTCGATCTCGCGACCATCCGGGCGATAGATGGCCTTGCCCGCGGTGGGTTCCAAGAGTCGCAGGAGCGTTCGGCCCGCGGTGGTCTTGCCGCAACCGGACTCGCCCACCAGGCTCAAGGTTTCCTTGTGCCCGACTTCAAAGGAGAGTCCGTCCACGGCCTTCACGTCCCCCACGTGACGGGAGAAGATCCCCTTGCGAATGGGGAAGTACTTCTTCATCCCCTCGACGCTGATCAGTGGGCCCGCGGCCGCGCTTGTCTTGTCCGTTGACATGTTTTGCTTCTCTGTGGCCAGGCTCATAGCTTCTCCGCCTCTTCCAAGTGGTGGCACGCCACCGTGTGTCCGGAACCCGATTCGGCTTCGACGAGCGCCGGCTCTTCGTTCACGCACTTGTCTGAGGCCAAGAGGCAGCGCGTGCGGAAACGGCAACCCGTAGGAAAATGGAACGCGCTGGGCACGATGCCATCGATCGTCGCCAAGCGTTCCCCGGGTCCCGCCAAGTCCGGCAGGGAGTGGAACAGGCCGATGGTGTAGGGATGGCGTGGTTTGCCGAAGATCGATTCCACATCCCCATACTCGACTACCTTGCCCGCGTACATCACGGCCACGTGGTCGGTGGTTTGGGCGACGACGCCCAGGTCATGGGTGATCAGCACGACGCTCATGCCTTCGCGTCTTTGCAAGTCCGTGATCAAGGCCAGCACCTGAGCTTGAATCGTCACGTCCAAGGCCGTGGTGGGCTCGTCGGCGATCAGGAGCTGAGGACTGCAAGCCATGGCCATGGCGATCATCACGCGCTGACGCATGCCCCCGGAAAGTTGGTGCGGGTACTCGTCCACCCGTTGCCGCGGACTCGGAATGCCGACCTTCTCCAACATGGAGATCGCGTGATTGCGGGCCGCGTCCTTGTCGAAGCCCTGGTGCAACATCACGGTCTCCATGATTTGATTGCCCACGGTGAAGACCGGGTTGAGCGCGGTCATGGGCTCCTGGAAGATCATCGAGATGTCGTTGCCGCGCACCTGGCGCATGCGCGCTTCCGAAGCCTTGCATAGGTCCTCACCACGGAACAGGATCTCGCCGCCCGCGTGGAAGCCGGGAGGCATGGGCACCAGCCCGAGAATCGAGAGGGCGGTCACGCTCTTACCGCAACCGGACTCCCCCACGATGCCCAGGGTTTGCCCGGCGAGCACGGAGTAGTTCACCCCGTCCACGGCCTTGGCGATGCCCTCGTCTCCGCGAAAGTGCGTCCTGAGATTGCGCACCTCTAGCAGCACTTCGCCCTTCTTGATCTCGGCCCTTTGCGCGGACCTCGCTTGGTTGGAAGTGGCCATGACTAGTTCTTCTTCGCCTTGGGATCGAGGGCGTCGCGGAAGGCGTCCCCCACTTGGTTGTAGCAGGTGATCGTGATGAAGATCAGAAGGCCCGGGAAGATCTGAATCCACCAGTTCTCGGCCATCTTGGAGTCATTGATCAAGCTGCCCCAGGAGGGCATGGGACGTTGGATGCCGAAGCCCAAGTAGGACAAGGTCGACTCGGTGAGGATTCCCGAAGCCACCGCGAAGGCGCCCGCCACGAGTACCGGCGCCATGGCGTTCGGCAGGATGTGCAGGAAGATCGTTCGACGCGAGGAGAAGCCGAGGGACTTGGCAGCCAAGGCGAACTCCGCTTCACGCAAGCGCAGGAACTCCCCACGCACCAAACGCGCAACTCCCGTCCAACGGATCAAGGCGATCAAGATCACGATCGAGAAGATCGGCGGGATGATCTTCGGATCGATGAAGGCCGAGACCATCAAGATCAAGAAGAAGGCCGGGATGCACAAAACGATCTCGATGAAGCGCGAGAGGATCAAGTCCACCATGCCACCGAAGTAACCCGCGATCGAACCGATGATGGTTCCGATGACCACGAGCAAGAAGGCGGAGATCAAGCCCACCGCCAAGCTCACGCGACCGCCCCACAGAAGCCGCGCCAGGAAGTCGCGACCGGCCGAGTCGGTGCCCAGGATGTGGCGCGTGCTGGCGTTCAGCTCGCTCTCCCCGTAACGCACTTCCACGGGCAAGGGCGGAGGCAAGAAGCCCGTCACCGGATCCTTGAGAGGCACCCGCGCACCTCTCACGTAGTAGCCCTCTTCTGAAATCTCCGAAGAGGCAGCCCAGGTTGGCGGACGGAAGATCTCCGCCCCGTGGATCTCGGCGAAGCCGTAGGGCACCGGCGGCAGCACCGCCAGGGTCTGCACGATCTCGCCACTCGTTAGCGCGCTCTTGTAACCAGCCACTGTGAAGGTCGGGCTGCCACCGATCGTGGTTCCCCAGGAGATCCCCGCGAGCAGGGAGATGCCCAGGACCAGGCCCCACTTGCGAGGACGGGCCTTGCGAATGCGGGTGCGATTGCCTTGCAAGAGCAGCTTGTTCCAGAGCCGGTTCCATAGGGGCCAACCCATGAGGAACAGCCACAAGACCATGAAGAACATCTCGACGCCGCTGATGGTCTCGACGATCGGGTAGGAGCGTTGCCCCACTAGCTCCAATCCGCCTTCCTCGGGCTTTGCCGGATCCAGCGGTTTGAACTCCACGCGGATGGCCTTGACCATGTCCTTGGTCGCGCTGGCCGCTGCAGCGAGTGCTTCCTTGTCCACCTCGGAGCGTTCGCCGGAAAGGGACAGAGCCTTGTCGCGCAGGTCCTTGATGGCTGCCGCGAAGGCGTCCATCTCGGTGCCCTTCACCGCTGGCAGGTAGTGCGACATGTCCGCTACCTGAGTGAGCACCGCGCCCGCCTCCAGTTTCAAGGCATCCTGGTAGCTTTGGTCCGAGCCCTGGGTGCGTTTGGCGACGTATTCCTCGGGGGTTTGCTTGGCGATGCGCCCGACTCCCAAAGTGGCCGGGTACAAGGTGCGCAGAGCCTTGTTGTACTCCGCGTAGTTCGCCGCCTCCAACACGTAGGGCCGGTCGTTCGCGATGACCGGCGCGTAGATCGCCGAGGCGTACATGATCGTCAAGATCACCACCGCGATCTTGAACAACCCGTTGCGACCCAGCTGTTCAAAGACCAGGTCCCAGTAGTCCTTCGAGTACACCGGCGCGCCGTGGGTCTGCGCGTCTTCCTGATGTGGATTGCTCATGGGATCAGGAATACTTGATGCGTGGGTCAACGATAGCGTAGGCGATGTCCGAGAGCAGGATGCCCATCAAGGTCATCACACCGGACAAGGTCATGGTCGCCATGATGATGTTGTAGTCACGTTTCAAGAGGCCCTTGAACATGTACTCCCCCATGCCGGGCAGGTCGAAGATGACCTCGATCACCAGGGAACCCCCGATCAAGATCGGCAGGATCGAAGCGAAGATCGTGATCACCGGGATCATCGAGTTGCGCAGGGCGTGCTTGAAGATGATCGTCTTCTCGCTGAGACCCTTGGCGCGCGCCGTGCGGATGTAGTCCTGGTGAATGACTTCGATCATGCCCGTGCGCATCTGACGGGAGATGTAGGCCAAGCTGCCGTAGGTCATCACCGTGACGGGCATCAGGAAGTGCTTGAAGGCATCCCACAGGTAGGGAAGCATGTCCATGTCCGCCGCGTCGCGGCTGTGCAAGCCAATCACGGGCAACCAGCCCAAGCCCGTCTTGCCAAAGGCCAACTTCAGCATCAGTCCCGCCCAAAAGACGGGAATCGAGTACATGATGAAGAGCCCAACCGTGGTGATCTTGTCGATGGTCATTCCCGCTCGATTGGCTGAATAGATACCGATCGGCAGGGCCAAGAGGTACGTCAGCATGATCGAGATCAAGGCCAGGGGCAGAGTGGTCGAGAGCAAGCGCTTCTTGATCTCTTCCCCGATGTGCTTGTTCTTGTTCAGCAGTTCCTTGCCGAAGTCGAAGACCAGGAACCCGCCGTAGGGGTTGCGCCCATCCCCGCCGAACAACTCGTGTCCATCGGGCTTGACGTTGAACGGCCCAAGGACTCCCGCGTACTGAACGAGGAAGCTGCGGTCGAGGGCGTTCTCTTTCTTGAAGGCGTCGATGCGCGCTTGGTAATCGACGCCGTCCTGGCTGACTTCCCCGCTGGAACCGCCCGAGCCGATCCCCATCATCATCATGGCGGGGTCACCGGGAGCTGCGTGCAATAGGCCGAGGATGATGAGGATGATTCCGAGCAGTGTCGGCACCATCCACATCAAACGGCGGATGAGATATTGAAGCACTTGTCTTTGCTTTTCCTAGTCGACCTTACTGGGCCGACTTCGCCAAGCTCGCCCGGGTGCCCGCCGTGCCCGCCGGGTAGAACCAGCGACGGATCGCGTAGCCCGGGGCAATCTTGAAGCTCTGGAAGCCGCGGATCTTCTTGTTCATCGCAAACTTGCGCGGCGTGTTCATACCGAACATGTAGGGATGGACCTCCTCGTAGATGCGTCTGTGCAGGGATTGCCAGATCTTGTGGCGCTTGGTCTCGTCGAGTTCGATTTGTCCCGCCTCGATGAGCGCGTCGACCCCTTTGTCCATCACCCCGCACATGTTGGAACTCTTCTGATCCTTCGAACCCCACTTGGAATGGAAGAGTTGCTCCGGATCGCTTTCCACCGGGGGCACCCAGGCCAGGTTGACCAGGTCGTATTCGCGCTCGAGCATCCGATCGAGGAAGGTCGCCCACTCCAGATTGCTCATGTTCACTTTGATCCCAAGCGGCGCGTAGGACTCCTGCAGCTTCAAGCCGAAACTGGAGGAGGCGTCGTTGCCCGTCGGATACAAGAAGTCCAACTCTAGCTTGATGCCGTCCTTGTCGATGATGCCGTCCCCATCGCGGTCGTACCAACCGGCTTCGGCCAGAAGCTCTTCCGCGGCGTCCGGATCGTAGGGTAGAAACTCCACATCGCGGTTGTAGCCCCCGCCAAAGTAGTTCTGGGGGCCGTTGACGCGAGTCGCCAGGTTCTTGTACTTGGTGCGCTTGTACTCCTCCCAGTCAAAGGCCATGGTCAAGGCCTTGCGCACCTCCAGGTCTTTGAGCTGCGGCCGCAGCATGTTCATGCCGGTGAACCCGTAGGTGCCCGTGTAGAAGTAGCCCTTGTAGAAGGAGTCCGTGAAGGAGGAATCGGCGGTTGCTTCGCCAAAGTAGTCCTCCGGCTTGACCCGAGCAAAGTAGTCCAGCTCATCGTTCACGAGCGAATTGAAGGCCGTGTTGTCATCGCTGATGTGGCGCCAGATGATCTTGTCCACGTACCCAGCCTGCTCCGGCTTGTAGTAGCCCTCGAAGCGCTCGGCGACAATCGTGCGATCGTCCCAACTCACGATCTTGTAGGGCCCCAGACCAACCCAGTCCGTGTTGTGTGGATTCTCGTTGATGTAGGTCCCGAGTTCGGCCTGACTAAAGACGTGCCCCGCGCCGTGTAGTTTGGTGAACTCCGCGTGGGTCTCCGGGTCGTAGGTCTTGTTGTCCGGATCGTTCAGATCGAACAGGTGCCGGGGCAGGATGCACATGGAGCCTGGAACATCCAAGGCCTTGAAGTACTGCTTCTCGAAGACGAAGCGCACGGTCGTCGGATCGACCACTTCGCCAGCCAGGATCTGCTGGAAGGAGAAACGGGTCTCGTCCGCTTCCACGGACATGTTGCCGTAGATCTCCCAGCTGAACAGAACGTCGTCCGCGTCAAACAGGTGGCCGTCGTGCCACTTGCAGTTGTCCGGCAGGTAGTAGGTGAAGACCGTGCCCCGCTCGAGGGACTGCACGTCCTCAGCGGCAACCGTCATGGACTGGCCCTTGCCCAACATGGTGCCCTTGCTCGCGCCCGTCACCGTGTAGCCGCCGTCGGTTTCTAGGACGGTTCCATAGATGATGTGCCGGGCCTTCTCTCCCGCGCCAATCGCCTTGGCCCCGGGGTACTTGGCGGCAGCTTCAGGCCTGAGGATCAGCTGGTCTTCGTTCTCAAAGCTCTCCGCCAAGCTCGGGCGGTAGTCCCACATCTCCCAGTCTTGCAGCACGAGTTGGTCGTGGACTTCGTAGCGGATCCAGGTCGCAACCGCGGAGTTCCCCACCGCGTTGTTGAGCCCCTCCACCATCGAAGAGAGGTGCACGACCACTTCGCCGCCATAAGCCTTCTCAACCGCCACTCCCTTGTTTGGGTGGAATTCGTCCACCAGGGCCTCGTGGGGCCCCTCCACTTCGTCCGGCACACCCGTCGTCACCCCGGCGGCCAGGGCCAACCCTCCCAGCCCAGCGAGGGCGGGAAGGACCAACAATGCGGTCCGAGCCATCCGCTGCGGCCGGGCGATCCAAGGAAAGAGGGGGGATACGGCGCGGGTTTGGGGCTGACGAGTCATCTAAAGCCTTTGGTTTGCGGTGATCAGTGCGCGGGGAGAGCCCCCACGGGGCCCGCAAGCTACCCGAATCGAGCCCCCAGGTCAAGGTCGTAAATCCTTGCCAAACAAAGGCTTGCGTCGGTCCTGCCGCGTCTGTAGCCTGCTTGGATGCTGCATTCCCCTCCACGCTCGCGCTCTGGCACCATGCGGCAAACCCTGGCCTTCGTGCTGCTGGGGGGCCTGGGGGCTCTGGCACTGGCCATCGCTAGCTCCGCGCGCCTGGAGCGGGCCGATTTCACCTTCAACAACGGAGCCGAGGTCAGCACCTTGGACCCGGCCACGGTCAGCGGGGTGCCCGAGGGCCGGGTGGTCAGGCTGCTGTTTGAGGGGCTGTGCGTGAAGGATCCGAAGACCTTGGAGGCCCTGCCGGGGATGGCCGAGTCCTGGGATTTGAGCGAGGACGGCAAGACGTACACGTTTCATATTCGCAAGGAAGCGAAGTGGACGGACGGGACGCCGGTGACGGCCTATGACTTCGAGTATTCCTGGCGGCGCATGCTGAACCCGTTGACGGCGGCGGAGTATGCGTACCAGCTTTGGTACATCGAAGGGGCGAAGCACTACACGATCTTCAACGATGAGTTGGAGTACATCGGCGACTCGGAAACAGGGCATGACTTCTGGATTCAAGAGCAGGCCAATGGCCGGGTGCGAGTCGGGTGCGTGCAGTCCCTGCTCACGTCCAACCTGGTCGGATCGTTTGCAGGCAATCGCTCGCCGAAGAGCCCCCTGAAGCACAACGTCAAAGAAGGAGCCGACTTCTTGCAGCACGGCACGCTCATGGCCACGCCCCTGGGCATCTGCGAACAAGAGCATTGGTTCCCTTTTGCTCTGCGCGACGCCAAGCTCAATCCGGATCTGCCGGAGACCATTGGCGCCCTGCTGGACGACCCCTACAACGAGAAGCATTGGTTTGCTGAGTTTGAGGTCGACGCGGGTGCCTTGGATGCCCAGCGCGAGTCCGGCATGATTCGTAACGGAAAGCAGTACCGCGAGGAGATTCTCGACGTCGCCGGCCTCGGCCTGCACGCCCTCGACGACACGCGCTTCGAAGTCACCCTCGAAGCCCCGACTCCCTACTTCCTCGACATCTGCGCCTTCTACCCAGTCTTCCCGGTCTCGCGCAAGAACATCGAAGACGCCAAGGCCAAGTGGCCGAACAGTTGGGAACTGAAGTGGATGCGTTCCGAGAACATCGTCACCAACGGCCCCTACGCCATCGAGTTCCGGCGCGTGAACGATCGCATCCGCGTGGTCAAGAACGAGCTCTACTGGGACGCGGACAACGTGGCCATGAACACGATCGACGCCCTTGCCATCGATCACTTGGGCACGAGCTTGAACCTCTACTTGATGGGCGAGATCGACTGGATCGACCGGCCCATCACGAACGTCATTCCGCGCTTGATGCCGCGCGAGGACTTCAACCCGGCGCCCTACCTCGGCAGCTACTTCTACCGGGTCAACGTCACCAAGCCGCCCTTCGACGACCCGCGCGTGCGGCGCGCCTTGGCCCTATCGATCGATCGCCAGGCCATCGTCACGAGCATCACCAAAGCTGGCGAGCAGATCGCCTATGGCTTCGTGCCCCCTGGAATGCACGGGTATTCGCTGATTGAGATGGAGCACGGGCAAGACGAAGCGACTCCCGAGCTGACCTTCGCCCGCCATGTGGAAGAAGCCAAGGCCCTGCTCGCCGAGGCAGGCTTTGGGCCCGGCGGCAAGACCTTCCCCACCTTCGAAATCCACTACAACACCGACCAAACCCACAAGGACATCGCCGAAGTGGTGGCCGACGGTTGGAACCGCAACTTGGGCCTCAACGTCAAGCTGCTCAACCAGGAGTGGAAGGTCTACTTGGACGCGCAGAACTCCCTCGACTTCCAAGTCTCGCGCTCCGCGTGGATTGGGGACTACTCCGATCCCAACACCTTCCTCGACATGTTCCTGACCGGCGGCGAGAACAACCGCACGGGCTGGGGCAACCCGGAGTACGACCGCTTGGTGGGCGAAGCGGCCTCCGTGTCCGACGACAAGACGCGCCTCTGGATGCTCGCCCAGGCGGAGAAGATCTTGATGGAGGAAATGCCCATCTTGCCCATCTACTACTACGTCACGCGCAACCTCGTGAACCCGCGCCTCGGCGGCTTCCACGCCAACATCCAAGACGAGCACTTCGGCAAGTTCTGGTACTGGATGAGTGACGAGCAGTTGGCCGAACGCCGTGCCAAACAACCCGCTGACTGGGAGCATGTATCCGCCCCCGGTCCCGCGGCCGGTCTCTACTCCCCCGCCTCCCAACGCTAGCCCAGACGAGCCTTGCTGCGATTCTTCTTCCAACGCTTGCTCTGGTTCGCCATCACCCTCTGGGTCGTGGTGACCGTCTCGTTCTTCTTGATGCGCCAGGTGCGCGGCGGGCCCTTTGACGGGGAACGCGCGCTCAACGAAGCCATCGAGCGCAACATCAAGGCGCGCTATCACTTGGATTGGCCCCAGTGGAAGCAGTACCTGCAGTACGTGGGTCCTCTAAACCTGGACGATCACGGGGCGCAGTTCCTGGGCGGCGACGGTACGGATGTCTTCACGGGAATTCTGGTGGGCGACTTCGGCCCTTCCTTCAAGTACCGGGACTTCACGGTCAACGACATCATCGGGCAATCCCTACCGATCTCGATCTCCCTGGGCGTCATCTCGCTCATGTGGGCCTTGCTGCTGGGATTGAGCGCTGGCATCGCTTCCGCCCTTTGGCGAGGGTCCACCACGGACGTGGCTTTGCGACTTGTGGCGACCACGGGCATCGCCCTGCCCAACTTCACCGTGGCGGGCTTCCTGGTGATCTTCTTCGTGTTCACGATCCCGCTCTTGCCCGTGGCGGGCTACGGATCCTGGAGGCACTTGGTGCTGCCCGGCTTTGCCTTGGGAGCTCCTTTCGCGGCCTACATCGCGCGCCTCACGCGCACGGGCATGCTGGAAGTCCTCTCTCAAGACTACATCCGCACGGCCCATGCCAAGGGCCTGCCCCCGCGGCTTGTGCTCTTGCGTCATGCGCTGAAGGGCGGCCTCTTGCCCGTGGTCAGTTACCTGGGCCCCGCGACCGCCGGCATCCTGACCGGAAGCCTCGTGATCGAACGCATCTTCGCCATCCCCGGCACCGGATCGCACTTCGTCAACAGCGCTTTGAACCGCGACTACACCCTCGCCATGGGAGTCACGATTCTCTACACGGTGCTGGTCTACGCGCTCAACACCCTGGTGGACTTCGCCTACACCCTGCTCGATCCGCGCATCAAGCTGGAGGAGAGCTAGTGGCTGGCAAGAACCCAAAGAGCTGGGACCTCGGAGGCAAGAACTTCGAGGAGCTCGCCAGCGAAGCCGCCAAGTTCAAGGGCGAGAGCCTTTGGCAAGATGCCTGGCGGCGCTTGAAGGCCAACCGCACCGCTTGGTGGAGCTTGCTCTTCCTGGGCGTCTTCATGACGATCGCGATGATCGCGCCGCTCATGCCGATTCCCTCGCCGGTCTTCCTGGACCTGCAACTGGAACCGCAGCCGCCGATTTGGCCCTGGACGAACTTCGGGACTGGCGGGTTTGAGCCGCAGTATTGGGAGCTGTCCGCCTTGGACAACTTCATGGTGGACACGCGCGTCGCGATCTTTGGGGACTGGCAAACTGGTCCTTGGCTGGGGACGGACGGCAAGGGCCGCGACATCCTTTCACGCATCATCTGGGGCAGCCGCACGTCGATTTTGGTGTCCCTAGCTGCGGCATTTTGCTCCCTCGCAATTGGCGTGTCCTACGGAGCCGTCGCCGGCTACCTGGGCGGGCGCATCGACAACTTGATGATGCGCGTGGTGGACATCCTCTACTCGATCCCCTTCATCTTCCTGGTGATCTTCCTGATCACGATCGTCAACGAGTACCGCGCGGAATTGGAGGACAACTACGGCATCGACCGCGAGACGGTCTTCTACGTGGTGATCGGCGCGGTCTATTGGTTGACCATGGCGCGGGTCGTGCGTGGGCAAGTCTTGTCCCTGCGCAACCAAGAGTTCATCGAAGCCGCCCGCGTGCTCGGGGCCTCCACCGCGCGCATCGTCTTTGTGCATCTCGTGCCCAACGTGCTCTCGATCGTCATCGTCTACCTGACCCTGACGATCCCCGCGGTGATGCTCTTCGAAGCCTTCCTCTCTTTCCTCGGTTTGGGCATCGAACCGCCCAAGGTTTCCTGGGGCATTCTGGCCGTGGACGGCAGCGAAATGGTGAATCCCGTGAAGCTCTATTGGTGGCTGGTGCTCTTCCCCGCGGGCGCCATGGGCACGACCCTGCTCGCTTTGAACTTGCTGGGTGACGGTTTGCGCGATGCCCTGGACCCCAAGATGCGAGGGCGCGACTAATGGCCATGCTCTCTGTGCGTGACTTGACCGTGCGCTTCGACACGCACCATGGAAACGTGCGCGCCGTGGATGGCGTGTCGTTTGAATTGGAAGAAGGCGAGACCCTCGGGCTCGTGGGCGAATCGGGTTCCGGCAAGTCCGTGACGAACCTAGCGATGATGGGGCTGATCCCCCAGCCCCCCGGGGTGATCGAGAAGGGCGAAGTGCTCTACAACGGCCGCGATCTCTTGAAGCTCGCTCCGAGAGAGTTGCAAGCCCTGCGCGGCAATGAGATCTCCATGATCTTCCAGGACCCGATGACGAGCTTGAACCCCTTGCTCACCATCGGACAGCAGCTGCGCGAAGTGCTCGAAATCCACAAGGGACAAAAGCGCCGGGAAGCGAGCAAGCATTGCGCCGAAGCCTTGGGGGACGTGGGCATCCCCGCTCCCGAATCGCGCTTGGAGCAGTACCCCCACGAACTCTCCGGCGGCATGCGGCAACGGGTCATGATCGCCATGGCCTTGCTCTGCGATCCGCGCGTGTTGATCGCGGACGAACCGACCACAGCCCTGGACGTGACGATTCAAGCGCAGATCCTGGAGCTGATGAAGGACCTGCAGAAGCGGCGCGGAACCGCGATCATCTTGATCACCCACGACTTGGGCGTCGTGGCGGGCATGAGCGATCGGGTGCACGTCATGTACGCGGGCAAGCTGGTGGAGACCGGCGGCGTCAGCGACCTCTTCCGCGCACCGGCGCATCCTTACACCGCGGGTCTCTTGGGCAGCGTGCCGCGACTGAACTCGGACACGTCGGAAAGCCTGCTCTCGATTCCTGGAGCGCCCCCCGACTTAGCGGACCTGCCCCCGGGCTGCGCCTTCCAACCACGCTGCACGATCTCCACGGAAGCCTGCATGCACACCGAGCCCCCCTTGGAAACGGTCCTCGACTCGAACAGCAAGAGCGCGCGCTTCGTCGCCTGCCCGTCGAGCATGCGCCGCGACCCCGCCTTTGGAGGGAAGTCATGAGTTCCGCTCCCCTGCTCGATGTGCGCGACTTGCACAAGCACTTCCCGGTTGGCGAGAAGGGTCTCTTCGGCGCGCACAAGCAACTGCTGAAAGCGGTCAACGGCGTCAGCTTCAGTTTGGAACGCGGTCAGTGCCTTGGGCTGGTGGGCGAATCAGGCTGCGGCAAGTCCACGGTGGCGCGCGCAGTGGTCGGCTTGCACCCGGCGACTTCGGGCTCCATTCGTTTCGATGGAAACGAACTGGTCGGCCTCTCCACCCGTGGCTGGCTGCCCTACCGGCGCAAGATTCAGATGATCTTCCAGGACCCCTACGCGTCCTTGGATCCGCGCCAAACGGTCAGTTCGATCCTGACCGAGCCCAGCAAAATACACGGCCTGTCCAAGCCTCGCGAGCGCAAGCTACACGCCATGCAACTCCTGGAAGCGGTGGGCCTCAACCCGCGCCACATCAACCGCTACCCCCACGAGTTCTCCGGTGGACAGCGCCAACGCATCGGCATCGCGCGCGCCTTGGCTCTCGAGCCCGAACTCTTGATTTGCGACGAGCCGGTCAGCGCCTTGGACGTTTCGATTCAAGCGCAGATCATCAACTTGATGGGTGAGCTGAAGGAGCGCTTCAACCTCTCCTACCTGTTCATCGCCCACGACCTAGCGGTGGTGCGGCACATCTGTGATTCGGTGGCGGTGATGTATTTGGGACGCGTGGTGGAGCAGGCATCGCGGGATGAGATCTTCAATGATCCGCGCCATCCGTACACCAAGTCGCTCTTGTCCGCCGTGCCCGTGCCCGATCCGGAATTGGAGCGCGCCCGCGAGCGCATCGTGTTGGAAGGGGACGTGCCTTCGCCCTTGGATCCCCCACCGGGTTGTTCCTTTGCGCCCCGTTGTCCTTGGCGGCACGAGGTGCCCGACGATCGCTGCAACCGAGAGATTCCGGAGCTGGTCGAGCGAGACGGGCGCAAGCGTTCCTGTTTCTTGCCCTTGGCTCACTGACGCAAAACGCCGCCGAAGGCGATGCGCCCAAGGGCGGCGGGTTCGAAGAGGATGTGGACTTGATCGGCGGGACGTTGGAAGCAGCGCGCCACCGCGTCCGCTAGCTGACGTGCCATGAGAATTCGCGCGGCAGCTTCCGGTGGCTGCGCGAGCAGGACGCGCACGAAGACTGGAGCTAGATCCTCTGCAAGCTCGGAACCGTTCTCCGCGTAGTCTTCCCGGGCCAGAGCGCGCAGCTTGACCCAAGTGCTTCCCGGCGCAGCTGCGAGCACCTCCCCTGCCGCGTCTGCCACCCGTTGCGCCAATCCTTGCCTTGGCGAGGAGTCAACGGTCTTGATGTAGTCCAGTTCGAGAATGGGCATGTCTGTTCCCGTGTTTGAGGAGGCCTTCAGGGCGTCCGCTCAACCTAACGCGCGGACCGCAAGCCTGTCCAGCCGAGCCCATCTCAGCAAAGTGCGCTGCGCGCGCATCAAGTGATGCAAAGCTCCAGCAAAGCGCCTCTCAAGTGGAGGATTCACGGGGAAATCGAGGTAGGATTCTGGCCATGATTCGCGTTCAAGATGTGACCCGGGACTACGGGAATTTTCGGGCGGTGGACTCCGTCTCGTTCAGCATTGGCCCCGGCGAGATCGTCGGTTTCCTGGGACCCAACGGGGCGGGCAAGAGCACCCTGCTCAAGATGCTTTGCACTTACCTCCCGCCCAGCTCTGGCACCCTGGAGATTGTCGGCCATGACGTGGTCAAGGACTCCCTGACGGTGCGGTCTTTGATCGGGTACTTGCCGGAGCACAACGCGCTGTTCGAGACCATGCGCGTCAGCAAACTCTTGACCTTCATCGGCAAGGCCCGCGGGCTTTCCGGTGCTCTGCTCGAGGAACGCATCGCCTGGGTCACGCAAGCGATGACCCTCGGGGACGTGCTCAAGAACAAGGTCAAGGAGTGCTCGAAAGGCTTCCGCCAACGCATTGGATTGGCCTGCGCGCTGATTCACGATCCCCCCGTCATTCTCCTGGACGAACCCACCCACGGTCTCGACCCCTTGCAAGTGGTGGCCTTCCGGGACTTCATTCACGAGCTCTCCGAGGACCGCGCGATTCTCTTTTCGAGTCACATCCTGGCGGAGGTGGCGGAGATCTCTGATCGCCTGCTCGTCTTGCAAAAAGGGCGCCTGTGCATGGATGAAACCATGCAGGAACTCACCGCGCGAGGCACAAAGGAAAACCTCAGCCTCGAACAACTGGTGATTCGCGCCCTCGAACAGAGCAGCCAAGCAAGGGAGGCAAAAGCGTGAGTGCCCCCAGCAACATCCCCCGGCGCGCCGGTTTCCTGACCGGCATTCGCCTCGTCTGCGGGCGCGAGCTCTCCGCCTTCTTCGACTCGGCGATCGCCTACGTCTACCTGATCTCCGCCTTGGTGCTCTTGTCCTCGCTCTTCATGAACGAGTTCTTCCTGACCGGCCGGTTGGACATGACACCTTTCTTCGACTCCTTGGCTCCGATCAGCATCTTCCTCTTGCCCGCGGTCACCATGCGACTGTGGGCCGAGGACAAGAAGACGCGCACCTTTGAACTGTGGATGACCTTGCCCATGCGACCGGGCCAAGTGGTGCTGGGCAAGTTCGGCGCGGCCTTGGCGCTTTACGGCATGTTCCTGGCCGGCACCTTTCCGATCGTCATCATGCTGATGAACTTGGGGGATCCCGATCTCGGCTTGATCGCCTCGGGCTACTTGGGTGCACTGCTTTTGGGCGGGTTGTTCCTGGCCTTCGGCACGTTCTTGTCGGGGCTCACGGGGGACCAGATCGTCGCTTTCGTGAGCAGCGTGTTGTGCGGTTTCCTGTTCCTCTCCACGGGCCATCCCAAGGTCGTCGCCGTGATCGACGGCATGTCCCCGGAACTCGGCGCTGGCACCTGGTTGGCGGATCACGTGGCGGCCCTGCCGCACTACGAGAACTTCCTGCGCGGCCTGATCAAGCTCTCCTCGATCGTTTGGTTCGTGGGGCTCTCCAGCGTGTTCCTGTGGATGAACACGCTGTTCGTTGAAAAGGACCGTTCCTAGTCCCCCGCGCGATGACCTTTCAACGGACACTGATCCTGCTCTTCGGTTTGCTGGGGGCCCTTTGCACGGGGCAACTCGTAAACTTGACGGAGCAACTCACCGAGAGTCAACCGGCCCTGCGTTTCGAACCCAGCCGGCGCAAGCAAGCGACCCTTTCGCAGGCCAACAGGGAGCGCTTCCTGAGCTTTGACGAAGGCGTGCGGCTCACCTACTACTGCAGTCCGCGTGCCAAACTCCCTCCGCACTTGATGCACCTGGAGAGCAACGTGCGCGACGTGTTGGGTGCCTTTGAGCTCGCCGCCACCTCCGCCGGACTCGAGTTCAGCCAGGCCCTGGTCTATCCCGCAGAGCACCCGGATTGGGCGGATGCCCTGGCCTCCACGGGACTCGCTCCTTGGCGCGCGCGGCGCGTGGAAGGGGACGGGTACCGCGAGGACGAAGTTTGGTCGAGCTTGCGCATCGCCTACGGGGCACGACCGGCCGCGGTGATCAACGGAGTGGGCCCCGAACAGGTGCTCATGTTGCAGAACTTGGTGCTGGAACAGCTCGAGGAGCTGCGCACGCCGCGGCGTCCGCGCATCGCCCTTTCGATTCCGGAAGAAGGCTACGACCGCTGGCGCGAGCTGCTGCGCACGGGCGCGGATCTGGTGGAGGTCGACTTCGATCAAGATCCCAGTCTTCCCCCGGGCATCGACATGTTCTTCTGGTTTGATCCCAAGCAGGCGGACAACCGGCACCTGGCCGTTTTGGACGGACTGCGCACGCGCGGAGCTTCGGTGGTTCTGGCCGGACACGGCATCCAATCTAACGAAAGCGTCGCGGGCGAAAACATCGCCGTGGAATTCGAGCGCGGCTCCCCCGCCATGGACGCCTTGTTGCGTCACCATGGATTGATTCCCGTGGAGCAGCTCTTGCTCGATCCAGACGCGGGCGAGCGCGTGCTGACAGCGGCGAACGGCCCGGGAACGGTGCAGCAGTTCGTGCCCTGGTACGTGCGCTGCACCGCCAATCACCAGGACTTCCGCACCATGCGCGGGCAACCGAACGGCAGCCTGTTGTTTCGAACACCGAGCGCCTTCTTCCCGGACCCAGTGCGTCTCGATGAGTTGGGCTTGAACGCCACGGTGCTGGCCACCGCCGGCGATGGGGCCAGTCTGCATCCACTGCCCGCGCAAAGGCTCGACTCGGTCCAGATCGCGGAACTGCGCGGCCGCGCCCAACCCAATGCAGCCCTGGCCGCAGTACTGCGACCGGGCGATCCCTGGGGCGGACGGGTGATGGCTCTAGCGGACAGCGCCGTGTTTGGCGACGAGCATTGGGACCACGAACACTACGCCCATGTGGGCTTCGCCCAGGTGCTCCTGTCCAGCCTGCTGTCCGGGGAGCGTCTGGTCGCAGGGCGCATCGCCTTGCAGGCTCCCGCGCTGCTGCCGGAACTCGCCAGCTCCCAGCGACTGGCCCTTCGCGCTGCGGTGGTGCTCTTGATTCCCGCGCTCTTGGGTCTCGCCTTCTTCCTGCGCCACGGTGGTCGAGGGGGGCGCACGCGCAAGGATCGTTCCTGGCTTGTCCTCGCCGGAGGAGCTCTGGCCGGTGCTTTGGTGGTGCAAGCCATCGCGGCCCTCAGCACACCACTGGACGTGGACATGACGGCGGATGGTCGCAACCGCATGACAAAGGAGGAGCAGGCCGTCTTCGAGGAGCTGCTGCAAGAGCCCTTGGAGATCGAGTTGATCTTCAGTGCACCCGCTCAACTGCCCCCGAGCTACAAACCCCTGGTGCGTGAGTTGCAGCGCAGTTGCCAGCGCCTGGCCAGCGAGTTTGACACACTGTCCGTGCAGAACCGTTGGACGGAGGGCCTGGACGAGGAACAACTCGCGGCCTTGGGGGCAGAAGGCATTCAACCCCTGGCGATCTCCTCGACCCAAGCGGAAGGCGCGCGCCTCTTTCGCATCTACGCGGCCATGCGTCTGCGGCGTGGCGCGCAACAGGTGGTCCTGGAGTACCCGACCGAACGCTCCTTCCGCTACCACCACTTCCGCTTGGCTCACGCACTCGGGCGACTGGCCTCCGGCAATCAGACTGGAACTGAAGCGACTCGGCTTGCGCTGTTCGGCGAGCCCCCGCGCCTATCCCCCGCCGAAGCCAGCTTGGAGTACCAACGCAAGGGACTCTTTGCGCCGCGGGAAGGGGACGTCTACAGCGAACTCGAGGACCTCTTGAGCGAGTTCGACTTCGATGTAGTTCGCTTGGAAGCGGGCCGCGATGCACTGCCCGAAAAGGTGGCCGCTTTGCTTTGGATGCAACCGCGCCGGGATCTCCTGCCCATGGCCGAAGTGCTCGCCAACCACCTGGCCGCGGGCGGGGGCGCCCTGGTTGCGGGACAGCACTTCCGCATGATGTCGAGGCAGTTGGAAGGCAGCAGCCTGCAACAACGCTTCTGGCCCGAACCGCAGTTTTTCGATCTCGACAAGGTCTACCTGCCCGAGCTCGGCATTGAAGTACCACGCGTAGTTTGCTTCGATTCGCGCGCTGGTTCGATCGAGATGCAGAGCCGCGTGGATCTCGCTGAAGGTGGCGCGCGCTACACGAAGCTACCCACCACCAAAGCCTTCTTGATTCAGCCCGGTTCCGAGGAGCTGGGCAGCGTGCGCGGCCAATGGCTTTTCCCCTACGCCAATCAAGTGCGCTGGAATGAGTCACGCCTGGACCAAGCGGGCTTGCGCGTCACCCCCTGGATTCATGGGGGCATGAGCCCCTGGGCCTTTGCCTGGCAAGGAGGAGACTTGGATCCACAGCTGTTTGAAGGCAAGCAGGTGGAGCCTCCGGAATTGGAAGAAAGAGTTCGGCGGCAATCGAGTCCCGCTTGCTACGCAGCCCTGTTCCAGGGACCCTTCCCCCCCGCGACCCTGATGGAAGAACCTGAACGGCAGTTCCTGGTGCAAGCGGCGGACGCCTCCGGTCCCGAAGGCAGCTTGTTGCTCTTCGGTGCCTCGGAACAATTCAAGAACGAGTTCCTGACTCACCCGGACTTTGATCACGAAAGCCTCGTGCTGCGCAGCGTCGCCAGTTTGGCTCTGCCCAAACACCTCGTGCCGCTTTTGAAAGAGCGCAAGCAAGAACCGGCCCTGGCTCCCCAGGACGAGGACATTCGTTCCCGTTGGAAATGGATCGTGCTCGGCGCGCCCTCCGGTCTGTTGCTCTTGTTCGGCCTCTTGCGCAGGCGCGTCGCATGAAGCGCTCAGCACTTTTCATCGGGCTCTTGTGCGGATTCGTTCTCCTCTTGCAAAGCCTCTTCGGCCAAGCACCGGCGCCCCGTTCGGACGGTGCGCACTTGCATCCGATCGTGTCCCTCGATCGACGTGCCGAGCTTTCCATCACGGGCATCACGATCGAGGGACTGCCCCAGGGCGAACGCTTTGTGTTCGTGCGCAAGCGGTCGACCTGGACCTGCCCCACGGTCTACGGAGCCCTGGCTAGCGACCTTGAGATCGACGCCTTCCTTGGCGAACTCATCTTGGCTTGGGGCGAACGAGTCGCTGGGCCGCAGCGCAAGGCGGCCTACGGCTTCGACGCCAGCAGCCCCTTGCGAGTTCGCTTGCATGGGCCCGGGATGAGCAGTGACGCAGACCGTGATGTGCTGCTCGAGGTCGACCTCGGCAAGTCCCTGCCCGGGCTCGGCGAAGGCCGCGGTTACCTCTCCCCGGTGAACTCCCAGGAGCTCTACGAGATCGATCAAAACCCCCGCAAACGACTGCAACGAGCGGACGACAAGAAGCTCCTGCCGCCCCTGCTCGACGAACGCTTGCTAGCGGGCGAGTGGCCGCGTTTGGGGGAAGGCATCGAGCGCGCCTTCATCGATTGGAGCGACGGTCGGTCTTTGGAAGTGCGCAGCCGAGTCCTCGGCCCCGCTCCGGACCGCAACACGCCCGCGCCGCGCGAGTGGGTTGCCATGGACGGCGACAACACCGCGCGCATCCTGCCCTACCGCATCGGTGGGTGGCAGAGCCTCTTGTACCGAGTGAAGTACGAGGGCTTGGCGGACCCGGCCCTCGCCGAGCGCCGCGGACTCGACGAGCCCCAGGCCACCATCACTCTCGTGCAAGTGGGCGGCGACGCAATCGAGCTGGTGATTGGGCGCAGCGCCCCTTCTGGCCAGGCTTTCGTGCTGAACCGCAAGACGAACATGCTGTGCCTCTTGGCAGCGGCCGACTTGGAGTTGCTGGTGCCCACGGTGCAAGGCCTGTGCTCGGTCGACATGGCGAATCCTTGGGAAGCCTGGCTCCCGAAGTAGGCTCAGCACGCAGGAGCAGAAACTCTGCAGACTCAAGTGCAGGAACTCTGCAAGCGGGTCCTGCATCCGGGACTAGCGTCCTCTCGCGCTGGATGCAGCCTCAGCGAAAGCCGCCCGGAAAGCCCTGTAACCCTGCGTGCATCTTCGGCATGCTGTCGCCACTTCCCCTGGCAACACGCCTCCCCACCTCGATTCTCGAATCCCTCTCTCGTCCATGAGCGGATCTCCTGCAGGCCCAGTCAAAATCGCGATTCTCGGCGCTCGAGGCATCCCAGCACGCTACGGGGGATTCGAGACGTTTGTGGATGAGCTGTCCAGACGGCTGGTGACGCGCGGGGTGCACGTGACGGTTTACTGCGAGGCCGAGGAGTCCATCGGCATGCACGAGTACGAGGGCGTGCAGCTCGTGCACGTGCCCGCCAAAGCTCCTGGCCCGGCGCGCACGATTTGCTACGACGTCGCTTGCCTGTGGCGCGCACGCAAAGAGTTCGACGTGGTCTACATGCTCGGCTACGGGGCGAGCTTCGCCTGCTTTCTCCCCAGGCTCTGGGGTCGCCAGGTGTGGATCAACATGGACGGACTCGAGTGGCTGCGATCCAAATGGAATCCATTGGCGCGCTTCTGGTTGAAGACCATGGAAGCAGTCGCCATGCGCACCGCCACCCGGGTGATCTACGACAACAGCGCTCTCGCCGAAGAGATTGAAGGGCGGCGACACAAGGTCAAAAGCTCCAGCGTGCTCGAGTACGGCGCTCCCCTGCTGCGCGAACAAACCTCCAGCGCGCGCCTAGCGGAACTCGGCGTCACCTCGGGCGAGTACTACCTCGTCGTCTGTCGCTTTGAGCCGGAGAACCACGTCATCGAGATCGCCCGGGCCTACGCTGCGTCCGGGCTCGAACGACCCTTGATCCTGGTGGCCAACAAGGACATCGGCACCTCCTATGCCGCCGAGACCCTACTCCACGACAGCGAGCTGGTGCGCTTCGTCGGCACCGTCTACGACCAAGACTTGCTCTTGCCCCTGCGCCAGCATTGCCGGGCCTACATCCACGGACACAGCGTGGGCGGAACCAATCCCTCGCTCTTGGAAGCCATGGGCTGCGGCAACTACATCCTCTCCCATGACAACCCCTTCAATCGCGTAACTTTGGCAGACGCGGCGCAGTTCTGGTCAAGCGAGGCCGAACTCGCCGAGAGGCTGGTGGAGTGCGAGGCGAAGAGCGAGGAAGACCTGCAAAGCAAACGGCAAGCGGTTCTCGAGCGCGTCGCCGACCGTTACACCTGGGACAAGATCGCCGATCGCTACCACGAGTTGATTCAGAGTAGCGTCGGAGGCTAGCAGGCACTTCGCGGCGACTGGAGCTCCTCGTGGGCTAGGGCGTCTCGCTGATCGGATCGATCAGGACCTCGTAGGTGTGCTTGTCCAAGTGCTTGGCGATCGGTCGACAGTGAGCGTCAAACCACGCGCGCTCCGTGTCATCCGCCCAAACCGTGCCCACGGAGGGGTACATGTTGAGCTCGAGGGCGCGGTTGGAGATCACGAAGAATCCCGCGTTGGCTTCCTGCACGATGCGCGTGAAGGAGTGTCCGGCGTTTTTCCAGGGCAAGACCTCGGGACTCACGAGCGCACCCACATCGACCACCGGGTGCTGACTCTTGAAGCCGAAGACGCCGATCTCACCGATGACCACTTTGTTCGTGGCCCGCAACGGGGACTCGCCGTAGCTCTCCAGGAAGTCCGCGCTAGCGCCATAGCCCTGCACGTAGGAGTTCAAGAGCGGACCGCGCTTGATGCTGGCTGCGGCACTGGCCAAGACCAAGAATCCGATCAGCGCCCACTGGGGAGCGCGACGTTTGCCGTTGGAAAGCCAAACGGGAATCGCTGGGGCCGCGGCGCACAGCAAGGCCACAGAAGACGGCACCGCGTACCAGGAAGCTTCGGTCGCCCCTTTGCCCACGATGTAGAAGCCGAGGTACGTTAGGTAGAAGCCGAGCCAGGCCCGCGAGGCCGCGCTGCCCGAACGAATGTTGCAACGGATCACCCAACCGATGGCGGCCACCAGGCCCAGGCTCATCCCCCATTGGATCGACATGGGGAAGTAGTCCACGAAGGGCAGGAAGCTCAAGCGCGGAACCGTGAACAGAGCATTTTGAAAGGAGACGAAGCCGTCGTAGTGCGTCGAGTTCCAGCCGGACTTGGCGAGCATGGATTGCGGAATGATCGAGCCGTAGGTCAGAATCGCGAAGGTGCCCCAAGCGAGTCCTGGACCGAGCAAGGCCAAGAGCGCTTTGGGTTGCGTCAAGCGCTTGAGCGCGCCAGGGACTCCGTGTTGACGGCTCACCCCGTAGAGCAGGAAGGGCACCAGCAGCACAGCCTCGGGGCGGGTGATCAAGGCCGGGCCAAACCAGATGGCCGACTGCAGCACCTTGCCTTTGCGCGCGGCCTGGGCGGCTCCGACCAGCAACATCACGAAGAGCGGCGTTTCCATGCCGAGCAGTTGGTTGTCCACGAACACCGGAGCCAGCAGGAACAACCCCAGCAGCACCAAACGGGAACGGCGTGGCAATTCCTGCGCGAGCAAACAGCCAGTCACCGTCCACAGCAAGGAATTGAGAACGACGACCGCCACTTCCACGTGACCGCCAAAAATGCCGTAGAGGCCAGCGGTGACCAAACCATAGAGCGGTGAAGTCAGCCCGAAGACCGCCTCCCCAGCGTTGTAAGCAAAGAAGCCCTGCTCGATCAGGTTGCGCGCGTAGCGCAGGTGAATGTACGCATCGTCCACCAAGACGAAGTCCGTGGCGAAGACCGCCAGCAGCACGCGGTAGATGGCGGTCCCGGCGAGCAGTGCGAGAATAGAGCGTGTGAACACACGCTTCGGCGAATCTGTCGAACTCTTTTTGAAAGCGGGCTCCAAGCGTTCCGGAAGCGAATCTCCCAGACTGTCACTGAGCTTGCGAGACTGCTTTTGGGGGCGGGGATGGGTCAACGTCATGGGACTAGGCAGAAGAGAAAGTGATTTTTGCTCGGATCGCGGTATTGGAGGGCGGCAGTCAGAACGAACAACCAACGCGCTCCCCGGGGGCGCTGCGCGTCGATGTGGAATGGGCTGCGGGTTCAGGCTCCGCCATTGCAATTCCATAGAGCCGGTAGGCCGCGAGGGGCTCCACCTGCTCCCAAGAGAAGCTATCGTTCACCATGCTACGCGCCTGTTCGCCCCAAGCCTGTAGCTGGGAAGCAGACGCGCCTTGCAGGGCGTGCAGAGTTTGCGCGATGCCTGGGGCATCCGTCGTCGCTAGGTCGGGACCCGCTTCGCAAGCGAGCACGATCCCCTGCAGCTGCGTGCCTTCACTCACCAGCAAGGGCAAGCCGATGGCGGCAGCTTCGAGCACGGCCATGGGCATGCCTTCATGCCGGGATGGATGCACGAAGGCGTCCAGAGCGCGCAGTCGATCAACTTTCGTTTGCTCGAAGAGAGCGCCAGCAAACTCGACCTTGCCAAGCAGATCCGGTTGCATGGCACGCGCTTCCAAGGCAGCTCGATCAGGACCGTCGCCGATCAGCAACAACTCGCCGCAACCCCCTTCGGACAGGAACTGCGAGAAGCCATCGAGCAAGAGGTCGAGCCCCTTGGTGTGCGCGTCGAGTCGACCGCAGAACCCAAACTGCATGGGACTGTTTGGGTCACTGGCGAGTGCTTGTTGCGGGTTCAAGCTCTGCCCATTGGGCACCACGGCAATGCGCCCCAAGGGCATCCAACGCGCGATGGCGTGGGACTCGGCCGCGGTGAAGGCCTGCACCCCGCGGGCGCGGCGCAGAATGACGCGGTCCACCAGGGCCATGCAAATTCGTTTGAGCCAAGGGCGTTTGGCCAGGGCGCGCGGATTGTAGGCACCGTGGGGCGTGAAGACCAAGGGGATCCCCGCGCGCTTCAAGAGGCGCGCGGCGGAAGCCATCTCAGGCAGCAGGCCACCGTGCAAGTGCACGACAGCGGGTGCTTGCAACGTGCGAATCGTCTCGCGCAGGTCCTTCGGCAAGAGGCCACGGATGGCGCCACGCTTGAACAAGCGCAAACAATAGGGACGTTCCCCTGCGGGAGCGTCCGGCGTAGGCGTCAAGCCCCAAACTTCCACGGCGCGTCCCGCACGCACTTGGGCGCTCGCGAGACTATGGACCGCGCGGTTGACTCCGTTCAGCCGGTTGGGATTGGCCTTGCCAAGAGCCAGATGGATAACGCGCGTTTCTGCGGGCAGCATTTCCGGACGTGAGTCCTTTGCGAGGGATTCGTAGTGGGCCTCGAACTCGGCGCAGTAGCGCTTCACGCTGAAGCACTCCAGTTGGCGCTGCCTGCCGGCCTCCCCCATGGAACGTGCGAGATCCTGGTCAGACAAGAGTTCGTCCAGGCACCCGGCCAGGGAAACGGGATTGCCTGGCTCAAAGAAAAAGCCTGTGCGCTCTTCTTCAACGATCTCCAGCAGACCGCCCTGGCGCGAAGCGACGACCGGATTCGCGGCGCGCATGGCCTCGATGGCCACCAAACCGAAGGGCTCCGGCCGAGTGGAAGGCACACAGCAAATGTTAGCGGCGGCGTACAGCAACTCCGCATCCTTTTGAAACGGAATGCGAAGCACCACGTGCTCGAGGCCAGCCGCTTTGATCTGCTGATCGAGGGTGGCTTCGAAGTGGGCTTGCCCCTGAGGTGCCGATCCCGCCAACAGGTAACGGGCCTCTGGGTGAGTCCCATGCAGCTGCGCCGCTGCTTGAACCAAGAGCCCCTGGCCTTTCCAGGAGTTGATGCGTCCCGCCAGCAGGACGAGCGGCTGTTGTTCGGAAACGCCAATGGAACGACGGAACTCTTCAGAACGCTCCGCACTGACTTCTTCCACCTTCTCGATGCCGTTGAGCACCACGCGATTCTTCTTCGCCAAGCGCTTGCACCAGCGATCAAAGCTGCGGCGCGTGGCATCCGAGTTGTTCACCACGCGCGAAGACAAGGTCGCGAGAATCTTGGAATAGGCCTTCGCCAACCACGTGGGACGTTCGAGGATTTCATGAACATGCCAGAGATGGGGCACACCGGAGAGTTTGGCCCCGATGGCTCCCCCAAGCACGATCATGGTGTTGGTGTGAATCAGGCTTGGCTGGTGACGACGGGCCAAACGCAAAACATTCAGCGCTCCCATGGGAACTTGCCAAGCCAATTTGACGAGGCCCCGGGGACCCAAGCTGGCCCGTTCACCGAGCCCCAGTTCACAAGTCTCGACCAGCGCACCGGCTCGCTCCAAGAGTTCAGCTAGTTCGCCACGACGGGGCAAGACAACCACCGCGCGCCAACGATTAGCGTCCAAGCCTTCAACGAGTTGCAACAAGGTGCGGTCGGCTCCGTAGAGCTCCGCCGAGGGATGCACAAAGAGAATGGTGCGGGGACGGCTCATGCCACACACAGCTCCTCATTCGCAGTCCGCTTGCGAATCAGTTTGGCGGGCACTCCGCCGACGATGGAGTAGGGTTCCACGTTCCCGCGCACCACGGCTCCGGCGGCCACGATCGAGCCGTGACCGATGGTGACACCGGAGAGGATCGTTACATTGCAACCGATCCAGCAGTTGTCGCCGATCTCAATTCCAGCGCGCGTCACCCCTTGGCTTTTGATGGTTGCCTCCAAGTCATCGAAGTTGTGGTTCTCCGGAATCAGTACGACCCTTGGACCGAACAAAACGTCGCGTCCAATGCGCACGTGGCCGGAAGCGCCGATCCAACAGT
The DNA here is from genome assembly GCA_937905825.1 of uncultured bacterium. GTDB lineage: Bacteria > Planctomycetota > UBA1135 > UBA1135 > JABACD01. The sequence continues at coordinate 56,628 of CALCXM010000039.1, forward strand.
AGGCGCCGATGGCGCTACCCTCCCCCACTTCGATGCCTTGGCCCGGATCCATGCCGTAGTAGGAACTCGGTCGAATGCAGGCCCCGCGACCGATGGTCACGCCGTTGCCGAGAATCACTCCCTGGCGCGAGAGGCATTGCACTTCCGCGCCCTCTTCGATCTTCACGTTGTGTCCGACGGATAGGTACCAAGGGTTCAAGATACGCGCCCCGCGTCCGACAAGCAGCAGCCCGCTGGAGCTCTTGACCCGCAACTTCAACCAGCTACCGCGCAAGAGGTTCGTGCCCAAGCGCCAGAAGACCGCGAGCACATCCAAGTCGGAGAGCATGTGCTCATTCGCCGCTGTAACGCTCCCCGTGCTGCGCACCAGGCGCAGGTACAACTTCTGAAGGAGGCTCATGCGCGTTGCTCAGTGTAGTGCTCGATAGCACCGTCGTAGATCGAGTCCAGGTTGTTGCCCTTGCTCTCCCAGGTGGTCTCCGTCGCTGCCCAGTGGGCCGCTTGACGGGCCAGGCGACGGCGGCCGTCTTCGTCGCTCGCGAGTTGTTCGAGGGCGAACGTCAGGTTAGCAACGGTCTCCACTAGGCTGCCCGCGACGGGCACGCGCAAGCCGCGATCTTCCCCAACCATCTCGCCTGGACCGCCGAAGTCCAAGCAGACCACCGGGTTCCCTGCGGCCATGGCTTCGGGAACAACCATTCCGGCACCTTCAAAAGATGGAAACAGAAAGACATCCGAAGTGTGCATCAGCCCCAAGGTCCGCTCGTGGGACTGGTTGCCGTGCAAGGTCACCTTGTCCCCAAGTCCGAGTTGTGCCACCCGCCGCTCAATCCAAGGACGCAAGGGGCCGTCCCCAAGCAGCTCGAGTCGCGCTTCGGGTCGACTCAAAGAGAATCGTGCGAAGGCATCAATCACCAACCGAACGCCCTTGAGATCCACCAGGCGACCCGCGTACAGCACGCGAAACTGACCATTGCGGAAGAAGCGATTGGGAGCCAAGTTTTGCGGTTCTGTGCCACAGGCCAAACAAGGTTGCAACTTGTGGAGGATGTCCCCATCCAAGCGACCGGGAAATTCGGTACCGAGACTCAAAATGCGATCGGCGTTCTGGTGGGTGCGCTTGACGAAGGGGTCCACCGCTAGCAGAGTCCGCTTGATGGCCGCCTTGCTGACTTCACTGAGTCGCGAACGCACGTCATCGCGCATCAGAAAGCGATCAGGAACGCGTGGGTGCTGGCCGACGGGACCCCAGACGAAAGGCTTGTCCAAGGACGCTAGGCCAGACGGAATCCAGCTCGAGGCAAAGGTCAAGTGGTGCACCACGTCAAAGTCGAATTCACGATCCAGTTGACGAGCCCTGCGGCCCATGGCCAGTTGCCACAGGTAGAAGTAGAGCATCGCCCCGCGCGAACCGCGTTTCCAGAAGCGCGCCCAGGGCGGTAAATCGAACCCGATCACGTGCAGACGCTCGAGGCCTTCCGCGCGCGCCGCCGCTTCGACCTTCTCTACATTGTTCTCGCGGGTGATCAGCCAGGTGTCATAGCGTTGGCTCACCTGCCGCGTCCAGTTCCAACCGATGCCAGCCTCAGACCCTAGTCCTGGCTCGCAAGCGTAGGCACTGAGCAGAATTCGTTTGTCACTCATAGGGCACCTCCAGCAATCAAGGACCGCCCAACCGGACGCAAGCGTGGCGTGCGACGGGGAGCCAAGTGTGGCGATAGGGTCCAGGTGTACAAAGCGTAGTGGAATAGCATCACAGGATTCGGAAAGCCGCAGATGCCGAAACCGGTCACTCCGGAGATCACGACCACTGTTTGGCAGGCAAGGATCAGAGTCCATGAGGACCGATCTTCCTTGGCCGAATGCAGATAGCGTCTGAAGCTAGCACGCAGGGGTAGAATGGTGATCATCATGAGGAACATGAAGCCTGGCAAGCCGGTGGACACGAGGGAGAACATGTAGGTGTTGTGGGTGTTCGTCCACCAGGTGCCGTGATGAGCAAAGGGGCCTACGTCGCTCAGCATCAGGTAGCCCGCGCCCAAGATGGGTGCCTGGGGTACCTGCTCCTGAAGCAGAGCCGCCCACAGGCTGGTGCGCCCGGTTCCCGACATCAAGTCCGCAGAACTTCCATCCCGCAGCACCCAAGCGACGAGTTCATCGATTTGCGTAACGCCCAGCACCACCGTTGCAATCACCAGACCAATACCGAACATACGGCGGCGCGGGTTGCCACGATCCACTGGAATCCAGAGCACGAGCTGTCCAGCGATCAAGGTCACGAGAGCCGTTCGTGAACGGGACATCACCATCACGGAAAGCGCCATCACCAAAACAACGAAGGGCAAGACACGCTCGCGGGCAAAGACTCGTTTCCCACCCCGCTCTTCGCGCAATTCATGAGTCGCCCAGAGCGTCAAGACCACAGCGCCAAAGGCCAACACGTTGGCATTCAGCATCTTGTGCCCGAGACGGCCCTGCCCCATGTTGTTCACGTGAAAGGCCAACTCGGGACGATTGATGACACTCCAAAGCGCCATCAAGAGCAGGGGCAAGAGCGCTAGGCAATGCCAGCGAGCCACCTTGCGCGGGGAGGCGAAACGATCGTCCTCAAGAAAGAGCGTGATTCCAAAGAGGAAGAACACCAATAGCTCCCCGAGGCGCATGAAGGAGACCATCGGCATTTGGCTCTGGGGAACACCGATCAGCGCCCACAGGAAGAACCCGATGACCGGGACCGAGCGACTGTTCAGAATCGCGCTGGTGGCTTCGCGCCGGCGCAGCAGAACCAGCATCATGCCCGCCGTGGACACCAGCCGAATCGAGAGCTTAAAGAGTGCATTGGAGCTTCCCAACGCGTCCATTCCCGTCATCCCGCCCGCTTCCGCATCCATGGTCAGGAAGGGCACGTAGGCGATGAAGTACATCAAGTAGGCCATCGACTTGGCACCGGACAGGTACCAAGCGAGAATGGTGGAGAGCAGGGCCACAAGGATGAAAGCACTCATGCGGCGAGGACCTCCTTTCGCAATGGGGTCTGCGTCCTCGTCAGGCGCGGCAGCAAAAGCTCTGCCAGTTCTTGGCGCGTGTCCCGCAACCAGTCGACTTGTTCGAACCCCGGGTGTTCTTGGTGGTTCAAGGCCTCGTCATCCGTGGCCGCCCGCAGCACTTCCAAGGCGATGAAGGCAATGCCATCCGCAGCACAGAGTCCGTGTTGTGAGAGCAACCCACTAGCTTCGCTCGCGAGCAGCGCTTCCAGTTCCGCGAGCAACTCTTTGGCCCCCACCCGCCGGACGAGAATGCCCGTCTGCAGATGAAAGTGAATGAGATCCGAAAGGATCGGAGACTGCCAATTGGCGAACTCCCAATCGAAGGCAGCCAGTCGGTCCCCTTGCACGGCCAGGTTCCAGGGGGTGAAGTCCCCATGGGCAAGAGCGCAGGGAACCTCGCGGGAGCCAAGGGCGTTGCTGAGCGCAGCGTGCAAGCGGGTCATGCTCTCAATCCACGGGCCATCCACCCGCTGCGCAAGCGCGTCCAGGTGTTCCCGACTGCGCATCAGGGTGGGTAGCTCAGCCCCCATCACCCGCGAGCCGGTGCGCTTGGCGAGTGCTTCTAAGAAGCAAACGTGGGCTGGCGTGAGCACGTCCGTCGAGCGCGAGCCAGCGACTGGCGATTGCACCATCCAGGCATGGGCTGCATGGCAACCGCTATCGAGCAAGCGGGGTGCGTGCTCTGCGCCCCAATGCAGGCTCTCGAAGCGTTCTAGGGTGCTGGCCTCATGGGCAACGCGCGGGCTCGCGCCTGGACCCAGGGCCACTTTCAAGAAACCTTCCGCGCGCCCGAGGGGGTCGCAGATTCGTAGGGTCGCTTTGCGCAGGAAGCCCGGGACGCCGAGCGAGATCGCCACGCGACTTCCGGGACGTTTGGCAAGCCATGCGCAGGCGGGACCAGTGTTCACTTCCCCTTTGATGGCCACGAGCAGGCCGCTGAAACCGAACCGATTGGCGCAACCAAACGATGCAGCGACTTGCAGCAGACGGCGCGCCGCGCGCCACAGGCGGCGGCCAGCGGGCAGCAGGCAAACACCGGCACGGAATCCCTTCCCATCCGCAGGCAACAGAACGTGACTTCCTCCGGTGCTCGGCAGCACCAGCCAACGGTGAGCTTGACCTTCCTTTGACCAGGCGCGTTCCAAGCTTGCCGTGAGAGATCGTTTGCCGAAGCGAGCGAGCAGACCCTGCTTCAAACTCCCTTGGATCGCATCCACCACCACCAGCGCTTGACCGCGCTTGCAAGAGCGCCAGGCAGTCTGCAGCAATTCTTCGTCCAAGGGCCCAGGACCACCTAAAACGATGGGATCCTGCAGTTCCCCAATCGTCAAGGGGAACCAGGCGTCGAGGCCATAGGGCAAGCTCATTGCTCTTCTCCTCCGAAGACTGCATCCAGCACATCGTTCACGGCTTCCTCCACCGTTCCGTTGTTGTGTACCAGGACAAAGCCTGGTTCAGTCAGCCCAAGGGTTTCATAGGCGGCGATTTGGAACGCACTCTCCTCCACACTGAGCTCCTGTTTGCGAGCCCGAACGCGTTCGAGCTGTGCGCTGATCACCACCACCTTGTCCGGCTTGGGAACCCAAGGAGACAACCAGTGCACCATCTGGGTTCCACGGCGAACACGGCAGCGCAAGGGGTCGACTTTGTAGTCGTAGAAGTAGCGATCGAACAGAATCAGCGAAGGCCGGCGACGCCGGGGCGTGATCTTCAGAGCGAAGCCCACGATGTAGTCCAGCCAGTAGTAAGCCACGCGTACGTTCGACAAAAAGGCGCCGGAAGGCTTCGCGCGATGCGGGCGATCCATGTCTGCAAGGCTGTAGGTCGAACGACCCAAGTGCAGGAGCGTGTCGAGCTGTGGGATGACCATGGGGCGCAGGTGCCAAGTTCCAGACTCTGCACTGCGAAAGGCCGGCGCAAGCTCGCGCTCGAGCGCCTCCATCACCGTGGTCTTGCCCGCGCCGTCGGTCCCTAGAAAAGCCAAGAAGAGCCCACGGGGCCGCCAAAGAGGCCTGATTCGCGCTCCGTAGGCGAAGCTCAACAAACCCCAGGTGGAGCGCAGGGGAGAGCGGAGGAAGCGACGTCCAATCAGTTTGAAGCGGAGCCCGCGTGCTTCGCCCGACAAGGCTTCGTACTCGCCCGCAGCCAACTGCGCGCAAAAGCGTGCCGCCGCGCCGGCTCCCAAGAGGGTTCCCAGCAAGCTGCGGACCTCGCCGGAGTCATGGGCCAAGTGTTCCTTCAGAGATTCGGCATAGTCTTGGCGCACCACTCCTCCTGAAAGGAAGGGCCCCATGAAGTTGGCCAGGGCCCCCGGACCCGGTTGGACAATGCAAAGTTCTCTGCTGTCCGCCGTCGTCGGCATGAGCAACTTGGAGTCCAAAAACGGCACCCCAAAAACCGCCTCACTGCTGTGCAAGTCCACCGAGAGAAAGTGGTGGGTCCCGTCTGCCGAACGCGCATGAAGCTGATACTGGGTGAAGAACCCCGCTTCCGCCTTCTGCCAAACGCGTGCGCCAAAATCCTCACAGGTCTCCGTGAGTAGCTCCTCGAACAAGGAGCGTTCAGAGGCCGGCAAGAGGATGTCCACGTCCGAGCCCCGACGAATCTTTGGCAGATTCTCGTGGCCACGGAGGAATGCGTAGGCGATCCCTAGGCGTCCCAGGTTCTTGGCCAGATCGAGAACCAATGAGCCCAAGACGTGCTTGCCCGACGCGTCCTTGAGGGGACGCGGGGTGTCCAAGTCGGCCATGGGCCAGGAGGCGAGTTCGGTCGGTCCCATTGAATCAACCAGAGCGGCGGCTCAGGTTTTCGTTGCGATCTTCCCCATAGCCGTAGCCGTAGCCATAGCCATAGCCGTAGTTGTCACTGCTGCTGGCGCGAACAAAGTTGAGCACCACGCCGGTCAGCTTCACGCCGGAGCGGCGCAGGCGTTGCACCGTGCGAATCAGCATTCCGCGCGAGACGCCGCCTGAGCGGTAAACGACGGCCACCGAGTCGAACTTGTCCGCGAAGGTTTCCACGTCCGAGACGAGCATGGCCGGCGGCAAGTCGAAGACCACGTGATCGTAGCGCGACTTCAGCTCTTCGAGCAAAGCAACGGCGTCGTCGGTGCGCAGCAGATCGTTCGGCGAGTGCACCGCGTGGCCGGCGGGCAAGATGTCCAAGCCTTCCACTTCCGTGGGGTGCACGCTCTCCTCCCAGGGCTGCTTGCCCTCGAGAGCTTCGGCCAACCCAGTGCCGCGACAGACCTCGAAGTAATCCCCGAGGCTGGGACTGCGCATGTCCGCATCGACCAGTAGAACCCGGCGACCACCTCCAGCGAAGGCCAGGGCCATGTTGACGTTGGTCTGCGTTTTGCCTTCGTTCGCGACGCAGGAGGTCGCGGCAAAGGTTCGCACCGTTTCACCATTCTCCGCTGAGAAGCGCAAGGCCTCCCGAATCGAACGATAACTCTCAGCAACCGCCCCCTGGGCGTCATCACGCATGGGCAAGAAGTCCTTGCCGGAGCAGCGCGCGCGCAGCTTGCCATGGCGGAAGTCCGGCACGGTACCGATTACGGGCAGGTCCGCAGCTTCTTCCACAGCCGCTTGGGTGTGCAGACTGTCGATCAAGGCGTTGCGCAACCAGGCCAAGCCGAGGCCGAGCAAAAGGCCCATCAAAATCGCCACACTGATGTTTGTCACGACTCGCGGGGAGCGGCGACGCAGAGGCGCGATCGCAGGATCGATCATGACCGCAGAGGGCATCGTGCCCGCGCGAGCCAATTGAGCTTGCTGTTGGCTTTCCAACAGGATGCGCGCGATGCCGTTGAAGGCCTCCCGGCGACGCATGGGGTCCGCTAGCTGACGTTCGTGCTCGGGCAGACTCGCCAGCTGCTCTTCTAGTTCAACGATGGCCAGGGACAGCGAAGACTCATGGATGTCGAAGCCCGACAGTTGACTGGTCAGGTTCTCGCGTACGAGACCCAACAACCGGTTGGCTGCAGCGTCAATTCGCCCGAGTTCTTCTGAAGACCAGCCTTCCACGGCGCGGTGGTGCGAGGCGATTAGCTCCTTTTGTTCTGCAATGCTACTCTCCAGAACGGCCAGTCGAGTTTGAGCGTGAATCACCAATCGATTGATCAGTGCCTTGCGAGCTAGAACCCGCGAATTGAGGTCCGGGTGCTTGGCGGTCACCGTTTGTTCGAGCCGCGCGGTCTCGTTGTCCAAGACGGCGATCTCGCTTAGGTACTTGAGGGCGATGGAGTCCACGTTCGGCTCGTTGCCTGCCAGCATCGTGAGGCTCGACTCATCCCCCTTGCCGATGGCGTCGACCGTGGTCTGCAGGGACTTCTGCTGGAGGTTCAAGGCTTCGAGCTGGGTGTTCAAGTCCGCCAGGTTGCGTTGCAACATCAACTTGTAAGCACCGGCATCTGAGCGATCGAAGCTGGCAGCGGCGGCCCGCAAGTTGCCAATGGCTTCCAAGTGACTGAGAGTCAGGGCATCGATCGTGCCGGGGCCCAGCAGTGCGAGTGCGTGAGTGTTGCCTTCCTCTAGCTGCGCCAATGCTTGCTTCACCGAGCGTCTGGCCAGTTGGACCCGTGTGCGCTCCTCTTCATAGCTAGCCAAGGCGCCGATCATCGTCTGCGAAGTCGCCGTGACGTTGATTGCCGTTGCGTGCTTGGCTGAGATCTCCACGACCTCGGACTCCGCCAATTGGAGTTGGTCGATCACCCGCTCGAGCTCCGCGTCCACGAAGCCAAGGGTACGGTCGGCCCGCAAGCTGCCCAGACGCACGCTGCGTGAGAAGTAGACTTGAGCCATAGCATTGACGGTCTCTGCAGCCCGGTGCGGATCCCCGTCCTCCACGGTCAGATGCAGCACGCCCGAGTTCCGGCTGGTCTCGCGGACCGTGGTGTGGGCCATCAGGCGCTCCACACAGTCCCGTTCGGTCAGGCGCCGCACGCTGTAGCTCTCCCCCGTGTAGCTGCCCGTGGCATGCAAGCGCAGCTGCATGCCGTTGTATTCGATCGGCGCACCGGCGAAGTAATCGTATTCGTCTTGTTCGTCGCCACCACCCAACAGTCCTGGCCCGGAAACTCGCACGCGGTCTTCCGCGAGGAACTCGACGCGGAACTCATCCACGGCGCGCTCGTCCCCGGTGGCCATGGCAACGAACAGGCGATGGGGACCGCTGGGACCGCCAAACAATGTTCGCTTGAAGGAGACGTAGGGTGACAGGGCTTCGGCCTGAACGAGAATGGTCCGGTCCCGAAACTCGGGGGAGATGTACGCGTAGGGCTCATCCTGGAACGAGTTGTCTTGAGCGCTTCCCGTGGCCGTAGACTTGATCACCTCCTCCGCCAAGGAGCGCGAACTCAAGAGCGCGATCTCGCTTTCCGCGGCCGGTGCGCTTGTGAGCACCGCCAAGTCCGCCAGGGCCCCCGAGCCCTTGCCTTCTTCTTCCAAGCGCAGGGTGGCAGAAGCTCGGTAGACCGGCGTGCGCGTCAGGGTGTAGACCGAGGCAAAACCCACGACGGCCAGGGCCGTAGCTAGAATCGTCAAGCGCCAGCGCTCTACGAACGCGAAGAACTCTCCGAGGGTGAGGAATTCCTCACGCCCCTCTTGCTGCGTTGTGTGCTCGTGCGGCATAAGGCTTAAAGCGCGTCAGCAGCCAAGGCGACCGCGGTGAGTTGACTGGTGGCAAAGCCAATGCCTTGCAGGATGGGGAGGATCTCGTCGCGGAAAACGCCAACGCCGGATCGGGGCACAAACAGCACGTCGCCAGCGTGAACCCAGCGCATGCTGTCCGGGCCGGGCGTTTCGCCGTTGAAGAAGTGCACCGCACAGCCCCCATCCGCATCGCGACGGATCAACGCGACGCGATCCCGGCGCGCGCCGAATTCGAAGCCTCCGCCATTGGCCAGAGCTGCCAAGACAGTCGTGGGGCGATCCAGGTTCATGACGCCTGGGCGTTTCAGTTGACCCAGCAGATGAACCTGTTGTGAATCTCGCGAGATCAAGGAAAGCCCGACGACCGGGTTCACTAGGAACTCGCTGAGCGATCGGCTAATGCGCGCCTCGGCCTCTTCGAGGCTGAGCCCAGCGACCGGCACCGGACCACAAAGGGGCAAGACAACGGCGCCCTTGACGCTCACGCTGTAGCCCCGTTCGTTCACCAACTCGGGGTGACCCGGGATCACCACCTGCAGCACATCGTTCGTTCCAAGCACCATGACGGGTGCGGAGGCGAGGGGGAACTTGCCGTCCTCCTTTGCAACCGCTTGGGGCAGCGGAGGCGCAGCGCAGGCGAACATCACCAGAAGAGCGATGAGTTGAAAGGGCTTCAACAGGGGCTTGGTGAGCATGATCTGGATGGAAGAGAGTTTGTGCACGGTAGGGTCGCGAGCAGGATCGCCGCGAAATGAAGGTCCGCCGCAGGGGGCGGGAATTCGTAGTGCTCTATCGAGAGCGCCTGGTTTCCACGTGACGGCAGGATCCGCGTGCCCCTTTGGTTTCCCACTGTTGGAACAGCAAATGGAAGGAGCCATCGCCCCAATCCGCGTTCCGCAGGGCAAGCCCAACGGACGGGGCCCCGGGGATTTGGACCAATCCTGAATTGGGCCCCCACTGGGCTTCATTCCTGAGGGGGATCTGGCGATGGGCAAGGTGCCCCCTTAACGCAAGCCACGAACAACCACCCCCCCATGGCCACCTGGATCGTTGGAGACATTCACGGATGCGCGGAGGAGCTCGCAGAGCTCGTCGAGCGCATCGATCTGCAGGAAGGAGATCAACTGCTCTCCTGCGGTGATTTGTTCCATCGCGGCCCGGATCCCGTCGGGGTCATCGACGTGCTCGAGGGCGCCCAGGCGAAGTTCATTCTGGGCAACCACGAGATGGCCGTTCTGAGTCGTTTGGGCATCGCTCCGCGCTCCGTGGACGGAACCGATCGACCAGAGCTAGCGCTTTCCATCGACGATCTCGTCCCTGACGACTTGGCGGGCGATGGTCGACGGGTTTGCGATGTGAGCCAATCCGATGTGAAGCGCATCGTCAACTTCCTGGGAACTAGCTCCGGCTACGCCCTCTCGAACGACACCGTCGAAGGGGCCGGAACCACACCCAAGGGCGACCCTTGGTGGCTCGTTCACGCGGGCGTAGAACCGGGCCTCCCGCTCTTCAAGCAGAGTCGCAGAATCCTGACGTCCGTGCGCCGCTTGGCGTGTCCCGGTCAACCCTATTGGTACGAAGCCTGGCGCGGTCCAGCCCTTGTGATGTTCGGACACACCGCGGGCAAGATCCCGCGCGCCAAACGCTTTGGAGGTCGCTTGGTCTCTCTCGGCTTGGACACCGGCTGCGTGTATGGGGGTCGCTTGACCGCCTACTCACCGGAGCTGGACGAGTTCGTGGCGGTCCCGGCCCATCGCAAGTGGGTTGCCAAGGCCTGACCGGTTGCCAAGTCCTGACCGCATGCCCGCCCCCCAGCAAGAGCCGCTCATGGCTCCGCGCAAGAAGCGACGCCTGCCGGGCTCGCCCGGTGCGCGCCTGACCCTGGTGGATCAGGCCATGGTCAGTGGCTCCAACTTCCTGAACACGGTCATCCTGGTGCGCGCCTTGGGGCTCTCCGGCTTCGGCGATTTCAGCATGCTGTGGCTCGTCGTTGTGTTTTTCCTCGGCTTGCAGCGGGCCTTGCTCGGTCAGCCCTTGATGACCTTCGTGCCCAAACAGGATGAGCAGCAACGCGCTTCCTACATGGCGAGTGTGCTGCGTCTCGCGGGGATATTTTCGGTGCTCGTGGCCCTCGCGACAGCCGCCGGCTTTGGCGTGTTCACGATCTTGTGGAGCACTACGGGGATTGAGGGCAGCCTGCCCGCCCTCTTGCTACTCGTCGTGAGCAAACAAGCCCACGAATTCCTGCGCTCCGCGTGCTTCTCAACTGGCCAACGGGATCGAGCCTTTTGGAATGACGTTGTGGCCTATCCCGGCCAACCCCTGGTACTCGCTGCGCTTTGGCTCAGTGGAAGCCTGACCCTCGTTTCCGCCCTGTGGGTCATTGGAGGTTTTTGCGCTCTGGGCTGCCTGCCCGGCTTGCGTCACTACGCTGGGCGCACTGCGGCACCCGAGCCCCTCGGGCGCACGGCACAAAAGCATTGGACCTTCTCCCGTTGGATCAGCTTCATGGTGGTGATCCAGTGGTTCGGTTCCAACTCGTACTTGGTGGCCGCCGCAGCCTTGCTCGGCACGTCGGCGGTGGGCGCCCTGAAGGCTGCGCACACGGTCATCGGTGTCCTGCACCTCGTCTTCCTCACCATGGAAAACGTGGTGCCGGTGAACGCCGCCAAGTTCCTGGCGCAGGCGGGTCGGCCCCAGATGACCGCCTACCTCAAGCGCATCGGTGGCCTGGGCTTCGCAGGAACCGGGATCATCACCATCTTGCTCGTGGCCTTCCCCCACTTCCTTTTGAGCACCTTGTACAGCGGCGTGGTCACCGACGAAATGGTGATCGCCATGCGCGGGCTCGCGGTGATGTACCTGTTCGCCTACGCCATCTCGCTCTTGAACATCTGCTTTCGCACGATCGAACGGACGCGGGTGGTGTTTCTCACCTACTTGACGAGCACGCTGGTCGCGGTCTGCTTGGCGGAAACCGTCGTCGCGCGCTTTGGCTTCGAAGGCGCGGTCTTCGGCATGCTCGGCCAGCAAGCCTTCTTGGCCCTGATCATGGGCGCGGTCTGGTGGCTCGAGTTGCGGCAAGTCGAACCCGCTTATTGAGGCGCGTCCCTTCGCCGGCATGACTCGCGGCGACGGCCGCTAGTCGAGGCAGGGGAAGCATCTGCGCTACTCGAGCAATGAATCCATCTGCTCCACTCGAGCAAAGAGTCCGCCTGCTCTACTCCAGCAAGCAGACCGTCTGCTCGACGCGCGGGCCCTGCTCCATGTCCGCAACGGCGTAACTAGCCTTGCCCTTGAGCTGAACACCGGCGTGGCTGCCGTCGAGCCCGAGGATGTAGTAGGTCAGGTTGAAGGTGGGCAAGCCATGCTCGTCCACCAGCCCAGGTTGCCAGGCACTCGCCCGCTGGGCTTGGCGCATGACGCGGGCCATGACTTCTAGTCCTGCCTGTGCCGGAGTTGCCCCTTGGCGCAAGAGTTCAACGATCGTCCCGCTGCCATGGGAGAGGATGGCCGCTTCACCGCGCCCGGTCGCGCCGGCGCTGCCCGCTTCCCCATCGCAGTACAGGCCCGCTCCAATGATCGGCGAATCGCCGATGCGCCCGGGGATCTTCCAGGAGAGCCCGGACGTCGTGGTGGTGCAAGCCACCTCGCCGCTGATGGCGAGGGCGGAACAATGAATCGTTCCAGTGATGCGCTGCTTGAACTCCCCGGCGAGTCGGTCCTCTTCCGCTTGCGAGTCCAACTCGAGGGAACCGTGCTTGACGTTCTTGCGCGGGCTCAAGCGATCGTCGCGATCGCTGTGGCTCTCCTTCCAATCCATCCAGATGCGGCGCGCCTCTTCGGTCAAGAGCTCCGTGTGTGGATGGCCGTGATCGCGGGCGAACTGGTAGGCGCCCCGCCCCACAATCATCACGTGGTCCGTGCGTTCCATCACAAGTCGCGCCACCTCGCAAGGATGCAGGATGTTCTCGATGCACGCGACGGAGCCGGCGTTGTGAGTCCGGCCATCCATGACAGCCGCGTCCAGTTGCACCACGCCCAACTCATTGGGCAAGCCCCCCAAGCCGACGCTGTGATCCCTGGGATTCGCCTCGGTGACCTTGACGACTTCGAGCGCCACGTCCAAGGGTTCGGCCCCTTGCTTCAGCTTGTCGAAGTGCAGTTTCATGCCAGGCAGAGCGTTGGTGCTGCCCACCAAAACGGCGCGGCCCGTGGTTTTCGTTCCAACACTCTGCGCCTGTCTCCAGGCGCTCCCCTTGATGACTCCCGCCCCAGCGTTTTCTCCCGCAGCTAGAGCGGCCAAGCCGGCTCCGAGTCCGAGAAAGTGGCGACGGGAAGGGGATGAGCTATCGGCGCTGGTCTGCTTGGGTTCCATGGGCCAATCCTATGCGAAGACAGAGCACACGGTGAGCGAAAGGAGGCCGCCAGCTGCCTTCTTTCCCGATTTCGCGGCCGAACCCGTTTTTCGCGGAGTCCGAGCACGTACCCTCCCTGTATGCGCAGTTCAGCGATCCGTCTACGGGGGGCCCGGACCCACAACCTACGTGGAATCGATCTGGACTTGCCCCATGGCGAATGGATCGCCTTTGTCGGCCCATCCGGTTCGGGCAAGACTTCCCTGGTGTTCGACACTTTGGTGCGCGAAGGAGAGCACCGCTTCCTCTCCGGGCTATCTCCGCGAGCCCGCCAACACTTTGGCAAGTTGGGCCGCGCCGACCTTCAGGAACTGCGCGGCTTGCCCCCCACTATCGCGGTGGGCGAGCGCGCCTTCCGGCCCAACGTGCGTTCGACCGTGGGCACCTTGACGGGGGCTTTGGACCTCTTGCGCCTGCTCTTTGCGCGGGCCGCCCAAAGCCCCGGCGGCACGCCGCTCAGCCGCAGCCACTTCAGCTTCAATCATCCCTTGGGCGCCTGCGAAAGTTGCAAGGGCCTCGGCCTTGGGGACCGCGTCGATCCCCTGCTGCTAGTGGCGGACGCGCGCAAGAGTTTGCGCAAGGGTGCCCTGGTGCCCACCTTGAAAAGTGGCTACACGGTTTACAGCCAAGTGACTCTCGAAGTTATGGACACGATTTGCAAGGCCCACGGCTTTGACGTGGACCGTCCTTGGCAAGAACTCTCGCAAACGCAACAGGACGTGATCCTGTACGGCAGCAAAGCGCTCAAGGTGCCCTTCGGCAAGCATCCGATCGAGTCCCGCATGAAGTGGGAAGGCATCACGGCGCGTCCCCGTGAAGAGGGCCACTACCGTGGCTTGGTGCCGGTCATCCAAGAGACGCTGTTGCGCAATCGCAATCCAAACATCCTGCGCTTCGTGCGCAGCGTTCCCTGTGAAGTCTGCGGCGGTTCGCGCCTCGCACGCGCCGGTCGCGAAGCGCAGTTGGGGACGTTCCGCTTGCCGCAGTTGCTGCACAGCGGCCTGCAGGACTTGCTTGGTGGACTCGAGTCGTTGCCCGCCTCGCCGGTGTTGCAAGCGGTCCTCCCCGAACTCGCCAACCGCCTCCAACGCATGTTGCGCCTGGGATTGGGGCACCTTTCCCTCGACCGGGAAAGCACGACGCTCTCCGGCGGTGAGGGACAACGCCTGCGTCTCGCTGCGCAGCTCTCCGCAGGTTTGTGCGGTGTGCTGTTCGCCCTAGACGAGCCCACCCTCGGTTTGCATCCCAAGGAGCAAGCGGGCATGGGCGCCGTGCTCGACGAGCTGCGCAACATGGGCAACACCTTAGCGGTGGTCGAGCACGATCCTGACATGGTGCGCCACGCGGATCGCTTGGTGAGCCTCGGGCCGGGAGCCGGTAGCGCCGGCGGTCAGTTGCTTAGCAATGCGCCGCTCTTTGCAAAGGGTCCCTTGGGAGACTCGCCCCTCGGTCCAAGCCCCAAGCCAAAGGCCGTCCGACGAGCGGGACAGGGAGTGCTGCACCTGCGCAATCCGCGCCTGCACAACTTGAAAGGCGGCGAGTACCGGGTGCACCTTGGAGCTCTCAACGTAGTTTGCGGCCCCTCAGGTGCGGGCAAGAGTTCCCTTGTGTTTGGTACGCTGCTGCCCGCCCTGCAAGGGGAATCAGGCGGTCCCCACGATGGCTTGGACGGGACCGGCAGCGCATCCGTGCGAGCCTTGGATGCGCGCCCCATCGGCCGCACTTCGCGCAGCACACCGGCCACGTGGTCGGGACTCTTTGATTTGGTTCGCAAAGCCTTCGCGGAGACCGAAGCCGCCAAGCAAGCGGGCTTCGGCCCCAGCCACTTTTCCTACAACACGAAGCAAGGGCGTTGCCCTGCCTGTGAAGGGCTGGGCTCCCAACGGGTGGGATTGCATCTCATGGAGAACGTCGAGTTCCCCTGCGATCTCTGCGCCGGCGGGCGCTTTGCCCAGGAGGTCTTGCAGCCCCGTTTGCGCGACAAGTCGATCGCGGAAGTGTTGGCACTGACGGTGGACGAGGCCGTCGAGTTCTTCTCACCCGACGAGTCCGATGCGCAGGCGCGCGAGCAAGAGAACCGAAGGCAATGCAGCGCCCTGTGCGACGCCATGCAGGAACTCGGTCTCGGTCACTTGCCCATTGGACAGCCTTCGAATCGTTTGAGTCGAGGCGAGTCCCAGCGCGTGAAGCTCGCGACCTTGCTCGGCAGCACCGGGGCCAAGCCCACCATCTTGCTGCTGGATGAACCTGACCGCGGACTGCACCCGAGTGATGTGCAGTTGCTCTTGCACGCCATGGATCGTCTGGTCGAAGCGCATCACACGCTGGTGGCGATCTCCCATCACCGGCACCTTTGGGCGGCGGCGGACTTTCTCGTTGAAGTCGAGGAAGGCAAGATCCACTCGGATCCACAGCTCGATTGGAATGCCCTCAGTCAAACACGGGCTGCGCGCCCGCCCGCGGCGCAGCCAACCCACATTGAATTGCGCGGGGTGCGCACCAACAATCTGCGCAACATCGACGTGAGCTTCCCGCGCGGGGCCATGACGGTGCTGTGTGGCGTGTCCGGCAGTGGCAAGAGCTCATTGGCCTTCGACAGCTTGGCGGCGGAAGCTTGGCAGCGCTATTCCGAGAGCCTGCCCTTTGAAGTTCGCAAGCACGTGCAACGCATGCCGCGCCCCGAACTCGATAGCTGCTTGGGCTTGGGCCCGACCTTGAGCCTGCGCCAGCGCGGAGCAACTCCAGGCAGCCGTTCCAGCGTGGCCACCCAGAGTGGCTTGGGTCCTCTGTTGCGCTTGCTCTTTTCACGGGCGGGTCTGCAAGACGGCAGGCCGACGCAACTCAGCGCAGAACACTTCAGTGCGGCGCGCACCCTCGGAGCTTGCCCCGATTGCCTGGGGAGCGCGCAACGCCAGCGTTGCGACGAGCGCAAGTTGGTGACGGATCCCGGGCGTTCCTTGCTGAAGGGCGCCTTGGCTGGCACGAAACCCGGTGCGTTCTTTTCGGAACCCGACGGGCAATACATCGCAACCTTGAGAGAAGCACTGGGCCCAGAGGTGGACCTCACGGTTGCTTGGCGTGCACTCTCCGAAGCCACTCGCCAGATCGCTTTGCATGGAACTGGATCCAAGCGCCTGCAGGTGTCCTGGCGCATGGCCGAGGGCAACCAAGAAGCCCGCGACACCCACGAGTTCGAAGGCACCTGGGATGGGTTCCTGGCGCTCGTGGAACGGGAAGCGCGGCGCCGTGCGAATCACAAGGGAGCAGCCCATTGGAGCGCGCCCTTAGGGCAGCAGCCTTGCGAAGTTTGTGACGGGAGCGGGCTCGCTTTGCCCGCGCGCCAGGTGCGGCTCGGAGCTTGGACCCTGCCCGAGTACCAG
Source organism: uncultured bacterium (assembly GCA_937905825.1). Classification (GTDB taxonomy): domain Bacteria; phylum Planctomycetota; class UBA1135; order UBA1135; genus JABACD01. Next base: position 73,124 of record CALCXM010000039.1, read on the forward strand.
GCGGTCAGTGCGCGGGTTTCCCGCCAAGAGTTGCTCTCCCTCGGCTCCCAGCTGGACGCGGCGGGCCAGCTGCCCGCGTTCGCCGCATGGCAAGCACTCATGCCGGAGATCGATGGGCTGCTTGGGGACTTGATCGAGTTTGGTTTGGGGCATTTGCCCCTGGGGCGTGCCACCCAGCGCTTGTCCGACAGCGAGTACCAACGCTTGCGACTTGCGGGAATCCTGCGCAGCGGTTTGGACGGCATCACCTTGGTGCTCGACGAACCAACCGCCGGCTTGCAATCGGAAGAAGTCGACCGGCTCTGCCAACGATTTCGCGAATTGTGCGACGCGGGCAACACCTTGATCATCGTTGAACACGAAGAGCAGGTCCTGCGGGCAGCCGACCACTTGATCGAGTTGGGCCCTGGAGCGGGATCGGCGGGGGGACGTCTCTTGCAAGCGGGCCCCCCCGAGCAAGTTCTCGCAGGAGACGGCCCCACGGCCCGCGCTCTGCGCCGAGGACAGGCACCCCGTTGCGCGCAACCCCCAGCGCCACGCTTGCAGTTCAAAGGCATCGCCCATGGACCCCTGCGAGACGTCTCCGTCGATCTCCCGTGCCAAGGCATCGTTGCGATTGCGGGGCCTTCCGGATCCGGTAAAAGCACTTTGCTGCGCTCGGTGCTCGGGGCCAGTTTCGAAGCAAGAGAATTGCGCGGAGCTCAAGCCGCTTTTCCAAGGAGCATCCTCACGCGCTTCCAAGTGGTGCATGGCGTCGAAGCCCCAAGTCGCAAAGGCACCCTGCTCGGCGCACTTGAGATGCTGAAGCCCTGGCAACGTTTCTGGTTCGATCAGCAGACGGTCAAGGAACTGCCCCAGCAGGCGTTTTCCTTTCAGAGCCCGAAGGGACGCTGCCCGGCGTGCAACGGATCGGGCCGTGAACGGGTCGCTCTTGATTTCCTCGCCGACCTAGACCTGCCCTGCCCCGCTTGCGATGGCCAGCGTTACCGCTCAGAGGTCTTGCAAGTGACTTGGAATAACATGAACCCTGCGAGCCTGCTCGAGCTCTCCATCGCCGACCTGCAGGCGCTTCTGCCAGCTGGCAAACTTCGCACAACAGGGCAAGCCTTGCTCGACGTGGGGCTGGGGCACCTGTGTTGGGGACGATCCCTGGAAAGCCTCTCCGGTGGGGAAGTGCAACGCATCGCCCTTTGCAAGAGCCTGCTCAGCAAGCTATCCCCCGCCCTGCAACTCTTCGATGATCCGACCCAGGGCCTGCATCCAGCCGATGTGCTGCGCCTGATCGAATGCCTGCAACAACTCGCGGGGCGCGGGGACCTGGTGCTGGTGAGCACTCGCAACCAGCTGCTGATCGACGGGGCGGATGAGTGCCTGCAACTCCCTGCGCGGATCCCTTGAAAAGGGTAGGGTAGGGTTCCCCCAAACCTCATACCGATCCCCCATGAGTGTTTTCACTAGCGTTCTATCCTGTCTCTTTTCCCTGGTCCTGTGCGCGCCTCTGCCCGTTGACGGAGAAGGTTGTCGCAAGTGTGAGCACCGCGGTGTGCTGCTTTGCTCCAATCACACGGAGGAGATCCACACCTACGAAAAGGATGTGCTCTTCTGTTCCACGGTCGCTGCATGCGAGGACTGCGCCGGGGCGTTGCTGGTGGATTGTCCTAAGTGCGACGGCGGCCCCGACGATCACTTGATCGCCCCGCGCCAGAAAGAAGTCGCGGACTGGATGGCCACGCACGAGCTCTCCAAGTTCATGGAGCGACCCTTGCCCATGGTGGAAACGGATCGTTATCAACTGCTGATAGACACGGGCCCGCTCAAGCTGAACAAGCGCAAGAGCATGGATGGTCATCTGCTCATGCATCTGGTGGCGCGCGACGTCATGGAAGTGGAACGTTTGGTGGCGGAACACTACGGCCTGGTCGACCAGTCCGCGGCCGTCGAAGGCGAGACTGCCCTCGAAGCGTCCATGCGCAGGAACTACTCCAACAAGATGCGCATGTGGTTTTGGAGCACCTTGGAGGATCACCAGAAGGTCATGCGCAAGTACATGGGCAACTCCTCCACCGGCGACTTCAAGTTGCTCGGCGGGCGCCCCGTGTTCTCTGCTTGGACGGAAAAGGAGATGGCGACCGTGCGCGGAGTGCGCAGCGCCTGCACGCACAACGCGGCGCACATGTTGATCTCCAACCTACGCAAGCCCCTCTGGGTCGGCGACATCGGCGGCGGTTGGTTCGATGCGGGCTCGGGCCACTGGTACGAGTACGAGATTCACGGACGCAGCACGAACTACTGCATCGAGGAAGCCACGGTCCCCCTGGAGTACCACGGTGGTGTTTGGCGCGTCGCCCTGCGCAAGTGGATCATGAAAGAAGACACGTACTTCCTTCCCAGGTTGATGCCCATGAACACCGGCGCCATGACCCTTCCAGAACAGGCCATCTGTTGGAGCTTCTACGAGTGGCTCGTGTTGAATCACCAACCTGCCCTGCCCAAGATCCTCGAGGGGCTCAAGGCCAAGCAGGAAACACGGGCGGTGCTGAAGGAGACCCTCGGGATGACCGTCATGCAGGCGGAGGACGCCTGGCGCGCCTGGGTTGTCGAGTGCTATCCGATCAAAGGCGACGAACTGCGTGAGCCGAATCAGAAGAAGAAACGAGGCCGCAAGTAGCCCCGGGGGCCTGGCGTTGATTGATGCACTCGATTGCGAAGGTCCGAGCGCGGCTGGGCCTCGAGCCCGGAGTCCGTTTCAACCCCATGGCCCGTCGAGCAGGCAGGGCCCCTCAACCATGCAGGGCCCGCGCGCTCGCAGAGCCGAGCATCACGGCGAAGATGCCGAGCACCAGGTTCCCGGCCAGGCTCAGGCCAGCTGCGCGCCAGTTCCCGTCCGCCGCCAACTCCACCGTCTCAAATCCGAGCGTCGAAAAAGTCGTGAAGGCGCCCAGCAAGCCCACGCGCAAGAAGAGCGACCAGCTCTCCCCTTGATCTGCTCGGCTGCTGAGCCAAGCGGCTAGAAAACCGAGCAGGTAGCAACCGATGACGTTGACCGCCATGGTGCCTAGGGGCACGTTCGAAGTGCTCCGTTCTTGAATCCAAAGGGTCACGCTGTAGCGCGCGATGGCCCCGATGAATCCCCCCAGCCCGATGATCAGAAGGCGCGTCACCGCTCAGTCGACCAAAGCCACGCAGTCGATTTCGACCGAGACGTTTTTTGGCAGGGTGCGCACCGCGACGCAGGCCCGGGCCGGGGGCTCATCCCCACTGAAGTAGCGCGAGTAGACCTCGTTGACCGCCGCGAAGTCAGCCATGTCCGTCAGGAAAACGCCGCACTTCAGCACCTTGGCGAAGCTCGATCCGGCCGCTTCGAGCACCGCTCCCAAGTTCTTCAAGCAACGCTCGGCCTGGACGGCTGCGTCGCCCTCGACGATCTGGCCTGACTCAGGATCCAAGGCGATCTGCCCCGAGCAATGCACGAGCCCGGCGGCCACGACAGCTTGACTGTAGGCGCCAATGGCCTGGGGAGCGTGCGGAGTGTTGACGATGCGACGTGCGGTCATGGGGCTTTATGAGGGAAAGCGCGCCGCGAGGGCGGCCTGAACATTGGGGGGAACGAAAGCGGAGACATCCCCACCCATGGAGGCGATCTGCCGAACCAAGGTGGACGAGATGAAACTGTGGGCGGGGTCGCTACCGAGATAGACCGTGTCCATGTCCGGCAACATGCTGCGGTTGGTGTTCGCCATTTGAGTCTCGTACTCGAGGTCCTGTCCACCGCGCACCCCGCGCACCACTACCCGCGCACCGTGTTCACGACAGGCGTCCACGAGCAAACCGGAGGTGGCCAGCACCTGCACGTTGTCGAAACCAACCAGGGCCTCGCGCACCAGCTCGATGCGTTCTTCCGAACTGAAGAGCTGCGTCTTCGAAGCGTGGGCGGCCACGAGCACCGTGACCTTGCCGAAGATCCCGAGGGAACGCTGAATCAAGTCCAGGTGGCCAAGGGTGATCGGGTCAAAGCTGCCGGGAAACAACGCGTGTTGGACACTCATGGGCGCAGTGTAGCGACCCCGCCCGGGAATACCCCAAGCAGGCCATTGAAAAAGTCGTTCCGCCCCGGCCCCCCAGCCTGCGTCCTGCAGCGCCGGGGAAATCTGCGAGAGCGAAGGAGACCGTGGGCCATCCGCTGCGTCTGGATCCGTTGATGGATGAATCGCAGACGAGAGAGAGTGCGCGTCGACCGCAACGGCCCCTGCTGCCGGTGTTGGTTGCGTTGGCGCTCGGTGCGGTCCTGGCCCATGGCCTGGAGCTTGGGAGTCTTGGGAGCTGGGGCGAGCGCGGGCTCCCACCCATGAGTCTGGGTTGGATCGTCGTTCCAGCTGTTGGCTTGGTCCTCTGGCTGCGATCGGTGCGAGCAGCGGGGACTCCCCTGCGCGAGCGCAAGTGCCAAGGAGTGCTGCTCTCCGCACTCGTGCTGCTGTGCTCCCTTGCGCTTCTGCGGGAACGTGAGCTGCAGCCGCGCCCAGCGCTTCAAGGCCAAGGCTCCGCGGCCCAAGGCATTTGGAGGACTTCGCACGCAGGCGACGAGTTGCTCGGGGTCTTGGAAGGCCAATCCGGGCGCTACGAATTGCCGGCGGGGTCCGTGCGCGATGGGGAATGGATCGAACTGCTTGTCACGGGTGAACCGCAGCGCCTGGCGCGTGGCGCCGTGTCCCTCGAACAACAGGCTTCCCGGGGCATCCTGCAAACCGTTCAAGCAGACGAGATTCGCCGCTTGCGCGGAGCTCCCGCGGGAGGCTGGCTCCCCGGTCACGGAGTGTGGCGCGACCTGCGCAAAAGCATGGGAGAACGCATCGGCATCCTGCGCGATCCGCACGCCCTTGGATTGGCCAAGGCCTTGATGTTCGGGGACCGCAGCGCCCTCGTTGCGGGAACCGCGGACCTCTACACGCGCACAGGCACGCGGCACGCTTTGGCGGTTAGCGGACTGCACGTTGGACTGGTGGCGAGCCTTTGGATCTGGCCCCTGGGCACCCTCATCGCCTGGATTCTGCAACGCTTGAGTCGACGCCGCACAAACGCTTTGTCTTGGGCGCGGCCCGAGTGCTTTCGCATCCTGTTGCTCTTGGCCTTCGTGCCCGTGGCTGGGGGCGGCGCGCCGGTCTTGCGCGCTTCGATTGCCCTCAGCCTCACGCAACTCGCAGGCATTCTTCCGGGTCGCTCCCAGGGGCTTTGGAAACGCAACGTGGACGCCCTTTCTATTTGGTCCTTCGCCGCGCTCTTCGAGTGGTGCGCGGACCCCGCTTCCCTGCGCTCGATTTCGATGCAGTTGTCCTACACGGCGACCCTGGGATTGATCCTCTTGACGCGCCCCACTCTGCGTGCACTGCGTCGCTATTGCCCAGGAGGAGCTCAATTCAACCCGGTTTGGCCCAACGGCCGGCCGCGCTCCCCCTGGCTCAGATTGGCTCTCCAACGCACACTCGACTGGAGTCTCGGGGCTTGTGCTGCGTCGATTGCGGCGAGCCTTTCGACCTTGCCGATTGTCTGGTCGACCTTCGGGGAATGGAGCTTGGTGGGACCCTTCGCCACCCTCTGGCTCTTGCCGCTGTTGGCCATCTTCTTGGGACTCGCCTGGTTGTTGTTGCTCGTTCCATGTGACGCCATCGCGCACCTCTTGAGTTCCGTATGCCAACTGATGGAAGCGGGTCTGCACGTTTTCGATGACTTGCCTGGAACTCCCTACGTCTTGCCGCTGCGTCCGGATTGGCTCCTGCTGCTCGCCGGCCTCAGCCTCTTGTTTGCAGGTGGCAGGATGTTCATCGCAGGGGGCACGTTGCCCACCTGGCAAGCTCGAGCGCGGCGACTGTGCTTGCTTTCCTGGGGCCTCTTGCTCTTGCCTTGGTGGAAGGGAACCGACGCCCCGGAAATTTACGCGGCAGACGTGGGCCATGGCACCGCGGTCCTGATGCGCTTGCCCGGTGCAGGCACCTGGCTCTTCGACGCAGGCTCTCGGGACCGCATTGGGGTCGCGCGCCAGGCACTCTTGCCCCTGCTGCGATCCTTGGACTGCGCCCAACTCAACATCGCCCTCTCCCACGGGGAGGCGGATCACGCCGGGGCCTTGCCCTGGTTGATCGAACGCTTTCCTCCAGGCCAGTGGCTTGGCGCCTTGCCGTCGCCAATCGCCCAGCGCCTGCCCCCTGGGGCGGAGCACTTGGACTTGGAGTTCGGGCGGCTCAGCCTGCGCTTCCCAGGGTTGGCGCCGGCGGGGGTCGAGCTCACCCTCATCCGCGGCCAAACGGGCGGCGGCAATGAGGGCTCCCGCAGCTTGGAAGTGCGCGTCGGGAACGAGCGCTGGCTCCTGTGCGGGGATGCGGAAGGCAGCGGGCTCGCCCAACAATTGCGGGGGGGACTCTTGCGCGGGCCCTACGATCTAGTGCTCTTCCCGCACCACGGTTCGGAGACCCCCTGGCTCGCTGAATTCCTCGGGGCGACCCAGCCGCGGCAAGTCTGGTTCAGTTGCTCGGGCCGCCCGCCCGTCGCCGATGAATTGGACCGCCGCGGGATCCCTTGGAGCTCCACCGCGGACCTCGGGCCCCTGCACCGGATCGGGAATCTCACGGGCCCCGCGGATATCCAAAATGTGGGAAGCCGCGCCGCCGACCCCCTAACCCCGGTTCCCAAAAGGCCTTAGTCCGGCCCCAGGAAAACCCTACCCAGGAGTTGGGTTTCCCGAACAGCAACCTACTACATCTAGTGTTGAACTCGAAAGTTTGCACCATATGGTGGGCCCCTTACGGAATGGTGACCGCAGCCGTTCCAAGGCCCAACGGGGGCAAAATCCCCCGCCAGACGGCCTTATTGGGCTCCCCAAGAGCCCTTTTTCTGTCTCCCGATCCTAGAGCCCCGGTCCCCTCGATATTGCGCATGTCCCACGGAGCCCCCACCGCCCAAGCCAACTCCTCCCAAACCGATCAAGACACCGTCACGACGCCCACGGGCGACGTGGGCATGCAGGTTCGCAAGCGCAACGGGAGTCTTGAACCCGTGGACCTCAACAAGATCGTCAAGGCGATCACCCGTTGCTGCGAGGACCTTCCCAAGGTCGACCCTTTGCGCATCGCGACGCGCACGATCAGTGGGCTCTACGACGGCGCCACCACCGCCGAACTGGACCAACTCTCGATCCAAACGGCGGCCTCGCTGATCGCAGAGGAGCCCCTCTACTCGCGCCTCGCCGGGCGCCTGCTTTCGAACTACATCAACAAGGAAGTTCGCAACCAGGAGATCCATAGCTTCAGCCAGTCGATTCGACGCGGACAGAAGCTGGGTCTGATCAATGACGAGACCGCCAAGTTGGTGGCGGACAGCCACCGCAAGTTGAACGACACGATCGAGCCCGAGCTCTCGAAGCTCTTCAACTACTTCGGCCTGCGCACGATCTACGACCGCTACCTGCTCAAGGATCCGGTGACCCGTGAGGTCATCGAAACCCCGCAATACTTCATGATGCGCGTGGCTTGTGGCCTGGCCGAAAAGCCCGGAGAGGCGCGCGACTTCTACCGCTTGATCTCTAGCCTGCGCTACCTGCCCAGCTCCCCCACTCTGTTCAACTCCGGCACCCAGCACACGCAGCTCTCTTCCTGCTACCTGTTGGATTCCCCCGAGGATGACCTGACGGCGATCTACGGGCGCTACAACGACATCGCGCAACTCTCGAAATTTGCCGGCGGCATCGGGGTCGCTTGGTCACGCATCCGCGCCCGGGGCAGCCTGATCCGGGGAACGAACGGCAAGTCCAATGGCATCGTGCCGTGGCTCAAAACACTCGACAGCTCCGTGGCCGCGGTCAACCAAGGGGGCCGGCGCAAGGGCGCCGCTTGCGTGTACCTCGAGACCTGGCATGCGGACATCGATGAGTTCATCGAGCTGCGCGAGAACACCGGCGAGGAGTCACGCCGCACGCACAACCTGAACCTGGCCAACTGGGTGCCGGACCTCTTCATGGAGCGAGTTCAGCAGGACGGCATGTGGTCGCTCTTCGACCCCAAGCTAGTCCCCGAATTCGTGGACCTTTTTGGTGAGCAGTTCGCAGAGGCCTACGAGGCCGCGGAACGGGACGGACGCTTCGTGCGCCAGGTCAAGGCCCGGGATCTCTACAGCCGTTTGATGCGTTCCCTGGCGCAAACCGGCAATGGCTGGATGACCTTCAAGGACACTTGCAACGAACGCAGCAACCAGACCGGTGCCCCGGGCAATGTGATTCACCTCTCCAATCTCTGCACGGAGATTCTGGAGGTCACGAACCAAGGCGAAACCGCCGTCTGCAACCTGGGCTCCATCAACTTGGGCGCCTTCGTCAAGGAAGACCGCTCCGGCTTCGACTACGAAGAGTTGGGCAAGGTCGTGCGCACGGCCGTCAAGTACCTCGATCGCGTGATCGACATCAACTACTACCCGATCGAGACCGCCAAGGCCTCGAACTCCCGTTGGCGTCCGGTGGGTCTGGGCACCATGGGTCTGCAGGATGTGTTCTTCAAGCTGCGCATCCCCTTCGACTCCCCGGAAGCCCTGGAGCTGACCGCTCGCATTCAGGAGGAGATCTACTACCAGTCCCTCGTGAAGTCGAACGAGCTGGCGGCCAAGCACGGCCCACACACAGCCTTCCCGGAGACGCGCGCCGCCAAGGGCGACTTGCAGTTCGACCTGTGGAAGGTGACGCCCAGCACGCCGCAGCGATGGGCCAAGTTGAAGGCGAAGATTGCCGAACACGGTCTGCGCAATTCTCTGCTGATCGCGATCGCGCCCACTGCCACCATCGCCGGCATCGCCGGTTGCTACGAGTGCATCGAACCCCAGGTCTCCAACCTGTTCAAGCGCGAGACGCTCTCCGGAGACTTCATGCAAATCAACGACTACTTGGTCACCGATCTGAAGAAGCTCGGACTCTGGACCGAGGAAGTGCGTGGCAAGATCAAGCGCGCCGAGGGTTCCATTCAAGGCATCGAGGAACTGCCCGAGGATCTGCGCGAGCTCTACCGCACCGCCTGGGAACTGCCGCAAAAGGCCCTGATCGACCTAGCTGCCGCCCGCGGACCCTACATCGATCAGAGCCAATCGCTCAACCTGTTCATGGCGACGCCGACCATCGGCAAGCTTTCGTCCATGTACGCCTACGCCTGGAAGTCTGGGGTCAAGACCACCTACTACCTGCGCTCGCGACCGGCGACCCGCATTCGCCAGTCCGACACCACCAGCGATGCGGCCGCTGTCGCGTGCTCCCTCGAGAACCCCGAGTCCTGCGAGTCCTGCCAGTAGGCGGCGCCGCTCCAAAACCCATTTCGACTCCCCCGCCACGGCTCCCCGCACCCCACCGAAATGCTGCTTGACCCCGGATTTGACCTGACCCTGCGCCCGATGAAGTACCCGGTCTTTTATGACATGTACCGGGACGCGATCAAGAACACATGGACCGTTGAGGAGGTGGACTTCTCCACGGACACGGTGGACCTCGAGAGCCGCTTGATGCCCTCGGAGAAGCACCTGATTCAACGGCTGGTGGCGTTCTTCGCGACGGGCGACTCGATCGTCGCCAACAACCTCGTGTTGAACCTCTACAAGCACATCAACTCGCCGGAGGCGCGCATGTACCTGTCGCGTCAACTGTACGAGGAGGCCCTGCATGTGCAGTTCTACCTGACCCTCTTGGACACCTACATCCCCGATCTCGGGGAACGCGAAGAGGCCTTCGCGGCGATCCACAAGATCCCTTCGATTCAGCGCAAGGGAGAGTTCTGCTTCAAGTGGATCGGTTCCATCGACAAACTCGATGCGACCGAGACGCCGCAGCAGCGCCAGGCCTTCTTGCTCAACCTGATCTGTTTCGCCGGCTGCATCGAGGGGCTGTTTTTCTTTGCTGCCTTTGCCTACGTGTACTTTCTGCGCTCGAAGGGGCTGCTGAACGGACTCGCTTCGGGCACGAACTGGGTCTTCCGCGACGAGTCCTGCCACATGGCCTTCGCCTTCGAGGCGATTCAAACCATTCGCGAAGAGGAGCCGCACTTGTTTGATGACAACTTGGAGGCCCAAGTGCTCACCATGTTCAAGGAAGCCCTGGAGTGCGAAATGCAGTTCGCCGAAGACCTGCTGGCGGGCGGCGTCTCAGGACTTTCGATCAAGGACATGCGCACCTACCTGGAGTTCGTCACGGACCAGCGCCTGCGGAACCTGGGCATGGCGGTGCACTACGGTTCTCGGAACCCCTTCGCCTTCATGGAACTCCAAGACGTGCAAGAGCTCTCCAACTTCTTCGAACGTCGCGTGTCTGCCTATCAGGTGTCGGTCACGGGCGAAGTGGCCTTTGACGAGGCCTTCTAGTCCCCCGCCTGGGGACCCGCTTCCAGACAGAATGAACTCGGCCCCGGACTGCGTGCAGTCCGGGGCCGAGTTGTGTTCTGCGGGGAGAGTCCCGGGGATTCGTTCGGAGCCCCCTGCGCGCCGCTGCGCTTGCTCGGCCGCGAAGCGCAGAAGCTTATTCCTTGGCGCCGAAGGCGATGCAGACCTGGTTTCCTTGCAGTGGGTAGCTAATCTGAACCCGGTAGCCGACGAACTCTTCGGAACTCCAACCGAGCTTGCTGAACGCGTGATCGAGCAACTCCAAGTAACGGGGAAAGCCTGTGAAGCGGCGCCGGGACGGCTGAGTTCCGAGCAGTTCCAGCTCATCCGTTGTGCGTAGAAGGTCGACGGCCCGCTCCTTGCTTCCTGCGGCAGCCGGGCCTCGGTTCGAGGTGTCGTAGAGCAGCAGCTTGGCATCGCGGTCCGTGTAGATGTCTTTGTGAATCAACACGTCAAACAGCATCGCTCGGGAGGGCGTCCCCGCGATCTGGTAGAAGTAGGGATTGCGCGCGCTGTCTCCCGCCGGTTCCAAGATGAGCTCGGCGCGGTTCACCTCAGCGATCACCAGGTCCACGCTCGACTCGGGACCGAATCCCGTTTCCCCCAGCAAGTACTGAATGTCGCGTCCAAAGGTCTTCGTGATGATCGGCGCTGGAGCGCGTGAACAAAACTGATCAAGGCGCACGGAGGCCACGCCATCCGAGAGCCCGGCGCCATCCAAGGTGAGCGGGGCTGGAGCTGGGTCGAAAACCGGATGGCTCGCGCTCCCCTCCGCCGGGGTTCGCAAGGTGCCGAACTGAACCGTGGCATCCGGGCGGATGCGGTCCAGGCCAAAGCTCCCTTGGATCGAGAGCAGGTCCGCTTTCCCCTCCTCTTGGGATGGATGAACCGCGATCGTGGCTAGGTCGAGGTCACAACTGACCCCCCTGAGCTCGCTGATTGCCTTGTAGGCAGCCTGACGTCGGCGCACCTCGAATTCGCGGCGGCCCTGGGGCAGCCAATCCGTGAGCATGGCGTTCAAGCTGCTGCGGTGCCCGGCGTTCTTCCGGATCAGGGCTTCGAAGCGGTCCACGGCCTTCGCTGCGGCCTTCTGACGGGCTGCTGGGGCGCCATTGGCGGCGGCCGCCTTCATCACCTTGCGCAGGGGCACGGCTCCGGGGATCTGGTCCACGACGGCCACGGGGTCCGCCTGGGCGATCGCGCGCAGCAGGCGACTTGCGGTCACCACCGTGACCCCAAGCAGGTCTGAAAGGGCCTGGGGGCCCGTTGGACGCTCGGAGAGGCTGCCCAGCAGAGCCGTGTACGACTCCGCCAAATCAGTCCCGACCGCTTCCACCTGCCGGCGTAAGCTTCCACCAGGACTGGCTTGGGAGCCCTTGGCGCTGCGCTGCTCGATTGATTTACTCATGTCGACTAAGCATAGCAGATGCTCCGATCAGAGCGCCAGATTGCTTACGCTGAAATTTTCCAGGAAAATCTCCACGGCAGGTATCGCATTCGGAAATCCCCGTGTACACCTGGGAGGCGAAGAGACGTTGGGCGCCCCCCCCTGGGCTCTCACGATCCCGGTCCCAAGAGGTTCTCCCGAGCCCCCTGCGCCCTCACCGTCGTCTCTAGTCTTTCAACAAACAAACTCCCCTAGAGCTACTCCAATGAACCTGAAAACAGCACTCGCCTTCTTGGCACCGATCGCCCTTCTCACCTCCAGCGCAAGCGCCCAGGGCGTTGAGGACTTCGAAGCAGGCAACCCAGACAACTGGCGCATGGAATTCGACGGCACCTACAACGGCTTCTCGATTCCGGCGATCCCCGGCACCTTGAACCCGACCGGCGGCAACCCCGGCGCGAGCCTCGATTGGGCCCAGCTCCAGTCCCCCGTCAACGTTTGGCACCTCAACAACCAGCTCAGCCCCGACTGGCGTGGTGACTTCCGTGCCAAGGGCATCGCCAGCACCAGCTTCGACTTCAACTACCAGGGCAACTCCCCCTTCGGCATGCACATGTTCATTGTCCTCGCCGACGACATGGGCACCCCGGAGATCACGGACGACATCCTGATCTGGACCCCCTATGATCCCGGCGTCTACAGCTTTGCTGGTTTCGGCGTAGCCCTGCCCGGCGGAAGCTGGCACACGGTTCAGTGGGACATTCCTAGTGCTTCCACGACGCTCCCCACAGGCTGGACCGTTTGGAGCCACACGGGCACCAACTCGGGCAACGACGACCTCGACTGGAACGCGGTCATCCAAGATGTCGACTACCTGGCCGTCACGAACTTCGCTCCCTGGAGCGGCGCGACCTTGGGCTTCATCGACATCTCCTTCGACAACATCAAGTTGGAGAGCGCTCTCATCCAGAACTCTTTCTGCTCCTGTGACGGCACCGCAACGGCCGCCCCTTGTGGCAACACTGGCGCGGCTGGCAACGGCTGCGACAACAGCACCGCAGGCGGCGGCGCCAACATCACTGCAGACGGCACCGGTAGCGTCGCCAACAGCACGGTCGAGTTCACCTGCACCGGCGTCGCCGCTGGTGTCTCCGGTGTGTTCTTCCAGGGTGTCACCCAAGCGAATGGTGGCATGGGCAACCTGTTCGGTGACGGCCTGATGTGTGCCGGCGGACCGATCAAGCGCCTCGAAGTGCTTTCGGCCGACGGATCTGGAACGGCTGTTTCGACTGTCAACGTTGCTGTTGCTGGCGCCCTCCCGGCCGGCGGAGCCACTCGCATCTACCAGTTCTGGTACCGCGATCCCGTTGGCGGCCCCTGCGGAAGTGGCTTCAACACCTCGAACGCTCTAGAGATCGTTTGGTTGCCGTAGTCATCACCCCCTGAGGGTTCGGTCGTCCCGGGACTTTCATCCCCCACCCCGGGACCCCGACCCAATCCGTGCCCGCCCGCAAGCTGCAGCTTGCGGGCGGGCCTTTTTTTGGCGAGTGGTCCGGGACCGGAGAGCGTCCCAATGCCTGCTTGGGCGAGTGCGCCTTCTTGGTCGAAAGCACCTGCTCCCGTGACGGCAACGCTCGCGCGACGGCATCGCCCGAGTGAAGGCCGTCCCGCAGCGCGACTTGCCCTCCGAACCTTCTCACGGATCCACCCCAGAAAACCGAAGCCGGCCGTTGTCCGTCTCGCCAGCGTGACCACTTGGGAGGACAGACTCCCTGCACCCGGCGTGCGGATCCCGCACGCAACAGCGCTTGATGGGAACCCAGGGGCGCTTGAGCCAGCCAATGCAAACGGCACGCTTCCTGCATCGGGACGGCCCTCCACAGCCCACGGAAAAACCCACCTTCCCCCGGCCCCTACCCCCCATGCAACTCGATACGCGCCCACTTGCCCTGCTCCTTGCACTCACCCCATTGGGCAGCGCCTTCGGCTCGCCGACGGTCAGGAGCATCGCAACACCTTCCGTTCCTACCCTCCGCAAGGGTCCCTCGATCTGGGCAGCCCCCACGAGCGCGCGCCAAACGGAGGGGCAGACTTCGAGCCTGGCAGAGGACCTGGCGGCCCCGGCCAAACGGGTCTTGCTCTACCATGGGGGCCATGCCATTCGCGGGCTGGCGCGACGGGTGGACAGCCATTGGGAGGTTCGCCGCGATGGAAAGTGGGCTACCCTCTACAGGGGTCCGATTCAGAGCCACCGCTTGGAAGTCGACTTGCTGCGGGAAGCACGGCGACTCGCTGAACAGGCACCCCGTGAGGATTTGGTGGCACGCAACGTTCACGCGGCTTGGCTGATCCGCGTCGGCTTGCACGCCGAGGCCAAGGAAGAGTTGGACGGGATCCTGACCCAGGATCCGGACTGCGCGGATGCCCTCGCCCAGATCCAAGCTCCGGCGTTCCTCGCACCCCGAACGAAGAAGTGGCTGGATGCGCCGGGGGAATCAGCCAAGACCATGATCGCTGCCGGAGAAGCGGCGGGGCCCGTGCAGCGCGAGCTCTTGATCAACAGCCTGGGCAATTTGCAGCAGGCCTTTGAGGAGAGCGGAGGGCTGCGCGAGATCCTCGTACGTAGTCTGCATTCCACGCAACTCGGCCAGCGCAGCTTCGCTGCCCACGCCTTGCGGCGCCTGTTCCCGGGTCAGGAGCTCTTGCCGCTCATGCAGCGCTGCGTGCTCGACGTCTCCGAACCCGTGCGCCGGGAGTCCGCCTTGGCCGTGCGCATGGCCCAGCAACCGGAACTCGCTTTGCCTTTGGTGAAAGCCCTTGGCAGCAAGTCACGCGCAATCCGCACCAACGCGACCGAGAGCTTGGGAATCATCGGCTACAAGAACGCGGTGCCCGCCTTGGTCAAGCACTACGCCGGGCTCTCCTCCGCGGGAGGCGTGATGCCGATCACCAGTCACATTCGCATCGGCGCGCAGTTGGCCTACATCCAAGACTTCGATCTGGAGATCGCCCAAGGAGCTTCCATCGCCGATCCGATTGTGCGCTCCGCTCACGATGTGGTGCAGCTCGAAGCCCGGGTCGGCGGAATCTCTGGCTACACCTACGTGACCGAGAAACGCACGATCTACCAATCCCTGAAGCAGCTCACCGGCGAGGACCCCGGATCCTCCCCCAAGGCTTGGAATCAGTGGTTTGAGAAACAGGGAGAGAGCTTCCGGTAATTCGGAAGCAGCCCTCGGGAGGGTCCGGGCCCCGTCACCCGTCGAGATTCCTCGGAAGGTGACGGGGCCCACCTTTTTGCTTCCTGTGCGTTGGATGGGCCCCGAGCACCGCGCTCGGATTCGGTCAGCTGCCAGCGGAGTTGCGCCACCCGTCGGACTCCGTCGGCAGCCCGTGTTCACCGAATGTTTCGAGCCCCTTGAGGACCCGCGCGCAGGGCCGTGGCTCCCCTACAGATTGGTCTCCCAAGAACACGGCTGAACGCTGTCAGAAAGGGGCAAAGCACCCCAGTTTTGGCTCCCATCCCGTCGACCGAAAGGGAAAGGGCAGACAGAGTGCCCGCCGCCGCTCCGGAACGCTATTCTGCGCACCAAGATTGGCGAGCTTTGGGCGCCTGATGTGTACGGTGCCTGGCCCTCCACCAACCGCCGGCAGCAATCCGGCTATCACCGATGCACAGAATCTTTTCCGCGGCTCGATGTTCTCCGGCAGCTCGACGCTTCCCGACAGCTCGACGCTTCGCAGAGCCCCGCGTGTTCGCCCTCGCTTTTCTCCTTGTAGGCTGCGCGCCCCAGGGGGACTACGAGATCTCGATGAAGCGGCTCTCCCCCAATTACTCGAGCCATCTGGAACCGGGAGCCTCCGGGCAAGCGCGCTTCGGCGGTTCGATGGGCATGCCCTCGTCCCAGCGCCAAGCCCCCTCCAACGACGGACCTCGGGAAGCGCCGTTCACGTACAAGACTCCCGATGGCTGGGAGGAATTGGCCCCCACCAGCATGCGCGTCATCAACATGCGTCCAGCGGGCGACGAACGCATGGAGTGCTCCTTCACCCTTCTCGGCGGTGACGGCGGCGGACTGACAGCGAACATCAACCGCTGGCGCGGTCAGATCGGTCTGGACCCGATCGAAGATGCAGAAGTGGAGAGCCTACGCAAAGGCCTCTTGCTCGGTGGCTTCGCCAGCATCGTCGACTTGCAGGGCAGCTACGTGGGCATGGGCGACGAACCCCAAGACAACTGGGGACTGTACGGCTTTGTGCTGCCTTCTGATCAGTTCACCGTCTTCGTGAAGATGACAGGCCCGGCTGACCTGATCGAACAGGAGAAAGCCAACCTCGAAGACTTCTGCGCCAGCATCACGATCAAGACCCAGCAGCACTCAGCTGACGATGGTCACAATCACGGGCCAGATGATGGGCACAATCACAGCCCCGGCGACGGCCACGATCACGCGGCCGATGGAACGGATCCGCATGCCAACGTGACCCCCGCTACCTCGGCGACCGTCTCCTCGGAGACCGGAGAGTTCGACTTCGAAATGCCTGCCGGTTGGAGCCAAGGCCCGCGCAAGTCCATGCGCGTGGTGAACCTGACCGTCGGTGAATCGGAGTGCTACATCATCCTGCTCGGCGGCACCGGAGGCGGCCTCAAGGGCAACATCGACCGTTGGCGTGGGGAAGTCGGCATGGACCCTGTCAGCTTGGCCGAGATCGATGCCATGCCGAAGGTCAAGATCCTGGGCAGCGAAGCGCCGCTGCTCGAGGTGGCTGGCAACTATCAAGGCATGTCGGCGTCGGACGGTGGTTTGAAGCGCGTTCTTGGTGTTCCCTTGATCCGGCCCGGCAAGAGCGTCTTCATCAAGATGGTCGGCCCCGACGCAGAAGTCAGCGCCCAGCGCGAGTCCTTCCTCAACTTCGTCAACTCGCTTTCCGAACGCTAAGCGCGTCGACCAAAGACTACGACCGTGAAAAAAGACAAAGGCCTCTTCGCCATCATCACGCAAGCCCTGGGCTCCTATGCCCTGTGCTGCATGTGCTTGTTTGCACTCTTCATCCTGACGCTGTTCGGGACCCTGTACCAAGTCGAGAACGGCTTGTACGACGCCAAGCAGACCTTCTTCAACTCGTGGTTCCTGTGGGCCGAGTTGGGGGGTGTGAAATTCCCCTACTTCCCCGCGGGAGTTTTGAGCATGAGCGTTTTGACGATCAACTTGATCGTCGGCGGACTCCTGCGCATTCGTTGGTCCGTCAAGAACACCGGGGTGATCATCATTCACTTTGGAATCGTGTTCATGATGGCCGCCAGTCTTGGGAAGCTAACCAACTCGGTAGAAGGGCATCTGACCCTTTGGGAAGGGGACAACCCCCGAACCCAAGTTGACGAACGCGCCTCGGCACACTTCGTGAGCTATACCCTTTGGGAAATCGCCATTTGGGAAGTGAACAAGGAAGTCAACTCCACGGAACTTCTCGTGCCGGATGATTCGTTCTCGGACTTGAAGGGCACTGCCAGCCGCAAATTCACGAGCCCCGAACTGCCCTTCGACCTGACCCTCAAGGGTTTCGTCACCAATGCCAGGGTCATGCCAAAAGGCCCCCAGTGGCAGGCAGAGGGGGAAGTGATCGACGGCTTCGGCATTTTAGAGATGCCCGACTCCAAAGAAGCAGAGCGGGATGTGGCCGCTATCCACGCGGAAGTCCTCGTGGATGGCACCCCGATGAAAGCGATCCTCGCTGGAGATCAGCTCTCCCCCTGGGTGATCGACGTGGAGGGCAAACGCTTCGCCATCGACATGCGCCACACGCGCTATAGCATGCCCTACGAAATCCGCCTGGAGGACTTCATCAAAGAAGACCACCCGGGCATGACGATGGTGAAGTCCTATCGCAGCAACGTGACCAAGACGGACGAGAAAGGCAAGGAGAAGGTGCTCATCCAGATGAACGAGCCACTGCGTGAGGGGGGACTGGTGCTCTTCCAGAGTTCCTGGGGCCCCAGCACCCCGAACTACGACGGCCCGCTGTTCTCTGTCTTCTCCGTGGTTCGCAACCCTTCCGACAAGTGGCCCGAGTACGCCATGTGGGTCATCACCCTGGGCCTCTTGATCACCTTCTTGCGGACCCTCTACCGATTCACTCGCAAGCAACTCTCCGAGATTTCGAAACCGACCCCCGTGGCATCATGAACACCCAACAAAGATTCGGGAGCATCGCGCGACGCTTGACCCTTGGACTGCTGGCCGCCCTCACTCTAGGGCTCTTCGGCCAAGCTCAGGACACAACCCAGAGAACACAACCCTGGAGCGACGAGGTCATCAAGTTGTTCGGCAGCCTGCCGGTTCAACACGGTGGTCGCGTCAAGCCGCTCAAGAAACTCGCGGGCCTCGACCTGCTCATTTTCAATGGGAAGCGCACACTCGAACTCGAGGACGGGTCGAAGCTCAAGCAGACCCCCTGGTTGCTCGACTGCTATTTCTTCCCAGAGATGGCGCGCGACTACCCGTCTTTCCGCGTGCAGAACGACACGGTGCTCGAGCGTCTCGGAGTCGACACCCAAGCGAACGACAAACGCAAGAGCGACCGCTACAGCTACAACGAGCTTGCCCCCCACCGTCAGAATCTGATGGAACGGGCCATCAGCATTTCAGAGATTCCGCCCAGGGAGCAAAACCCGGTTGACGCGCAGACCATCAAGCTCGCCACGGACCTGCGCGCCTTCGAGTCATTGATCGGGACCCTGGACCCCGTGCGCTGGAAATACGCGGCTCAGGGCACCGGAGAATTCCAAGAGCTCTTTGGCTCGGACACGGCCACTTTGACCCAGATCGTTGAGCACTCCAAAGAACTCTTGAATGGTTGGCGCAGGGCGAGTGCCCAAGGCGATGGCGGGGACAAAAGCATCGGCGGGCTCCTCCCTCAACTGGAATCCGTGCTCGACAGCAGCCAAGGTGCCGCGGCCTTCCTGCCGCCCCCAAGCGATTTCGAGGACCAGGACACTTGGTGGCGATTTCATGACCTCGTCAAGTTCACCTTTGAGCAACAGACGCAGTACGCCGACGTGCTGCCAATGCTCGCTGCTTTCCAGCAACTAGAGCAGAACAAGAACGATCCCAGCGCCTTCCTGAGCACCCTTGAGGGCCTCCACAAGACCTCCAGCAGCATTGCAGAGGCCCGTGGAGAGTACGGCACGATTCCCCTCGAGATTACCCTTGAGGGGGTCGACCCCTTCACGAAAGCTCTCGTTTCGTTCCTGCTCGGCTTCCTGCTCAGCGCCCTTGGCTGGCTGATCAAGGACAACAAGTGGCTAGGTCGCGCGGTCTGGACGTGCGCCCTCATTGGCCTAGGGTTTGGCATTTGGGGCATCACCATGCGCTGCCTGATTCGCCACCGTCCCCCGGTGGTGTCGCTCTACGACACGGTCATCTTCATCACCTGCGTGTGCGTGCTCGTCGGAGTCGTCTCCGAGTACCTCACACGCCAACGCATCGGACTCGCCGTCTCGACTTTCCTCGGCACCGCGGGCATGTTCCTCGCGAACAAGTACGAGTTCATCGAGGTCAAGTCTGCAGGGGACACAATGGCTTCGGTGGTCGCAGTGCTCGACACGAACTACTACCTGGCCATCCACGTGACCGCGGTCACCATGGGCTACGCCGGCGGCCTGCTCGCCGCGGGGATTGCCCACGTTTGGATCCTCGGCAAGCTCTTCCGCTTGCGTGAGGGGGACACGCAGTTCTACAAGACGATTCTGCGCATGACCTACGGCGTCCTGTGCTTCAGCCTGCTCTTCGCGATCTTCGGCACCATCATGGGTGGCGTTTGGGCCAACGATTCCTGGGGTCGCTTCTGGGGTTGGGACCCGAAGGAGAACGGCGCACTCTTGATCTGCATCTGGCAACTCTTGTGCTTGCACATGCGTATGGGTGGCTTCGTCAAGGATCGCGGCTTCGTCACCATGGTCGTGGCCGGCGGCGGCGTGGTTGCTGCTTCCTGGTGGGGCGTCAACCTGCTCGAGGTCGGCCTGCACAGCTATGGCTTCACCAGCGGCGCTGGCGTTGGCCTCCTCATCTACTGGGGAATCGAGGTGGGAGTCATCGGGCTCTCCGGGCTGGACAAGATCACCCGCCGCAGCTTGCCGACCGCCTAGAGCTTTTCACTTGTGATCAGGCCCCGGGGGCTCCTTGAAGGGAGCACCCGGGGCCTGATTCTTTTCCGGCTAGGAGCCTGTGCCACAGGATCCTTTTCATCGATCACCTGTTGCAGCAGGTAGTTGCGGGCGACGAATTTCGGGTTGTGTGCCAGCATGTGCTGCTCGGTCGCAAGCGCATCTTGCGCCGCGGAAGCCGAGCGACGCAGGTTCACGTAGGACTGCCACCAAGCGAGTGAGTCCGGATGATTGTCCCAGCCGGTTAGGTTCGGAGCCGGGGCACCCGTATCGACCCGCGACAGCTCTCGCCAGAAGCGCGTGAAGTCCAAGGCCGTGCGCCCGAGGAAGGCCATCGTGCCGCGCACCAGATCCGAGAGCCCCTCGGCTCGAACGCCACTCGAGGCGCGCCCCGCGCTACCCGAGCGGCTTGACCTCGCGCACGAACTCTGTTCCGAGGCCTGCGTAGCCGTGAACGAAAGTCAGTCGCTCTAAGCTGGAGATGGCGACTGGGACTATTTGAACTTGGCGAGGAACTCGCCGTAGCCTTCTTGCTCGAGGTCCGCGACGGGGATGAAACGCAGGGCCGCGGAGTTCATGCAGTAGCGCAAACCCGTGGGCTCGGGCCCGTCGTCAAAGACGTGGCCCAAGTGCGAATTGCCGTGCTTGCTACGCACTTCGTTGCGGGCGTAGCCGATCTTGTAGTCCTTGTCCAAGGCGATGTTCTCGGCCACCAAGGGCTTCCAAAAGCTCGGCCAACCGGTGCCGGACTTGTACTTTTCCTGGGAGCTAAAGAGCGGCTCACCGCTGACGATGTCCACGTAGATGCCCGCTTCCTTGTTGTCCCAGTACTCGTTCTTGAAGCTGCGCTCCGTGCCGTCCTTTTGGGTGACTTCGTACTGAAGCTCTGTCAGGCGTGCGCGCAGGGTGGCGTCGTCCGGCTTGCTGTAACGCACTGCACTCTTCGCGGGCTTGAGCTCGAGGTCGGCCCCCCAAGCGCTCTCGAGGAACTTGTCGCGACCCGAACCCTTGCGGTAGCGCTTGTAGTTCCCCGGGTTCTTGTCGTAGTAATCCTGGTGATTGTCCTCCGCCGGGAAGAACTCCGTGAGCGGTTCGATCTCCGTCGCAATCGGCTTGTCGAAGCGCCCGCTGGCTTGCAAGGCGGCCCGTGACCGGAGGGCGATCTCTTTTTGCGCCTCCCCGTCGTAGTAGATCGCGGGACGGTACTGGGTCCCGCGGTCCACGAACTGACCACCGGCGTCCGTGGGATCGATCTGGCGCCAGAACACGTCGAGCAGGGTCGCATAAGGAACTTGGCTCGCGTCGAAGTGCACCTGCACGGCCTCCGCGTGGCCAGTGGACCCCGTGCAAACCTCCTTGTAGGTCGGGAACTGCTTCTCCCCGGCTGTGTAGCCGGAGACCACAGCGCTCACGCCGGGAAGCTCCTCGAAGGGCAACTCCATGCACCAAAAACAGCCCCCAGCGAAGGTCGCCACTTGGAGGTCCGGCGCAGTGCTCGGCGCCGCTACTTGCTCGATTCCATGGTTGGCGGGCGTGGACGGTTCGCTCGTGCTTTCCCCCGCCGTGCAGGCGGCGAGCAGCGAAATTAGAGCAAGTGGGGCGATCAGCTGATTCATCATGAGTGTAGTCCTGTTTCTTGCGGGGGAAACGCTCGGGATTTTTGAGCCCTCTCGCCCCGTCCTTAGGCGCTATGCAAGTTTGCACGATCTGTGACAAAGACTGGAGTTCCATCGCTCTGGATTCCCGCAGATTCTACTCTCCAGGGCACCACTCCCTCGATCCTACGACCATGTCTGCACTGCCACCGATCGATCCCGACATCCGCCACGCCACGACCCTGCCGGGGCGTTTCTATCGAGACCCCGCTATCTACGATTTGCTGCGGGAGCGCTTGCTCGTTCCCAGTTGGCATTGGATCGGCCACGCAACGGAGCTGGCAGCGGAACACGTCCGACCCTTCGAGCTGCTGCCTGGCTCCTTGGATGAACCGCTGATGCTGCTGCGCGATGCAGCGGGCGACTTGAGTTGCCTGTCCAACGTGTGCACCCACCGCGCCAGCATCGTTGTGAACGAAGCCGGTCCCTGTCGCGCCCTGCGCTGTGGCTACCACGGCCGTCGCTTTGAACTCGATGGGCGCTTCAAGCACATGCCCGCCTTCGAGGGCGCCGTAGATTTCCCACGGCCTGAAGACGATCTCAAACGCCTAGAAACGGGCAGCGTTTGCAACGCGCTCTTCAGCTCCCTCGCCCCGGGCAGTTCCTTTGACGAATGGAGCGCGCCCTTGCAACCCTTGCTCGAGCGCTTGCCCCAGGCCGACTTCCAGTTTGATAAATCTCGGGCCGCAACCTATGAAGTCGACGCCCACTGGGCGCTCTACGTGGACAACTTCCTGGAGGGCTTTCACATCCCCTACGTGCATCCACAGTTGGCGCAGGCGCTGGTGGACGACGACTACGAGAACCAACTCTTCCCTAGCGGCAGCTTGCAGGTAGGTGTGGCGCGCCCCGGCGACACGGCCTTCGAGCCCCAGCATCGCATCGCCGGAGAGGAGCGGCCCGTGGCGGCTTACTACTACTGGTTGACCCCCACCACCATGTTCAACTTCTACCCCTGGGGCTTGTCGGTGAACGTGGTGGAACCCTTGGGCATGCAGAAAACTCGGGTGCACTTCAAGCCCTACGTCTGGCGGCCGGAGCTCCTGGACACGGGAGCTGGCGGGAACCTCGACCTGGTTCAGACGGAAGACGAGGACGTGGTCGAAAAGGTGCAAAGGGGGCTGAAGTCGCGACTCTACCCCGGAGGACGCTTCTCCCCCAGCAAGGAACCGGGCGTCCATCACTTCCATCGCATGCTGGCGGACCTGCTCCACTAAGGGCTGCCCAAAGCGCTTCTCCCAATTGGGAGGAGCTGCCCCAGGATTTGTCCTGCTTCCACCGATCCAATTTGCCAAGCTGAACCCATGAACGATTCAACCGCTCTGCCCGAATCCGCCCGTTGGCTGCCCGCCGGCACCTTCTCCGACAAGATCTGTTTCGTGACCGGAGGGGGCACGGGCCTCGGGCTGCAAATCAGCCGGGGTCTGGCTGCTCTCGGAGCGACCGTGGTGATCGCCTCACGCAATCCGGACAACCATTCGGAACTGCAGGAGGAAGCCAAGCGCAACGGTTGGAAAGTGGAGTCGCAAACCTGCGACGTGCGCGAGCCGGAAGTGGTGCGCTCCTGCGTGGACGCCATCATCGAGCGTCACGGACGCATCGATCACTTGATCAACAATGCCGCAGGCAACTTCGTTTGCCCCACCGAGCGCTTGTCCGCCAACGCCTGGCGCTCAGTGCTCGGCATCGTGCTCGACGGAACGTTTTATGTTTCTCAAGCGGTGGGCAAGACCATGATCAAAGCAGGTGGTGGATCGATCCTGAACGTGGTCGCCACCTACGCCTGGACCGGCATGGCGGGAGTCGTTCACTCCGCGAGCGCCAAGGCCGGCGTGCTCGCCATGACGCGCACCCTGGCCTCCGAATGGTCGCGCTATCACATCCGGGTCAACGCCATCGCACCGGGTCCTTTCGAATCCAAGGGCGCCTCCGCCAATCTCTGGCCGGACGATGAGATTCGCGAGAACATGAAACAGAACATCCCCCTCAAGCGCTTTGCCACCACCGACGAAGTGGCCGCCCAGTGTTTGCACTTGCTCGCGCCCGTTAGCGATTACATCACCGGGGAATGCCTGGTGATCGACGGCGGCGCCCTCTTGCCGCAACCCTTCTGGGAAGCGGGCACACGCATCAAGCGCCGCAAGCCCGAAGCGGACGCTTGAAGGATCAAGGCCCGATCGCCGATCGCTCAAAGATCCTCACGGAACAGGCCAACCCGGCCACCGAGGGGCTCGACATGCTTTCGACCGAGGAAGCCCTCGCCAGCATTCAGGAACAAGACGCGCAGTTGCATCGAGCTATCGCTGCCGCCCGCCAACAGATCGCCCAGGCCATCGACTTGATCGCGGAGCGCTTGGCCCAGGGCGGGCGCTTGATGTACATCGGCGCGGGCACCAGCGGCCGGCTCGGAGTTTTGGACGCGGTGGAGTGCCCCCCCACGTTTCAAAGCGATGCGCAACAAGTCCAAGGGGTGCTCGCAGGCGGTGAGTCCGCCATGTTCCGTTCCGTCGAAGGCGCGGAGGACGATGCGGCCGCCGGCGCCGCGGAGATGGTCGCGCGGGCGGTCGGCGCCAGGGACGTGGTCTTTGGAATCACTGCCGGCGGCACAACCCCTTACGTGCATGGAGCCTTGCAGCAGGCCCGGGAAGTGGGCGCCGCCTGCGTCTTCTTCGCTTGCGTGCCCTTTGACCAAGCCCCCGACCAAGCCGACGTTTCGATCCGTGTGGTGACGGGACCGGAAGCCCTGCAAGGTTCCACCAGAATGAAAGCCGGCACCGCCACCAAGCTCGTGCTCAATTCCATCAGCACTCTCGTGATGGCGAAACTCGGGAAGGTCTACGACAACCGCATGGTGGACGTGAACACCACGGGCAACGTCAAACTCTTGGACCGCGGCATCCGCTTGGTCATGGACTTGGGCGAGGTCGCGCGCGCGGAGGCGGAACAGGCGTTGGACACGTCCAAGGGCAGCGTGAAGCTCGCCGTGTTGAGCTTGCGCTCGGGGCTCAATTTCCAGGAAGCGTCCGAACTGCTCGCGGCCTGCAAAGGCAATCTACGTCAGGCCATGGCTCGCGCGGACGCGCAGTAGCTTCGCAGCGGGCCCTAGCGCCAAGCCTTGGAGCCCCCTAGGACTAGAACAGAACGCCGCGCGCGCGCTCCAACAGCTCCGAGGGTGTCGGGAGATCCTCCACGGATACGCCCCGATGAATCCAACGCAGCATGCCCATCTGGTCCACGATCGCCGCCCCCGGATTGCGCATGGTGTCGCTCTCCTTGCTGAGGGTCTTCGACCAGCTCTGCGCATGCCCCGCCTGCTCAGCTCGACGGCGCGCACCCCAAAGGGACTTTGAGAACATCTTGCCCAGTGGCATGTTCGACAACCCAAGAGCCTTGTGAGTTGCGCTGTGCGCATCGGGAACCACCAGCACACCTTCGAGGGGGCCCGTGCTCTGCGCCAACTGGTCTGGACGGGCTTGCACGATGAACACGGGAGTCACGCCAGCAGCCGCGAAGTGTGGAGCGCTCTCGCGCAACTGCGCGAGCTCTTCAAAGTAGAAGATTCAGCCCCGGTGCCGCGGCCAAATCAACACGGCGGGCCCCGCTTGCCAACTCTCGGACAACTTGCGCTGAACCCCGGCGGCGTCTTCGTACTCGAAGTCGACCATGGGCTCGCCGATTTGCAGAGTGCTTTTCATCGCTTCATCCCCTCAGCCATTGGAAGTGTTGCCCATATCAACGGCGCGTAGCGATCTCGTGTTTGAGTCGCAACCAATCGAAAGCGGGTCCCGGGTCCGTCTTGTTCACTTGCACATGGTAGTGGCCGAGGATACCGGAGAACTGTTCGAACTCCTCTTCGGTCAAGACCTCGTCGATGATGTCCCCGGTGGCATCGACGGGGAACTTCGCTGGCAAGCCGGGCAGTTCGCGCGTCAAGACCGCCAGCAAGGCGCCAAGGGTCTCGTACTGCTGAGGCGTGAAGTCGTGTTGCAAGAGCATTGTCCCATTGATGCGGCCCTTGCTCATCTCGGGAGACGCCGGCCGTCCAATAAAGTCTTGGGTCAAGACGCCCCCATCCCCGTGGCGCTCGGGCAGGATCAAACGCACGCCGCCGCCGTCGGTGCTGTACCACTCATCCAGCTCCTCCAACTTCGAAGGGGGCCGAGCGCCGATTTGCGCGATTTCGATTCCGATCGAGCGGCTGTTCGCTTTGGTCGCGTGCCAAGCGGTGTCCTGCAAGTCCAGCGTTTGGTAGAGGGTGCCGTCGATGTCGAGCAGGAAGTGCACGGAGAGCCCACGCCGGTGATGCAAGACTTCAAAGCAGGTGCGGCTATTGCCGCAAACGTCGTAGTGCAACACGAACTGATCGACCGCGTGCCCGAGCTCCTGCACGGACGATGCGCCGGGGCTGACGGCTTCTTGATCGCGTTCGGGTTGAGCGCGACGGCCCGGCAAGTAGCGGCGTCCAGTTTCCTCGTCGATGTAGGTGGGGTTGGTTCCCACGCGAATCGTCGTGCCGTAGGCGTTGTAGCCGCCGGGATCCTCCCACAAGACCACGGGCGCTCCAATTTCGACGCGCTGTCCGCAGATCATGATCTCGCTGCCCGCTTGTCTCGGCACACTGGCAGCCACGCCACCACGGCCATAGGGATCGGCGCCGATACCCGACGGAACCGAAGTGCAGCTTGCTGCCAGGAAGAGCAGCGCCAGCCCGTTCATCCACTTCATGCGGTCGCGCCTCCGCAAGAGGATCCCGCGCCAGCCGTGCAGCCAAAGCAATGGTCCGCGGTGGCAATCGGACGACCCTTCAGTTGCTCCAGGTTGTACTCGCGCAAGTGACTGGGTGCTCCCGCCGCCGTTCCCATGCCAAGCATTTGGTTGAAGTCGCAATCGAACAGGTTCCCCTGCCAATCCACGCTGAGCGTGTTGCGACACATCAACCCGCAAGCGGTGGCCGGGTTGAAGGAGTCCTTCAGAAGCGCCATGTACTCCTGCTCTTGTCCCGTCTGCCGCAGCCAATCCGCGTAGCGCTTCACGGGCATGTTCGTGATCGTCAGCAAGCGGTTGAACAGGACCCCGTGTTCCTTCGCCAGGTCTTCCTTCCACTGCTTCTCCATGCAGGCTTGGGGGCCGGGCAGTTTCGCTTCCACCGGGTTGCTAACCAGCACGACCTCCAAGCCGGAATCCGGTTGGCCGTACCCGACGGCGTTGAGCTTGCGCAGGCCTGCGATGGATTGAGCGTAGACCCCGTCCCCGCGCTGCGCATCCGTGGCGGATTGGGTGGACGCGGGCAAGGACGACACCACTTCCACCTGGTGCTTCGCAAAGAACTCCGGCAGCCCCTTGTACTTGGGCAAGCTCAAGACCGTCAAGTTGCAGCGGTCGATGACCTTGCGCCCCAAGCTGCGGGACTCGGCCACGAGGTACTCAAAGGAAGGACACAGTTCCGGGGCTCCGCCGGTCAAGTCCACGGTCCCAATTGAGCTGTCGCGCAAGACATGCATGCACAACTCGGCCGTCTCGCGGCTCATGATCTCCGTGCGCGTGGGCCCCGCGTCCACGTGACAATGGGAACACGCTTGATTGCAGAGTTTGCCCAGATTGAGCTGCAGGATTTCAGGGGCCCGCGCGCGTACGGGGTCCAGGCCCGCATGCTGCAAGGCGCCGGTAAAGTCGATGGGAGAGGCCGTTTTCATTCCGTTGCTGGTCGCCGTAACGGGCGACTTTGGGGGCTGGCTCGAGTCGAGTGGGTGGAAGATTTGCTGTTCGACGGACGGAGGCAGTTTGGAGCTGTGACCCCGGAACGCAAAAATCCCTGCAAGCAGGTTACCGCCCCAAGCCCCGAACGTCTTGTGTCCCATGAGAACCGCCGGAATCGGAACCGTTCGGGTGCAGGGGGTCAGCCTCCTCGGCATCCAGGCCCAGCTTGTGAGCATCGAAGCGCGCTTTGAGAAGAGCGATCGCGGCGGCACAGAACTGGCCATCACGGGCCTCCCGGATCCCGTCATCCGCGAAAGCCGCGGACGCTTGCTGTGCGCCCTGCGCGAGAACCGGTTGGGCGTCCCCCAGGGCACGCTCATGATCAACCTGGTGCCCTCCGCCCGGCGCAAGGTGGGCGGCTCCCTGGACCTGGCCATCGCCCTGGCCGCCGCCGCCGCTTGCGGGCACTTGGAGCCGAAGTGGTTGGAGAACACGCTCTTCTTAGGCGAGCTCGGCATCGATGGCCGCTTGCATGCGGTGCGCGGCGGACTGGCCGCCGCCCTGTGCGCCCGCGAACACGCCATCCCCAAGCTGCTGGCTCCCTGGGTCACCGCTCAACAGGCGA
This sequence comes from uncultured bacterium, assembly GCA_937905825.1. GTDB lineage: Bacteria > Planctomycetota > UBA1135 > UBA1135 > JABACD01. The sequence continues at coordinate 101,044 of CALCXM010000039.1, forward strand.
GTTGGATCGAAGAGGTCGACTGCCGCGGCGCCGGTCACATCGTGCCCCTGATCGCCCACCTCTCCGGCGCAGGTCCTGAACTGCCACGACCCGCACCAGGAGACGGCGATTCAAGTCCCGAGCGCTGCGGCCTGCCGAGCCTCGACGAAGTGCGCGGCCAACCCGTGGCCAAGCACGCCCTCGCGGTGGCGGCCCTCGGCGGACATGGCTTGCTGTTGATCGGCCCCCCGGGTGCGGGCAAGACCATGCTCGCGCGCCGCTTGGTGAGCTTGCTGCCCGCTCCCAGCAAAGCGGAGCGCGTGCAGATCACCTTGGCCCAAGCCAGCGCCAACCAATGGCCCCGGGGCCTCGCTGCCCATCGCCCCTTTCGCGCTCCCCATCACACGACGAGTTACGCGGGGCTCGTGGGCGGCGGCTCGCCCCCACAACCCGGCGAGATCACCCTGGCCCACAACGGTCTGCTGTTCCTCGACGAGCTGCCCGAGTTCCCCCGCGAATCCCTCGAGGCCCTGCGCCAACCGCTCGAGTCCGGCTCCGTCCACATCGGTCGCGCCGCTGCCCACGTCGAATTCCCCGCACGCTTCCAACTGGCCGCTGCCATGAACCCCTGCCCCTGCGGCATGCACGGTCACCCGCGCGTCCCCTGCCGTTGTTCCCCGCCCATGATTGATCGCTACCGCCGCCGCATCTCCGGCCCCTTGCTCGATCGCATCGAACTGCGCCTGGAACTCTCGCCCCCCACCGTCGAAGACCTGCTGCCCCACGAAGCCCCCCGTGAATCCCGTGACGAACTCAAGCACGCCCAACTCGCCGCCAAGGTCCTACGCGGTGGTCAACGCGCCGCCGCCCGCCAAGGAGACCTGCGCAACGCCCAACTAACCGGCGACCAACTCGACGAATACGCCCCCCTCGACCGCCCCAGCCGCAACCTCCTGCACAGCGCCTGCGAACACGCCCCCTACTCCGGCCGCGCCCTCCAAAGCCTACGGCGCGTCGCCCGCACCCTCGCCGACCTCAACGACGAAGACCAAGTCCAAGCCCCGCACCTGGCCCAGGCCTTGGCCTTGCGCGGTCGCTTCCCCGTGCTTTAAGCCTTGGGGGAGCACAATTCGCGCGCTTCGCATCCCAGCCTGGACTGCCAGGGCGGATCGGCCCTCCTACTGATGCCGCAGGGCTTCCACCGGGTCCATGGTGGCGGCGCGCCAGGCGGGGTAGATGCCGAAGATGACGCCGGTGGCGGCGGAGATGCCGAAGGCCAGGACGGGGGCGCCGGGGGTGACGACTGTGCGCATGTCGGCGAAGTGTTCGACGCCTATGGGGATCAGGAGTCCCAGGAGGATGCCGAGCAGGCCGCCGCCGACGGAGAGGACCACGGTCTCAACCAGGAACTGGGTCACGATGTGGCGGCGCTTGGCGCCTAAGGCGCGGCGGATGCCGATCTCGCGGGTGCGTTCGGTGACGGTGGCGAGCATCACGTTCATGATGCCGATGCCGCCGACGAGCAGGCTGATGCCGGCGATCGAGCCGAGCACGATGTTGAAGATGCGCTTGGTCTCTTCGGCGCGCAAGAGCAACTCGAGGGGCACCACGACCTTGTAGTCCTGTTGGGTGTGTTGGCGAGACAACATCTCGCGGCAGGCGGCGGCGACCATGGGGACGTTCACGGCGTGCTCGACTTCCACGATGATCTCGTGCAGTTGAACCTCTTCCATGTCCATGGAACCGCTGCGCATCTTGACCAGGGTTTCGCCGAACCACTTGGTGCCGGTGGTCAGGGGGATGAAGACTTCTCCCTGGCTTTCGCTTCCGGGAGTGGGCCGGTCGCCGGAGAGGCGCACGCGGGAGAGCAAGGTGCCGACCACGGTGAAGTAGTCGGGCCCGATCTTGATGCGTTGGCCCAGGGGGCTTTCGAAGGGGAAGAGTGCGCGGGAGACTTCGTAGCCGAGGACGCAGACGTTGGCCACGGTCTCCTCATCGACCTCGTTCAGAAAGCGGCCCATCTCGACCACGCGACCGGTGGCGGCTTGGTAGGCGGGCACCGTGGAGATCACGTCGGGGCGAAAGGCCTTTTGACCGAAGCGCACTTCTTCCGGCAACTGGCGCAAGGGAACCGCCCGGCGCACGCCGGGGAAGGTCTCGCTGACCCGTCCCAGATCGTTGTAGGTCAAGCCGTAACTCACCACCCGTTGGCGCTGGTTGGAGACTTGATCCTCCACCGGCTTCACGCTGCGCAAAATCACGTTTTGGCTGCCGAGTTGGCGGATCTGTTCCTGGGCCTCGATGCTGGCGCCTTCGCCGATGGCCAACATGGCGATCACCGAGCTGACGCCGAACAAAACACCGAGGGTAGTCAGGGCGCTGCGCAACTTGTGCAACAAGAGGCTGCGCACGCCCATGCGCACCGTGCGGACGAAGGTGGATTCAATCATCGGGGTGTGGCGGAGAGTCCGGAGACTGAATCGACTTGGCCGTCTTTCAAACGCAACATGGCCTGCGCCCGGTTGCCAATTTCTTCTTCGTGGGTCACGAGCAGGATCGTCTTGCCTTCCGCGTGCAACTCGTCAAAGAGGTCCAGGATTTCCTGGGCTGTCTTGCTATCGAGGTTGCCCGTGGCTTCGTCCGCGAGCAAGAGGTCCGGGTCGTTGATCAGGGAGCGGGCGATGGCCACCCGTTGTTGCTGACCGCCGGAGAGTTGCAAGGGGCGGTGGTCCAGGCGATCGGCGAGGCCGACGCGCTCGGCCAGTTCGAGGGCGCGCTCTTGGGAGTTCTCCGGAGGATTGTCCTGGTAGAACAAGGGCACCAGGATGTTCTCCAACACGTTCAGTTGGGGAATCAAGTTGTAGGACTGAAAGACGAAACCCAAGCGCCGACTGCGCAGGTCCGAGAGATCGTCGTCGTCCAGTTCGGAGACGTCTTCCCCGCCCACGCGATAGATGCCTGAACTGGCCCGATCGATGCAGCCCAGGATGTTCAGCAAGGTGGACTTGCCGCTGCCGGAACTGCCCATGATGGACCAGTACTCCCCGCGTTGGAAGGTGATGCTGAGGCCGTTCAGGGCGCGCACCACGTTGTCCCCCATGCGGTACTCGCGGCGCACGTCCACGAGTTCAGCTACGGGAGTTTGAGAAGAGTCTTGTGTCAAAGGGCAGCCTCGAATTGGCGGATAGCGATAGGGAGAGGACTATTCCTTTTTGCGCTCACGGGAACCACGGTCCGCGCCACGGCGTTCCGCCCTGTCGGCACCACCTGCTGCAGCGGGACGGCCTTCCGGCTTGCCTTCGCTGCCTGCGGGTCGTTCGCTGGGGCTCGGAGTCTGGCGCTCCTCCATGACCGGGAGTTCGCCATTTGGAATCTGAGCGAGATCGTCAGCGATAGCCGGGCCTTCCTCCTCCCCATCCGCGGCTTGGAATCCGGCGGGCGGACTCAAGAGCACTTGTTCCCCTTCGGCTAGGCCTTCGACGATCTCGACCCACTTTTCGTTGTTGCGGCCCACCACGACCTGACGGGGTTCGATCTCTTTGCCCTTGCGCACCCAAGCCAGGGGCGAACCACCGGAGTGGTGAACCGCTTGCAGGGGAACGAAGAGCGTGTCGCCGGCCTTGTCCACCTGGATCTCGATGTTGCAGGACATGCCGGGCCGCATGTCCGAGCTGGTCTCGTCCACCAGAATCTCGGTCTTGTAGAGGCGCAAGTTGGGGTTGGCCCACCAGGAGTTCTTGTCGGGCAGCACGGCCACCTTGCCCACCCGTCCGCGGAACTCGCGGCCGGGGAGCGCGTCCACGCGCAGGATGACTTCCAGGCCTTCCACCACTTGCTCGAGGGACGACTCGTGAATGCTGGCTTCGGCGATCATGCCGCCTTCGCCGGGGATACTGACGATCTCCTGGCGTTCGCGGATTTCGCCGCCTTCTTGCATGGGCTCGCCCCCACTGCCGCGGCCCCCTTCGGTTCGGCCATAAACGACCATTCCGGCGACCGGTGCGAAGAGCTTGCCCTTGGAAATCTGGTCCTTGATGCGCACCAGCTTCTGCTCCTCCAAGTCATACCGAACCTGAGCGGATTCCTTGGCGGCTTCGTAGTCGGCGAGCATGGCCACGGCTTGCTTCTCGGCCTTGCGCAATTGGCGTTCGGTCTCCTCGAACTGACCTTTCAAGCGTGCCCACTCTTTCGGGTGCTCGTAGCGTTCGAGCAGGAACAGGGCGCGGCGGGCTTGTTCGAGCTGGATGCCGGAGCGCGTGTAGGCCAACTCGTCCGCCTCCAACTCCGTGCGCTCGACAAAGCCCTTCTCGGCCAGCTGACGACTCCAACTCAGGGTGTCCTCGGCGCGCTTGCGTTCTTCTTCGCGAATCAAGATGTCGTCGCGGTACTGCTGCAGTTCCTGCTGGCGATTGCCCCCGGAGAAGTCGCCGCCCACTTGGGCGTCGGTGGGCGCGGCGATCGCGGTGACCTTTTGGATTTCCTCGAACTCCATTTGCATCAGGCCCTCGGCGGCCGAGCCCAGGAACTTCTCGATCTCCAAGCGTGAGAACTCCACCTCTTGCTTGGCGTTGGCGATCGAACTCTCGTTCTCGATGCGTTGGATCTCCAAGGCTTCGCGGGTCTTTGTGGCCGAGGCTCGCGCACTCTGCACGCCAATCTGCTGACTGACGAGGTTCTCCTCCAGATCGGAGACGTCAATTTCAGCGACCAAATCCCCGGGCTTCACCTGGGAGCCTTCCTCGATCAGGAAGAGCAGAGTCTGGCGGCCTTCCACCTCACTCTTGACGCTCGCGCTGTTCTTGGCGGTGAGGTTGCCGCGCTCGGTCACCGTCACGTCCAAAGGACCGCGGCGCACCGTGGCCCCTTCGATGCGCAGGTTGTCCTCGCCGGAATCGAAGTACCCATTCTGTTGGGCCCAAATCCCGCCGGCCCCGAGAGCGGCCACAATCAGGAGAACAGGTCCCCAACTCGATGATTTCTTTTTACTCATTCGGACACTTCCTGCGTTGCGGGGTTCGCAACGGCTTCCATTCGAATTCCACTGCCGTCGACACGCAGCAATCCAAGGTCTAGGGCTAGTTGCAGTCGAGCCAGGGTCAGATCAATCAAAGCGCGGTTCCGGCCATTGCGTGACTCCACCAAGGAGTCCTGGGCATCCAACAGGTCACGGGTGTCGGCTCGGCCGGCGGCCAGGTTGAGTCCCGCGCTCTCGACTCGTTTCTCGGCCAGGGTCACCGCCATCTCTTGAATCGCAAGGGACTCTTTGCTGGCGACCACTTCGCGCAGGGACGCGCGCAGGTCACTGGCCATGTTGTCCTGGAACTCAGCGGCGTCGCGCGCCGCCGCTTGCCAACGGATCAAGGAGGTGCGGTAGGCGTTGCGCTGGGGCAAACGGTCGATGGGCAAATCCAAGATCAGGCCAAGGTCCCACGACACGTTCTTGAAGTTGTAGCGGAAGGGCTCGTCGCTGTTGGACGGCGCTTGGATCGAGGAGGTGATGTCCAAGCCCATGCCCATGGCATCCTCCGCCACGCGCGATTGGCGTTCAGCGTCCACCACGCGATCGACCACCGTCAAGAAGTCCGGGCGATTCGCGCAGGCGATGGACAGGGCCAGCTCCGAACTCAAGCTATCGTCGGCCAGCTTGCTGTCGGCCAAGCGCTCGAGCTCGGTAGGAGCGATCATCAGCGCGGCGCTCATGGGCAAGCCCAAGAGCAACTTGAAGCTGTCCATCAAGGTCTCGAATCCCAGGCGCACACCGATCAGCCGGTTCTCGGAACTCAGTTCGTTCTGACGGGCTTGGTCCACTTGAATCGCACTCAAGCGCCCCGCTTCCGACAAGGCTTCGTTGCGTTCGCGAATCAAGGCCACGTTCTCGTAGTTGCGTTGTTCGTTGTCGATGCGTTCCAGGGACTCGTGCAAGCGCAAGAGGCGACTCGCCAGGTCCACCGCCAACTCGCGCCGGAAGCGTTCGAAGCTGCGCACTTCGTACACCAGGTCGCGCTCTGCCTGGGTCAAGTCCTCGTAGACGATCAACTCGCCGGACCCAGCCAAGAGGGGTTGGGTGAAGAAGAAAGACAGACTCGAGCTAGTGGTCGCCCCCGAATTGGAGGTCAGGTCCTTGACGATGGACAATCCGATGGAACCGACGATCTCCGCGCCGGTGCCCAAGACCCGTCGCAGACCGAATTCAGTGCTGCCACTTTGCTGACCCGCGTGCGCGCCGAGGCCGTCGATGCCCACTGCCCCGCCGCCCTCTGCAATCCAGCCCAGGCGCCAACGCTCGAGAGTCAGATCCAAGGCCGCCAGGTACAGACGCTCCTTGCGAGTCTGGTAGTCGCGGTTGTTCTCCGCGGCGATTCGCAGGCTTTCGGGCAGGTCCAAGGGTCCCATCTCAGGGGAGTTGCCTTGCAGGATGCGAGCGCGCAGGCTGTCCACCGGAGGCTCGATGCTAAAATCGCCCCTGTGCCCGAAGAGTTCGTCGCGCCGGCTTTGGACGAGTTCATAGGCCTCCCGGTCCGCCTCGATCTTGTAGTCGAGGGTGCTCCGGCAGCCGAGGCTAGCGAGCCCGAGGGCCAAGCAGAGAGTTGTTGTCGAGAGCTTCACAGTGCGGAATCTGGGTTGGGGGGCCAATATCTTACAAAGAAGAATGGGCCCGGAGCACCATGGGGTTTGCGAGAGCATCGCCTAGGGGACGCTTCACAATTCTTTAACGCGCTTTGGGGCCCGGAGGCCAGATCAGGACACGCTTCGCGCGAGAAGCTCAAATGGACGACACTTCCGATGGGAAGTGCGAGCAAGCTCACTCGGAATCCAGTCCCCAGAGCACGCGACGCTGCGCGTACTCCTCCGCAGCAATGCGCCGCATGCGCAAGCCCCCCAGTTGCCAACGGAAGCTCACCAAGCGTGTGCCGTCGAACAGGTAGCGACCTGCGAGGCTGCCGTCCGTGCGATAGAACTCCGCTTGACGCAGGTTCCCGTTGTTCGCCTCGCCAGCCACGTCCTCGAGTTCGAGATGCCAGGTGGCCAACTGGCCGCGCAGGGGATCGAAGACTTCGATCGGGCCCGCTTGCAAACCGGAGCTGCGCACAGCTTCCTGCAAAGCCAAAGGCAAGTACAGGGTCCCGTTTAGGTCCAAGGTGCGGCGCGTGCTGCCCTTCGAACTCCACTCGCGAACGCTCAGTTGGTCCCCTTGCTGACCCCACTCCGCGAAGACCGTGCGACCGGCCCCCTTGGAGATCTCGCGCCAGATCAGACCCGGATTGCGCCGGCCGGCACTTTCCACAACCATCAGGCGCACGTCCTCAAAGGGAAAGATCACGTCTTGTTCTAGCTGCCAGCCGCCATTCACGGCACGGCGACGCAGTTCCACGAGCCCGAGCTCAGCCTTTTGCAAAGCCTCCCCCAAGTTCAAGTCCCCGCTGTACCCGATGCCCGGGTGCGCGGTGTCCGAATCCCATTCCACGAGAAAGTGCTCGCAACGATTCTCGGCCGGGTCCGCAGGCGCAGGGCACGAATCGCCCAGGGGCTGAAGGGCGGAGGCCGCCAAGCTCAGGCAAAGGCCCAAGGAGAGCCAGGATCGGGATCGGGAGTTGGTTTTCATAGGCGCTCTTCAACGCCTTTATCGGAGTGCGGCTCGGTTCCCTTGAGGACTGCGAGGGGCCTTGCCAGGATCGGGCGAAGAGCGGCCAGGATCCGGCGAGGAGCCGCCTGGGTCGGGAGGGAACCTGTCTGATTCAGGAGCAGACCCTTCTGGTTCAGGAGCAAACCCAAGGGGATGGGGAGACCCGGCTGAGCCCCGAGCCGGACTCGATTCGAAGCGACACTCCTTGGATCAGACCAAGACACAGGCCGGCACCTAGCAGGCTGTTGACAAAGTCATTCCGCAGCTCCCCCCCTAAGGGTCGAGCCCGCGGATCGCATCCGCCGTGCCCAGCAGGACCAGCATCACGATCGCCGCAATCGCGGACCAAATGTTGCCCCCCAAGCGGTGCCGCAGGTCGACCCAGGCCATGTGCCTGAAGCCGGTCTCGCGTAGTTGGGATGGCGTGAGCATCTGGTCCGTTGGCCAGCGGAACAACTCCGCCGAAGGGTAGGGCTCCCCAGGCAGAGCCACTTGGTGGCGCAAGATTCGCCAATGGGCCCATGGGGCGGCGAACCCCCAATCCATCTGAATTGCCTGAAAGCGCGCCTCGGCGGCATTCGCGGGCAGCTCCCCGGGGGCGATCGGGAAACGCTCCTCCGCCGCTCGAACGGCCAGGTCGTGGTAGGTCATCGTGTCCACCAGGGCCCCCGGTATTTGGGTCACGAGCCCAAAGAAAAGCAGCACCCAGGCCGCCGGCCGAATCCGATGGTCCACGGTCGAACGCTGGAAGCCCTGGGAAGCCAGCACCCACAAGAGCGGCATGGCGGGCAAGACGTAGCGCGGTCCGTAGGTCCACGCGCCGTGCCAACCGACCATCAGGAGCACCGGCGCGATCACCGCGCAGGAGGTCAGCACCAGCACCAAGACAATCCCGGTCTCGCGCTCCTGATACGCACGCCGCAATCCGAAGCCGAGCAGCAACAAACCCGGCGCCATCCAAAGCAAGCCCTTGCCCGGCGAGATCAAGAGGCCAACGAGTGCGGCCCACGGGTCGCCCCCGAGCAGGCCGCCGGCAATGGCGACCCCGTAGCCGCTGTCGAAGGGGTTTCCGAAACGCCACTGATTGGTGCCACACCAAAGCCCGAGGGCCAACAGCTGCGGCAACCAGAGCGCGACCAAGGAAGGCCACATGCGCGCGATGCGCGGCCCTCCATAGGACGATCGCCTGAGTTGAACCAGCAGCCAGAGCAACGCGCAATCCAAAACCAAGGCGGCCGGGATCAGCGAGACGCGAGTCAAGCTCGCCATGGCCAAGGCCACTCCAAAGATCGCGCAACGGCGCGTGCTCCATTGATCTCTTAATAGCAGCAACCCGTAGAAAGCCGCGCACAGAAAGAAGGCTCCCTGCACGTCCGAGAACCAAGCGCGCGCCTGGGGCAAGGCGTAGGTGCAAAGGCCGTAGCCGATCCCCGCGAGAAAGGCCACGTTGCGTGCCACACCGAGCCTGCGTGCAATCAAGACCAGCACGCAAGCGGTGGCCGCACTCAAGAGTGGATTGCGCAGGCCGGTGATCAGGTGTTCGTAGTACTCACTGCGCCCGCTGCCAAAGCGCGTGTCCTGCGCATGGGCCGCTTCCGTACGCGGCGACATCCACGCCAGCACATGGCCGACCAGATAAAAGGGCAAGGCACTGATCGTATCCCCGATGCCGTACCAGGTGTAGTAGGGCGCATCCGCTCCATCCGTTCCTTGGCGCACGGCGAAGGTGCCGGGCTCCACGCTCTTCGCATGGGCAATCATCGACTCGGCTTCTGGCGTGCCCCCCACTCCGAGGCTTCCTTGGCGAACGAGCGAGCTCGTCACTTGAAAGCAAACCTCCCCGTCGACGCCCGGTGGCAAGCCGTTGAAGACCGACACGTACAGGGCGAACAGCAACAGGAAAACGCTGCGCGCCAGACGGGTGTCCGAGGCCTGAAGCGGAGAGTGATGGGACCAGGGTTTCAGCAAGGGAACGACTCCAGGGCGCTATTGGACAAGTCCGAGTTGTTGCAGACGATCCGCGGCGGAGGCTTGCATGGCGCGCATGACCTCCGGGAACTTCCCGCTGACCTCGTGCAGGCCCGTCGGGTCCGCTTGCAGATCGTAGAGCTTGTCGCCGTCATCCGAGTGCACCAAACGAAAGCGCTCGTCCCGCAAGCTGTGGTTCCCGCTGGAGCCATCCACTGCAAGGGCGGGCCGCGCGGCAAAGTCGCGCTTCACGTAGGAGTCCGTGATCGCTAGCAAGCTCTGGGAACCCGGCGCGCCTTCGTCGACGCGGAACCAATCTCGCAGGGTGGCCCCGAGGTCCGCAAGCTCCACCACTTCCCCGAAGATGCGTTCCCCGGTCAAGCTGTTCCTGTGGGAGAACAGAATCGGCACGCGCAGGGCTTCCTCGCGCAAGCTGTTGCGGGCGGCAATCCCGCCGTGCCCTTCGCCCAAGCTGCAACCACTCACTCCAGCGAGCGCCACTAGAGTGTCGTCCCACAAGCCTTGCACTCCAAACTCGTGCTTGTAGAGAAAGAAGAACGAGTTGGTCAATTCGGTGGTGCGCACAAGTGCGCCGTCGTAGAGATCATTTAGGCGAGAGAGGTCTGCCGGACTCGGCCGGACCCCCGCCGCTTGCAAGCCCGCCACGAACGGCCCGGGATCTGGATGACTCTCACCCTCGGGCAACTGCACCGAATGGCGGTCCGTGAAGGGCTGGCCATCGAAGGGTGCTTGGATGTCTGCCAGATGAATCCAGGTGAAGTGCTTGCCACCCTTCGGGATTTCCGCGGAGAGCCAAGCGACTGCGGCCCCCAGGGTTTCCTTGTCGGAAGCGTGGAAGCTCGCCGCTTGGAAGCCTTGGGCCAAGGCCGCGTCCGTGGAACCGGAGCTGTTGAAGGACCGCGACCCGACGAAGCAAGCCGTGACAAAGCCCGCTTCATGGAAGGCTTGCGCCAGGCTGCTCGCCCCTTGCGGAAAAGCCGCAGCCACCGAAGCTCGCCCACCGTCCACTGGAAAGGCACCGCCCATCAGGCTCGCCAAGGAGAGTTCCGGATCCGCGCTCGGTGCGTAGGCCCGCGCGAAGGCCACGCCGGAGAGCGCGATCGAGTCAATGTCCAAGACCGATGGCTGGTCCGGACGCAGCAGAGCTGTCGTGCGGCGCTCATGACCGAGCTGCGTGACGTGGTCCGTGCGTAAGTTCTCGACGGTGACCAAGAGCACATGCTGGGGCGGCTTTCCGGGACGCGGTCTTGGGCCGCAGCCAACGAGCAGGCAGCCGCTACCGATCAGCCACAAGAGAATGTGTAGCATCCGGCGAGCACCGAGCGGCGAAAGGCGAGTCATTGATGGAGCGTCCATTGATGGGTTGCGCAGGGGGCTGCACAGCGGCAGATTATTTCACGGAAGTCGGGCGCGGGATCCAAGGAACATGGGCGGACTCCTTGGAAATAGATCGAAGGACTCGCGCCCTGCTCACCGTTCTTCCTCTGCGAGCGGAAGCGCGAGTCCGAGCTGGGCCCGCTATCTGTGGCGCAGACTCCTAGCCGGAATTGGAGAGCCAGGCCCCGTAGGCGCGCTCTACCTCCGCCAGCTGCAATCCGATGATCTCGGGCACCTCGTAGGGATGATGCTTGCGGATCCAGTCCCCCAGGCTCGGCAACTTGGCCGCGGTCGTTTTCGCGAGCAACAACACCTCTGAGCTGGACTCGATGGCCCCCTGCCAGCGGTAGGTGCTCTGCACCCCGGGGACCTGGCTAACGCAGGCGGCCAAGCGCTCTTGCACCAGCCCGTGGGCCAGACGCCCAGCGCATTCCGCGTCCGGCGTGCTGACAATCACCAGGCGAAATTCATCCCCCGCCACCAAAGCGGACTCTCCATCTTGCGCGTCGACCATGGGCTCATAGTAGAATCCCCGCCATGCTTCACAAGCTCCTCACCAGCGCCATGCCCTTGGTGCCCCGTTTCATCATGCGTCGCTTGGCGAACAAGTACATCGCCGGCGAATCCCTCGACGAGGCCCTCGCCGAACTCAGGCGCCAAGCCGCCGCCGGCCACCCGGGGATCTTCGATATCCTCGGCGAAGGCTGTGACTCGGAGAGCCACGCCCGGGCAGCTGCCAAGGCTTATTGCGAAGGAGCCAGCGCCATCGCCGCCGCCGGCCTCGACACCTACATCTCGATCAAGCCCACCCACATGGGCTTGGACTCGGATGAGGGTTTGGCGCTCGAGCTCTACAGCAAGGTGGCGAAACATTGCGCCGAGCTCGGCCTGTTCATGCGCGTGGAGATGGAAGACCATCCAACGACTGACGCGACCCTGCGCATTTTTGAAGAGCTGCGCAAGTCCTTCGAGCGCATCGGCATTGTCCTGCAGTCGCGCTTGTTCCGCACGCCAGAAGACATCGCGAAACTCGCACCAGGTCCATTGGACGTGCGTCTTGTGAAGGGCATCTATTTGGAGCCTGCCTCGATCGCGCACACGGAGTACGAGGAGATTCGCAACGCCTACCTTGCGATGACCCGTCAACTGATGGAGCGCGGGAACGTCAAGCTGCGCTTCGCCACCCATGACTCCGGCATGGGGCGCGACCTGGCTAGCCTGGTGGCGGTGCACTCCGTCCCCAAGGACATGTACGAGTTCCAAGTCTTGCTCGGCGTTCAAGAGCCCCTTTGGAAAGAGTGGCAGGAAGAGGGACACACCGTACGCGTCTACGTACCCTTCGGCCCCGAGTGGCGCGAGTACAGCCAACGCCGCCTCAGCCGGAACCCCGAGTTGCTGAAGGCTGTGATGCGCGACATGCTGCCGATCTAGGAGCCTGCGCTACTTGCCCAGGGTCAAACGCTTGGCCAGGATCTCGGAGAGCTCGCCGGTTTCGCGGATCTTGCGTTGAGTGATCGAGAAGTCGTAGGGCACCCGATGCCAGGTGACGGACTCGTCCTCGATGACCGCGTAGCAGGCGCGGTTGTCCCCGTCACGGGGTTGGCCAACGCTGCCCACGTTGATGAAGAACTTGCCCACCAAAGGGATCTTCATGGTGCAGCTTTCGTTGCCGTCCAAGCCGTGGAAGGACAGGCTTTCCGTGTGCATGCCCGGGTGATGGGTGTGGCCGCCGACGGCGACGCCCTCAAAACCCTCGAAGATCGCGGTCAGCTTTTCCGGATTCAGGAAGCCATCGGTCGACAGCACGTACTCGCGGATCGGATCTCGGGGGGAACCGTGAACGAAGTGAAAGCGGCCCTCGTCGTGGGAGATCTTGAGGTCCTGCAGCCAGCGCCAGCGCGCCTTTTTCTCACTGCCGGAAAGCCAGTGGGGCTTCATGCGGCGGCGGGTGTAGTCGATCGCTCCGCGGGCGTGGGCGTTGAAGTCGCAGGCATCCTGGAAGAGCGCCTCATCGTGGTTGCCCATTAGGGTCACCTCGGCGTGCCCGCGCACCAAGTCCACGCAGAACTCGGGGTCCGGTCCGTAGCCGACGATGTCCCCCAGGCAGAAGATGCGTTCAACTCCTGACGCCGTAATGTGCTGGAAGACCGCTTCCAACGCTTCGCGGTTGGAGTGCAGGTCCGAGATGATAGCCACTTTCATGCGGACCCTGCTCCCCCGTCAAATTGGGCCAACGCAGCGTCCACCAGTTGCTGTCGAACCAGGGCCAAGCCCCCGTCGATGGTCGCCCCGGAAGCCTTGCGATGTCCGCCACCTCCGAACAGGGCAGCGAGTGCGTTCACATTGAAGTCCGTTTTGCTGCGTGCCGAAAGCTTGACCGAACCATTGGACAACTCGCGCAAGAAGAGCACGGCTTCGACTCGCGACACCGAGCGCAGGATGTCCAAGGCGTCGTCGGAGTTGGGGGCGGACGCGGCGCCGTTGTCTTCCCGGGGAGCACAGATCACGGCCAGACGTCCGTCCGCGAAGTATTCTGTCGTGCCCAGAATCTCACTGATCTCGCCGGGATGGCTGCTGCGGTTGCGCTGATAGATGGAAGCGTAGAGCGTGCTCGGATCCACTCCGTACTCGAGCAGGTCTCCGGCCACGCGCAGGGTCTCGGCGTCGGTATTCGAGTACTTGAACCAACCGGTGTCGGTGACCAGCGAGGTGAACACTCCCAAGGCGCCGCCGAGGTCCAGCTTGACCCCGAGTTCCTTCGCAATGCGGTACACCAAGAGCCCGGTGGCGGATGCGCTGACGTCCACGTAGCACTCGTCCCACCAGTCTTCCCCATGGTGGATATGGTGATCGATCACGAGCTTCTTGCTGTTCGCCGCGGTAATCGCTGGAGCGAGATCGCCACAACGGGAGATCTCAGAGCAATCCAAGAGCACCGAAACATCGTGTTGCGGCAAGGCACCCCCGCGCCAAGCGCCAAACTCATTGTGCTCCGCCAAGTAGTCGAACTGCGGCTCCGTGGGGTCGGGATTCATGATCCAAACTTCCTTCCCAAGTGCGCGCAAGACGCTCGCCAAGGCAGCTTGGGAGCCGAGCACATCTCCATCGGGACGCATGTGCCCGGACAGCACAAAACGCCGCCCCTCTCGAATCAGATCGAGGGCTGCTTGCTGGCTAGCTTGTGCTGTGGTGGATGAGTCGGTCATAGGTGCGCAGGCCACTCGAGGGGGAGAATACTATGCGAGCTAGTGGGCAAAATAGCCACTGCATCGGCCACTTGCGGCGCTCACTGTACAAGGCTTCTACGGGGAGTTTCCCGCACGAATAGGAATTCATCGTCGATTGGGAGCCCTATTGCTTGGTCCAAACTTGGCGTCCTGCAATCCAGACTCCGAGGACTTCTGGTCGAGCTCCTGTGAGGGCTTCCAACACGTCCGCTTCGGATTCCATCCCCGCAGCGTCCACGGCGCTGAAGTCCGCCCATTTCCCAACGGCGAGGTCGCCTATTTCGTTGTGCAAAGAGAGAGCCCGCGCTCCCCCGCGCGTGGCCCATTCGAGCACCGTTGCGGGGTCCAACCCGGGATGTTGCGCGCGAAGCAGAGACATTTCGCGGCCCATGTCGAGGTCCCCGTTGCTGGCGAGGGAATCTGTCCCGAGGGCGACCGACAAGCCAAGCTCGGCCCACTTCTCGAGCTGCGCCTGGGGTCTATCGAAGTAAGCGTGGGTCCCGGGACAGTGAACGAGACCCACGCCGCAGCGCAGCAACTCTTCCAAGTCCCCCGGTTCGGGATGGTTGCCATGGACCAAGGTCAGGGGCAAATCGAGGATCCCCGCTCGCGCGAGTCGCTGCAGGCCGCTGCAGCTTGGGGAGCGTTTGAAGAACGGCGCGAAGGGGCCAACACCGCGCGAGAGCCAGTCGCGCTCCTCGGGGGTTTCGGCCCAGTGGATCGAGAGAGGCAGACGCCGGGCTCGGCACTCGCGGGCGCAAGCTTCGAGCAAGGCGTCGCTCACCGTGTGCGGTGCGTGGGGTGCAAGGCCGCCGGCTAGGTCCTCCAAAAATGGAAGGGCGAGGCGCCTGCGCTGCTCAGGCGTGCGCTCGCCGTCGTCCCCGTCGAGCAGCTCCCGGTAGAGCCGAGTGCGCAGGGGGAACTGTGCCAGGAAGGCTTCGCCGCAGCCGCTGGAGTTCACCTCCCCAAGCGCGGTGGTGCCCGTGGCCAGGGCGCGCTTGGCGCCCGACTCGACCTGAGCGGAGTAGTCCGCGATTCCCAACTGCGCCCGGCGCTTCAGCACACGTCCCACCCAAGGCACGAATTCCCCGGAGCCACTCTGCCCGAGATCGGGAAGCTCCAGATGCGCGTGGGCGTTCACATAACCGGGAACGATCACTACATCGCCGAGGTCGGTGACGTTCCCCTGAGTCTCCCCATTCTCCTTGGAGGCTCCGCTCACTCGCCCCTGCTGGCCAACGGCTAGCAACGCCCGCGGAGTGATCTCCTGGGCGTCCTGAACCAACCAGCGGGAGTGAAAGTGCTCGATCAATGAATGAGGAACGAAAGAGCCGCGAGCCGACAAGAGTGGCGGTTCGCGGCTGCTTGTTTGATTGGACAGGCCTCGTGCCTTGCGGCGGCCTGCCCCGCCCGACTACTCCGGCTGGATGCGGATGCGCAAGTTGCTGATGCCAATCACGCGATCCTCGACGTTCGGGTAGAGAGCACGCAGCGACTCGTCAAACACGACCGCAAAGCGGAACAGGTTGGCCGGCTGGGGGAACGTGTTGAGGAACTGAGGATGGCTCACGAAGGGCGTCAGGGACCCAGCAGAAACCGCGGGTCCAGCCAGGTCCAGGTCGCAAGGGCTCGTCGCCCCCAGGTTTGCATTCACTCCCTGAAAGCGAACAACCACGTAGGAGCCGTCCGAGGGAACGCTCTCACCGTGGTTCAAGGTCGTTCCGAAGTACGTCTCGAAGTCGACTCCGGCACCCAGGAAGGGCACCACGTCGCTCAGGAAGACATCCTCATCGTAGGCATCGGTGGAATCCGCCTGGGGCACACCGCGATAGGGGAAGATGTGTTGCCCGTCAGAAAGCGTGTCGAACACGATGTCCATGTTCCAGCCGTAAAGAGCCGGGTCCATGTCCGGATTCGACGCCGCGTCTTCCACAAAGCGAATAGCGGCGGCACCCGCCGCGGCCTCCCCGGTCATCCAACAGGACTGGGCGCCCGAGTAGGATTCAGGACGGAAGGCCTGGTGCTCCGTGAAGCCATTGCCAGCCGCTGGGGTCCAGTCTCCAACGGACAGAATCGCCGCCGATTGGAACGGGACGTTGAAGGGATCCGAAGCGTTGGAGACGAAGGGGGTGATGAAGGGCGCATAGATCGCCGCTTCCGTGGCTTGATCGGTGAAGCTGTTGGTTTCGATGCGGATCAGGCCAGGGCCACCGTCGCCGCCAGTCGAGCCGCCCGCGCCGTTTCCGCCCGTGCCACCAGCAACATTGATGCCCGCTGCACTACCGGTGAGCGTGAAGCTGTTCGCTTGCATGCGCAGGCTACCGCCGGCACCGCCGCCACCGGGGGCCGCGTAGAAGCCACAGTCGGGATCAGCAGTGCTCGCGCTCGTACCTGCCTTGTCGCATTCAATGGGCAGCACGCCAGCTTGCGTGGCGCTACCACCGTCACCTCCGCTGCAATTGATCGTGCCGCGGAGGACCAGTTCCCGGCCAGCCACAAGCATCAAGGCACCACCGCCACCGCCGCCGCCTGCAGCGCTGTGATCGAAGATCGGGAACAGTCCCCAGTTGGGCGCAGCACACATGCTCGCGTGATTTCCACTGTTGTTCTGGGAAGCGAGGATCGAGGTGCCTCCACCTCCACCGCCGGAGCCGCCATTCAGGTTCTTGCGCCAGAACTCGAGGTTGCGCTTGTTCGTCGCGTTGGGTGCCGACCCAGGCGCTTCCAACGCCAAGGAAAGGTTCTCACCACCGGGGGTCTCGGGGGCCGTGTTCACCGCGTTCGGGTTCACCGGGAAATCGGGCAATCCATAGTCAAAGGACCGGGAAACTCCGCTGGTTCCGCCGAGGGCGTGGGAACCGCCGCTGCCCGCTCCGGCAACCTGAGCGACACGGCATCTCTCAGGAATCGGAGGGGTTCCCTGGTCAAGTCCAGTCCCCATGGAGTCCACCTCGAGGTCCCCGAAGTCCGGGCTCGTGGAGGAGAACGAGGCTGGAAAGGTCTCTGGGAAATGGATGCCACCGAGTCCGCCCGTGGCCGCATCCGTGCCGCCGTCGACCACACCGCCAACTCCGACCCCTGGCTCGCCATCCGCAACCGCGGTCAAGAGCGCAAGGTCCGGGTCATTGTCCCAGGCGACGCCCCCAACGAACTCCAGGGTGGAGATGCCGGTTACGTCCAGGCGATCAGCGCCCCGTCCACCTGCTCCCGCATTGGGTCCACCGACCCCGCCGTCTCCCCCGAGAGCAGTCGCAAAACCACTACCGGGGTAACTGTTCGGGGCGTCGGGAGTGGCGATCGGGTTGGAACGGCCACTGTTCGATAGGTGCGGCTCCGGCGTCTCACCCGAGAGGTCGAGCACACCTGCGATCACCATGTTGCCCCGGGCGAAGAGCCGGCCAGGTCGAGCGCCAGTTAGCATCACCATGCCACCGGACTTGATCTCCACCTCGCTGAATTCGAAAGCCTCCCCCACGGCGCTCACCGTGACCGTCGGCCAAGTCATCTCGTCCCCAGGCGTGTAGCTGTCCGGGTCGACGTTGCTCATGATCTCCTGCACCTGGCCGTCGAAATCGTCGGAGCTCGGAATCGGGAACGCCTGAGAAACCGTGTTCAGTTCGAGGGTCTCGTTGCCCTTGACGAGCAAGGCACCCAAGCGTCCCGAGCCGCCGCCGGAACCGTGGGCCAGTTTGCCGCTACCCCAGCTCGAACCGCTGGCGTTGATGTCCTCATTCAGGTTGCCCTTGAAGTCCTCCGTGATCACCTGCTCCGAGAAGTTCACAGAAAGCATCGTGAAGGTCAGGACCCCCGGATTCGCCAGGGGGTTGCCGACAACGTCTGTCAGTGCATTCGTGACCAGAAGGCGGTGGTTCTTGGGGTTCATCGGATCCACCCCAGACGAAAGGAACGAGGTGTCCGCCAGCCCGCTTTCAGGGTCCAGTGTTCCAGTTGTCGGCGTGTAGACCGCCGTGGTCCGTAGCAAGTTCTCGAAGTCCACCACCACGTCCCAGCGGCCAGCTTGGAAAGTCGCACCGCCCCCCGCGGCTTCCCGAGTGATCGTCATGTTGGACGAGGTGCCCGACAATTGATCGGCCACGGTCGACTTGTTCATGATGTCATTGAAGATCAGCACAATTCTCGACTCGAGGGGCACGTCCGTCTGCCCGGAGAGCAGGGTGCCACCCACGGGCAAGTACGTGACCGGGTCGTAGGTGACCAATCCAGTGACGGGATCAAGCGTGCTCGTCAGGTAGGCCGTGACCACCGGGTTTCCGGGGACCGGGTCGATCAATGGCTCGGTGGTCCGCAAGGTGCATTCCATCAGGGTGGTATTGGCCTGTCCCCCTACGCTGCGAATGAAGGGCCCGGCATTCCCTTGATTGGTTCCCAGGATTTGAAGCTGGTACGTCTGCTGCGGATCGAATCCAAACTCCGGAACCCCGCTACCGCTGAAGGTCAGGCTTGGCCGGAAGACCAGGGTTCGCGAATTGCCAGGGGCGGTTGTGAAGACCCCCTGTGGAACCGTGCCGTCGTCTAGGTTCACGAGTCGGAAACTCGCCGCGGTCACCGTGGTCAGATCCACAGGCTGGGAGAAGGTAATGCTCACCTCCGCGTTCTGGGCCACGTTCACAAGGGAACAGGACACGGGGGTTCCGCCCGCCGCGCTACCGCACCCCAAGGAACACGACACGACGTACATCGGTGCTGTTCCGTTTGCCGTCGCACCGGACTCGCTGCCGGAACATCCTGCCAGGGAAAGTGAGAGGCCGAGAAGCGAGGCCTTGAGCACAAAGAGGGCTGTCTGCGTCTTCATTAGAGTGAAGAGAGTGGGGGTCGAATATGTGGGGGGAGACCCACAATTGCCGGTGAGCCGAGAGTGGAGCGCGCCAGGAACGGATCCTAGAGTCTCCCGAGTGCCATAAATAATAGGCCCTGGGGCCCTAGGTTTGCCATCCTTTTTGCAGGGATGCGGTTCCGGGGGCCCGATCCGCCAACAATCGGGCGGGGGCCCCCGGCCGCAACTGCGACTCGGGGACCCCCGCCCGTTTTTTTACGATCCTAGCCCTACCTGGGCTGGACTCGGATCCGGAGGTTGGTCACCCCAAGAATTCGCAAGGTCAGGTTGAAATCCATCAAGTCATAGGCTTTCAGGGACTCGTCGAAGACCACGGCGAAGCGGATCAAGTTCGGGCTGTTGTCGAACTCATTCAGGTACTCCGGCCGTCCCACAAAAGGCGTCAGGGACCCACTTTCCACGTCAGGCCCTTCAAGGTCGAGGCTGCACAGGTTTCCCGCCCCCACGGTGGCCTGGACACCCTGGAAGCGCACAGCGATGTAGGACCCGAGGCTCGGATCCGACTCATCGTGGTTCAGGGTGGTCCCCAAGTAGGTCTCGAAGTCCAAACCGCTCAACAGATCGGGGCCAACCACAGCGTTGAAGTAGGCCTCGTCGTAGTTGTCCGTCGCGTCATTCGGCGGAACGCCACGATACGGGAACAGTCGAATGTTGCCGTCCGGGCACATGAACCGGATGTCCATGTTCCAACCGAACAACTCAGGATCCGTGTTGGATGCGGCGTCCTCGACGAACTCCAGACTGCTCGACCCGGGGGTGGCCACGGCAGCCATCCAGCAAGATTGGGAGCCGGAGTAAGCCTCAGGCCGATAGATCGGGTACTCCGTGAAGCCGGTCCCCGTGTCCGCGGGCGGACGCCAGGCGCCCACACTCAGGATCGCTGCGGACTTGAAGGGACTGTTGAACGGGTCGGAGACGTCCGCGATGACCGGCAAGATCTGGGGCGCGTAGGCATCCGCTTCGTCCGACTGATTCGTGAACGAGTTGTGCTCGATGCGCACCAGACCAGGGCCACCGGCACCGCCGGTCGAACCAGAGCCACCCGTGCCGCCCAAACCACCTGCGACCGTCACGATCGCCGTGCCTTGCAGCTCCACTTCGGCCCCCTGCAGTCGGATGGCCCCACCGGCACCGCCACCACCGGGAGCCGCGAAGCCACCGCAGTTGGGATTCGGGAACTCGGTCGAACCGTTCTGTGTGCACTCCGTGGGACTCGAATTTTCGCCATTCGAGCTACCGCCCGAACCGCCACTGCAATCGATGGTGCCGCCCACAGTGAGCTTGCGACCAGCCACCAACATGACGCCTCCCCCGCCGCCGCCACCGGCGGCAGCGCTGTGGTCCCAGAAACCGTTGAGGCCCCAATTGTTCGGCCCGGTGCACCCGGTGACTCCGGAGTAGTCATGGTTCTGGGAGCCGAACAAGGACGTCCCGCCACCACCGCCGCCAGAGCCGCCATTCAAGTTCTGGCGCCAGAACTCCAGGTTGCGCTTGTTCAACACGTTGATCGCGGAACCGGGCGCCTCCAAGGAGAGGGACAGGTTGTCACCTCCCGGGGTCTCAGGTGCCGTGTTGAGGTTCACTCCAGGCCAGATGGCCACGAAGGCGCTAACGGCGACTCCGACTCCTCCGACCAAAGCATGAGAGCCACCGCTGCCTGGCCCTGCGGCTTGGGCGACCCGGCAGTTCTCAGCGAATCCCATGTCGGAAAGCTCCACATTGCCGAAGCCGGCGTTCTGGTGGAAGAGTTCCGTGGGCAGGACACTCGGCCAGTGAACACCACCGATTCCGCCCGTGGCATCCAGGGTTCCCTGGTCCGCGGCGCCACCGACGCCGTATCCGGGCTCGCCGTCAGTGAAGGGTGCGGGTCCACCAGCGGGCCAGACGATGCCCCCGGCGTTCTCCATCGAAGAATGGAGCCCACTCACGTCCAGGCGCGTTGCACCAGAGCCGCCGGCGCCGCCGTTCGGCCCAGCCTCTCCGCCTGTTCCGCCATAGCGCGTGGCAACGCCTGACTGCTCGTTCGCATCCTTCGTCGAGCCCGAGTTCGAGCGGTGTGCTTCTGGAGTCTCTCCGGACAAGTTCAGAACGCCGTTATGGACCAAGTTGCCCCGGGCAAAGATACGCCCCGGCTCAGCCCCTTCCAGGATCAGGATCGCGCCGGGATCGATTTGAACCTTGGAGAACTCGAAGCCCTGTCCATTGGTGTCGATCGTGACCGTCGGCCAATCGCTCGGGTTGTTGGGATCGTACAAATCAGGATCCCCCGTCACGTTGAGAGGCTCCTCATTGCTCAGGATGGAAACCAACTGACCCGAGAACTGCGACGTCAAAGCGATCGGGAAGTTCTGCGAGTCGGTGCTCAAGGTGAGCGATTCCCCGCCGGTTAGTCGCAGAGGTCCGAGACGCCCGGAACCACCGCCCGTTCCATTCGTCAGGAGGCCCGAGCCCCAAGCTGCGCCACTGGCCGCGAGGTCTTCATTCAGATTGGTGGTGAAGTCCTCCGTCAAGGTTTGCTCAGGGAAGGACGCAACCAAAGTCGTGAAGGTCAAGGCCCCGGCATTGGACAAGGCGTTGCCGACCACATCCTGGAGCTGGTTCGTGATGGTGAACGTGTGGTCGAGCGGGTTCATCGCGTCGTTGCCAGCCGTCAAGAAGTTCTGGTCCGGCAACCCCGTCTCTGGATCCGTCGAGCCAGATGTCGGCGTGAACACCGCGAGCGTTCGCAGCAAGTTGTCGTAGTCCACCGTGACGTCCCAACGCCCGTCCTGGTCCCGGGGGTCACCCGTGGTGTTGGCACGCACCATCGACATGGTCGCGGACACACCGGTCAACTGATTCGCAATGGTCGACTTGTTCATGACATCGTCAATGACCAGCACAATCTTCGACTTCAGCGGAACGTCCGTCGACCCATCGAGCAAGGTGCCTCCGATGGGAAGGCTCTCTGCGCCGCCGTACTCCACGGCCCCGGTGGTTGCGTTGAAGGTGCTCGTCACGTAGGCAGTCACGGACGGGGCGCCGGGGACCGGGTCGATCGGGGGAGCAACCGTTTGAACGGTGCAGTCCAGGATCGTTGAGTTCATCTTGCCGCCCAGGCTTTGAATGAACGGTCCCGGGCCCGAGCCAAGGGCGCCTTGGATCGAGATCTGATAAGTCTCGTTCTGTTCGAAGCCAAACTCGGGGATGCCGGCCCCGGTGAAGGTCAAGCTAGGTCGGAAGACCAGGAGCCGCGAGTTGGAAGACGACACCGTGAAAACGCCATCCGGCACGGTGCCATTGTTCAGGTTCACGATCCGGAAGGAGGAGGAGTTCACGCTGCTCAACTTCACGGGCTGCGAAAAGAGAACGGTGATCTCGGAGTTCCGGCTGATGTTCACCAGGGAGCAATTGACATTGGTGTTCCCCGCGGCGTTTCCGCATCCGAGCGAGCAGGACTCGATGTACATGGGTCCGTTCGAGGCCTTGTCCTCCGCCGACTCGCTTCCGGAGCAACCGGTGAGGGCAAAGAGGAGGCCAAGGAGAATCGCCTGGGCAGTGAATTGGGCTGTCTGCGTCTTCATTTCCAATGGAAAGTTGGGGACGGAATGCGATGCCCGCCGGGGATGGGGGGCGCGGATGGGAGTCTCTGATGGCGGTGGCCTAACTTCCCAAGTCCAGGCACTATAAGTGCACGCGCCGTGTCATTGCCAGGTTATTTGAGCGCGGGAGCCCTCCGCAGCCAGCCCTCGCAGACTATCTGGAGGCCGCCACTTGGCGCGGCGCCTGGACGGCGCGATACTTGCCGGGGTCTACCCCACTGAGACTGCCGGCAGCCAGCTTGGACCCCCAACGCCCTCGGCCTTCCAATTCTCTAGCTCGACCGGCCCTTTGCACATGCAGGCCCACCCCCAACCTGGTGGGCCCCTTTCTTCATGATCAACCCCCTCTCGACCTTGCGCACCTCCTGCGAATCCACCAGAGCCTCGAGTGCACAATCGCACACACTTCCAAGGCCCTTCGCACGCTCCCGTCGCTCCAACCTGCTCCTCACCTTGGCCCTGGGGATTTGCATGGGCACCCAGAGCTCCTGCGGGGATCAAGCTCAGAGCGCGGCGGAAGCGCAGGTTCAGGCCAAGAGTGAGAACACCGCGAAGGCCATCGAGCGCTTGATCGAGCTGTCCACCGGATTGGACCCGACTCTGACCAGCGACCACCACGACCGCCACCTGCATGCACGGCGAGCCTTCATGGAGGAGATTCGCCAGGGATCCAAAGAGATTGGCCTGGCCGCCCTCGATCGCTTCCTCGAGGTGGAAGAGCAAGTGGAGGTGGCCCCGATTCTGGTGCGCGTGAACTTGCTCGACGTGGCGGCGTACACCGCCACCGAAGAAACCCAACCCCTGCTCGAAACCCTGTTGCTCGAGTACGGCCACCGCATCGACATTCGCACGGAGGCCACCTTGTTGATGGGCAAGGTCTCCCCCGCCCGCGCGGTCGAATTGATCGCGCCGATCTTGAAGCGCACGAAGAACACTTCGACCATGCCAGCGGATGAGTTCTTGCTCGCCGCCTACATCAACGGCTGCAAGGGCTCCAACCAAGACCCGACGGGCATCCTGGCCGACGTGGCCACGAACATCTACAAGGAAGACTCCGCGCGCCACCTGGCCGTCAAAGAGCTCGGCAACCAAGACTCGAAGTTGGCGCGCTTGGCCCTGCGCCAAATTCTGGTGGAGTCCACCGGCAACGCCTACCTCAGGCGCAAGGCCGCCCAAGCCATTCGCAAGAGCTTCGCCCGTGAAGAGGCCTGCGAGATCTTCCAACTCATCGCAACCCGCGAAGCCGACAACAACTTCCTCATGTTCCTCGGGGACATGATCGAGGAGAACTGCGAGTGATCACGGACACCCACGCGCACATCTTCTGGAACAACTTTGACGAGGATCGCCTGGCGGTCATCGAGCGCGCCCGGGAAGCCGGGGTCAGCCGCATGTTGGTGGTGGGCACGGATCTGGAAACTTCCAAGCAGTGCTTCGAGCTGTGCGCGCAGCACGAAGGGCTCTACCCCACCGCGGGCATCCATCCCCACGACGCGGAATCCGCCAGCCCGGAGATCCTCGCGGAGATCCGCGCCCTGTGCAGCCGGGAGGATTGCGTGGCCGTGGGCGAAACGGGGCTCGACTACTTCAAGGAGTACTCCCCCGCCGCTCTGCAACGGGACAACTTTCGCTTCCACCTGAAGCTCGCCCGGGAACTCGACAAGCCCGTCATCATCCATTGCCGCGACGCCCACGCGGACACCTTGAAACTCGTGCAGGAGTACCCGGGCGTGCGCGGAGTGATGCACTGCTACACCATGGGCGTCGAGGAGCTTCCGGGTTACCTGGAAGCAGGGCTCTACATCTCCTTCTCCGGGGTCGTCACCTTCCCCAAGAATGTGGAGAACCGCGCCGCCGCTGCCGCGGTTCCCGAGGATCGCTTGCTGGTGGAAACGGACTGCCCCTTTCTCGCTCCCCAAGGCAAGCGCGGCAAGCGCAACGAGCCGGCCCTGGTGGCCTTGACCTTGGCGCACATTGCCGAGGTGCGCGGTGTCGAGACGGAGGCCCTCGCGATCGTGACCAGCGCCAACGCGGAACGGCTCTTCGCGTTGTAGCTAGGGAAGGCTCGCGCCAAACAAGGGCTCGTCCCATGCCGCAGCACTCAAGGCACAACGGAACAAGGCGCCGCTCCCAGGGAGCGACGCCTTGTTCTTGAGGTTAGCTGGCTAGCCAGCTAAGTGCACTACTGGACCGGAACCCAGGTGTTGGTGTCGACACCAGCAGCGCCAGAAGCGATGGGCTGGTTCATGCCTGCGGCGGTGTACGCAGCGGTGTACAGCGGAACGTCCGCTGCACCGGTGTACTGGGTAGCACCAGCAAGACGGTTGTTCATCTGAAGCAAGTCGCCTTCTTGGTTGATGAAGAATGCGCGATTGCCAGACTGACCAACACCGGCGGGCCATGCGTAGGCGCACCACAGGATCTCAGCGTTGTTGGGACCCGTACCAGCGGTACCGACAGCGGGGCCAGCAGCCTCGAGAACACCAACGGGAACCGCTGCGTTGTCGGGCAGGTAGACTGCGAAGCAGTAACCCGAGCGTGAAACAACACCGTTGGCGTCGATGTTGCCAAAGGCACTCGAGAGCACGGAAGGAGTCAGGATGTCGGTGGCGGCACCGATGGCTGCAGCGCCAGCTCCGTCATCGACACGCATCTGACGAATGCCAGCGAGCTCGCCCAAGAAGGCGTACTCACCGCCACCGTCGGAGTCGGTGTCGATTGCGGCCGAGGACTGAACCTGGGCCTGCGCCGAAGAGATCGAGCGCAAGGTGGCGATAGCGGCCGACTCGTTCGCAGCAAGGCGAGCGCTCAGCAACTTCGGAATGGCGATGGATGCGATGATCGCGATAATAGCGACCACGATCATGAGTTCGATGAGCGTGAAGCCCGCGCGGTTTCGGTTACGAATCATAGTATGAATTTTGGTGTTTGCTTTCCCTCAAGACGGTCCACGCAGCCTTCGTGCCTAGTGAACCGCTACTTGTTTTTGTTGCCGAATCGACACACGTCGCTCCGGTTGAACTCGGTAGGTCGCCCTGTCCGTGTTCGCTTCTTCAATGAGTCAAAAATTTGGAGAGGCGAGCGACAGCTCGATCCCACAGTGAACGGGACATTCATTGACTTGCGCCCCTGATTGTTCCCGCTACAACCCGCCTATCGTCGAGAGAGCTGGCGCGTCTTAACGAAAGTCCCTTCATTCTTCGGTTTTCCTAGATTGCGCCGGGAGCACCGAGGCTTCCGCTCAGTACAGAGAGCGGGGCACCCCTTGCGATGGTGCCCCGCTCTCTGATTCGTTCCATGCGACCCCCAAGGGCACGCTGGACTATTTTTGCCCGCTCAGGTTTCCGACCACGTCCAGGATCGGAAGGAACACGGAGAGCACCACGCCACCGACCATGACGCCCATGACCGAAATCATGATGGGCTCGATCAAACTGGTCAGTGCCTTCACGGACGCCTTGACTTGCGCGTCGTAGAACTCGGCAATTTTTTCCAGGAGGGTCTCCAAGGCACCGGACTTCTCACCGATCGCGATCATTCGCACGACCATCGGCGGAAACACGGGGGACTCGGACAGCGGATCGGACAGCATGTTGCCGGCCCGCACCGCATCCCGTGAGTGCAGCACCGCATTGGAGATCACGCGGTTGCCCGCGGTCGAAGCGACGATGTCCAGGGTTCCCATGATGGGCACACCGGAGCGAATCAGCGTCGAGAAGGTCCGCGAGAAACGGGCCAGGGCGACCTTGCTGAAGAGCGGGCCGAAGACCGGTGCCTTGAGGCTCAGCTGGTCCACCAGCAGAGCTCCACGTTCCGTGCGCACGAAAACCCAGCCGGCAAAGCTGACGACAGCGATGATGCCGAGGCCGAGAATCCACTGCTCCTTCATCCACTCGGATACGCCGAGCACGAACTTGGTCAAGGCCGGCAACTCGGTGTCCAGGGAGTCGAACACTTGGCGGAAGCCAGGCACGATACCGATCATCAGGAAAGCGGTGATCGCGGTCACCAAGAAGAGCGACACGACCGGGTAGGTCATGGCCGACTTGATCTCGCGCCGCAGCTCCTCGGTGGATTCCTGGTAGTCCGCGAGGCGCACCAGGATGATGTCCATTTGACCGGAGATCTCCGCCGCCTTGACCATGCTCACGTAGAGCTCAGTGAAGGCCTTTGGGCACTGTTCCATGGCGGCGGAAAGGTCAGAACCTCCACGCACTTCACTGATCAGCTTTTCACAGCAGACCTTGAAGGGCGGCGACTCCGCCTGATCGGCGAGCACTTCCAAGGCTTCGAGCAGGGAGATACCCGCTCCGACCATGGTGGCCAACTGGCGTGTGAAGAGGATCAGCTCGATGCGCGACGCATTGGGTTTGACCCCTTTGGTTCGCAGCTTCTTTGACCCTCCGCTGAGGCTCCCCTTCTTGGCCTTCTTCGCGACGACCTCGTCGATACTCATCACCACCAAATTTTGGCGGCGTAGCTCGCTGAGGACTTCGGAACGATCTCCAGCCTCAATTTCCCCTTCGATGGTCTTGCCGCCGGGGCCTTTCGCTGCGTACTTGAAACTAGTCACGGTTCATCACCTATTCATCGGCCATGGTCACGCGCAACACTTCCTCGAGGGACGTTGTGCCGCGCATTGCGTTCATCAAAGCGACCCGACGCAGGCTGAGCATTCCTTGCTCAATCGCCCTGCGTTTCAGATCGTGTACGGAAGACCCTTCGATCACCATTCGGCGCAAGCTCTCTTCAAAGAACAGCGTCTCGAGAATGGGGAAGCGGCCCTTGTAGCCCCCGTTGCAGCGGGGACAGCCTTCCAGGTCAGCCCGGAAGAGTTGGTTGTCTGCGTCGATCTCATCCGAGGTGAACCCCATGTCCAGCAGGTTCTTCCCTGGAACGTCAACCGGCACCCGGCAGTTCGGGCAGAGGCGCCGACCAAGTCGTTGGGCCCCGATGCACAGCAGCGAGCTCGCCACCATGAAGGGGTCAATGCCCATGTCGACGAGCCGGGTCACGGTACTCGCCGCGTCGTTGGTGTGCAGAGTCGAGAGCACCAGGTGCCCAGTCAACGCCGCCTTGATCGCGATGTCTGCGGTCTCCTTGTCTCGAATCTCCCCCACCAACACCACGTCCGGGTCCTGACGCAGGATCGAACGCAGGGCGCCCGCGAAGGTCAGGCCCCGCTTGGGATTCACCGGCACCTGGTTGATGCCGTTCATGCGGTACTCGACCGGATCCTCGACGGTGGTCACGTTGATGTCAGGCGTCGCCACACGCTGCACACAGGAGTACAAGGTCGTGGACTTACCAGAGCCGGTGGGCCCCGTGATGAGCAGCATTCCGTAGGGCGCCTTGATGGCTTCCTCGATGTGCCTCAGGGCGACGTCCTCGTAGCCCATGCCCTCCAAGGCCATGGACATGCTGCCCGCGTCCAAGATTCGGATCACGGCCTTCTCGCCACCAACGACGGGCAACAAGGAGAGTCGGAAGTCGATGTGGCGCCCTTCGTAGCGAATCTGGAACTTGCCGTCCTGGGGCGTGTTGCGCTCCGCGATGTCCAGTTGGGCCAGAATCTTCAGGCGTGAGGACAGCGCGTTCAAGAGCGCCTTGGGCGGGGACATCACCACGCTCAACTTGCCATCCACGCGGAAGCGCACCGCGAGGCCTCGATCCAAGGGTTCGATGTGGATGTCACTGGCCTTGGCTTGCAGAGCACGCACCAAGATCAAGTTGATCAACTTGACCGCCGGGGCGTCGTCCCCTCCACCAGCGGCGGTGATGTCGACTTCTTCCTGGGCCTTGCTGTCGGTGACCTCTAGGTCTGCGACACCCGAGACCTCCTCAAGCAGATCTTCTACCTGACGGGATCCCGCGTTGTAAGCGCGATCAATAGCGGCCTTCAGATCCGTCGGCGAACTCAGCACCTGTTGAATCTGACAGTCCGTTCGACGCCGCAGGTCGTCCTGCAAGAGCACATCGAATGGATCGCTAACCGCTAAGGTCAGCACGTCGGCGTTGATCGAGAGCGGCAGAATCAGGCGCTCAAGACAGGTTTCCACCGGGAGCTTTTCCAGGGCGGAGGGGTCCGGGCTGATGCGCGCGATGTCCACGGGCGCCAAGCCCGAGTCGCGTCCGAGGGCCTCGAGCAACTTCGCAGACGTCACCACACCCGAGCTCAAGAGGTTCTCGAGCAGATTGCCCCCGCGCTCTTTGGCGGCCTGCCAATCTTCCGCCGACGCCAAACCGGCGTCGGTCAGGAGCTTCCGAATTTTTCCGGAGATCAGAACCATTAGGCCGCTTTCAACAGGGAGTGAAGTTCGCTGGGATCGCTCATGGACATCTCTGCATCCAATCCGTTGACCCGGTTGGCGCGCACGAGCTCAGCCAAGGACTGGGCCATGGTGCGCATGCCCCCGCGGCTACCGGTTTGAATCTGTGAGTAGATTTGATGGGTCTTGCCTTCGCGAATCAGGGCCCGGATGCCCGAGTTGCAGGTCATGATTTCCGAGGCCATCACGCGCCCGCGTCCGTCACGAGCCGGCAGCAGCTGCTGACTGAAGACCGCCTCCAAGGAGAACGAGAGCTGGGTGCGCACCTGGCTCTGCTGGTGAGCGGGAAACACGTCGATGATGCGGTTGGCCGTTTGCACGGCGTCCGAAGTGTGCAGCGTACCGAAGGTCAAGTGACCGGTTTCGGCCAGGGTCAAGGCGGCCTCGATGGTCTCGAGGTCACGCAGCTCGCCCACCAAGACCACGTCCGGGTCCTGGCGCAAGACGCTGCGCAGGGCGTTGCCGAAGGTGCGCGTGTCGCCCCCCACTTCCCGTTGGGTGACCAAGCAGTTGCGGTGCTGGTGGGTGAACTCGACGGGATCCTCGATCGTCACGATGTGCGCCTGACGATTGAGGTTCACGTAGTTGATCATGGCTGCCAACGAAGTCGACTTGCCAGAACCGGTGGAGCCGGTCACGAGCACCAACCCGGAACGCAAGGAACAGATCCGTTCGCAAACTGCGACCGGCATGCCCAGCTGTTCAAAGTTTGGGATCTCGCTTGGAATCGAACGCAGCACGCCAGCCACGGCTCCCTGCTGGAAGAAGACGTTCGCCCGGAAGCGCCCATAGCCCTCGAGCCCGAAGGAACAATCCAACTCCAGGTCACGGTCCAGGCGCGCGATCTGGTCGGCACTGAGAATGCTTGTGGAAAGGCGACGCGTGTCGTCCGGCCCGAGGCTCTCAGACTCCACTGGCATCAACATACCGTGCACGCGAATTCGCGGAGGGCTTCCCACCGATAGGTGGAGGTCCGATCCGCCCTGACGCACCATTAGCGCCAGCAGCTCGTCCATTGTGATCATCGCGTCTCGACTCCGTCTCTTGGCTCGGTTAGGGCTCGTTGCTCGACTTGGGGATTGCGCTCCATAAGCACTCCCCCGGATCGGCTTTCTGGCCCGATTCCGGTGAGAGCAACTCGCGAAACTGACTCACCCTTCGGAGTTTTTGCTCTTCGAACCTGAGCCGCCCACAGACGAACCTGGCATTCCCGTCGGAGATGAGACGACTCGACCCGGAATGTTTTTCCAGGTGCTGCCCCTCGGCCTTTCGCGGAGGCCCTCCTGTCGCAGTTCGGTGCCGTCAAGCCGTGGCGCGGCTACAGAATGGCGCCACCGTGTTCCTCGCCCCGATGCGGAGTGAAAAACGCGGTGGCGTTTCCTTGCGACCCAGCCCAGCAGCCCGAACCTCCGGGCGACTGCAGGATCTCAAGATCAGTCGTCGTCGTGCACGCGACCTTCTGTGGCCAGGACCTTTTCCTGCTCGTCCCGCGGAACGGGGGCATAGTTGGAAAAGCCCATGGTGTAGCTGCCTTCGCCGGACGTCTGGGACTTTAGATCCCGGTGGTAGGTTTGCATGGTTGACAGGGGAACCTCAGCCTTGATCAGCGTGACCGCTCCGCCAGCTTCCGCCTGCTGGTCGACCACATGACCCCGACGGTGACTGGTGATGTCGGAGAACACTTGGCCCGCGTTGCCCGTAGGCACATGGATCACGACGCTCATGACCGGTTCCAGCAGCACGGGCTTGGCGGCGTTGACCGCCTCGCGGAAGGCCCGGGCGGCAGCCATCTTGAAGCTGGCTTCATCGCTGTCGACCGCGTGGAACTTGCCGTCATAGACTTCAAACTCCACGTCCACCACCGTGTTGTGGGTCAGGATCCCGGTCCGGCAGGCATCCACGAAACCCTTTTCCACGGCGGGGATCAAGTTGCGCGGAATGGCGCCCCCCACAACCTTGTCCACAAACAAGTTGCCTTCACCCCGCTCCCGGGGCCGAACACGGATGTAGCACTCCCCGAATTGACCGCGGCCGCCGGATTGCTTGCGGTGCCTGTGATGCGCTTCTGCCGGTTTGGTCACCGTCTCGCGGTAGGCGATGCGCGGCAGCTTGGTCTCGATCTCCACGCCAAAGCGACGCTTCAAGCGGCTCTCAAGGATCTGCAAGTGCAAGTCGCTCATGCCGCTGACCACCAGCTCGTGGGTTTGCGAGTCGTTGGTCAGGGTCAGAGTCGGATCCTCTTCCACGAGCTTGCGCAGGGCCTCGCCAATCTTCTGTTCATCGTTGCGGCTCTTGGGAAAGACCGCCATGGAAACCATTGGGCTGGGTGCCTCGGGAGCCGTCACAACCCTCGGCGCGCCTTCCTCGTTGCTGATGGCTTCCCCGACTCCGATGTGCTCGACCTTCGAGAAGGCCACGATGTCCCCCGGACCAGCAGCCTTGAGCGCCTCGCGCGTCTTGCCCACCAAGTGGTAGAGCCCGCCGAGCTTCTCCGGCTTGTGGGTTCCCGGGCCATGAATGTGGTCGTGGTCCCCCAGCTTGCCACTCCAGATGCGCGCCAAGCAGACCTTGCCCACGTGGGGATCGGACTTGACGTTGAAAACGGTGGCGACCAGGTGGCCATCCTCTTGGGGAGTCACCTTCACCCCGGCATCGTCCTCGATCTCCGCTTCCGTAGGTGACGGGGCAAAGCGCCGGAAGAATTCATAGATGTTCTCCACGCCGAGTCCGCTTTGCGGATTGGCCACCAAGATCGGAATCAAGGCCCCCTTCTCGATGGCGTGGGGCATGAGCAGTTCGAGCTGCTCCTCGGTCAACGTTTGCGTCTCTAGGTAGGATTCGAGCAGCTGCTCATCCTCGCAGGCGTCCATCACGCGATCCATCAAGCGCTGGCGCCAGGAGGAGTCTTCCACCTCGTAGGTGCGCTTGACGGCTGTGAAGGCCGCGCCGTTGCCGTCCGGTAATAAAGTCGGGACGCAGACCTCACCGATCGCGTCCCGTATCGTCTGCACCGTCTCGTCGAAGTTCGCGTTCTCCGCGTCGAGATGGGTGACCACAATGGCCCTGGGCCGATGAAGTTCGTGGGCCCTCTCCAGTTTCTTCCTGAGGTTGAAGGTCACGCCGCTAGTGCAACTGATCACAGCGCAGGCCAAGTCCGAGGCGAACATGGCTCCTTGGGTCTCGGAGATGAAGTCCGGATACCCTGGTGTGTCGATCAACGTCCAGCGATGATCGTCGAACTCAGCTTGCACCACAGCGATCTGCAGGGTGTGCCGTTTGTCGTGTTCTTCTGGTTCCGTGTCGCAGATGCTGGTTCCATCAGCCACCGACCCTTTCCTATTTGATGCTCCCACCCGGTGAGCGAGGGCATCGACCAAGGTGGTCTTGCCGGACGAGGGGTGGCCAACGAACGCGATGTTGCGAATGGACTGAATGCCGGTACTCATCTGTGCTTGAGAGGGGAGGGAGAAATCGGGTTTGGAAGGCTCCGCGCAAGGAACCACTAGGTCCTGCGCGCGGCGCACCCCCCATCCTAACCCCGCGGTCCCGATACAGCGAGAAATGAAATGACGGCGATCGAGCCCTCCCCCCCCGCAGGCCTATTGCCACAGAAATGCCGAGGCGTGCCCCCCATTCGCTTGGGGCACGACTCGGCTTTTCATTCACTTGCGCCCCTTACTGAGGGAGCGCGTTCCACGAGATCAACTGCCTTCGTAGACCACGATTTCCACTCGACGATTCTGTGCCTTCGCTGAGTCGCTCGTGCCCGAGTTCAGCGGGCGATACTGTCCATGGCCAACGACCACGCAGTTGTCATCGGCAACCTCGCAGTCCTCCACCAAGTAGGTCAGCACCGCGGTGGCGCGCTGAAGCGATAGATCCCGGTTGTTCGTAAACTTGGACTTGGAAATCGGGTCCGTGTCCGTATGACCTTCGATCGAGTAGGTCGATCCAGAGTGGTTGCGACGCAAGACCCTAGCCACCTCTTTGAGGGCTGCCTTGCCTTCAGTGGAGAGTGCAATCTTGCCCGATGCAAAGCTGATCTTGGAAGGAATCGTGATCACCGTCACCCCGTCCCGGCTGGCGTAGCCCACGCCGAGTTTGGAGAGACCGGTCTCCTGGGCCAAGGCTTGATTGCGCTCGGGAGCGGCCACGGGCGCTTGCTTGAGCTGCATGCTGGCCTCGCGCAACTGAGCGCCGGTAGCGGACAGCTCCATGGCCAGACGGTTGCCCTCGCTCTTCAACATGGAACGTTCCTGGCGCAAGCGGGTGATCTCTGCGTCCCGATCCTCGATCGCCTTGCGGTATTGGTCAGGGCTTGTACAGGAGGTCGCCAAGAGGGTCATTCCTACCAAGATAAGTCCCAGGGACCGCTGCCATTGTGCGCTGAGTGATTTCAAGAGTCCGGCTCCTCGGGGGCCCGTTGGGCGCCCGCGTATCGTGATGTTTGAGGGCGTCGCCCTCGCGGAAATGGCCCGTCGTTAGGCCCTAATGGGTTCCCCGCAAGAGGAGCCCCAACACATCATTCCAATACAGAAGGACAATTCCAATGCCCACGGCGAGATACGGGCCAAAGGGCAGGTATCGCCCAAGAATGCGCGCCACGAAGAGTGCTTTACCAATGGACTTAGGAACGCCGCGCCGCCGAGCCCGACCCCGCACGAGAATGAAAAACCGCAGCATATTCAGCACCCCGGCGACGGACGCGAAGACCGAGGCCAGCATCAGGACCAGCAGCGCCCCCCCCGGCCCCACGAAGGCACCACCGGCACCGAGCAGCTTCACATCGCCAAATCCCATGGCGTCCTTGCCGAAGGCCCGGGCTCCCAGCCAGCTAATCGCGAAGAGGATCCCCCAGCCCGCGCCGGCCCCCGCCAAGGAGGCCACCAGGGCACCGAAACGGGTCAATTCTGGATTCCCCGCCGCGGACAGGACCTCGTCCCCAAACTGGTAGGCCAGCCAGGAATGGACGTGCAACTCGGGCACCAGGAAACTCAGGATCGGGCCCACAAGCATGCCACCGATCGAGACGCTGTCCGGGATCTCGAGACAATCGAAGTCCACGAAGGTCGCCACCACGAGCGCGGAGAGCACCAGGCAGTAAATGGCCCCCAAAGCCCAGCCTTGCATGCCCCCGGCCACATGAAACGCGAGCAGCCAGAGAGCGCAGGTCAGGGCCTCGACAAAGGGGTAGCGCCAGGGGATCGTCCCCTTGCAATGCCGGCAGCGCCCGAGCTGGATCATCCAGGAAAACAGGGGCACGTTTTCGTACCAGGAGAGCCCATGCTTGCACTGCGGGCAGCGCGAGCGCTTCGGGTTGGAAACCGTGACGTTCTCCAGGGGATAGCGATAGATCGCCACGTTCAGGAACGAGCCCACAAACAGCCCGGTCAGGCCAATCCAGAGGGTGAAGATTTCGGGGGGCATGGGGCTCAGCGGTTTCCCGGCTCCCACTGGAGCCGCACATCATCGATCACGGGTGGGTCCCACTTGAGGCGGGCCCGGCTCCCTCGATCGGCAGGTTCCACGGTCAAGGAGAGCAACAAACGCAAGGCGGGGGCTGAAAGCAGATCTCGGGGAGAGGAAACCAACCCCCATTCCGATTTTGGCTCTCCCGGGCGAAGGGCCGCAGGGAGGTATTCCACTCGGAACCGCCCATTGCGCGCCTCCCCCTGGACCTCCGCCCGTCCCCAGCGCATGACTCCGCCGGCCGGGGGCATAGGCCCTGAGAGGACCGCGAATGTGAGGGGCTCCACCAGAGGATTGTCCAAGGGCGGATCGAGCACGATCAAGGCCTCGCTGGCGGTGGGGTCGAGGCCGGCTCCCACGGGGCTGCCCGCCAACCACACCTCGAGGTTTTGAGCCCGGACCTTGCCAGTCACGCGGATGCGACCGCCAGCCACCAGAAGCAACGGGCCGTCCACTTGAATCTCCCCGTTGACCACCAGGTCGCCCCCGGCCACGAGCACGGTCCAGCCCAGGTTTCGCCGCGAGGCATCGAGCAGCCAATCGGACAGCCGCGTCCCGCGCTCGAAGCGCATCCCATCCGCCGTTCCGGAACGACGGGTGAGCGTGCCGTCGAGGGTCAACTTGCCTTGGGTTCGGACGATCACCAGTTCAGGCAGGGCGCTCAGCACGACTTCCGACTCATCGGCTAAGTGAATGCTGATGGCGTGCAGGTCGGTGCGCCCTTCATTCCCTCCCCACTGCACATGACCCTCTCGCCCGCTTCCCGCCGCTGCGGGGTAACGAACCGTCACGGTTCCGTCCTGGCGCCAGTGAGCAGCGCCATCCACGTCTGGGACCACCAAGGGCGAACGCAGACGCGAGGTCAAGAAGGACTCCACCCAGGCCTCCTGGTTCTCTCCGGCCTCACGCACTTGAACTGAAGCCCATTGACTGACCCGGGCCGGGATCCAGAGCGAGTTGCCGCCGAAGTCCCGGGCCGAAATGGACAGGTCTGGGGCCATCCGGTATTGCCCAGGCCCCAGGCGACGCCGGGGTCGCAACTCCAGGCGCGCACCGGCTTGATGCGAATTCTCGCGCAGGATCGGATCCAGGGGAACGGCTTCGCTGCGCGCCCCATGAAGCGGTTGAAACAGAAACTCTCCATCCACGAGCGTCGAAGGATCGATCGGCTCCTCAGAGGTCAGGAAAATCGACTGCTCTGGCCGCATCGTGTCCGTCGCAAGAGACAAGCCAGATCGACGCCCCGGAGCTCGTTCCTCGAACATCTGGCTCGGTGGATCGGTCAAGGCAGCCGTCTCGAAATGGAACAGCGAGCCGTGGGACAAGGGCACGCCCGCTGCGGAGCGCAAGCCGTCCGGTGCGGGAAATCCAAGCAGCTCGACCTTGTAGCGGGTTCCAGGCTTCAGTCCGCCATCGGAAAGATCCTGAGCAAGCCCCAGGTCCGGCAAGAAACGAACCCAGTTGCCTTCCACCTCAAAGCGACCGGCCGCCTCGACGGATCCTTCCACCGTCCGAACGGCCAGACTTTCGCGCGTCACCGATGCGGGATCGATGTCCGCAGAGAAATGAAACACCAGGGTCTCGTTCAAGTACACGCCCGAGCGAGCCGAGGGCCGTGGACGCATTTGCTCGAGACGGAACTGACGTTCCCCCTGGGGGTTTGCTGGCCCGCAACTCAAGGCTCCCAGGAACGCAAGTCCTAGCCCAATTCCCCGACAAGCACGATTGAAGGCCATTTGCACGTGGGTATTGAACCAAGCCACCGTGCCCTAGGACAGAACTGCTGAGCATCATTTTCGGCGAGCGGGATACGGGATACGAGAAGCGCGGAGCCGAAAGAAAGTTCGGCTCCGCGCTGTGCAGCAG
>CALCXM010000040.1 GCA_937905825.1 uncultured bacterium
GCAGCCTCCCAGTCAGCTGCCAAGGCGAAGTGAAAGAGGCGTTCGTTGGTCATGGGGTTCGGCCTGGAACTATTAGGTCAGGGGAATGCGTCGCAGCTCGGCGGCGAGCTCTTTTAGTTCGGATTCGAAAGGATGCCCCTCGTGCCAGATCAGGCGAAAGGCTTCGCTGCCAAGGGAATCGTTTCCGGCCAGTTCCGTCAGGCTGCCATCGGCGATTTGGTGCTTCACGAAATAGCGGGGCAAGACGGCAACCCCGGCGCCCTCGAGCACCCGGTAGAGCACCGCGGCGATGGTCCCCAGGTATTCGATGCGCGGGAAGCTCCAGGGATCCAGCGCCTCATCTGTATCGTGAAAGTAGCGAAACAGGGGCAGGTCCGAACTGAGGTCGAGAAGGGTCAACTCCCCCCAAGAAGAACACGAATCGAACCCCGGAGCCTCAGCGAGCTTCGACGACACCACCAGGCAATAGTGCTCCGGATGCAAGGCTTCATAGCGCATCCCCGCTGGAATCGCCCGGGCGGAAGTCACGGAGGCATCCACACTGCCCTGTTCCAAGCGAGTCAACATGTCCCCGCTGTCCCCGAAGGAGAGGTGCAAGCTGCGCTCGGGCCGCGCGGCGTTGAGCTTGGTGAGACTCGGAACGATCCACGACAATCCCAATTCAAAGCGCGTTCCAATCACCAGCTCAAAAGGACCCGGCCCGTCCCCTTCCCTAGCGATCGATTGCAGATCGGCCATTTGATCGAGCAACGCCTTCACCGCCGGCAGAATCCGCGCCCCCGCTTCTGTCAGAAGCACCTTGCGAGTGGTGCGTTCGAACAGGCGTACCCCGAAGATCTCTTCGAGTCGCGCCACCCGCTGCCCGAGAGCGGCCGGGGAGAGGTGAACGGAATTGGCCGCCACTCGGAAGTTGAGGTGCGCGGCCACCGCCACAAAGCAGCGCAAAGATTCGGGGTCAGGCCATTGCATGGGGCGCAGTATACGTCATTTCAAAGCACCCGGCCCTGCGCAGCTTGTGGTTGCCCACCAAGCGGTGCCTGCCCGACAGTTGGCGCTTGCCACCCATCAACGAGCAAGTGCCGCTCAGCTGCTCCTGCGGATGGACGGCACTTGCTCGCTGATGGGGCCACGACCAGAAACGGTCGCCCCCAATTGTCGGTCTACTGAATCGCGATGCGCTTGCCCGCGATCAGCTGCGTGATGCCCCCGGTGGGAGTGCGCATGCGCATCAACAAGTCGGGGTTGAAAAAGGCATCGGTGGAGTTCACCACCGGACTCGGGCCGTGGGTGTCGTAGGGCGGCAGCAGGTAGGCTCGGGTGGAGATTTCCTCCGGGAAGTACAACTGAGTCGTCAGCTCCGAGCCGGCGTTCGGGTTGATCTTCAAGTGCAAGTGCGGCGTGCGCCCGGTGTACCAACCGGGGTAGACCGACTCAAAACGCACCATGCCATCCAAGCCGGTGATTTGGATGCCGCGCAGGTAGGTCAGCCCCGCGGTTCCCTCGCTCGCAAAACCGGAGTACTTGCCATCGGGATCGTCATGCCAAACATCGACAACCGCTCCCACGATCGGCGCGCAAGTCGCGGCGTCCACGAGCTTGATGTAAAAGGTGAAGGGCAAGCCGAAGACCCCTTCCGTGATGTCCTGACGAAGCATCGCGGAGTTGATCCAGAAGGGACCCTGCACATCACTGGGGGTTAGGGTGCAGCCGCCCACCATGAGGCTTTCCGCCTCGGCGCGCATGGAGGCTTCGGCACTTGCAGCTCGGTCCAGCTGCGATTGATTGGAGCCGGAAGCGAAAGCGGGTCCGCCAGCAGCGAGGGCGCCGAGGCCCAGGCCTCCTTTGAGCAGCAGGTCGCGCCTTCCAATGGGTTTCTTCTCGGGAGTGTGTTCGGAGGTCATGGCAGTCTTGAGGCAGTGAGGGGGGAGAGTCGATTGGATCGCGCGCTGGAGGCGCACAAGGCTCCGGGGACATGGGGTGTTCCACCGGCAACTACAAGTACCCCGCCGACTACCAAGGGTTTAGCAGGAATGCCAAGTCAGTGTTGTATTGAATAGCGAGGCAGTCCCACGGGCACCTGCAACGTGCTGTCGACACCCCCCCGCAGCTAAAACGGCCACAATCGCCACACATGCCCCTCCCCTCGGAACCCGATCAGCGCAGGCACTCTCAATCAGGTCAGGTACCGTCAACCAAGTCGGGTTCCCAGAACCAGGTCCGGCCGATCCGATCTCACTTCACCGCGGAGCCCGGGCGGTCCCCATAATCGGGGTGCCAGATCAACAGTCGATGATCCGGGTCCAGCACGACCGCCGTGGGCGGCTTCCCCGGAAACGGGATCCGAGTCGCGCGACTGCCCAAGTGAATGCGTTCCCGTCGAGGCTCCTCTCCCTCAATCGACAGCTCCACGTCCAAGTCCAAGTCATAGGGCTCCTGCTCCTGAACCTGCTGGATCAGAAGCTCGAAGCCAGTCTCCTTGGAACTCCAAGAGGCTTCCAAGATGGGAGCTCCGTCCCGATCGAGCCATTGTTCCAAGAAGAGCGTGACGTGCGCACTCGCCGGAGCCGTTGCGATGAACTCCGCGCGCAGATCGTCCAGGCTCATGGTCGACCCTCCGTACTTGCCCAGCAAGCGACGCAGGGTGCCAAAGAAGAGCTCGTCTCCGATGCGCTCACGCAACATGTGAAAGACCCAGGTCGCCTTGGAGTCGGAAAGGGTGTGCATGTGACCCCCACTCGTCATTTGTGACAGGGGCATGTCAAAGCCATTGCGAGCCAACCAAAAGTAGCCGCGAGCCGACTGCATAGGGATGTAGCTATCCCGCGAGAAACGCAGGAACTCCGTCGCTGCCGCGCGCCCCTCCAGGGCTTCGATCGCGATCACGCATCCGTACTGCGCGAGGGACTCCGAACAGAGGATGCTACCCAGACCCCGCTGCCCCACTAGATTGCCCCACCAACCGTGGGCCGCTTCGTGGGCGAACAAGGCGAGATTGCCCCCTGCGTGGTCGAGGAAGTTTGGCTTGACCATGATGAAGCCTTGCTCCGAGGACGCGCCAAACTCACCGCGCTCCATGGGGACCTCGGCGATCGCGTAGTTCGGGTAGGGGTACGGGCCAAAGTGTTCCTCCATGGCATCCAAGGCTTGAGCCAAGCTCTTGGCCTGTTCGATGGCGGGCACGGGCTTGTCCTCCAACAAATAGACGGTGACCTCGCGGCCCTCGACCGAATAGCGCGTCTCTGCGTAAGGGCCCGCGCAGAAGGAGCGGGCAGTGGCCTGTTCGCTGTGCCAGGTTTCAAGCGCTTCGTCCTCATCCACAACCCGCTGCACGCGACGACCGTTGCTCACTCCGTACCAATCGGGAGGCATGTGCAAGGTGGTGGTCCCAGGCGCGCGTGTGGCCTCGGCTGAGAAGTAGGGCTCGGCAGCGGGGCGCGGCCAGGGTGTCCACGCTTCGACCCAGGAAGCCAGGGCAATCGACTTTCCGATCAAGATTTGGCCCTCCTGCAAAGCGCCGATGTACTCGAACTCAACGCGAACCTGCGCACCCCGTTCCAAGGCTTCCGGGAAACGCAGAGAAACAACACCCGCTTTCTCCTGGTGCTCGAAGCGCCGCGGCTCACTGGATTGGGCGCCCTCCGCTTCCATAAACGCGATGCGCTTGGCGAGCGCGCCCTTCAACAGAATGTCGGGGCCCTGGGAGCGCTCCGCCTCCAAAGTCAGGAGCATGCTGCCCGTGTAGAGGATTTCCGGTTCCTCGGGAACGATGAACAACTCCAAGTCGAGGGTCGCGAGAGACCAACCCGATCCGTTGTTCAGGCTTTCAGCGCCCGACGCCTGCAGTGCCGGTGATGCAAGAAGGACGCAAAGGCTGCTCAACAGAATGGACATGGGCTCAATTGGAAACGGTTCGATGACGGCGGGACGCGCGCGGCCAGGCGAAGTACTCACCGAGGGCCTGCAAGTCTTCACGGAGGATGGAATAGTCGACGACATGAGCCCGTGGGTCCCGTCGTTCGGCTTCGCTCAACGCATTCCAGACCCGAGGAGCGAAGAGCACCGGGCGTCGCGAGCGGCTGGACTCCAGTGCCTCCCCGGCGCGCTCAACGACTCGTGTCTCCACGGCGAAGCGACCGGCGGGCAAGGAAGCGAGCA
The DNA here is from genome assembly GCA_937905825.1 of uncultured bacterium. Classification (GTDB taxonomy): domain Bacteria; phylum Planctomycetota; class UBA1135; order UBA1135; genus JABACD01. The sequence goes on from CALCXM010000040.1 coordinate 4,156, forward strand.
AGTCGGCGGCGATGTTCTTGGCCGAGGCCTCGTCGAATTCGCAAAGCAGCACCCCTTGGCGCTTGCCCTTTGAATTGCGAGCGAGCAACTGCTCGGCGAGTTCTGCGGTGGGACGCACTCCCACGAAGTAGATCTGCGGCAGAAGCAGGGGCCAGCGCCGACGAATCTCGTTGTAGTGAAAGTAGGTGGCCACCCATTGGCCCGGGGGAGGATCGCCTGTTCTGCCCAAAGGCCAGGCCGCTGCTTCCACATTCCAAGCCCCCTCGATTTCCGTCGCGTGCCGTTCGCACTGCCACTGATTGCACTCGAGCACATGCACCACATGCCCGCCGGGCTTGCGCGGCGCGGACCAGCCCCCCACCAAAGTGGCGAGCTCCCCGGGAGAAAGTTCAAATTCGTCGGATGCGCGGCGCACGGTTTCGGACAGGAAGCTGGCCAGGGCAGAGCCCGAGTGAGCGCTCGACGGGGCCGCACGCAGCACGCGGGTGCCCTTCGCCGGCCGGGATTCCACCAAACCCTCCTGGGCCAACTCCCCGTAAGCGCGGCGCACCGTGTGCATGTTGACGCCCCAGGCCGCGGACGCCTCGCGCACGGTCGGCAGGAGTTGCTCCGGCTTCAACTCGCCCGTTGCGATGCGATAGCGCATGGCCACCACGATTTGGTGATAGAGCGGAACGGGACTTTCGGGATCGAGGCGCAGCTTCATTGCGCCTTGTTCTAGATGATGCGAACAAAGCGGGCAAGGCGCTCGAGGCCCCCCCACGGTCTTTTACGAATCCCAATCAGAGGACCCACGGGGCGCGCGCTTGCATCAGAAGCGCGAGGACTGCCCCGCCCAAGCCCAGCCCCAAGTCACGCAAAGTATTGGCAGCGCTGAACTGGATGTTCGTTCCCAAGAAGATGTCGGAGCCGAGCTCTCCAAACTCCCAAACGATGGCGACGAAGCCAGTCATTCCGAAGGCCAACAAGTCCAGGGCGAGGGCGGAGGGACTTCCCAACAAACGAGGGCTTAACTTCGCGACACGACGTAGAAAGTAGGCCATCGCCGCTCCTCCTAGGAAGTGCATGACCGGATCCACGTAGGGCTCATGGCCAAAGATGCCGCCAGCCACCTCGTGGGCCACAAAGACCGTTATCGGGGCCCAAGCGACTTCGCGGGCCAACTGCTTTAAGATTGCTTTCACCGGTCTCGTCCCTTCAACACGCGCGAGTCGCTCCCTTCAGTACCAAGCGTCAACGCAATTGCAGGTCCACCCGACAAGGCCGCTTGGTCGAGTGAACAGCCTAGCGGCCTGCGCTGGGCAACGCCCGCACAATGTTGCTCGCACCGAGAACGACAGGCTCGCGCCCCTTGAGCACGAAGCGCTCCCGGCGCCGGAGCCAAACAATTCGACGACCGCAGGGCTACAGCGAGTACCTTGGCTAGCCCCGCCCCTCCACCCCCGGATTCCTTTGCCATGCGCCTTTCCTTCGCCTTGTTGTTCCTAGTCGGGTCCACAGCCCAGGCTCAGTTCAAAGACCCCGCCGTGCCGCAGCTTCTGACCTTGGAGCCAATGGATGCGCCGCTTGCTTCGAGCTACACCGAGCTGCTTTCCGGCGCGCCCGCCAAGTCGCTTTCCGCCCAAGCAAAGACAGAAGACTGGCCTAGCTTCCAGGGTTCCCGGCGCGATGGAAAGTCCAGGGAGAGCGGACTGCTCACGACTTGGCCAACTGGCGGTCCCAGCCTGGTGTGGTCCATGCAACGGGGTCCAGGCTATAGCTCGCCGGTGGTTCAAGGGGAGCGCTTGATCTACTCGCACCAAGGACCGGCCGCGCAGACATGGATCGACTGCCTGCATGCGGAGACGGGCAAGCGCTTTTGGCGCTACGCGTACAGCGCCGAGCACACGCCGATGTACCCGTCCTTCGCAGGCCCGCGCTCGACCCCGATCATCGAGGGCTCGCGCGTTTGGATCCACGGCGTGGAAGGCGTCTTCCACTGTCTCGACTTGAGCACGGGCCGGGTGCTGTGGAAGCGCGACCTCAAGCAGGAGTTCGAGCTAGAAGAACAATTCTTCGGCGTCGTCAGCAGTCCCCTGCTGCTGGGCGACAACATCATCATCAACCTCGGCGCCCCCCAGGGCCCTACGGTTGCGGCCTTCGACAAGACCAGTGGGAAGCTGGTGTGGGGAATGAAATCCCAGGGCGGCATGAGTTGCGCCTCCCCTATGCTCGCACCGCTTCATGGTGAAGATCGTCTCTTCGTGCTCACAGGAGGAAAGTCGCGCCCGCCGCGCGGTGAGCTGCTCGTTCTCGATCCGGCCCAAGGCGAGATGGTGGCTTCTTTCCCCTTCCGTAGCCGAACCTATGAGTCGGTGAATGGCTGCAACCCGGTAGTGGTGGACTCCAGCGTGTTCTTGACCTCGAAGTACAGCACAGGCTCGATCGGCGTACGCCTCGACAAGGGAGCGCAAGCGGCCCAAGCATGGAGAGCCAAACGGCTCGGCATCGAGTTCTCCACGCCCATTGTTCACCGCAAGAAACTGTTCCTCATCGACGGAGTGCGGGACCGTGGAGGTGCCTTGGTTTGCCTCGACCCGCAGAGCGGAACGGAGCTGTTGCGCACGGACCTCGAATGGGAGGAGCAGGTCCTCATCGACGGGGAAGAGCGCACCCTAGACGCGGGAGTCGGCACCGGTTCCTTGCTGCATGTGGGGGGAGACCGCTTTCTGTGCCTGGGAGACAACGGGCACTTGGTGTTGATCGAGAGCACGCAAGAGAAAACCACTGTCCTCGAGCGCACGGCCCTCTTTCATGCCAGTGAGACTTGGACACCGCTGGTGCTCTCCCGCGGTCTGCTGTACGTCTGTCAGAACAAGAGCGAGAATCTCGGTCAGGCGCCCCCGCGGCTTATGTGCTTTGATCTGCGGGGAAAGTAACTCCTCCGGCGCCGGCGCGGTCGCGGTCAACCTGACCTTCGAGCGCACACCTTTGCCCGCCAACCGAACCAGCTTGCTCTTCGCCGCAGTCAACCAGTTGGACGGCGGGTGGCTGGCTTCTTCGGAGACCGGCTGCTCTGCGTAGTGTGGAGTGATCCAGCGACTCGCTGTCGTGTTCGCGGCCGGAAGCGGAAACGACTCATGAAGAGAGCGAGCTGGCAGTTTCGGCACCTCCAATGAGTTGCGGCTAACGATCACTCCCTGATCGCAACCGGGTTCACTATCCTGGGCCGTGCCGTCGAAGCCTTCGCGCTCCGTTGGCACGGCCTTCCTCGTTCTCTCCTGCGAGTACCCCCAATGGAATCTTCCCTTTTCCGAATTCTGCCCCTACTGTTGCTGCTGTCCTCCGGGACCTGCGTGGCGCAGGAGGACCATTCAAGAACGGCAGAAGCTCGGCGGCCCAACGTCGTGCTCCTGTTTGCAGACGATCAACGCTTCGATGCAGTGGGCGCCTGGGGAGATGGAGTGCTCAAGACGCCGCACTTGGATAGCTTGGTGGCCAAGGGCATGTCCTTTCGCCGGGCCTACGTGGCGGGGTCGGTGCACGGGGCCGTGTGCATGCCGAGTCGCGCGATGCTGCACACGGGGCGACACTTTCGGCAACTGCCGCTCTCGATGATCAGCCTTTGGTCCGTTCCGCAGGAGCAGCGCGGGCAGTGCGAGTACCCGACGCTCTTCGAGACCTTTGACGCCGCGGGCTATGAAACCTTTGCGACGGGCAAGTGGCACAACGGCCCGCGCTCCATTCAGCGGGGTCTCGACGGGGGCGACGCGATCTTCTTCGGGGGCATGTCCGACCACGACAAGGTGCCGATTCATGCCTTTGACCCAAGCGGCGAGTACCCCGCGGCGAGCAAGTCCATCGGCGCGAAATTCTCCAGCGAACTTTTCGCCGACGCGGCCATCCAATTCCTGAAAGAGCGCACTGCCGAGCAAGACCCCTTCTTCCTCTACGTCGCCTTCTCGGCACCCCACGATCCGCGCATGGCTCCCGAGCCCTTTGCCAGCACCCATCCCCCCGGCGACATTCCGCTACCGCCAAACTTCGCCCCCAAGCATCCCTTCCCGATCGGCGATTTGCACGTGCGTGATGAGGAGCTCGCGCCTTTTCCGCGCACCCCCGAGATCGTTCGCGAACACATCGCGGGGTACTGGGCCATGATGGAGCACCTGGACGCACAAGTTGGACGCATCCTGCAAGCCCTGCAAGCCTCGGGACAAGCAGACGAGACGATTGTGGTCTACGCCGCGGACAACGGCTTGGCGGTCGGGCAACACGGTCTGCTCGGCAAGCAAAACCTCTACGAGCATAGCGCCCGCGTCCCGATGATCCTGGTTGGTCCCGGCGTTCCGCAGCGGAGTTCCGAGGCCTTGTGCTACATCCATGATCTCTTCCCAACGCTTTGTGATCTCACGGGAATCCCCGTGCCGGAGTCGGTCACCGCGCGGAGCCTGGCTCCGCTGATACGCGGGGAAGTCACCGCCATCCGTAGCCAGCTCGCACTCTCCTACCAGACCTCGGCGATTCGCACACCGGTAACAAGTGATCAAAGGGCGCTCGTGACGCCCACTTGGAAACTGCTGCGTTCCCTGCACGAAGGGCACGCTGTGACGCGGCTCTTCGATTTGAGTTCGGACCCTTGGGAGCTGGCGGATCAGTCAGGCACACCCGAGCAAGCGGCCCGTCAATCGCAGATGGCGAAGGCCCTGGCAGCGGAACTCGAAGCGAACGGCGACAACAACCAGCCATCCATTCCTGGTTGGAATCTCGAAAGCGACGGGGAGCATAGGCGTTAGCAGCCTGCGAGCAGGCCACTCGAACTACTCGAACTCGATGCCGATTCCGAAGCTGTGCGACTGACGGTTGTAGGTGGCGAGGTCCGCGTTGTAACCGTCCTGCCACCAAACGGTCAGGGGCAAGGAGGCATCTGACCAAGGCAGGCCAAAGTCCTTGGCAGTGCACTCCAGGCGAACGGTGCTGCGATCGAACATCCCATCGTAGCCCGTGATGTATTGGGCCGTGACTTTGAAGCCGGTCACCTTGCCCGTGTCCATGCGTAGCAGCATACTGAGTCCATCGAATTGCTCGCGCTCGGTCGCTGGACCCGGTTCGAAGTCGTAGTAGTCTTCGGACTTCCCTTGGAAGAACCCGTCGTCGAGGAAGTACTGCACCCGGCCGTAGAGAACGAGTTCTTTGGTTGCGGGGCTGCCGGGTTCTTGGTCCTCTCCCCACTTGAACAGGGACTTGCGCGTTGTGAACCCGACGTAGTCCCAGCCGCGGCTGATAAACTTGTCCGCCAGGGCGATGTCATCTCCATCAGCCACCAAGCTGTCCTGCTTGGCGCGATACTCCTCGCCTGCGTTGATGTTCTGCCCGTTGGATTCGTGGCCGTAGGCCAAGTCGAAGTAGTCCTCCGCGTTGGGGCTCCAGAAACGTAGGAACAGTTCGGGATTGAATCGACGTCCAAGAACGGGGCTCGAGTCCTGCGTTCCGATGAACTGGGACATGCGTGCCGTGAACGCCGCATGGGGAACGATGCGGTCGGCGAGTCGAGCGTTTCTGTAGGGCCGTGAGTACTTGAAAAAGGAGTACTTCAGGGAGAAGCGAAAGTCCACGTGCCCGTCGTAGCCCTCATCGACGTTGTAGGCGATGTAGTTGGGCATGTGACTCTCCATACGGCGCGGCAATCCGGGGAGGTCGTTGTCCCCGTGCCAGTACCACCCCGGAGGGTCCGCGGGTTCTTGCGCAAAAAGTGCGGCGCTCGGGCACGCCCCAAGCACGGGAGCGAGGAACAACAGGCAACGTAGCCGGAGTGGATTGGGTCCCATGGAGACGGGTGGCAACAACCTAAGAAACGGGAAGCGAACGCGAATCGGGGGCCCGGTATCAGAAAACAAATGGAGCCTGCAAGCAAGCGCCAGGAACCAGCGACCTGCGATCGATTGGAAAGCGGGAGCTTGGGCGGATTCGTCAGCCGCTGGCTGCGGGGCTCGCGGACGAGCGAACCGGCACGGAGGGTCCGGACGGGACGCGGGCACGTTCCGCCTCCCCCATCCGCGCTAGGGATCTCAGAAAATCCCCTGACTCCCCTTGCCGGTCTAGGGGAATAGGCCTACCCTCCCCTAGACCAACAAGGGGAAAGAAGCCTATGAGCAAGAACCGAATCGAACTGCCAGCGGGCGCCGTCCAGCTGCTGCTGCTAAAGTCGCTGGCGCGCAAAGCCAACCATGGCTACGGACTGATCCAGTCCATCCGCGAGCGAAGTCATGAGGAGTTGTGCCTCGAGGAGGGTTCGCTCTACCCGGCACTGCACCGCATGGAACGACACGGTTGGATCGAGGCCGAGTGGGGCCAGTCTGAGAACGGGCGCCGGGCGAAGTTCTATGCCTTAACGGACGAAGGTCGGCAGCAGCTCAAGGGAGCCACCAAGACTTGGCAGCGAATGACCGGAGCCATGGGACTGGTGTTGGGCCTGCGCCCGACGGGAGCTTGAGATGACCTTCCACGATGCACTCGCCGCCTTTGATGCGGACGACCCTTCCAGCCAGGCCCTCGAGCAGGACATCCGCGACGAACTGCTCGCCCACTTGGCCATGTCAACGGAGCAGGGCATCGCCCAGGGCTTGTCCCCGGAGCAAGCAAAGCGCCAAGCCATCGAACAATTTGGCAACTTCGAACAGACCATCAGCGCTTGTAAGCGCCAGAAACTAGGAGCTTTCACCATGAAGAAACGCACTCACCAGATCCTGACCGCTTCGCTGCTGCTCTTGTGCGTCGCCATGACGGGCTATGGATTCGCAGCGCGCGCGCGAGTGGCCGAGCGTGAAAGCGCTCTGCATCTGCTCAATGCGAAGCTGATGAACCAGCAGTCCGAGATGCAGAGTATGAAAGTAGGTTCCGAGCCCCAGCTGATTACCGTGCGCATTGGCGACCAGCTCGAAGTCGTGGAGACCTACCAACCGGGCGAGTGGACCGGCAAGTATGAGGTGGAGCGCGACGGGAGCGTCCTGCTGCCCGCCCTAGGCCACGTTCAGGTTTTTGGCCTGACTCGCTCGGAACTGGAGAGTCGTCTGACGGAGCTCTATGCCCCGTACTACGCCCTCTTGGATCTCTACGTTCGCGTGCACCGGGGGCCCGTGCCGCCGCTCGAACCCAGCCCTGAGGAAACTGGGCGCTAGGGGCAGCGAACCCCTCCCCATCCCCCCTCCCGCGCTCTGGACCAGACATCAGCGGCCCGATCAATGGAGCCGAGGGTCCTCTTCCGCCGCGATATGCAGGGCGCAATCCAAGGGCATGAGCATGCTGCGGTTCAGGAATCAAAGGATGGGCTCTGTCGAGTGCTCCTCAGAGCCTCTTCCAGAACCAGCTCGGATTGCGCCTTTGTGCTGAAAGCTGAAACGCTTCTTCCTGCGGCGACAACCTTGGGTCTCACGGGCCTCCTTACAGATTGCTGGAGGACCCGTACAATACTCACTCACCCCATTCTCCCCTCGATGGAGGTCAGCATGCCGCCCCTGAAGTCTCGCCCGCAAGCATTCAATCGCTCCCTCCTCGGCCTTCTCGTCCCCCTCGGACTGCTGGCTCAACCGGCCCTCGCGGATGTGCGCAACTTGACCGCGGCCGGGGTCACGCACCCAACCCTCCAAGGGGCACTGGACGCGGCGAACGACGGGGACACCCTCCTCGTTGGGCCCGGGACCTACGACGGATTCACTTTGGATGGCAAGGGTCTCAACTTGCTAGGTGCGCCCCACGGGGAAGTCATCGTTTCCGGTGCCGTGCACATTCAAAACTTGCCCAGCAGTTCGCAGATTCAGATTCGCGGAGTTCAGTTTCAGGGTCGCAAGTACGAGGACATGACACCCAGTTGGCCCCAGGTTCACGAGACCGCCATTGAAGCGACCAACAACACGGGAGCCCTGCGTTTCTTCGACTGTGAGATTCGAGGTGGCAGTGGACTGAACTACCAGTTGGGCGACGCTCCCGTGGAGTACGACCAGTACAACTTCCCCGACGGGGGCCCGGCGCTCGTGGCCGTAAACTGCCTCGACTTAGCTCTGCTCGATTCCCGCATCCTCGGCGGTGCCGCTTCCGGTTCCTACAGCAACTGGGACGTTACGGGCGGAGTTGGCGCCCACGGACTGCTCTCGACCAACTCGGCCATCGCGCTCTACGACAGCGTGCTCGTCGGTGGCGAAGGGGGACACGGCGGAGTCGTCGGCAGTGACGCGGGAGACGCGGCCCACCTTTCAGGACTCGGTTTGTTCGCTTCCGGCTGCACTTTCCGAGGGGGCGACGGGGGCGATGTGGACCCGACCTTTCAAGCGGGAGTCGGTGACGGCGGAGCGGGCCTTTGGGTCGCACTCGGCACCAACGCGCGGCTGATCGACAACAGCTTCCAAGGAGGCGCGGGCGGCTGCTGCTCCCAATTCGGTGGAGCCCCCGGCCCGGACACCTACTCCCCGTCCGGCCCCCTGATCGACTCACCGGGCAGCGCACTCAGCTTGCGCGCACCGCGCGCCTTGGCCGCAGATGGCGAGAGCTTTCACTTGCAAGTCGAAGGAGTTCCAGGCCAACGCGTTTTCCTAGTTGTGGGTGCTCCGCACTTTCAGTTTGTGACGGGACCCTTGGGAGTCAAACTCGTGCCCTTCCCCACTCACTTCGATTTCGGACGCAACGCCACGATCGGTGCGAGTGGAGTCGTCGATTGGTTCCTGCCCGCTTGGGAGTTGCCAGACGGAACCAACCGCACACGAACTGCTCAGGCCTTTGTTCGTCAGGGCACGCAAATCACGGCCATCGGCGGCGCGGTGCTGCTGACGGCCATCGACGATGAGTCCGGGCCCGACTGCAACGGCAACGGCACGCACGATGTGATCGACGTGACCTCCGGAGCGTCGCAGGACTGCAACTCCGACTTCCGGCCCGATGAATGCGCGCCGCAGGTCGACTGCAACGGGAATGGCTTGGACGATGTGCTCGAGATCCAATGCATGGGCAGCACCGACGCCAACGGAAACATGGTGCCGGACACCTGTGAGAACTTCGCCAACTGGTACGTGGACGTGAATGCCAGCGGTGGTGGCAATGGCAGTGCAGGAGCTCCCTTCCAAACCATCGGAGCCGCCTTCGCAGCAGCCCAAGACGGACACTCGATCTCCGTGGCGGCCGGCACCTACGTAGGCGCAGGCAATCGCAATCTGCTTTTCAACGAGCGCGAGTTGACCGTCTTCAGCCCCGCCGGCTCAGCGAACTGCATCATCGACTTGCAAGGCTTGGGCATGGCCTTCGACTTGACGCAACCCGAGGGCCGCGCGACTCTGCGCGGACTCACCATCAAGAACGCAGACCAAGCCATCGCTGCCGTGCGTTTGCTTGGTGGAGAAAGCACCCTCGAGGATTGCGTGTTCCGCCTGAACGCCGTCACAGCGGTCCAAAGCTCTGGAGTGTTGAATCTGACGGACTGCGAGTTCCAGAGCAACACAGCCTCGTTCTCGGGTGGAGCGATCAGCTCCTTTGGGCGGATCCTTGCGAAGACCTGCAACTTTGGCGGCAACACGGCCGGAGCTCGCGGTGGCGCCATCAGCCTGTACTCCGCCCCAGGTGGCAGCCGCATGGATCGCTGCGTCTTCAGAAACAACAACGCAGCAAGCGGAGCCGCGATCACCCTGGAGCAGGGAGAGCTCGTTGTCGACAACTGCGCTTTCCTGGCGAACAGCAGCCTGCAAGGTGGCGCCATCAACGTCCTCGAGAACTTCGCTGGGGGGACCAAGCTGGTCCTCACCAGCTCGACTCTCAGCAAGAACAGCGCTACGGGAGCTGGGGAAAAGGGCGCGGCAATCTACTCCACGCACCAGCCAGAGATCGTGATTCAAAACTCGATTCTGTGGGGCAACGCGAGCTCTGCAGGAACCAACATCCACCACGCAGGCAACCCATCGAATCCTAGCGGAACCATCCACGTCACGCACTGCGACGTGGAGTTCGGGCTCGCTTCCATCGCGGTCCACAACGGAACCCTGACCACCGAGATGCTGTTGGCTGCGGACCCGCTCTTCGCCAATCCTGCAATGGGCGACTATCGCTTGGGAGCAGGCTCCCCCTGCGCCGACGCGGGGTCCAACCCCTTGCTGCTTCCCGATGCCTTGGACGTGGACTTCGACTTCGACTACCTGGAGCTTGCGCCACTCGACCTCCTGGGCGCAGCGCGCCGTGTGGACGATCCCAACGCGCTCGACACAGGAACGGGAAACGCGCCCCTCACGGACATGGGAGCTTTCGAGCGACCGTAAGTTCGAGCGGGATCCCGCTGCTGGGGCGCTTCGAGCCCCCCCACCCAATCGCTCAGCGTGGCCGCCTTCGGGCAGCGCGCTGAGCGATTGTTTTTTTGGCCCGGCACCTCTCAAGTCCCCCTTCCCAATTTTTCTTTTTCGCGGGAATGCCGTGGGATAAGAAAGATCTCTCACCTCTTCAGGGACCGTCGCAGGAGCCGAGCCCACTCGCGTTGCTCTCTCTATGCGTTTCCGTTCGAAGTCCCCAAGAACTCCAGGAATCAAACCCGTGAGATCAACAACTACGTATCTGTGCTCAACAGCAAGGACAAGGCGCGGCAGCCTCGCCGTCGCACTGCTTTCCTTTGTCGGATTCGCCGCGCCGGCAGCCAGCGCACAAGCCCTCGTCAACGGCGGGATCGTCTCTGGATCCATTTCGCCAGCGGGAGACGTGGACATCTTCACCTTCCAGATGTCGGCAGGTCAAACCGCGCAACTGCGGGTGGCGGACACGGGTCCCAGCGCCCTTGACCCGAGAATCACCGTGCGTGCCCCGAACGGGGACCAAGTGACCACCCATTACGGAACTCTCGTTGGAGCTGTGGGCCTGGTGGCCAACTTGACGGGAACCTACACGGCAGAAGTCGATGACGGGGGTACATCTGTGCAAAACACGGGCTCCTATGAAGTGCACTACGCGCGCTTCTCCGGCGCTAACGAGCACGGAACTCTAAGCAACGGTGGAACGGTTTCAGGCACCATCGATCTAGGAGACTTGGACACTTTCACCTTCTCCGCAGTGGCGGGGGAAAGCATTCAAGTGCGCGTTGCAGAAACCGCGGCGGGCCCCTTGGACCCGAGCATCACCGTGTACGACCCGACGGGCTCCTCCGTAGGCACGAACTATGGAGGGCAAGTCGGCGCCCTCGCCTTCGTGCCTGCGATCAGCGGGACCTACTCGCTCCTGGTCCAGGACGGTGGAACCTCCGCTCCCAACACGGGCCCCTACGAGGTTCACTATGCGCGCTTCCCAAGCGTCAATGAGAACGGAGCTCTGATCAATGCGGGAACCGTCAATGGTGACATCACGCTCGGAGACATGGACACCTTTGTCTTCGGGGCAACGGCGGGAACAACGGTGCAACTGCGCGTGGTGGAAACGGCACCGGGGCCTTTCGATCCAAGCATCACCGTCTACGATCCGACCGGCTCGCAGGTCAGTACGAACTACGGCGGTCAGGTTGGCGCGCTTGCCTTTGTGCCATCTCTGAGCGGCACGTACACCGCCCTGATTCAAGACGGCGGGACAAGTTTCCCGAACACCGGCCCGTACGAAGTTCACTACGCAGGCTTTCCCGGAGCCAATGAGCACGGAACATTGGTCAACGGGGGGATCGTCACAGGAGACATCACCCTGGGCGACTTGGACACGTACATCTTTGACGCAACGGCCGGGGAAACGGTTCAACTGCGCGTGGCCGAAACCGCTCCGGGGCCTTTGGATCCGAGCATCACCGTTTACGACCCCAATGGCGCGCAAGTCAGTTCGAACTACGGCAGCCAAGTGGGCGCAATCGCTTTTTCAGCGGCCCTGACGGGCACCTACTCGCTGCTCGTGAACGACGGAGGAACCTCCACACCGAACACGGGTCCCTACGAGGTTCACTTCGTTCGCAAGCCGAGCGCCAACGAGCATGGTGCTCTAATCAATGGCGGGACCGTCTCGGGATTCATCGACCTGGGCGATCTCGACACCTTCGTCTTCCCAGGGACGGCTGGGCAAACCGTCCAGCTGCGAGTGGCTGAACTCGCTCCCGGTCCATTGGATCCTAGCATCACGGTCTACGATCCGACGGGTGCCCAGGTCGGCACGAACTACGGCGGCCAGGTGGGCGCGCTTGCCTTTGTTCCGGCTCTCTCGGGGAACTACACCTTGCTGGTGCAAGACGGTGGAACGTCGGTCCCCAACACCGGTCCCTACGAGGTTCACTTTGCGAGTTTCCCCGGTGCCAAGGAGAATGGAAGCTTGGTGAATGGGGGAACGGTCACTGGATCCATCACCCTTGGTGACTTGGACACGTTCGTCTTCGGAGCGGCGGCCGGACAAACGGTTCAGCTGCGCGTCGCGGAAACAGCCCCGGGCCCCCTGGATCCGAGCATCACCGTCTACGACCCGAACGGCGCGTCTGTCGCCTCGAGTTATGGGGGCCAAGTGGGCGCGATTGCTTTCGTTCCGGCGCTCACAGGCACCTACTCCCTGCTCGTTCAAGACGGTGGAACAGCGGTCCCCAACACGGGCCCCTATGAAGTTCACTACGCCAAACTGCCCGGCGCGAATGAGCACGGCCAAATCGCAACGGGGTCGGGCCTCTCGGGCACGATCACGCTTGGTGACTTGGACACGTTCACGATGACCATCAACGCTGGGGCCCCTGTGGTCGTGCGGGCCACCGAGTCTGCCCTTTCGCCACTGGACCCGAGTGTCACCGTCTACGGCCCCACTGGGTCCCAAATCGGAACTCACTCGAGCGCTGTGTCTGCGCAGGTTGCGTTCATCGCCCCCACCACCGGAACCTACAGCGTGCTCGTGCAGGACGGCGGGACCTCCTTCCCCAATGTCGGCGCCTACGGATTGCAGATGGAAGGTGGCGCGGGGCAAGCCTATTGCTTCGGGGATAGCGTCGCGTCCAATTGTCCGTGCGGGGCAACGGGCAACGCGGGCGAAGGCTGTGCGAACTCTAGCGGAACGCAAGGGGCCCTCCTTGGCGCCACGGGCTCGGCTCTGCTCTCGAACGACAGTTTTCAACTGCACGCCTCGGGCCTTCCCGGCGCCAAGCCAGGCTTGATCTTGCGCGGCGCCAACCAATTGAACGGTTCTGCCGGCAACCCCGTTGGGGACGGCCTCTTGTGCACAGGTGGCAACTCGGCTCGTTCCCAGGTTCAAGTCACTGCGAATGGCAGCACGACCTTCAGCCACTTCCTCGGCGGTTCCTTCGGTGCCTCGTGCTACGGAATCGGCGTACCCACCAATTACCAGTTCTGGTACCGAGATCCCCAGAACAGCTGTTCCGGAACGGGCTTCAACTTCTCGAACGCCTGGACCGTGACCTGGTTGCCATAACCAGCGCTCAACCTGACTCCGGTTCGCTTGCGTGGATTGGAGTCGTCGGTTGAGACAGCGGGCCATCCTGCGTTGGCCAAGAACACAAGAAGCGGTCGCTAGCCTGCTCTATTCATGAGTCGATTTGCCAATAGTCCCAACTCGCTTCTCTGGCTGGGCATCGGAGTCCTACTCGACGACCACGCCTTTCCAGAAAGCGATCATGCCCTCAATGTGTTCCGCCCGCGGATCCGTGTCCGGGTAGTACCAAGCGGCGTCGCGATTGCGTTTGTCGCCTACGAGCACGTCGTAGTAGCGGGCTTCACCCTTCCAATGTCAGGTGGAGCGTGTCGCACTCTCCGCGAAGTGCTCGCGAGCGAGGGACCCCGGGGGAAAGTAGTGATTGCCGTCGACGACGACGGTCGCTTCGCTCTGCGCGAGCAAGGCTCCATTCCAGGTGGCTTTCATGGTTTCTAAGGTACGTGCCGGGCGCTCGGTTTGGACAGGGCATGCTCGGAATCCCCTGCGCAGCGGCCTTGCGCTTGAATCGATCCGTTCGCGGCGTTCCACTTCGAAGCGCGCGCTCGGCCCGGGGAGCTTTCCGTTCTCCAAAAAATAGACGCCAGCCCCAGGAGGAATCCTGGGGCCGGCGTCTGCACAAGGGCATCGCGTTACAAGACGTCGATCGGAACAAAGTTCGAGAAGGACCCGCCATTGGTTCCTAGATAACGCATCCAACCTTGGTAGTAGCGATAGATCGTGCCACTCAAGTTCCCGTCATTTGGAATCGTGTGGTGGTAGGTCGAGGATCCCGATCCGTCGATGACTCCCGCGTTCACGCGCTGCCAAGGGTTCGCCAGGGGAGATGGAGTCTGACACATTCCCTGAAAGGCGGCGAGGCGATCCTGTTGTGGAATCCGATCGACTCCCCGCACCTGCAAAACTCGCCCGGCCTGTTGGCAACCTTCCGCTTGCACTCGATGGCGGCCCGCTCCTCGCGTTCGGCGTCTACTTGCTGCCTGCGAGTTCCTTGGCCACGCGCTCCGCGGCTTCCCAGATGCGCAGGGTGTTGCCCGACCACAACTTCGCGATCTCCTCGTCGCTGTAGCCGCGGCGCACCAGTTCGAGGGTCACGTTGAACGTCTCGCTGGCGTCGTCCCAACCCTCGATGCCGCCGCCACCGTCAAAGTCAGAACTGATCGCCACATGCTCGACACCCATCACGTGCACGGCGTGGTCGATGTGGTCGGCGAAGTCGGAAACGTTGGCGCGCTGTGCCGTGGCGTCGTACGCCCGCACGCGCTCCCGCAGTTCCTCACGCTTCTTGCGAGTCACCCCGTTGGCTTCCGGGGGTGCACCCACAGGACGGTCGACCCCGAGTTCGAGGCGCGTCTTGGTCACGAACTCATCGCGCTCTGCATCCCCTTTCACGTAGCTCGCGAAGGCCACTGTCTGCAGCACGCCACCGTTTTGCTTGAGGGCTTGCAGTTCCGCGTCGGAGAGGTTGCGGCCGTGGAGACGAACCGCATCCACACCGGAGTGCGAGGCGATGACCGGCGCTTTTGAATGCTCGATGGCCTGCAAGGTCGTGATTGGACCCGCGTGGGAGATGTCGACCAAGATGCCCACCCGGTTCATCTCCTCGATCGCACGACGACCGAGTTCCGAAAGACCCCCGTGGATGGGCTCGCCCTCCGGCGTGTTCGAGTCGCCCAGTTGGCTGTGGCGGTTGTGGGTGATCGACATGTAGCGGGCCCCACGGCGGTGGAACTCTTCGATCGCGCTGAGGTCCTCCCCCATGGCGTAGCCGTTCTCGATGCCGATGCAACAGACCAGCTTGCCCGAAGCGGCGATGCGCCGCACGTCTGCCGCCGTGCGAGCCAGCTCGATGTGCTCCGGGTAGAGAGCTAGCATGCGTTCGATCGCTTCGAACTTGGCGTTGGCTTGCTCGCGGGCGTGGGCAAAGCCCTCTGCGTCGAGGCTGCCTTGGGCCACGTAGACGATGTAGAAGGCGCAGTCGAGCCCGCCCGCGATCATCTTCGGGAAGTCCACTTGGTTCGTGCCCCAAACAGTTGGGTCATTGCTAAGTCGTGCCTTCTCCGCCGCCGCTTGATCTTCAGGGTAGGTGCCGTCCGCTAGTTCGTTCGAGATGTCCTTGTGGGTGTCGAGGGTCAAGACCTCCCGGTGTAGGCGTCTAGCACGGGCCAACAGGGCTGAATCTTCCTGCGTCTCGAGCACGCGCGCGCCGCTCAAGCTGGCAAGCCCGTCAAGTCCAACAGAGGGCAGGCGCTGGCCCAAGCGATCGATGCGATAGGCCTCGCGAGTTTCGCCAGCGACCACCAAGAGGCTGCCGCCGGACAGGGGCTCAAACGAAAACAAGGGAGCCTGCGCGTCGAAACTCCAGACAACGCGCTTCGAGGTCGGTTCGATCACCACGATCTCACTGGCCCCGCGCTGCACCATCAGGTTGCCATTCAGCAGTTCGTGCAGCTGGCCCGTCGGTCCCCAGGGCATCTCCCACTCGATGGCGCCGTCGGCGCCGAAGATCACGAGTCGGTCGCCTGTTTGAGCCAGGACTCTGGCCCCTTGGAACGCGAAGGCGGAACTCGCGAGGATTGCAGCAAAGAGAAGCGAAGCAAGGGCACGGAGAGAGAAACGCAGCATCTTCAGTCGGGGCTGGGGTGAACGGGCTCTGGAGGATACGCGACTCACCGGACCTACGACAGGTCCAAGTCCTCTGCGCCGCGCCTACAGCCTTTCCAGTGCAATCCAACGTACAAGCGGTAGCGCGGGCGACCCTTGCCTAACCCAAGTCTTGCAGGCGTGCTATCGGGCCTCGCCTGCCCCGCGACGCAAGACATGGATCTGTTGTGCAGCCCGATTGCCAAAGTCTTCGCAGCTGCCGTCCGGCCAGGTCACGGTCACTCCTTTGTCGATCGTCTGCGCTCCCAACCCGAAGTGCACACGGGGGTCATTGCTCGCCTGGTAGCTGGCGGCGGCGCGGGCGTAGCGGAATCCTTTGCGTCCATTCACGTGCAGCGCAACGCGAGCATGCAAGGGCGATCCGCCCTTATCGCGCAAGTCGAATGCCACCCAAGAGCCGCGTTCGGTGATGGCATTGCGAAACAGCTGGACAGGTCCGTCGATGTTGACCACCAAAACGTCCACTCCCCCGTCGTTGTCGATGTCTCCAAAGGCCGCGGCGCGGCTGTTGTAGGCGCTCGCATCGACCACGCCGCCCCGTGGCTTGACTTCTTGGAAACGCCCGTCGGGAAGTCCGCGCAAGAGCAGGTTCGGTTCGGCGTATGGGTCGTCGCTGAAGGTCTGGGATTGGCGCATGACTCGGCCGTTGGCTTCGTACAAGTCCAAACGGCCGTCGTTGTCGAAGTCGACCCACCCCAAACCAAAGCGCGTGAACTGTCGGCTCACCATCCCGAGTCCACTGGCTGCAGTTCGATCGCGAAACAACTGCCCGTCATTGCGATAAAAGGAGTCCGCTTGAAGCCGCAGGTTGCAAACCAAGAGATCCGGGTCGCCATCCCCGTCGATGTCCTCCACGTCCACGCCCATGCCGGCTTTGGGAACCCCGTCCCCATCGAGTGCGCAGCCGCGGGCGCTGGCCACCTCTTGCCAACCGGCGTCCGTCGGCGACCAGAGAAAGTTGGGCATGCCATCGTTGGCCACGAAGACCTCCAGGCGCCCATCCCCGTCAAAGTCGGCACAGACCACTCCTAGCCCCGTGGCGGCCTTCCCAAGCGTTCCGAACTCGGCGCTGAAGTTCGCGAAGGTGCCGTCCCCCTGGTTCAAGTAGACGGTGTCCGTTGCAGGCGACTCGTAGTTCAAGGGACTGCAAAAGTCCGGGGTGCCCATCTGGTTGCGGCAAGGCAACTCGTTGCTCGCCTGCCAATCCAAGTAGTTGCAGACGTAGAGATCCAAGTCACCGTCATTCTCCAAATCGAAGAAGGCTGCGCTGGTGCTCCAACTTGTGTCTCCGACTCCTGCCGCGGCAGTGGCGTCCGTGAACTGGCCCGTGCCGTCGTTCAAGAACAACACGTTCGCCCCCAGGTTCGTGACGTAGAGGTCGATGTCTCCGTCCCCGTCCACGTCACCGCAGGCAACGCCCATGCCGTAGCCAGTGTCGCCCGCTGCGCCTAGGCCGGTCCGCGCTTGGAAATGACCAGCGCCGAGGTTTTCGAAGAGTGCGTTGCACGGGGGCGCGCCGGCGTCGTCGTAGAGGCTGCCCCCTTGAACCAGGTACGCATCCAAATCGCCGTCGCCATCCATATCAAAGAGCGCGGCACCCCCGCCCATGGTTTCGGGCATCAGGTAACTCTCTCGATGACCGGAGACTTGATTGAAAGTGAGCCCGCGTTGCACGGCCTCCTCCCGGAACCAAGCGGATGAAGCGCTGCCCGCCCCAGACGAGCAATCGGTTGCGAATTCTTGGACTGACTCCGACCCGCAAGCCAAAAGGGCGCAACACACAAGGCTCCAGCCAGTCAGCCCGTACACGCCCCTCATGGCTGCTTCCCTGAGTTCAGCTCCGCAACGCGCGCGTCGATCATCCCCAGGAGTTTTTCCGTCGGATCGATGGAGCGAGCGCGAGCCAGAGACGCTTTGGCTCCGGCGAGATCCCCAAGTTCCACAAGGCAACCAGCGAGGGTGGCGTGCATCGAGGCATCCTCGGGCATGGCTTGCACGGCTCGCCCGTAGACCTCGGCGGCAGCGCCCCATTCCTGCAAGGCCATCTGCAAGCGGCCGATGCGCGGCAGCACTCGTTGCGCATCCGTGCCCAGGCTCAACGCCTTCTCGAAGGCCCCAATCGCCCCTTTGACGTCATTGCGTTCTCCCAGCACCTGGCCTTGCACCATGTAGACCGCTTCATGTGTCGGATTCAATTCGACCGAACGCGTCAAGTGCTGCATGGCGAGGTCGAGTTCCCCTTGCTTCCAGCGCACGATCGCTAGGTTCAGTTCGATGCGGAAGTGTTGCGGTTGTCGCGTGCGTGCTTCGAGCAACAAGTCCAAGGCTGCATCGTACTTGGCAAGCTTGGTGAGCGCAGCGGTCCACATGCCCTGCACCGTCACGTCGTCGGGGTCTTGAGCGTGCAAGACAGTGAGGCGCTCGCAAGCCTCCTCGTACAAGCCTTGGGCGAGGCACGCCTTGGCTTCCACCATCAAACGACTGGACCCAGCGAGCCGAGCCTCAACTTCATCGAGCCAAGGATCGCGCCAGAGAGGAACGCTTCCCTGCGCGCGCGCAAACGCTTCCTTCGCTGCTGCGGGTTGGCCTAGGTCGCGCAGTGCGGACCCCAGCAGGTGTTGTGCGTACGTGCTTTGAGGATGAACGGCGATCACTTCCCGCGCCAAGGCTGCTGCGCGCTTCGGTTGCTCACGCAAGAGAGCCACGTGCGCCAAACCGAGTTTGCCATCGGGCCATTCCGCTTGCAGTTCACTCACACGGGTGAAGGCGCGCTCCGCAGCATCGAGCTCCCCCGCTTGCGTCGACCAATCCCCTAGCCTTCGATGGCCCGCCGCGTAGTCCGGGGCGAGTTCGAGGGCGCGCTCCAAACTGGCCTGGGCCTGCTTCAATCGTCCGAGGTCGCGCAACTTGCCCGCGAGGTGATAGTGCGCACGGGCATGGCGCGGATCGAGTTGCAGGGTTTGCTCGTAGGCTTCGCTCGCGGCCTCGAGCAGGGAATTGGCGTCGAAGGTCATGCCCAACTCGAAACGCAAGCCCACGTCCATTGGATGCTCGCGAACCTTGCCCAGAGCCGCTTCAATCACCAGGGCCACGCCGGGATCTAGATCCGTGCCCTCGGGCAAGACGGGTGGAGCCAGCCTCTGGGACTCGATAACGTCCGCTGACGACACAAGGCCCGAGGGAGCCGGATCTCCGCATCCGCCAGCCAGAAGCAGGGCCGCTAGCCACCAGCAGCGATGCCGGGAAAGGTCTCTCGAGGGGAACATGGGCGCGTCAGCATACCCCCCGAAGGACACGTCAGAGTTGCGCGCTATCGGATTCCCGTCGTGCGGCCCGTGCCCGTGGATCCCCAAGGCAGCAGGGCTCATTTCTTGGGAGGGCCAGTCCCTGGAATCGAGCAGTGAACGGGGCACCCTTGGGTCGAGTTCCCCTGGCCCTCGACTCTAGATAGCCTAGGCTAGAGGTCTCTCAGCCCCCCTCACCTCCCGCAAGCAGGCCCCCATGTCAAAGATTGTCGTCAGCGTTGATGTCAACGCCCCTATTGAGCAGGTCTTTCGCGTCTTCACCGAACTCGACAAAGCCGTGGAGCGCATTCCGGGCATCGTCAAACTCGAGATGTTGACCGAAGGCCCCGTCGGCGAAGGCACCCGCTGGCGCGAGACCCGCGTGATGATGAAGAAGGAAGCCATCGAAACCATGTGGATCACGGGCTTTCACCCGCCCAATAGCTACACGGTCGAGGCCAACTCACACGGCATGATCTACCGGACCTTGTTCGAATTCAAAGAGGCGGGAGCGGCCACGCGGGTCACCTGGAACTTTGTGGGAACGCCGCAAACCTTCGGGACCAAACTGATGGACCCCATCCTCGGCTTGCTGTTCGGCGGCATGATGAAGCGCTGCCTGCTCGAAGACTTGAACGCCTTGAAGGCGGTCTGCGAGGCATAGGCCGGCGGCAACCCGCTCTGTGCTGAGCAGCGATTGTCGCAGGCTCCCGGATGCGCCTGCTGGCCAGTAGGTGCCCTGGGAGCGCAACAATGCACGATCCAGGTAAGACCGGGCCCTAGGAGCCTGCGAGGCGGACTGTATACAATATACTTCCGGCATGACTCCTGAGACCCCGCTTCAACGAGCCCCCCTGCGTGAGCAGATCTACAGCATCCTGCGCGAACGGATCCTGACCGGCGCGATCGCCCCCGGGCAAAGCGTCAAGGACGTGCAAGTCGCCGAGTCCCTGGGGGCCAGCCGAACTCCCGTGCGCGAAGCCCTCGTGCGACTCACAGCGGAGGGGCTTTTGATCAATTCCGTCGGCCGCGGCTTTCGCGCTCCGCCCCTCGTGCGGCGTGATGTGGAGGAGGCCCATCCCCTGCTGACCGCTTTCGAGCCTTTGGCCCTTGAGCTGTGCCCTCCGATCAAAGCGGCGCAGCTCAAACAACTAGAAGCCATCACCAAACGCGCCCAGCGTGCCAAGGGCGATGCGGTCCTGCTCAACGAGCTGGACTCCCGCTGGCATCAAACATTGATCGCGGGCTGCCCCAACGGGCGGCTCTTGAAGTACATCGAAGAACAGCGCGACACCCTGCGGCGCTACGAGCTGGCCCACTTGCGTGAGCGCGGGGAGATCGCCCCTTCCCTCACCGAACACCGTGCGATCGCCGAAGCAGAACGCATCGGCGAGCGCGCGACTTCCATCCAACTGCTAACCCACCACTGGAGCCGCGGGCATGACGAGTTGCTCGCGCGCCTGCCTGAAGAGGAGAACGAATGCTAAGTCGAATTCTAACCGCAACACTTTTCACGATCGGCTCAGGGCTGGCCTGTCTTGCACAGGAGCAAGGTGCAGCGCAAACCCCCCTTCGGCCCTGGACCATGATGGTCTACGGCGCGGCGGACAACAACGCGGACGGCCCCATCCTCGACTTCCTCGATGACATCCGCATCGCCTTGGATGACGACCCTGGGATGGAACTCCTGCTCTTCATCGACCGCAGCTCGCAGTACTCCGATGACGCCGAGTTCCTTGGGGAGAACTTCAGCGGCGCACGGGTCTTTCGCATACGCAAGGACAGCGCCGAGCTGCTGAACGCCGACGAGTTCTTCCCGGGCATGTCCAAGAACTCCGAGTACGAAGTGGATTCCGCCGACCCCGCCAACATCGCGGGCTTCGTGGCCTTTGGGAAGATGAACTTCCCTGCGCAAAAATACGGCTTGATGATCTACAGCCACGCGAACGGCATCAGCATGTGCCCCGACGATCAGAGCGGCAACAACATGGGCATCGCCCAGCTTTCGGACGAGGTGCCCGCGACTGCGTCTGTTGACTTCTTGGCCTTGGAGCTGTGCAACATGGCCGGTGTGGAGATCGCCTACCAGTGGCGTCCAGGCAATGGCGGCTTCTCCGCCGACGTGCTGGTCGCGATCCCGAACGCGGGGCCACCCTTGGATTGGGACCGGGCCTTCGCACGCATTCGCACGCCGGGGCATGCAGCAAGCTCATCGTCAGCGCTCTTCGATCCGGCCAAGCTCAGCCCCGCGCAATTCGGCAAGCTCGTGGTGGATGAGGGCTATCAAGGCCGCTTGCAACTCGCGCAACGGGACGCCGATCCGGAGTACGGGGATCTAGCGGAGCTGTTGAAGTTGGAATCCGCCGCAGCCTTCGACCTCACCAAGGTCGCCGCCCTCAAGCAGGCCATCGACGTCTTCGCGCAACAGCTGGCCCTTTGCGACTCCAAGCAAGTGATGGAAGACCTGCGTGGGCCGGTCACGGATCCGAAGATCATGAACTACACGGGTGCCGGCTTCCGGGACAACCCCTACGCGGACCTCTACGACATTTGCCGGCGCGCAACGCAAGCCGACGGTCTCTCCACCGAAGTACGCAAGGCGGCCCAAGCCATCTGCGATCAGATGAGCGGCTTCGTGATCAGCTCCTTTGGTATGCAGGGCCACAAGGATTTTCTTCCCGGCCTCAACGGCATCTACATGCTCTTCCCGGACACGGAACAGTGGCGGGACATGCGCTGGTACACCCCCTTCGAAGCAGCCGCCGAAGGAGACCCCTACGGGCGTTGGTCCTTCCTTCTCGACGGAGCCATTGCCGATGACGGCATCGTCAACAACTGGTTCGAGCTCTTGGACTCCTGGCACGACGACACGTCCGAGGATCCGGGCGGGATCAATTGGTACCTCTGGTAAAGCGCCAGCCCGGGCTAGGGACCTCTCCGTCGTGCAGCTCTCGGATTGGAGAACGCAACGGGACGGAAGTCTGCATCCCGCCTGGACCCTCCTAGCGAACCCCGCTGGAGCTGAGATGCACGCAGCGCAGGGATTCCTCCCCGCGCACCACGAAGACTCCGCCAATGCGAGCCGTTGGAGCCCACATCCTAAGGCGCGTCTTGGGCGGACTCTCGAAGAGGTTGGCGGTGAAGGTGAAGCAAGGCCGGCCCGGCGATTCGTAGGAGTAACTCCAGAGCAGCTCACCGCTCGCCAAGTCGAGAACCCGCAAGGTGTCCTGAACTCCCACTTCGCGATCGAGCACAAAGACTTCGTCCCCGTCGATGCTGGCGGCGCCATAGCCCCGTTCCAAAGGCACCGTCCAGACCGCGGTCAGGTCCGCACCCGGACGCGGGTAAGACGGTGCTAACTCAGCATCCGGTGTGTAGTCCGCCTCGGGAGCAGCGAAGTAAGTTTCGAGCGGAGACCGGAAGACGAAGAGCAGAAAGAGTGTCCCTAGAGTGAGGGCCGCTAGGGTCCATTTGAATGTGCGTGAAGACATGGGGCGCGGGCAGCGTCCGCCCATGCCTTAGGAATCGGCGGGCCCTCTCCGGGTTCTGGCCAAAACGAGATTCCTGTGGGACCTCGGGAGCGCAATCAACCCGCGGGAGGTGTCAAGCTGGCCAGCGACAATTGGAATTGAGCGCAGCCGCGGACCGCACCTTGGAAGATGCGGTCCGAAGCTGCTGGGCCCTCAGGGTTGAAACCCGACGCGAACTCCGTTGGAGAGATTGAAGGTCGTGCCGCATGGCCAACCATTGTGGTCCCGATAGATCACTTGGAAGGTCCGGAACTCCCCGGCCACCCAGCCATTGGCCTGCAGGAGACCTGGACCCCAGCGACTCTCGCCTGCGGAGCTGGACACGCGCACACCGAGCGCCTTGATCTTTCCCGCGACGCACAACAGTCCATCGCCAAAGAAGGAACCAATCCCCCCATTCACGGTCGTGCTGCCGCTGAACAGCATGGCGCTGCGCCCGGGTGTGAGTTGCCGGGCGGACAAGCGGAAGTCGTCCGCTGCCGCGCTGGCGCTCCCATCGGCCAAGAGGTAAGCACCGGCGCCGGAGGAGTTCAAGCAGCCCTCGCCCGGCATGCCCGAGTTGCCGCACGGACAACCACTGGCGGATTCATCTCCGAAACAATAAGTGCTGTAGTCGTTGTCCGTTCCGTAGCAACCCCACCGGGCAAGGAAGCGCTTCTGCGATCCTGACGGCTCGTCGAAGTCGCCGCCGACGAACAGGGCTGCACCTCCCCCTTGATCGAAGGACGCGAAGTCATGAACCACGTTGCCACCCGGAAGCCCCGCTCCGAGTGCTGACCAAACGCTCCCATTCCACTCCGCGACCTTGATGGCGGGCATTCCGCCCACTTGAGTGAACGTACCCCCCACGAAGAGCGAAGCTCCGTGGCCGTTGCCGTCGTCGTGGCTATGCAAGGCGCTGACGACGTTGTTCGTCGCGCCCCCGGGCACAGCCGCCCAATTGGTCCCGTCCCACTTGGCGAGATTCTCCACGGGAACTCCTGCCGCGCTGGAGAAGGCCCCGCCAACGAAGAGCGCCAATCCGCTGCCGTCGTCGAAGGTGCTTAGAGCATGAATGGTGCTCGACGAACCGGCCACGCCAGCGCCCGCGGATGACCAGTAGGCCCCATTCCATCTGGCGATATGGTTCGATGGGATTCCACCCGCCGAAGTGAAGCTCCCAGCCGCATAGAGTTCTGCTCCGCTGCCATCATCAAAGACCTCGAGCGCGTTGGGAAAGATGTTCAAACCCGTATCCAGGCCCTCCCATTGAGCTCCGTCCCACTTCGCGATCGAGTTCACCAAGGTGTTTCCCGCGGAACTGAAGGGGCCGCCGGCGTAGAGTTCGTCACCTCCGCCGTCGTCATAGACCGCCAAGCTGCGCACGGCTCCATTGAGCCCATTGCCGAGCGCACTCCAGCTAACTCCATCCCACTTTGCGATGTGGCTGAGCAGTTGGCTTCCACTGGCGGTGAATGAGCCCGCTGCGTAGAGCGCATCTCCGCCACCATCGTCAAAGACCTGCAGGCTGATGACCCCGCCGTTCAGTCCATTTGCCAGAGGACTCCAGCTGGTTCCATCGTACTTGGCGATGTTGACCACGGGAACACCCGCAGCGCCCTTGAACTGACCTGCCGCGTAGAGCTCCGGACCATTGCCACTGTCGAAGACTGCGACGCATTGCACTGTTCCATCGGGACCGCCCCCCCCATCGAAGGTCGGCAACCAAACCGGCGCGCAGTCAACCGTGTAGGCCATCGGGAGCGCGTCGAATGGAGACTGTTTCGATCCCGTCGAAGAGTCCGCGGAACCGTTCACTTTTCTCGGCCCCGAGTCCGTTCGGGAGTACGAATTCTGCGCCCCGGCGATTGACGATAGAAGTCCAAAGACGGAGAGCCCGAACATCAAACGTGTTTGGTACCAGACGACGTGCGAGTTACGTTTGTCCATGGTGGTGAGCTTGGTTAAGGAAAGACTCGGGCCACCCTGGGGGGACTCTCAATATCGGCCGCGGCGGAGGTTGTTACAGGGTTGTCCTTCGATTTTCACCGAATGCTCTCCGCCAGAGGCGGTCACACCCCCTTGGAGCTTGGAGCGAATCCTAGGCTGGCGTATCCTGGGCCCATGCATGCCCCCAGAATGACCGTTGTTGCCAGCGCATTGGCCCTCTTCACCTGCAGCTTGAGTTCGTGCTCAGAACCCTCACAACCGGAAACCACTTCCAGCATGCCGACGGTGGACGTGGCCCCGAACCTCGTGTCGGGGCATGCCCAGATGCTGCAACTCCTGGAGACGATTCGACAACGGACCGCGACCGACAACCAATACCTCGGGGATGAGGGGACACGCCTGGCCCGCGAGCGGTTGGCTGAGTTGGACCCCGAGTCCAACGCACTTCCTCGGCTGAACCTACTCGTCGAGATCGGGGAGCGGGAACTGAACGCAGGGAAGGAGCAAGTCGCGATCGATCTGCTGACCGAAGCCCAAGAGTTGGCCGCCAACCTGCAGCCCACTTTAGAGGGCGAAGGCGGATCCACCCAGATCGCCTTCAAGCTGGGTGTCGCGTACCTGCGACTGGGCGAGACGGAAAACTGTTGCGCCTTGAACGTGCCGGGCAGCTGCATTCTTCCGATCACCGGCGACGCCTTGCACACCAAGAAACCCCTCGGGTCCACACGCGCCTCCGAGTGCTTCATGCAAGTCCTCGAAGGGACGGCGACGGATTCGTTGGAGCACAAGGAAGCGCTTTGGCTGCTCAACCTGGCCGCCATGACCTTGGGCAAGTTCCCTGCGGAAGTTCCCGAGAAGTACAGGCTTCCGGCCGAAGCCTTTGCCTTGGTGCCCGGCTTCCCCCACTTCAAGAACATCGCTGGCAAGCTGGGGCTCGATACGTTCAGCTTGTCCGGCGGCGTGATTGCTGACGACTTTGATGGGGACGGGCACATCGACCTGATGGTCTCTACTTGGGACTCCGAAGGACAGCTGCGCTACTTCCACAATCAGGCCGACGGAACCTTCGCCGATCGAACGGATGCAGCAGGCTTGACTGGGCTCTTCGGCGGCTTGAACTTGATTCAGGCGGACTACGACAATGACGGCGACACGGACGCTCTCGTGCTGCGCGGCGCCTGGCTCTTCGAAGAGGGCCAGCATCCGAATTCCCTCTTGCGGAACGATGGCGGCACCTTCACGGACGTCACCATGGTCTGCGGCATGGGCAAGGATCACTACCCGACACAAACGGCTTCTTGGGCGGACTACGACCTGGATGGGGACCTCGACCTGTACGTAGCCAACGAGTCCACCAAGTGGATCACGGCTCCCAACCAGCTCTGGAACAACCA
The DNA here is from genome assembly GCA_937905825.1 of uncultured bacterium. Taxonomy (GTDB): domain Bacteria; phylum Planctomycetota; class UBA1135; order UBA1135; genus JABACD01. The sequence continues at coordinate 30,346 of CALCXM010000040.1, forward strand.
AGGGGACGGCACCTTTGTCGACGTGGCCAAGGCCGCGGGCGTCGAGGACCTACGCTTCTCCAAGTCCACGATTTGGGGCGACTATGATCACGATCGCTACCCGGACATCTACGTGTCCAACAACGACTCGGCCAATCGGTTGTATCGCAACCAAGGCGATGGCACGTTCGTGGACGTCGCGCCCGAGCTCGCTGTTGACGAACCGATCTCTAGCTTCCCGGCCTGGTTCTGGGACGTGGACAACGATGGCAACCTGGACCTGTTTGTCTCTGCCTATTCCGGCGGCATCGGTCACCTAGCGTTCTCCTACCTGGGCAATCCAACCGATGCAGCGCGAGTCCCTCGGCTTTATGCCGGCAACGGCAAGGGTGGTTTCGACTCTGTAGGTGAAAAGGCCGGGCTCGTGCGTCCGACGCTCCCCATGGGATCCAACTTCGGCGATTTGGATGGGGATGGTTTCCTGGACTTCTACCTCGGCACGGGGGCACCGGAGTTCAAGAACCTCATGCCCAATGCCATGTTCATGAATCGCAGCGGGCGCTTCTTCATGGACGTCTCCACCTCCGGAGGGTTCGCTCACCTTCAGAAGGGGCACGGAATTGTGTTTGCCGACTTGGACAACGATGGCGACAACGACGTGTTTGAACAAATGGGAGGCACCTACGCAGGCGACCGCTTCCGGGACGCACTCTATGAGAACCCTGGATTCGGCAATCGCTGGCTCGCGGTGCAACTGGTGGGCACGAAGTCCAATCGATCCGCCATTGGAACTCGCTTGCACGCCGTGATCAGCAAGGGCGATCGAACTCGCTCCGTCTACAGGCACGTGAACAGTGGCGGCACCTTTGGCGCCAACCCCCTACGCCAAACGCTCGGATTGGGCAGTGCAGAAAAGGTCGATCGGCTCGATGTGTTCTGGCCAATGACCGGCGAAACGCAATCCTTCACGGGTTTGCCACTCGACAACACGATTCGCATCACCGAGGGCCGCAGCAACTTCGAAGTCCTCTCGTTGCCTAGCTACACTCTGGGAGGCTGATGGCTAGGGCGCGCCCTTGGCCCAAGCCTTTGTCGGCTGGGCCTCTAGCCTCAGTTGCCCGTTTTCGGCCAGTGCAGTAGACTCCGCGGGCCGATTCGACCGTTGCGCCAGAGCCTTGGTGTGATCCCCAACCCCGAGCGCCCTGCTTCCATTGAGTTCCGAAAACACCGAGACCTCCCAGGGATCCCGACGGCTGCTGCCCCTTGTGCTATGGGCTTCGGTCGTGCCAGGAGCCTGGCTCGCCTATCAACGGGCCAGCGAACAGCCGACTCCGGCCCAAACGGCCATCGAGTTTCGCAAGAGCTTCCAAATCGCCGAACGCTCGCAAAGCGTCCGGTTGCGGGACGTGACCCTCGACCTGGGCATCGTCTCGACTCACGACAACGACGCGCAGGGCAAGTTCTACATTCCTGAAGAGCTCGGGCCCGGCGTCGCGCTGTTCGACTTCGATGGAGACCAGGACCTCGACATCTTCGTGGCGGGCGGCGGCTCCCTTTTAGGTGATGGGGCCCCCCAGGCTGCACAGCTTTGGCGCAATGATGGCGCGAGCTTCTCCGAGGTGGCAGCCGAAGTGGGAGCGAATGCAACCGGTTACAGCTACGGCGTCGCCTGCGCGGACATCGACAACGACGGCGACATCGACCTGTACATCTCACGGCTTGGTGCGGATCTCCTGCTCATCAATGAAGGCGGGCGCTTCCGGGATGGAACGGCCCAGGCCAGCCTGGGGCAAGGGGGCTTCGCCACCAGTTCGGTGTTCTTCGACTACGACGGCGACGGGTTGCTCGACCTCTACGTGGCCAACTACCTGGACTGGGCGCCGGAGACCGACCGCGCCTGCTTCATGTCCGGCGTTCCGGACTACTGCGACCCGACCAGCTACGACGCCCCGGCTCAGGATCGCTTGTACCGCAACCTGGACGGCAAATCCTTCGAAGACGTCACCGAGCGGGCCGGCATTCTCGGGCACCTGGGCAATGGCCTCGGCGTTTGCGCGGCCGACTTCGACGGGGACAGCTTGGTCGACCTGTACGTTGCCAACGACGCCACCCCCGCCATGCTCTGGCGCAATCAAGGGGACGGGACCTTCGTGGAAGCGGCCCTCGACATGGGCTGCGCTTACAACGGACACGGGGTCGCGATCTCTGGAATGGGAATCGCCTGCGAAGACTTCAACGGGGATGGTCTGCCCGACCTCTTCGTTACGAACATTCACGGACAGAGCCACCTGCTCCTGCGCAACCGCGGAGGGCACTTCGTGGACGACACGATGCGCTACGGCATCGCCAACTGGTCCACCCGTTGGACGGGATTCGGAACGGTGTTGTTCGACCAGGATCACGACGGTCTGCCCAATCTCTACGTCACAAACGGTGGTGTGAACCTGACTCCCGATCGCATTCACGAAGCGGAGCCCTACGCGGAACCCGATCAGTTCGCGCGTTTCGATGGAAAACACTTCATCGAAGTCGAGCACGCCATCGCTGGCGGTCAGCCCGGGGCAGGCCGCGCGGTTGCCGTGGGCGATCTCGATGGAGACGGGGATCTGGACCTGGTCGTCACGAACAATGGCGGGTCCTTGCAGGTGCTGCGCAATGAGTACTCCGGCGACGGTCACTGGCTGATGGTGGACGTGCAAACCAGCGCGGGCGCCCCTGCCCTCGGCGCGACGCTCGAGTTGCGCGTCGGCGACAAAACCCAATGGCGCACGATTCGCGCCAGCGCGAGCTACATGGCGAGCTCCGACCCGCGCGCGCACTTTGGAGTGGGCTCTGCCTCCAAGATCGACGAACTGACCATTCGCTGGCCAGATGGAACCCAACGCACTTTGAAGGACCTCCCCACTCAGCAGGTTTTGGTGGTGCCCTATGAATAGGCTCAATTGGCTCGGCGGCGGCCTTGCGCTTGTGGTTTGGGGCTACGCACTCGCCGGCCCCCCGGGGCTCTTGCCCGCAGCCAGCCGCCCGGGCTTGCCGCTTCCCAGCAAGTCCGTGAGTGAGCAAGGCGCTACCTCCGCGACCATCGACAAAGAGACATGGCGTGCAGCCTGTGAAGCGGCCGGCTTGCCCTACTTCCCCGATCCCAACGGATTGGAGTTCGAGCCGCTGCGCCGCTTGGTCGAAGCCAGCCAACGTTGGGCAGCAAGCGCGGACGGGGACGAACTTGGAAAGATGGGCGAGATCGCCATGGCCTTGGACCTGCACGAACCGGCCATCGACTACTTTGCGGCGGCCCGTGTCTTTGGCACGGACGTGGAACGCTGGACCTATTTCCTGGGGGCTGAATGCCAGCTGGTGGGCGCATCCCAAGTGGCCATCGAGCAGCTCGAGCAGGCGCGCTACCTCAACGAAGCCTACGCCACCACGAGCACGCGCTTGGGCGCGCTCTACTACGAACTCGGCGAGTTCGAGCGGGCCGACGAAAACTACGCCATGGCCGCCACGCGCAAGCCCTCCCCCACCGCCGGCATCGTCGGCCGCGGCCGGGTGGCCTTGGCCATGGGCGACTTTGAAAAAGCACTCCGCTACCTCGACCAAGCGGTCGAGGCGACGCCCAGCGACTTCATCGCCCACCGTTTGCGCTCCCAATCCCTCGCGCGCCTCGACCGCCCCGCAGAAGCGGCAGCGGCCGCCAAGCTCAGCAACCAGCTCACCCCCTATCGCGGCTGGTTGACCCTGGATCCTCGACTCGGGGAGGCCCACCGCGACGCGGGGACGCAGCACTCGCTCGAGGTGGCCTTCAATGTGGCGATTGGACGCGGTGACCTGCGGGCCGCCCTGCAAGCGGGCGATGAGTTGCTCGAGCGCCTGCCCAAGAGCCCTCAAATCCTTTCGATCATGGCCACGATCCTGGCCAACTCGAATCAAATGCCGCGAGCTTTGGAGCTGGCGCAACGGGCCTTCGATCTAGCTCCCGAGGACCGCCAAGCGGCCGCTGCCCTGGCCGACATTGCGATCAGAACAGGGGATCTACAACGGGCGGCGAAGGCGGCGAATCACTTGTTCGAGCTCGCACCGCTGGATGCCAAGTCCCACCAAACATTGGGCAAGCTGAACTTCTTGCGTGGCCGTATTGACGAGTCGCTTAAGAACCTACGCAAGGCCATCGAGCTCGACCCCCTGGAGCCTGTTCATCAGTTGATGCTGGTGGACGTGCTCATGCGTCACCAACGCATGGACGAGGCAGAGGGTCAACTCCTGCGCCTACTGCAAGTGGATCCGAAGAACGTCGAGGCCCAGCAGTCGCTAAAGACCGTGCGCGGGCAGTAGTCCCTGCCTGAAACGCGAACGGCCGGAAGCCCGCTTGCAGGCGAAAACAGAAAGGGGCGCCCTCTCGATCGAGAGGGCGCCCCTTGTGCTTGTGCTTGTGCACCCAGCTGAACCGGCGGCTCGGCTGGGCGAATCGATCACGGCGTGTAGGTCACGCCGACGCCGTTCGAGAAGTTGAAGCCAGCGCCCGAGCAGGTGTTGGCCGGATCTCGGTACCAGAACTGGAAGTAGGTCGGGACCCCGCCAGCGTTGGCGACGGTGCCAAAAGCACTGCCGTTGAAGTCGCTGAAGGTGCTCACGCCACCGCTGGTGACTTGAACGTGGGAGCGCATGCTACCGCCGGCTGCACAGATGATGCCGTCGCCGACCGGGTTGGCCACTTGGTTGTTACCGCGCAGCAGCAAGCCTGGCTTGTTGAGGGGAGCACCTGAAACGGACAGCTGCAGCGTGTCGTTGGCAAGACTCGTCAGACCACTACCGCTGAGCGTTACGCCCGTGCCAATGGTGCTCATGCACCCGGCGCCTGCAGCGCCATTGGCACCACAAGGGCAAGCTGCGCCCGTGCCGTCGCCGAAGCAGTAAGGCGTCGTCGGATCACCACCGGGGGTGTTCAGATCGTTCAGCCAAACGTCGGTTCCGTCGCAGAGGCCGAAGATCATGTCCATGTCCCCATCGTTGTCCAGGTCGAAGACTGCCACGTCGTGGGTTCCACGCAGGTCCGCTGCGGACATGCCCTTCACACCACGCCAGCCGCCGTTCGACTGCTGAGCTTCTTCCTTGAGCGTCGGCTGAGATCCAACCGCGCCACCCGGGTTGTGATAGATGTGCGTACGACGCTCGCAGCCGCCGATGTCGACGTCCACGTCGCAGATCAGGATGTCTTTCCAGCCATCGCCGTCCAAGTCCACGATCAGGTTGTTGCTGGCGAAGCCGTCGTCGCCGCCGGTCACGAACGAGAAGGTCTTGTCCGAACTCCAGACCACGCGGCCGAAGGCGTCGATGCCCGTGTTGTAGCGGTAACGGTCCGAACCGTCATCGCTGATCACCACGTCTTCACGACCATCGTTGTTCAAGTCCCCGGTGCTCGTGTGGTAGGGAGCGTTGCCGTGGAAGTTGTGGAAGATGTTGAAGTAACCCTCGTTGCTAGGGTCGTTGTAGCTGATCGCCACGTAGGTCGGAGCGTTCAAGGAGGTGTCCTTGAGGATGTCGTTGGCTCCGTCCTGATTGAAGTCACGAATCGCAACCGAGTTGCCGAAGGCGGACGACAGCATCTGGGTGGTCATGCGCAGGGCCGACTCATCGGTGAAGTGGCCGGTTCCATCGTTGATGAAGAGCCGGTCGTTCAGGTCACTGCCGGTGCTCGAACCAGAGTCGTAGTCGCCGAAGTAGAGGTCAGCGAAGCCGTCACCGGTCACGTCGCCAGCGTCCACCGAGCAGAACTTGGGAGAGGCCGGGCTGCCCGCTGCCATCAGCTGAGGGATGCGCCCCGCCTCGTAGCGGAAACCGAGCCAGTTGCCCCCCGTGTCGTTGCCCAGGTTCATGTAGATCCGCGGGTGCGAGACTTCCTTCGGCGTTCCGATCGAGAGCGTCGTGGCGGTGATGATGTCCAGCCAGCCGTCGTTGTCCGCGTCGAACAGGACCACATCGCGATCGTTCGTGGGCGTGTCGAAGCCATTGTCGCCGGGGACGTCGGAGGCCGTTGCGTACAGCGAAGTGCGGTTGACCAACACTCCCCCTTCGTTCATGAACAGCACGTTGACCCGGTGGCCGGTGCTCGTGAACGGGGTCTTGCGCACGCAGATCAAGTCGGTCCAGCCATCCTGGTCGACGTCACCCCAGGCGTAGTCCTTTTCCTCGTTGTCCGTCAGGCCCAAGCTCGAGGGGCCCGACAACTTGGAGTTGTCCTTGTGGAAGCTGACCCACTCGTTGTTGAACTGGGCCGAGGCGGAGGCCGGTAGGAGCGCCGCGGCGACTAGGGTCGGCCACAGAGCGTGAAGATGCTTTGAATTCATCGTGGAAGTCCTCCAGGGGACGGGGGGAAGAAACTAGGAAGGGGGGAGCCCGCACGTCAGCGGGCGAAATATCCTGTCCGACCAGGGCCCTCTAGGAACGAGAGCTCGGCTTCCAAACAGGATAGCAGAGTGAGCAGAAAGCCACCCGGGAAGAAACGGGTGGTGGTCTTTAAGGCACTAGACTGAGCGAAACTCGGAGCACCCGGCAACGATTGTAAAATGGCCCAAAACCCCAGACCGCGCTTCGCAAGCGGGAATACCGGCCTATGCAGGAGCTTGGCTCTTATGCTCATTTGCGCCGCCGCTGGGACATTTTGAACAAAGCCATGTAGTAGTTGGAGTGAATGCGCAGACCGCGCGCCCTCAGGCGATTGGAGAGGCCCTCGAAGTCCCGTGGCATGCCGTAGAACCAACGCCCGGGGTAGGCGCTGCGCACGCCCAGGCTCTCCGGGGAGAGTCCGTAGGTGGCGACGTCCTCGAGCAGGTCCTCGACCTCCACAGGCCCTAGGTAGAGAACCTCCACAAGGCCATGCTTGTCGACCAGCAAACTCGCGGGCACGGGCATGGCCCCTTGCTTGGCGATCAGGTGTTCGAAAAGCACCTCGAAGAAGGCGCGCTGCTCCTCGTCCATGTCCTTGGACTCGAAGGGCGCCAGGGGGTCCATCTGCGGAACGATAATCCGTTCAAAGAAGCTGGGGCCTGTGTCCCCTGCGGCGACGGCGTCCAGGCGCAAAGGCACGATCTCCAAGCCCATGCCGGCCAGCTCCACGTTGTTCTTCGCAAACGATCCGAGCTCTGCGACACAGGGTTCGCACCAGGTTGCCCAGAGGTTGATCAAGCGCGCGCCCTGCTTGTCCGGGCTGAAGAGCTGGCGCTGCAAGGCGGTCGGCAGGGGCAAGGGCGTGCGCAGGACGACTCGGGTGGACGCGGGCAATTCGGCCAATTCGCCAGCTGGCTCGGGTTCGAAGGCGCGCGCGGGCAAGGCCCTTGCGACCCCGGTTCCTTCCACCAGGCGCACGCGCGATCCCAAGGCCACGCTGCCGAAGTCCTCGACTTCGCCTCCAGGCCAGGAGACCTGCAAGCTCTCTATTTTCGTGCAGCCCGTCAAACCGAAGAGCAGTTCGTTGCTTGATTGGGACAGATAACCCTCGCCACAACGCAGCTCTTGGATGTACTGCTTGCCGTTGGCGTGCACGCTGACGCGGGCGCCGATGGCATCGCGATTGGCCTGCGTTCCCTGCAAGCGCACGGCGAGGAACTCACCATCCGCTTGCTTGCGATTCTCAAAGAGACGTAGCTGACGACCGTTCCGACTCTTCAGCCAAAGGTCAAGATCACCATCTCCGTCCCAATCAAACTGAGCGATCGCCCTTCCGTCTTGGATCGAGTCGAGCCCTGCCGCAGCCGAGATGTCGACGAACTGACGGTCCCCCAGGTTGAGGTAGGCGCAATTGCGCTCGCTCCCGCTCCAGCTCGCGCCGCTGTCCATCAAGCGCGAGATGTTCTGCCAACCTTCGAGGTAGTCAGGCTGAAAAGCGGAGTTGGCGGAATCCTCCTCGGACTCCGTTGGACTGCACGACGCCACGCGTCGCCAAAAGAAGCTTCAGAGGTCGTCCTTGTGGTCCCCCGTCAGGAACCCGTTGGGAACGACCACATCCGGCAGCCCGTCCATGTCGAAGTCGCTGAAGCGCGCTCCCCAGGACCAGCGGCCCATACGTAGACCGGCGCTCTCGCTGACGTCCTCGAAGCTCCCGTCGGCCTTGTTGCTGAACAGGCTGTTGCCCAAGGCATGACGCTGGATCGCGTGACGCTGCGCTGGATCCTCGCCTTGCTTGAAAGAGGACTGGTAAGCGATTCGACGTCCCGCGGAGGAGAACATGTTGCTGACGAGAACATCAAAGCGCCCGTCCAAGTCCACGTCCGCCCAGGACACTCCCATGCCAGCAGCCTGGTCCTCGCAGCCGGTCTCCGCCGCCACGTCAACGAACTTGCCGCCATCGTTGCGGTACAGGTTGTTGCGTCCAAAGTCGTTGGCTACGTAGAGATCCGGGTCCCCGTCATTGTCGTAGTCGCTCCAGGAGGAGGCCAAGCTGAAGCGGTCATTGTTCACGTCCAAACCGACCTCAGCGCTCACATCGGCGAAGCCCAGCTCCCCATCGTTGCGCATCAAATGGTTCTTCGGACCGTTGCGCGCATCGTGGAACGGAATCGGAACGCTATCTCCGTAGGAGGTCTTCACGTAACGCACGGCGAAGATATCCAGGTCCCCGTCCAAGTCGTAGTCCGCCGCGGAAAGCGAGTAAAAGGAAGAGGTGGACTCCGATCCAAGTTGCCTCGCCGGCGTGAAGATTCCCTCACCATCATTCGTCGACAGGATGATCAAGGGGCCGATGCAAGCGATCAGGTCCCGATCTCCATCGTTGTCGTAGTCGGCGAGCAACACGCCCTTCGTGTCGTCCAGCCAAGCGGCGCCGGAGTGCTCTCCCATTTCTACAAAGGAGCCACTCGGCTGCTGCATGAACAATAGGTTGGGCAAGCCTGTGCCCTGGGCCACGTACAGGTCGTCCAAGTCGTCCCCGTTGACATCCCCCACCGCGATGCCGTTGTGGCCGAAGTAGTTCGCTTCACCGAGATTGTCGATGCGCCCGTGCCAGTGCTCGCTGCCCTTGGCGAGCACGACACTCGAGCCACCGGCATTGGCGATGGCTTTGGCGCTGGAGTCTTGGAAGAGCACCTCCGCAAAGCTGACCTCGGTCAAGGACAAGGCTTGGATCGAGGAGATCTGAAAGCCACCGGCCTCATCCCTGGACTCGAAGCCAATGGACCAGCGGGCGTTCTGTTGGGTCGATCCCTTGCCCAGTCGCGCGCTGGTCTGGAGCAGAGCTTCCACTCGGAAGTGATTCTCATCTTGGGGTTCGACGTGAACGATCTTGAAGGCAACACGCTGCTCAGTTCCCTCGCTCAGCGGGGCCAAGAAGGCGCCAAGCGCTATCCCGGGAGGCGTACCGGACCCCAGGAGCCCAAAGCTCTCCGGCTTCGCAATCGAAGCCCGAATGCCCCCCGCGTCTCGGCGCAACTCCAACTCCGGGCGAAGGTCGTTGCTTTTGAACCCCTGCGAATGAACCAGCCCCTTCAGGCCTTCGCCAGACAGGTCGCCGGCCGCCAGCTTCTCCTGCAGCGCCTTGAGGGCAGCATTCGCTACCTGCGACAAGCCTTCCGCTTCGAAGTCCGTGTCGTCACTCGGAGTCCACAGCTCGGGGGTCTCTTGTTGCTTGTCCACATCACGCGCGCTGGGCGCAGCGCTCGATGGACTGATCAGTGCAGATGCACAGAGGAGGGGAAGGATGGCGTCGATCAAGAGGAGCAAGGGGAAGTCGCCTCGGATTTGGACTCTGATTAGCTGGACCGTCTGAACGAAGCCTGCCCGGTTCGAAAAAGGCCTG
>CALCXM010000041.1 GCA_937905825.1 uncultured bacterium
GTGCTTTCCTGTCTCGCGATGCTCACGCTCTTCTATTGGGAGGAGACACGCACCCTGCCGTTGCCCATCAGTCGAGTGCATGGGGAAGTGGCAAAGATCGGGGGCTTGGAGGATTGCGCCCAATGCCATGGCTCCGCGGACGTGGACATGCCAAGCGCTTGCATGGAGTGCCATCCAGAGATCCGCGAAGACATCGCCACTCCCCGGGGCTTTCATGGGCTGGTGGTCGAGCAGACCGGGGAGCGCTGCGCTCAGTGTCACGCAGAGCACGCCGGTCCGGAGTTCGCGTTGGTCAGTGCCCACAGCTTTTCCTTGGCCGGCTTTGCCACGCGCGAGGAGTTCGAGCATCCCTGGCCCGAGTACGATCTGGACGGCGCGCACTTGGACATCGCCTGCGAAGAATGTCACGCGCTGGCCGACGCACAGCTGCTCGCGGACGGAGAGCAGCGCTTCCGCGGCTTGTCCAGGGATTGCGCAAGTTGTCACGACGACTCCCCCCATCAAGGGCAGATGGAACGCAGTTGCGTCAGCTGTCATGGCCAAAGCCAATCCTTCCTCGAGGTGCCGGAGTTCGAGCACGACGAGCGTTTTCCCTTGGTCGGCATCCACGACATTCAGGTCTGCGCGGATTGCCACGAGCGCGAGACAGCGACTTCCATCGAGCACCACGCCAGCTTGCCGCAAAAGCCGGCGGTGCGCGCCTGCGATGAATGCCATGAAGCCCCGCACCGTGCAGAGTTTTTGGAGCCGTTGGAGAAGGAACCGGCCAGCGCATTCACGGAGCAACACCAGAGTGCCTGCGCGAATTGCCACAGGCTGGAAGACGACAGCTGGCAGTCTGCGAACGCAAACTTTGAGGGCTGGCGCCATGCAGCAAGTGGTTTCCCTTTGGACGGGCCGCACCTGGAGCAAGCTTGCGGCGAATGTCATGATCCACAGTTGGATTGGGACGAGCGCTATCCGGGGCGCGCTCGCCAGGACTGCGCCAAGTGTCACGAGAACCCCCATGGCGAGCAGTTCGCCTCAAACTCTAACTACCCCGCTTGCTTCGACTGTCACGGAACAGGACGCTTCGTGCCCGCGCTCTTTGATGAAGAGCAACACCGCAACACGGAATTTGCCCTGATCGAGAGCCACCTGGGAGTGGGTTGCCTGACTTGCCATGAGGCCTCCGCAGAGGAGCACATCGATCGCGCCTGGAACGCTCTGGATCAAGCCTGCCATACCTGTCACGAAGATGGACACGACGGCTACTTCCTGAACCTAGCCGGGACGTTGCCAACACCGGCTCCCCAGGAAGACTGCGACCATTGCCACAACTCCACCGAGTTCGGGCATCCGTCCACAGATGAAACGTTCGACCACACCCAGTGGACGACCTTCCCCCTGAACGACGAGCACGCCGAGATTGCCTGCGACACCTGCCACGCGCGGCAACCGAGAACGGAACTGGGGCGGTCCTTTGGCAAGGTCGAGGACGTCTTCGGGAGCTTGCCAACAAAAGAGCAACCCTGCTTGGTCTGCCATCAAGACCCCCACGACGAGCGCATCCTGCAGAGCGCGCCGGATCCTTGGCAAGACAAGCACGGCTGCGCCCGCTGCCATGATGAGCAGAGTTTCCGCAACGCATCGGAAGCGGGCTTCGACCACGAGCTGTGGACGAAGCGCGAGTTGCAAGGAGCTCATCTGGCGCTGGAGTGCCAAGCCTGCCATGGGCGCACGCCAAACAGCGACGCCCTCGGACGCAGCTTTGGTCGGCCAGCTCAGATCTTCGGTGAGGACCTCGCGCGCTGCGACACCTGCCACCTGGACATTCACGACGGAGTCTTTGAGCGGGACCCGGAGCTGCAACAAATCGAAGGACGCCAGGGCTGCGTGCGCTGTCACGGGGAAGAGCGCTTCATCGGCTCCTTGCTCATGGAGTTTGACCACGACACGTGGACCCAAACCGACCTCGAGAGCGGACACAGCCAGCAGGATTGCCAAGCCTGCCATCCACGGGTGCTGGCCCCCTCCGTGGACTCGCGCTTGCGCAGTCCCGCCCGGGGACGGGAGTGCCTCGATTGCCACCAGGACCCGCACCTCGGCCAGTTCCGTGAATCGACCCGCTCCACCTGTCGCGACTGTCACGGGGACCAAACGGATTGGACCGCGCTCACGTTCGATCACGATCTGGATTCGGTCTACGCCCTCGATCAGATTCACCTGGACGTGGACTGCACGAAGTGTCATCCCGCGGTCACCTTCTCCAACGGGGTCCAAGCCGTGCGCTACAAGCCACTGCCCATGGAGTGCGCGGATTGCCACAAGGCGCCCGGTGAAGATCCATGATCGGCCGCTGGATCTGGATTGTGCTCGTCTGCTTGCTTTGCGCCAATAGGACTCTGTTCGGTGCCGAAGCGTCTGCGCAGGACGTTCGCGCCGTGGAAGAGTTGAAGCGCATTCACTTCATCGTCACGTCACGCACCACGGACTCCGTGTTCATCGACGCGGGTCGCCTGGATGGCTTGTTGCTCGAGGATGAAGTTTCGTTCCAGCCGCCGGGGGAACCGCTGGTGCGCGGAGTGGTCCAACAGCTTTCCGCTCATCACGCACGGGTGAGCCTCTTGGACAGCAGTCGCGACGTTCCCCTGGGCAGCCCCGGGGAGGCCTGGGTTCCGAAGGACGTGGGAACAAGCACGACGGGTGACTCAACGGAACATGCGGCCCAAGGCGAAACAGAACAAGAAGAGGGCCAGGCCTCCGAGGAAAGCACGCCTCCCGACCTCGGCTCTCCCTGGAGCACGCCCCCTTTGCAGTGGTCGTCCGATCGACCGCTGCTATCCGAATCCGGTCACACCCCCGACGCGCAGCGCGGCGCCGAGTTGCGCGGCCGCTGGAGCACCTCCGCCACTTGGCGCGCCTCGGGGGATGACGGAGATGTCCAAAGCGCGTACCTGCGCAGCTCCTTGCACTGGACCCTGGACAATCCCTTCGAAGCCGGTGGACGCTTGCGCTTCAGTGGGGACGGCTACTACCGCCGCAGTCGCGAAACCGAAGGGGACCCATCCGAGGACGACGAACGACTCAACACCTTCTCCTACGAGCAACCGGGCAGCGTGGAGCGACCCAGTCGCTGGATTCTCGGACGCTACTCCTCCCCGGCCTTCCCCGAATTCGGATGGGTGGACGGGGCCGAGTGGGCCCACCGCGTCAGCGATCGCAGCGAAGTGGGCGGAAGCCTCGGACACGTTCCCGAGTTGCCCGGGGACTTGGAAGTCAGCGATCAGAGTCAAGCGACCTTTTTCTACCGCCAACTGGCCCAGCCCAAACAGCCCTTCGATTGGAAGGTGGGTTACCAACAAACATGGAGTGGCAAGAACGCAGATCGCCAACTGTGGGTTGCGGATGCCAACTACCGCGAACTGGGCGGAGCCTTCTACTCCGGCACCCTGTGGGTCGATCAGTACCGAGACGAGGACGCGCCCAAGCGACGGGGTGTCGAGCTGACCCGCATGTACCTGCGCGCGGGCCATGCCTTCGGGAACCAAGGTCGTTGGGGCCTCTCGTACTCCGAGTTTCGCCAGCCTCGCAGCTTCAGCGATGTACCCCAAGAGAGCTTGTTCCTGGACGAGATCGATCAGGCCAGTCGCAGGATGGGGCTGGACGTGACCGGTCGTTGGGACGAGCACACCCGCTATCGCAGCCGCCTCGATCGTTGGAACTCCGAAGGCGATGAGAATTCGGAAGTGCTCTCAGGACAATTCGGATTGACCCTCGAGGAAGCTCTCATGAAGCGTTCGGACCTGGACCTTTCCCTGTTTGCCAACCACGCCGAGACCAGCGAACTTGGAACCCTGCGCGTGGACCTGCGCGGCCGGGGCGCAGAGCGTTTCTGGAGCGCCGGTGCGGAATTGACGGGGACCACATCGCGGCCCGTGGAAAGCGAACGGCGCAAGACCCTGCAAACCCAAGTGCACGGATCCATGCAGTTTCAGCCAGCCCGGGCCTGGTCCCTCTCCCTGAATGCCGAAGCTGGTTGGGGCGATCTCGGAAAGACGCTAAGCTTGAACGCCTACCTGCAGTGGTCCTTCTAAGCGTGAATCCTTCCTCCCAACCCCATCGCCCCTGGCTGCGCTCGGTGCTCCTGCTCGCCATCTTGGCGGGAGCGCTGCTCGCCTGCAT
>CALCXM010000042.1 GCA_937905825.1 uncultured bacterium
AGCGCGCAATGAAGGGCACGGTGGCGCCCTCGTCCAGCAGTTGAATGGTGGCCAAGATCTGGCCTTCCGCCACGTTCAGTTCTTTTGCGATCAGTTTGGATATCATGGTCGATCGCGATTATGCCAAAGGGCGACCTGGCGGGTCGAGTGGTCGCGCGCTTTCAGACTCGACGCTCGGACAATCTAGGAATGACCATGGGCCTGTGTCTGGCAGCTTTTGGTTCTTAGGACCCGACCATGGCAGCCACTCGATCCACGAATCCCACTGGATGTCGGGAGGCTCCGGGTGCTCGCGAGAAGGCCCCCAGCCCGCCCTACTGAAGAACGACGCCAAGGGATTTCGACTCTTGGGGGCCGCGTTCTCAGCGTTGCTCCCTGTCAGGACCTCGCATTGATGCCAGCCGGTGGCTTCAACGGCGATCAGAAGCTCAGTTCAACCCCACGTCAGGCGTGCTTCGCGGAGGCCCATTCGCCTTCTCGGTGGATTGGTTGGCGATCCATTTCACTGGCGACGTCGGGGCACCTCTGCAGTACTTCCGGTCGAGGGGATGCCCCACGCGTCGTTCCGACGCCCGAGTTCTTCAGATCCTATGGCAGCCAGGTGACAGCCCAGGCGTTCGTGAAATTAAATCCCGCCCCCGAGCAAGCGTTGGCTGCGTCCCGGTACCAGAGCTGGTAGTTGGTGGGGACGCCGACGCCGTAGCTCGACTGGCCGAAGGGTTGGCCCTGGAAGTTGGTGAAGGTGGTGGCCCCTGCAGAAGTGACTTGCACTTGCGAGCGAGCTGTCTGGCCAGCGACGCAGAGCAGACCGTCGCCAAACGGATTGCCGAATCCGCCGTTGAGCTGGTTGGCTCCCCGCAGGATCAGGCCCGGTTTGTTGCCTGGAACGCCGAGGACTTGGAGCTGGAAGGTGTCGCCTGCGATCGACGGGTTGCCCGAGGCACCCAGGGTCGCACCTCCGATGCCGCTACTGTTCGCGCAGCCTTCATTGGCAGAGCCGTTGGCCAGGCACGGGCAGAGGGAGCCACTGCCGTCTCCGAAACAGTACGCCACGCCGGAGCCCACACACTCATCCGGGATGCAATCCAGATTGAGGTCCGCGCTCGACCCGCTCGAAATATCCAGGTGGTCAAAGATCCCGTTTCCGTTGCAATCAAGAGACGCGAGGAATTCCGTGTCCAAGACGGGAGGCAGCGGAGCTCCCGAGCTCGCGTCAATGTCCATGGAAGCGTAAAGGCCATCCCCCTTCACAAACCAGGTCAGTCCCGTGATGCTGCCCTGTGGAATGGTGGTCCCAAGCGGGACTCCCGACTCCATAACGTCGTGGTGCAGGTTCCCCGAGAATGGAACCTGGAGGTCGTAGTTGATCCACACGACCACGTCCAAACCACTCGGAATCCCGTACTGCGCCTTGTTTGGGTCAGTGATCAAGTCCCAGTCCCGGACCAGGATCTTCTCTACCGAGTCCGTTTGGAACGAGTCACCATCCAGGGTGTTCCCCAGGTGATGCGGTCCGCCAATGGCGGGGAGGTAGGTGCTTGAGTCGTAGAACCCGTAGTAGATGAAGTCGCTCCCGGTGTTCTCGAGAACAGCCGAATAGGTGCTGCCCGTTGGGCCAACCAAGAACGCGGTCGGGACGACCGCAGCGGGGCCTTGAACCTCCCATAGTTCCAACGCAGGGCAGGCGCATGGATCCGGGCACCCCGGGCTGACGCCCTTCCAGGAGTATCCCGCGGCAACCGGCCAGTAGTCACCAAAGTTGAAGGGCGCGGGGGGTGTGTAGGGCACCAAGGCGAGCGAGTGGGCAAAGCCCCCGATCACCTCTGTGAACCCTGTCCCTGTGGGGGTGGTGGAAACCTGGCCAAAGTCATCCTTTCCCCACGACACGATAGAGCTACTCGTACTCAGTGCGAGGGAGTGGTGTCCGCCCCCGGCTACCTGGGTGAAGCCCGTTCCGCTCGGGGCGCCTGAGACTTGCCCGAAGATGTCGTGCCCCCACCCCACGATGGAGCCGTTCGCAGTCAGTGCGAGGGAGTGATACGTGGCGCTCCCGGCTATCTGGGTGAAGCCAGTTCCGCTGGGTGTGCCGGACACCTGCCCGAGATCGTCTCGTCCCCACGATACGATGGAGCCTGATGCATCCAAGGCCAGAGAATGGGAGCTGCCGGCCGCCACCTGTGTAAAGCCAGTTCCGCTGGGCGTGTTGGATTGCTGGCCCCAGGCATCGCTTCCCCACGACACGATGGTGCCTGTCGCGTCCAGAGCCAGCGAGTGACTTTGGCCCCCTGCCACGTGCGTGTAGCCAGTCCCGCTGGGCGTGTTGGACAGCCCGGCCCCACCCCATCCCCAGGATACGATGCCATCTTGAGCCCCCGCCAGAATTGGGATCAGGCCGATGAGGGAAAGGGCGAGAAGGGGGCGGGCAAGAATCGGGCGCATAGGTCTTCCTCGGCGGCGGCTGAGTTGGGAGTTCGTCCAGTGGATGGGATCGAGTGTAGACTGCCCGTCCAGATTGAGGGCAGCAATCCAACCCGCCGTGTCCTTAACCGCGCGGCACCGCACAGGGGGGGTAGGGCTGGTGAATAGGACATCGATCATTTCGCCATGCAAGGGGCCCAGGAGCCGGGATGGCTGCGCAAAGCGATTCACTTTTTCTCGTTCGCGTCGATGGGGAGTTTCAGCGAACGATGGCGACTGACCCGGCTCGTCCGCACTCCAGCATTCGATGGAGGAGCTCACGTTCAATCGCAAGCTCAGCCTGCGGCGCGATTTGATCTCCGGGGTGAAGCTCCTGTTGCCGGGTCGGTTGGGATGGACCCGTCGTGGGGAGCCGCCTTGAAATGGGGAACCGAATCGGGGGATTTGGATGGCTCTTTCGACCTTGCGTGGCAGTAAAACTCCCTCGACCTCTTCCATGTAGAGTCCGATGCCGATTGGCGGATTCGGAGGGCGCGAGGTTCAATGCGGAACGCGGCCGATGCCGCGCGCGGAACGACAGATGACCGACGATTACTCAACGATCCAAGCCTCTCTCGAGGAGCGCTTGCGCGAGCTCTTGGAGCGCGCGAGCGAAATCGAGGACGACCTCAGCCAGCCCGGTGACGACGACTGGGCGGAGAACGCCAGCGAGTCAGGGGGCGATGAGGTTCAGTCGCGCGTTGGACAGGCCACGTTTATGGGGATCGAGCGCATTCGGAAGGCACTTGCTGCAATCCGCAACGGGACCTATGGGAAATGCGCTGGCTGCCAGAAGCCGATCAGCCCAGAGCGACTCGAAGCGCTGCCCGAGGCCACGAAGTGCGTGCGCTGCGCATAGGTTCTTGAACATGCCCAACTCACCGACTTTCCGGCTCGACGTGCTCGGCTTTTCCGTTCTGAAGGAGATCGAAGGTTCGTGGACGGACGGAGACTTCAAGGAGCTGCTTGCCCGCTTGCAGTTTGACGACACGTCCGAGCTGGATGCGGCCGGGCTGCGCGAGATGTGCGTGCTCGCTTTGAGCGACCTAAAGCCCCCCGCCGCTGCTGCGTTGCTGCTCGAGTACCGCCTCTCGGATGGGCTGACCAGTGGTCAGATCCAGAACACATCGCAAGAGATGGTCGACGAGAAGCTCTGGGAGGAATACGCGGACATGCCCTTGCACGAACGCTTCTTCCACGTGGGCAGCCTGCTCTACCAGGCCTTCCCGCGACTCGTGCCGATCCCGGACGCGGTTGAGATTCGGGTCCAGGTCACCGCCGAGGGCACCGATGGAGTGCGCTTGCTCAGCGCGCCTCTGCACGAGTCGTTGCTGGTGCGTTGGCTAGCGGACGGCATGCCGGATTCAGCGCCTTTGAACCGTTTGTTCGGGGATGCGGTCGGGGGCAAGCCGTTTCCCGAGGCAGAGTCGATCGTCTGGATCGTCAAGAGCTCGCCGATCGAGGGCAGCACCTTGGAATTCGAAGTGATCGGCTCGGGCTACTGGCTCGACGGATTGCGCGAGACAAAATCCTACGCCTCGTCAGCGTGTCCGGACCCGGTGCGTTCGCGTTAGCGGTCCGGCGTCTGCGCTCGTTCAGCTCTACGCTGGCACCCTCGTCGAGGGCCTGGCCCCATCCCAGCACGCGAACGAAGCCGCGCTCGACCCCGCCAGCACTCGCGGCGCGCTTTGAACCTGGTTCGGTGGGCGCTCTAGGCTACGAAGTGAACGCGGCTGCCGTCAGCTGCATTTCAATCAGGTCCGTCGTCTCGCCTTCCCATTCGAGTTCCGCCTTTTGCAGCCCCGTGCGAACGAAGCCAAGGCTCTCGTAGACGTGGATCCCCCGTGGGTTGAAGGCGTACACCTCGAGGTCGATGCGTTTCAGGCCCAGCACCTGGAAGGCGTGCGCGAAGAGGATGCGGATCGCACGGCTACCCAACCCTCGGTTGCGATCTTCGGGATTTGAGATCGCCACACGGAAGTGTCCTGTCTGCGCGTCCCAATCGATCTCGTTGATGACGACTTCGCCGCACAAATGAGCCGGCTTGGTGTCTTCAAAGATGCCGTAGTCCACGCGGCTCCCATCGTCCGGGATGCGGCGGTAGAAAGCTTCGCATTGCTCGAGGGTGAACTCCTGACTCGTTCCGGTCAAGCGCTTGGATTCGGGGTCTTCGAAGCCCGCGAACAAGGCGGCGGCGTGCTCAACCCCCAATGGGCGCAAGGTCATGCCAGCCCCACGCAAGATTGGTTTTTCGATCATAGCTCCGCCGATTATGGCAAGTGCCGCGCAGCACGCCAGCACCTCCGCGGAGTCCGCAATTCTTAACTTGGGGGGTGGCTCTGGTTCCTGGGCCACCTCGGGGGGACAAACCTGTTCGATGGTTTCCCCCCCAGGCTTGTGGCTACATCATTGACCCGCCCTGATCGTTCGTGATTGCAAGTGAGGCAGGTCCTGTACTGCTCCTGGAGTTCACACCCGCCTGTGGACAGCTCCAGTGTTGCCGTTGCCGTGTTGGGTCGCCTGAAACCCCGATGCGGAATTTTCGAGATTGATGTCGCCGGGCGGGAGGGCTTGCTTCTTGGACGGGTGGACCCCATTCAACGACCGCACCACCCCGCATCCGGAGCCAAACATGTTCCTCAAACTTCGACCCCTTCTTCGTCGCCTTTCCCTGCTCCTAGCTCTTCCACTGTTGGCCGTCCTGGCGGCTGCCCACGAGGGACAGGACTACCTTTTTGAACAAGACTTCGACGCCGCACCGCCCCAGTTGGACGGCCTCGTGGAGAGCTGGATCAACTGGCTCGGCCACGGTGAGTACGAGCGCACCGGAGGCCAACCCTTTGCCGGTTCCGTTCCGCCCGGCTTGCCGCCGGAAGTGACGGACATCTACCTCAACATCGAGGGGGGCAGCACACAGCGCAGCGGCGGTTGCGTGTACACCTGGCACTCCCGCACCGTCTGGATTCAGTTCTCCGATGGCTCCTCGTTCTTTTGGTGGAGCATCCACACGGAGCTCGATTGTCCTGGCTCCGTGGAGGTCTTCGACAATGTGATTGCGAGCGGCGGCATCGAGGATCCGGTCACCGGATCCTGGAGCGGCTGGGTGCGATCCTACTCCAAGGAGAACCTCCAGGTGCAGCGGCGAGCGTCGTTGCGCGGCTCGGCCACCTCCGTTGCCGATCTCAGCTCGCTTTCCCTGCTGTCCATGCCCCTAGTGGGCACTGGCCATGGCGATGTTGACGTGACCTTTGCCCCGGGCGGAGTGTTGGACCTGCGCGGCTACAACGGTTCGGGGGGCCGACTGTTCGAGACGGATCTTCCGATCACCCTGCGCTGCGACTCCATTCTCTTGGATCCCGGTGTCCAAATTTCCGACTTGATTTCACCAGCCCCGATTCAGTTGCCTGGAACAGTCGTGCATGAATTGGCCTTGCTCGGTGGCTCACCTGTGGTTGCCAACGAGGGCCCGTCGTCCAAGCGACTCTGGGTTTCCAACTTCAGCAACGCGCCGGGGCCCGTCAGCGTCGACTGGATCGACGTCCTGGGTTGGAGCTTTGGCGGCCCCATCCTTCTGCCCCTTGCTCCGCTGCAGTCGAGTTCCTTGCAGATGCAACTGCTCGTTCCCCCCGGTGTGCCCGCTGGAACGGAGAGCCCAGTTCAGGTGTCCTTGCAAGCAGGAGCAAGCCAAACGCTTGAGAGTTTCCTCATTACCCGCGCCCAGAACATGGCGCCTGGGCCGCAGATCTATTGCCTGGCCAAGCAGAACAGTCTCGGTTGTCTGCCGGCCATCGCCACCTCTGGTGCGCCGTCCCTAACCGGCTACGATGACTTTGTGATGCATGCCACGGATGTCCTGCTGAACAAGTTCGGGGTTGCCTTCTACGGCTCGGCGCCGGCACAGCTGCCCTTCCAAGGGGGTCTGTTGTGTGTCCAGCCTCCCCTAAAGCGCACGGCACCACGCCTCTCTGTCCCCTTGAACTCCGGAGTGGCTTGCGACGGCTGGTACAGCTATCACTTCAGCCAGGAGTCTATGATAAACGAGGGCTTTGCACCGGGCACAACGCTCAACGCGCAGTGGTGGAGTCGTGATCCTGCGGACCCCTTCGGTACGGGACTCAGCAACGCGGTGAGCTTTACCGTTGGGCCATAGGGTGGAATTCGTGGGGGATGGACTGCGGAAGTGCAGGCCCGTCCCCCCTCACCGCGGGTTCTTCCAGGTCAAGGCTCCTGGATCCAACCGTGGCCAGCGGCGTGCCGCGCTTGGCCGGTGGGGGAAGCGCGCTGGCGCTGAAGCGTCAGGAGCCCCTGATCCAGCAATGTCATGACTTGTTCTCTGACTTGCTCCATAATCCAACCATGGGGGCAACAGACTCGAGCCTATCCGTGGAGCTCTTGAAGCGCATTCGCGCCGGGGATGGTGCGGCGTGGGAGGAACTCTACTTGCGCTATCGAGATCCACTGCTGCTCTCCATTCGCTGTCGGCTGAGTCAGAAGTTGCGCGGCAGGCTTACGTCGGAGGATATCTTGCAAAGCGTCGTCAAGGATGCCCTCGGCGATCTGCACAAGTTTGAGCACCGCGGGCCTGGTTCCCTGGGCCACTACTTGCATGCGTGCGTGCTCAACAAGATACGCAACAAGGCGGACTACCATGACGCCATCAAGCGCGCAGGGGACGTTCCATTGAACGCGGAGATGAGGACCTCTTTGCCCATGGCGAGTCCTGACGAGGGGCCCGAGTACGCGGATCCCGCACGCTTCGGGGCCCTCGAACACGCCCTCGAACAACTGCAAGAGAACGTGCGCGAGCTCGTCCTGCTGCGACTGGTCGAGGGTCTCAGTAACTTGGAGGCCGCCGCAAGGGTCGGTATGAATCCAGGAGCTGCCTCGAAGGCTTACTGTCGCGGGCTAGCGCGGCTTGGAGCATTGACCGCCGGAGATGGAACAGCATGAACCAGGTCGAAGATCTCGTCGCGCGCTTTCTCGAGTTGCGCGAGGAACAGCCAGAGCTCGACCATAGCGAGTTTGCGTCGTCCTACCCAGATTGCGCACCCCATCTGAAAGCGGCGATCGAGCATGTGCTGGAGACGCTCGGATGGTTTCCCGCGGCCCATGGGGAGGAGGGCGGACGGCGCACCATCGGGGGCTATGAACTCCTGCGCGAAATCGGTCGCGGTGGCATGGGAGTCGTGTTTGAGGCGTGTCGCGAAGGATCTGAAAACGTGCCCCATGTGGCCCTCAAGATCTTGCCCCTGGCGGGACTTATTGGCGAGCGGGCCCTGCGGCGTTTCGAGCGGGAGGTTCGGATCCTCGAGCGGCTGGATCACAAACAGATCGTCGCCATGCGGGAGTTTGGCACCGAGCAGGACTCGCCCTACCTGGTCATGGATCTGATCGACGGCCAGCCCTTGTCCGAGCTGGTCGGAAAGCTTTCGCCCTTGGAGGCGGCCCAGTTGATCGCGAGTCTCGCGCGAGCCGTGCACGCGGCCCACGAGGGTGGTGTCTTGCATCGCGACATCAAGCCTCAGAATGTGATCGTCGATCGAAGCGGCGTGCCCGTGCTGCTGGACTTTGGCCTGACCGCTGCCTGCGACGAGGTGAGCATCACGTCGAGCGGGGATTTGCTGGGGACGCCGCCCTACATGTCGCCGGAACAGGCGCGCGGGGAGCAGGCCACGGTGCGAAGCGATGTGAACGCACTTGGCCTGGTGCTCTATGAGCTCGTCGCCGGCCATCCAGCGTTCGACCTGGAGGATCGCAGCCAACTGATGAAGGCGGTTGAGCGCGCCGACTTCATCCATCCGAGCCACCTGCGGCCCTCGGTTTCGCCCGATCTCGTGAAGATCCTGTGTTGCGCCACGGCTTGGAACGCGGGGCGTCGCTACGGGTCAGCGGCGGCTCTGGCGGAGGACCTCGAGCGCTTCGTTGAAGGCCAGCCGGTGTTTGCCCGCCGGTTGAGTCCCCTGCAGGGGCTGGCTGATCATGTCGCCCGCCGTCCCGTAGGATTCGCGATGGCTGCGCTCGCCGTGGCCCTGGGCTTGTCGTTGTTTTTTGGCGTCCTGGTTCCAGCCCTCGAGGACCAACGGGAAGCTCGTGTTCGCGAAGTCGAGAGCGCCTTCGATCGCGCCGTGGCCTATTGGATTCAGGGGCGCGCGGAGCGCTGCACGGAAACTCTCGAGCAGTTGTTCGAACTCGATCCTGAGCACCCTGGGGCACAGGCCTTGCACGCGGTCAACCGCGGAGCCCCACGGCCCGCAAAGACCGATGACCAGGCCCAGACCATTCTTGAAGGTCTGGAGCTTGAACGAGCCGGCCAGTTGGCGGCCGCACGCGAGCAGCTCATGGCGGCCCTTGAGCGTGAGCCCGCTTCCCCCTGGGCCGTCGTCCTGCTCGCGCGCCACGAAAGGCGCGCGGGCAATCTGGACGCCGCCCAAGCTGAACTCGTGGCTGGATCGCAGCTCGTTCCCAACTCGTTGGCGATCGCGCATCAGCTCGCTGCGTTGCTCAATCACCGGGAGGAGTACCCCCGGGCTGAGCGTGAGTACCGGCGCGCCATCGCCTTGCTCGCAGACGATCCCTACCTGTGGCATGGCTTGTCCCTGGCCCTCTTTCGTCAGGGCCGGGACGAAGAGGCCTTGGACGCATCGCGACGGGCAATGGAGTTCTCGGGGCGGCTCGATCCCGCTATGGCCAACACGGTGGCGGCGATCCTGGACAAGATGGATCGCTTCGACGAGGCCCAGGAGATCCTGCGTCGGCTCGTTCATGAACACCCCGACAACGTGATGTACTGCTACAACCTGGCCTACTCCCTGGACTCAGAGATGCTGATCGCCGAGGCCAAGCCCTTGTACGAGCGCGTCCTGAAACTCCAACCGGGTCATATGGAAGCGACAGCTTGTCTCGCCTGGCTCTTGGGTACAGCGGCTGATCCAGAGTTGCTCGATGTGAGCGGGGGCGAGCAGTTGCTGCTCGACGCGTTGCAGCGCGACCGAGGACGATCCGAACGGCTCGTCTTGGTGGCGCAGGCGTTTGCCAAGGAGACGGGCCGAATCGAACGCCTGTCTCAGCTGTTCGAGTTGTTGGTCGAGGAGTGCGAAGTCGATGAGCGCTTCCTGCGACTGACGCGTGCCGTTCGGTCTCTCGAGCAGCTAGCGGACGAGCAAGACTGATCGGGGGGGGGACGTGAAGTGCGTTGCGCCCCGGCGCCGGAAAGCACCGCAGCGCAACCCGCCAGTCAGTTGCCGGCGGGCGGCTTGGACTTGACCTTCACATTGTCTTGCAGCGTCTGGGCGATCAGCTTGCTCAGTCGGCCGAGGCTCGAGCTGATGTTCTGCGCGACGGCCGAGGGACCCTGCGCTGTGCTGGTGGCGTCCGACGGGTTGACGGTCAACTGTCCCGAGGTGATCCAGTTGCCCTTGCCGTCGGCCACGTCGAACTGCGCAATCATCGCGCAGGTCCCGTTGGGGAAGGCGTCCAACTGGAGAATCTCCACCGTCACGATGGCGTCCACCGGGGGCACGTAGCGGCTGGGGAGCACGTAGACGCTGGTGAGGCCCAGCTGGGACTCGAGGTTCATCTCGAGCACGCGGGTCATGTTCTCGGGCAGGGGGCTGGCCCAACGATCGAACTCCCGCAGGGAGCGTTGGTTGGCTCCCACGGTCAAGAGCATCTGCGGACGGTCCACCGAAGGAAGCACCGTTACCAACTCGAGGGCCACCCGCATGCTTGGCTCGCCGCTAGCGGGATTCTCCGTTGGCGTGAGCACGTAGAAACTGCTCTTGGGAGTGCTTCCACAGGAGGTGAGGGAAAGCCCTGGGAGCAGCACGCACAGTGCGACCGCGAGGTGCCGAAGGGGAAGGGTAGGGACGATACGGTGCATCATAGTCCTCCGGAGTTGCCCTTGCCTTTGAGCAAGGAGTCGGGGTGTCGTTCGAGATAATCGGCCAGGTCGGCCAGGGAACTCATGCCTGCTGCGAGCTTGCGCAAGGCCAGCACGAGTTCCTGTTGGACCACGGGCATGCCGGTCGAAAGGACCGCCATGCTTTGCTCGCTGGTCTCGAGCAGCTTGTTGGCGGCGGCCGCGACGGATTGGATCGTGCCCAGCAACTCCGGAGTGTCGGCACCCACGGATGCCGCGATGCTGTTCACGTTGTCGATGAGTTTCTGCAGGTCCTCCACGGTCGTTTTCACCGAAGCCATCATCGGGCCGGACTCCTGGCGCACCTCCATCAAAACAGCCTCCAGGGAGGCTGTCGCTTGCTGCACGGACTCCAAGGTTTTCTGGGTGCCGGGCGAGTTCACGATCTCGGACACCCCGTTGACCGTGGTTTTCAGGTCAGCGATGATGGTCGGCAGCTGCAACATCATGTCCTTCAGGGCTTCGCCCGTAGAAGGGATGGTGGGGATCTCCGGCAGTCCAGAGTCGTTCTCGGAGTACTTGGCCGGGGAGCTCGTGTCGAAGACCACCTGGATGCCGCGAGCCCCTGTGACGAGGTTCGCGGGACCTAGCTGGGCGCGCATGCCGCGATCGGCCAAGCTCTTGAGGTGCGCCTCGAAGGAGACATCTTCATCCAGCTCTGTGGTGACTAGGCGATTCTTGTAGGTCTCCACGATGACCGGCATGCGGAACTTGGCGGTCTCTCGGTCGAACTCCACGTCCACGGCGAGCACCTTGCCGATCACGATCCCCTGGAACTCCACGTCCGAACCCACGGCCAAACCGCCGATCGGCTCGTTGAAGTAGGCGATCGTGCGGCGCGGGTCGGTGTTGACCTCCTGGGCAGCGGACTTCGACTTCATGAGGGTGAAGACGTCTCCACTTTCCGCTGGCGCCCCGACGTGCTCTTGGGGCGCCGGGCCGAAGGCGATCCCGCCGGTGAGCAAGGCCTCGAGGGATTCCATGTGGATGTCAAAGCCCTCGGAGGAGAGCTGCACGTCGGCCCCGCTGGCGTTCCAGAAGCGCGTGTTCTTGCGCACCAGCCCCGCGTACTCGGGTTCGATATAGAGCTCGAACTCGATCAGCTCCTCGTCCTGGAGGAAGGTGTAGCTGTCCACGCTGCCCATCTTGATCTGCAGGTGGGAGATTCCAGTGCCTTGGCTGATCGAGCCCATCGTGTTCGAGCGCAGCTTGACACGCAGGCCCTTGGCGTTCGCCGGGCGCGGAGGCAGTTCCTCGAGCCCCGTGAAGTGCTCGGCAGGGGTTCCCGAGGCCGCGATGTCGATGCCGATGTAGGCGCCAGAGATGACGGTGGAGAGTCCGGAGATTCCGCCGGCTCCAATGCGTGGCTTGACCACCCAGAAGTTGGTCTTGTCCACCATGTAGTCTTTGGCCCAGGGGGCCATTTCCGCCGTCACGACCACGAAATCGAGGCTTGGGTCGAGGGTGATGTCGCTCACCTTTCCCACCTCTAGATCCTTGTACTTGATCTTGGTCTTCTCGGCCTCGAGACCTTCCGCCGTCGAGAAGCTGATGGTGATGATAGGGCCTTGCTCCTGGAGCGCCCGATACCACAGCCAACTGCCCACTAGGGCGGCCACGATGGGAATGATCCAAATGATCTGGATGCCTTTGCTCTTGCGGACGACGGCTTCCGGATGGGCTGCGGCCGGTGATTCGGGGGTCATACTTCTTCCTCCAGGGCGTCCCACATGAGACGGGGATCGAATGATTCGGCAGCGAACATCGTCAAGACGACGACGGCGCAGAAGGCGATGGCGCCCGGGCCTGCGTGAATGGTTGAGAGTGCCTGCAGCTGAACCAGCGCCACAAGCAGGGAGATCACGAAGATGTCTAGCATCGACCAACGGCCGATGGCCTCGATCATGCGATACATCTGGGTGCGGTCTCGGAGCTTCCACTTGGAGCGGTACTTGACCGATAGCAGGAGCCCCGTGAGGGTGAGCAACTTGAGCATCGGCACGGCGATGCTGGCGAAGAACAGCAGCATCGCGATGGGCGCGTCCCCGCCTTGGAACAACGCGATGACGCCGCTGATGATCGTGTCCGGCTCGCTGTTGCCCAGGTAGAGAATGGTCGAGACCGGCAGCAGGTTGGCCGGGATGTACATCAAGTAGGCGGCGATCAGCAGGGCCCAAGTTCGCGAAAGCGAGTTGCTCTTGCGCATGTGCAGTTCGGAATCGCAGCGCGGGCAGTGCGTGCTGCCGCCCTCCGGCGCGTGCTCGAAGCGGCTGGTCAGCCCGCAGTCGTGGCAGCGTGCGAGTCCGAGGGAGCGGGCGGTCGTCATGCGATTTCCCCCTCGTCCATGTACTCCCAAAAGGTCTGGGGATTGAAGGTCGAGAGGGCCGCCGAGGAGGTCAGGATCAAGATGCCGAAGGCGGCCATGGCGGGGCCGTAGACAATGTCGGCCATGGCGCTGAGCTTGATCGCGGAAACGATCACGCCCAGCAGGAAGACCTCCATCATGCTCCACACCTTGAGTTTGCCGACCAGCTTGCCCAGCAGGATCATCCAACGGTAGCGCCGCCCGAGGAAGGTCGGCAGCGTCACTCCGATCAGCCCGCCGACAACGACGATGGGGGCCAGGATGCTGGTGAAGAACACCATCCCCGCGAGCTCCCAATAGCCTTCGGCGAAGAGCTGGGTGACGCCGGTGGAGATGTGGGCCACCTGACTGCGTCCAGCGATCTTGAACTCCATGAAGGGGAAGCTGTTGGCGACCGCCAAGAGGATCAGGCTGGCGAGGGCGAAGGCGAACGTGCGCGAGAGGACATTCTCACCGCCGCGCCCGATGACGCTGCCACAGCGAGAGCACAGGGCCTTCTCGTTCTGCTTGAGCACCGTCGCCGCGTTCAGCTGATCGCAATCGTGACAGGCGATGGCTTTGGTGGCTGGGGACGTGTCCATGACTTCGCGGCTAATTGTATGGCCGCAAGGTCACGTCAAGGTCAGTTTTTCGCGCGGACTCGAGGCCTTGTGGTTGCTCGCGAAGTCCCCGGGATCGCCCCTGCTCCGGGCGTGCCCGACGGCCCGCCCGCGGGCCCTACGGACTCGATTCAAGTGGGCTCAATCCTCTTTGACCAACTTGGCCCAGCGCGGATCGTGTCGCAGCAACTTGTGCCTAAGGGAGTCTCCAAACAGCGGACTCCAGTCCCACAGGATGCGCACCAGGGAGTACCCGACGAACAGCGCAAAGGCCGCCAAAACAGGTCCGAAGTAGTCCATGTATTCAGGTCGAGGGAAGCCGCGATAGCGACTGACGGCGACGGTCAATCCGCCCACCAGCAGGCAACTGACAAGCCCAATCAGTCCTGCGTTGAGCATGGACACATGCAGACGGACCTGGTGGCTATCGATCAGGCCCTCCACGCTTTCGCGCTTGGGGAAAACCTGTGTGAGGATCCAGGCAAAGGCGCCCAGCAGGATGTAGGTGTCAATCGCCAACTCGGATCCCATGGCGTGGGCCATGACCACGTGGGTTCCGTGGATGAAGGAGTTCAAGGGGGGCACCGAGATGACGAGCGCCAGAGGCAACAGGATCATGTTCCAGCTCTTGGCAAGACCGAAGAAGCACTGGGTGGTCGAGTAGCCCGTTTTCTTTGATCTGGAGTTTTGCATCTTTTGCACGAGCTCGCGCAACATGTTCCAGACGATCAGAATCTCTAGCATGCTGACCGTGAACGCCACCCACTTGAGCATGTGCGCTTGGGGTAGATGGTAGGTGTGGTGCACGTAGTTGGTGAAGGAGTTCAACAGCCCCAGGCCCAAGAGCGCAAAGGCCTGCTTCGACTGGGCCGTGCGCTTGTCGCCGGTCAGGCGCTCGCCGATGTAGATCATGCTTCCGTAGACCATCTGATTGAAGGCCGCCACAAGCGTCCCGCAAGACTTCCACTGAATCTGTAGATCAGCAATCGGGTGAGCGCTCACAAAAGGCAAGTAGTGCAGGTGGCCCTCGATGAACGTGTAGAGGAAGAAGACAGATCCCGTTCCCCACATGTAGACATAGACCGGTTGGGCCCAGAAGTCCTTGCGTATGCGTCCCACCAGAGTCCACAGGAAGCACAGCCAGCCGACGATGATGAAGAGCGAAAAGACGGGGTGGAAACCCAGGTACTCGCGCCCCGACCCGATGCCTGCCAGCAGGGTCAGAAAGGACCCAAGCCCAGCGATTCCCCAACACACCATGTGCGCGATGAATCGGGAACGCTCGCCGCGGGAAGGTTCCCCGTAACGCTTGAAGAGGTAGGTGTAGATGCATGCCACGCATCCCAGGTACAGCCATGCAGAAGCAAAGGTGGTGTGCAAGGGCCGCAACTGCACCAGGCTCAAACCCTTCTGGGCCATGGCGTGCCCGACAGCAGGCAAGTAGGAGAGCACGGCGACAGCGCCCATCGCGATGGACAAGAACATGCAGGCGAGGGCGCAGGCCATGACCGTGAGGGTCATGCGTTCGCTGGACTTAAAGGCTTCGCGGTTCATCGTGAGTACTCGAACCACGGAATTGTGGTGGTTCCGGGGGGGATAGATCGCGCATCGAACACTCGCTGCAACGGACTCTGGTTTGCCGCCAGCCAGGAAAGGAACGCCACCAAGTCGGTGGCCTGTTGCGCGTCGAGATCGAAGGCCGGCATGCCCTTGGCGGGGATTCCAGAAGTCACAATGCCCAGGACTCCCGGGCCAGTCAGCTTGGGAACCAAGAGTGCCAGGCTCGGCGCCTGTTTCTCGGACAGCGGATTGGGAAGGTGACAGCCAAGGCAGTCGAGGCTGATCACCAGGTCCCGCCCTCGGACTTGGGAAGCATCGAGCTCCGGCACTCCTCCGACAAGGATGGCATCGATTGCGTCTTGAAGGACTTCGCCCGGCTTCGACCCCGGTGCTGCACGCAGCTCTCCCACTCCGGTCTTGTTGATCTCAGACAGGAATGCCATCAGCGCTTGACGTTGCTCCTCGTCAAAGTGAAAGGCCGGCATTTGCAGCGCGCCCTCGGTCAGAACCATATCGAAGCGAGCCTGCGTCAGGCCTTCACTCGCGTTCGTTAGGTCGGGGCCGAGGAACCCACCGAAACCGTAGAGCTGGTGACAGCTCTGGCAATTCTTCTCATGCCAGAGCGCGCGCCCCTGTGCCGCCAAGGGAGTGAGCGCAGGCATCGAGTACCCGGTGGAGTCCGTGTAGACGAACCAGGTCTGCAGGAAGAAAATGAGGACGAGCGTCAGGAAGCTGCCCTTGCGCACAAGGAGACTCATGATGGACGGAACGCTGAGGTTTGATTGTCATGCTCGCCTCTTCGGTGACTCGGAGCATCGCCCGTTCACCAAATGGTGTGCCGGCTGCACCAGCACGTTCAATTGGGAGCCATTTGTCAAGGTTCGGATGCGTGGTGGCCAAGCACCCTGCAGCCCGTGCTTCCCGCAAGCCTGCGAAGTTCGTTCATGCATCAGGCAGGCAACGCCAATCATTGGCCGGGACTGACGGCCTAGAGTGAGACTCAGTCCCGATTGTGTGCTGCACGTGCTCCCCCTGTCCAAGAGCAGGCTAGCGGTAGTGGCTGGGCGGGTGCGCTTTGACTCCGAGCTCCGCGTAGTTGAACCCGCTTGCCTTCGACCTTGTAGTTGAAGCCGATGAACCCGTGGTTGGCTGTGCGCAAAGCGATCAAGGGCTTGCCGGAGTCCAGATAGGTGTAGATGTGTTGGAGCTGCTCTTCCGGCAGGGTGATCAAGCGACTGAACAGCAAGGCTAGATCCGCGGCAGCGAGATGTTCTAGCCCGGGCACGTTGTGATTGATTGTCTTGTCTTCCCAGCGGATCTTCATGGTCGGAACCACGAGTTGCTCTTTGTTGAGGCTGAAGAGCACGGTGCAGTGAAACCCGTGGTGCGCCGAGAGCGTGCGCGCAAGCATCGGCAGGGACTGTTCGCTGCGGTACTCCTGATCCGCCGCGATGAACACGATGTGCTTGCCGGCGCCGGGACCTTCGCCGCCCGGGTAGGTGAGCCACAAGTCGCTGGCTGGAACCGGGTGCGCACTCTGGGTCGTTTCAATGACCGGCAGGCCTTGAGGGTCGGGCGCTTGAGTCTGGCTGGGCAGCGCAGCACTCGGCATCAAAGAACAGACCAAGGCAATCAACGGGTTCAACATGGGCTTGTGGTTAACGTGCATCGGGAATCTCGTTGACGGTGTAGTAGGCATGCCGGTGCAAGAGCGTTTCCTGATCGGCGTCCCGCAGGGCACTCAGGTCGAACTCAAAGACGTGACCGCGCAGCAAGCCGTCCACGACCAAGGTCGCGCTCCTGCCATCCTTCGCCAACTGGACCGATTGGACGCTGGGCTTGGTTTGATCGACTTCCGGTCCACCGTAGCCCCCGTGGTAGATGTGGGTGAACGTGCTGAGTTGGTAGGAAGCAGGATCGGAAGCTGTCAGCTCGTCGACAGCTTTCGTGAACTCGATTTGGAATCCATCGGGATGGATGCTGATGCGCTTGATTTCGAAGGGCATGCGTCCAGTCCACTCGATCCGTTCGAGGGCGAAGGGCTCCATTCCGCGCACGGGCCAGCCGCGGTTGGTTCCCCCGCACAACAGGTTGCCCGCCGGGGTGAACTGCATGTCGAGCAAGCCCGTCGAGAGCTCCTCCCGGAACGGATAGCAGGCACCCTGCCAGACACCCTTCACCTGTTCCGTGGTGGCGCGCATGACGAGTGACAGGCTGAAGTCGCCGAGAAACATCTGATTTTCGAAGGGGCCGAATCGGCCTCCCGTTTGATCGACGACGAATCCACTGATCGATCGCCCCATGCGGATGTAGGGGAAGATGACCGCGTAGGGCACGAGTTGCGGCAGGCGCTCGCGTTCCGTGAGGATGCGGCCCCCCGACTCGGGCTTCACCGGGGCCGGCCCCATGTGCGGTGCGTACTCGTACCAGTTGAAGCTGGCGGGGTGGCCCTGGAAGCTGCCTTCGTCGAGGAACTTCAAACTGCAGGATGAGTTCCACGGGCCCTGGCTTTCGATGTAGAAGAGCGCGCCGTGTTCGTTCGGTCCAATGCCCGCCGGACTGCGCAAGCCGCTGGCGATCGGAATCGTTTCGCCCTCGGGGGTGATCTTCAACGCCCAACCGCGGTAGAGCGCCCAGGAGTGGTAGGACATGGACAAGCCCAAGGCGACGTACAGGTTGCCTTGGGCGTCGAACTTCGATCCGAAGGCGTACTCGTGGTAGTTCTCGTAACCCCAAGCGTCGGAGATGGTCTCGAAGAGGTCCGCCCGTCCATTGCCGCTCGTGTCCGTCACTCGCGTGAGTTCGCAACTCTGGGTGACGTACAAGCCGTCCTCCTTAGAAGCCAGCCCGAAGATCTCATCGAGCCCCGTGGCAAACAGTTCGTACTTGGGATCCGGCTTCTCCTCGTCCGCGCCCTCCACAAAGTAGATGTCTCCGCGGCGCGTGCCGACCGCGATGCGCCCATCGGCGAGCACGGCGAAGGCGCCCGCTTCGATCACAGCACCTGGCGGCGTGGGCAAGGTCACCACCCGATAGTAGTCCCGTTCCCGTTGGGCCGTTCCCCAACGGGCGCCGAGGTCTTGGGCTTGCAGCGTCCCGAGCAGAAGGGTCGAGACCAGGGCGAAGCGCCCGGCGACGACAGGCGCCTTATGGAAGAATTTCATATTCGATGCTCCACAGAGTTTCGCCAGCCGGCAGGGTGAGTTCGAGCAGCAGTTCCTGGGTGGGTTGCGCTTCGGTTGTTTGACGAACAAGGACGGGAACGTCGGGAATCCGTAGCACGAGCTTTCCAAGTTGGTACTCGCGCGGGGAGAGCGTTTCAAACTCGCCCTCCAAAGCCCGGAACCAAAGCGTGTCGGCCTGCAAAGCGGTGAATCGCAAGTCCCTTTGCAGGCGCGGGCGACTCTCCGAAGGCTCAGCAAAGCAGCGGTCTTCGATCTTCACCGCACCGCTCGAGTAACGCAGAGTCGGGACCTCTAGCTCGTCCAGGGAGTAACCGCGGAATCCATAGCCCCGATTGCGCGGGTACTGCGGATCCGGGTTGGTCTTGTTCTCATCGCCGATTACTGGTCTCAAAGGCCAAGGATCAGTGGGATTCGCCAAACGGTAGAAGGCCACGTCCTGGGCGAGTTGGATGGAACGCTCAGCCGGACGAAAGTCGCCGGCTCCCTGTCCATCCCAGCGCGCATGCACGAACTTGCCACGCCACAGCCCGCTCAGTGTTCCGTTGTTCGCGTTGAAGGCGTAGTTCACTCCACCAGGAAAGCCGACGGCGATCCCGCGAAAGCCTGCGATGTCACTGCGACCTCGGTAAGTGCGCGTACTGTCCGTCACTTCAAGCAAGGACGGTTGCGGACGCAGACCATCGGGCGTGCGCGCTGTGCGACCTTCCAATAGAAAGAACCACAAGGCTTGAATCTGTGCGTCCGTGTTGCCGCCCAAGATCGTCGTGTGGGCTGCAATGCCACCTGACCAGGCTTCCGGCATGAGGATGCCAGGGCGATAGGCTTGCGGATCGATCAAGAAGGCGGAGAACCAGCCGGGTTGCAAGCGATCGCAGGTGTCGATCAAGTCGAGCCCGCGCATGCTGGGGGAGGGGATGCCGTTGAAGTCGTGGCAGACGATGCAGGCCAGGCCCTTGTCCCCGAGCAGTTGGCGCGCCCCGTCCCTGGCTCCGTTCGCTTGCTCACCTTCGTAGGAGGCGCGCTCGAAGGCGAGCGTGCCGTCGACGGTGGCGAACAGGTCTGCCAAGGAGCCGAGGTTTTGCTCCCCGAATTGTGGCATGCGCGTGTGCATGTAGGGCCGGACCGCCGCACCGTCGAAGAGCACCTTGCGCATCCACTCCGGTTGTAGCTTCGTTCCGGCGAGGGTTAGGCGCGGTGGAATCCGAGCGTGATCCCCGAGGTTGGGTTCGTCCGTCTTGAAGTATGCGGAGAGGTCTTGGGGAACCCCGCCGGCCCCGTCGCGCTCATGGCAAACGGTGCAGTTGAAGGTTGCCAGGGTCAGTTGGATACGCTCCCGGTCGGTTAGGTCAGGAAAAGAACCCTTGGCTTCAAGGGCGATGGCGTCGCGCAGTGCTTCCCGTTGCGTGGCATCCAGGACGTAGCGTGGAGATTGCTCGTCGGTGGCTGAAAGGCAACCACCCCTTGGATCGAGGTCCTTGAGGGGCAGCGCCATCTCGTGCAAGACGTTTTGGGGCTCATGGCAAGCGGCGCAGCCCAATGCTTTGTACTGCTCTTCCCCCGTTTTAAGAGCGGCCGCGTTTGCCTGTCCGGCTGCCTGCGCGCTGGCCTTCCGATCCCGAGCACCGATCAGGAAGTGAGCGAGCTGCCGCGCTTCCGTTCGGCTGAGCCCCATGTCGGGCATGCGCCCGTCAGGACGTGCGTGTCGCGGCTGGAACAGGAACTTCGCCAGCGAGTCTGTGCTGTATTTTTCAGCTACGTGGGCAAGGAGAATCGAGCCATTCCGGGCGCTCGGGGTCGCCCCAGTTGCGAACTCGCTGTCCCGCGGCCCGTGGCATGCGACACAGCCCACTCGGTGGAACAGATCCTTGCCTTGTTCGAATTGCTTCTGCTCTGCGGGCTCCTCCACGAAAGGCGACGAGGCGCGAGACACCAGGAACTGGCCGAGAGCCTTCGCCGTTTCCTCGCGGTCCGCCCCGGCGCCGCCGAGCAGTCCAGGCATCCGCGCTCCCGGATGCGTTTGCGCTGGGTTCGCGATGAAGCGTTGCAGATATTCTTCGCTCACGCGCCCAGCGACCTCGGTCAGATCCGGGGCCGGACGCCTGGGAAGAAACTCCGGCAGGGAACTGGCATGGCAGGCCGTGCAGTGCAGTTCTTCGAGCAAGACCCGACCGGCCGCTGCGCTGCCGATGGCAGAGTCGGCCAGTAGACCGGGAAACACCGCCGGTTGCGGGCTCGTACTCTGCTGCCCGTGGGCGTTCGATAACCAACAGAAGCCAGCCACGAGTGGGATGGCCCAAGTCCAAGGTTGGAGTGGGCGGGTGCCGGGGGCTCGTTTCAAAGGGGGGATCTCCAACTCGTGCTGTGGACTGTGTTCCGGATGCACAGACCAGGCTAGCGAATCGCCCGTAGATCACCAGGCTCACTGCAGGGAGCGTCGATCCCTGGGCGCGATTCCCCCAAGCTGCCTGGCTGTCGTGTCGATTTTGGTTGCACTCGTGCCCCTCTGATTGGCCCGGCGCCTGCCCAAGTCCTCTACCTGCTTGCCAGGTACGCCAGCAAGGGAGCTTTCCATGGAGCAAGCTGGCGGGAAGGTCAACAGGTCCAGGTGCTGTTCCGGGAGTTCGATCGCGGCTTCATGTAGGCCGACCATCGGCGTGGTTGCGACTGCCGAAATGCTGGGGATGCCACAGGATGCGCTAGGATGCGAGCTGTGTTGAAAGACCCACCCGGGAATCGCTGCCGGGCTGAGTCGAACGAAGGCCAGCGTCCCCCTCCTTCCTTGTCATGAGCGCTCTCTCTCTCTCTCGGTTTGTCCTGACCAGAACCCTCGGCTGCTTGCTCCTCCTGGCTTGCACGGCGACGGCAACCCAAGAGTCCGTGGTGAGTCCGATCGCGGTGATCCCTCAGCCCTTAGAAGTGACCCCCTCGAGTGGTCACTACAAGGGCACGGTGAACGATTCCATCGTCCTCTCGGGCGAAGGCTTGATCGAGATGCAACTGCCCCAACGACTCCTGGAAGTCATCGACCCCGCGGGCCGGCGCTTGCCCACGGGAGAGACGCCAGCGGGCGGTGATCCAGCGGGCATCCTGGTCCTTTCTTTGGATGGGGATTTGGCCGCCTTGGGGGAAGAGGGCTACCGACTTGCGGTGGAGCCGCAACGCATCGTGATCTCCGCCGCGCGGCCGGGGGGGGTGTTCTATGGAATTCAAACCCTGCGCCAGCTGCTCTCGAACGCGGAGGCCAACGGATCGGCGGGCACATGGACGGCCGCCTGTTGCGAGATCGTCGACAAGCCACGCTTCTCCTGGCGCGGTCAGCTGTTGGACGTCAGCCGGCACTTCCTACCGATCGAGTTTGTCCGCGCAAACATCGATTCCTTGGCGGAGTTAAAGCTCAACGTCTTTCACTGGCACCTGACAGACGATCAGGGCTGGCGCTTGGAAGTGCCTGCCTATCCAAGTCTGACCAAGATCGGGGCTTGGCGCGTGGACCGCAATGCTGAGCCCTGGTGGGGACGGGCGGAAGCGTTGCCCAGTGAAACAGCCAGTTACGGAGGCTTCTATTCACAGCAGGAAGTCCAGGCCGTGGTCGAGTACGCGCGCTTGCGTGGAATCACCATCGTGCCCGAGATCGACATGCCCGGTCACTCGCGCGCCGCGATCGCCGCTTACCCGGAGATCTCTTGCGATGGCGTGCAGCGTGCTGTGGCCACCGGGGGCATCATGGATCTGAATACGTACTGCCCTGGCAAGGAAGCGACCTTTGAGTTTGTGGCCAGTGTGCTCGACTCGGTGATGGAGCAGTTCCCTTCCGAATACATTCACATCGGTGGCGATGAATGCAACAAGAGCGCCTGGCGAGCTTGCGCTGATTGCCAAGCCCGCATGCAAGCCGAGGGGTTGGCAAGTGTTGAAGAGTTGCAGAGCTACTTCATTCGCCGGGTGGAGACCATGATCAACGACCATGGCCGCAAGCTCTTGGGTTGGGACGAGATTCTCGAAGGCGGGCTCGCGCCGAATGCGGCGGTCATGTCCTGGCGCGGAACGAACGGCGGCATCACGGCGGCGAAAGCGGGACACGAAGTGGTCATGACGCCCTCTGACTTCTGCTACCTCGATCTCAAGCAGGGCAATCCCGAGACCGAACCGGAGTTGGGCTACTCGCAGTTGCTCTTGAGCACGGCCTATGGATACGACCCCATGCCCCAGGGCTTTTCGGCGAAGGAAGCTGCCTTGATCCTTGGAGTGCAAGGGAACCTGTGGGGGGAGAGCATTCAACACGCGGAGCACGCGAACTACATGCTGTATCCCAGACTGTTCGCCATCGCCGAGGTCGCCTGGTCAGTTCAAAGCAAACGCGACTGGCGTAGCTTCATGGAGCGCCTGCGCCCGGCTCTGGAGCGTTTGGATGCGCGCGGTATCGCCTACGCCCCGAGTCTTTACCAGGTCGCGATCCACGTGGAAGACGACGCCGGGACAAAGGACGTGGAGCTTGGCATGACAACGGAACACGCTGGTCTGGAGATTCGCTACACCTTGGATGGCAGCCCACCCAAGGCGGCCTCGACGCTCTACACAGCTCCAATCACGGTTCGCAGCACCACTTTGATTCAGGCCGCTGCCTTTCGGGAGGGGGAACAACTCGGTCGCGTGACCAAGTACAACGTCGACTTGCACCGGGCGATTAGCAAACCGGTGAGTAGCGCGAGTTCGCTAAGCGAGAAGTACCACGGCGGTGGACTTGCCGGCTTGACCGACGGCAAGCGTGGGACGCTGCTGCATACCGATGGCCACTGGCTCGGCTTCAACGGGGAGCACATGACCGCGACGGTCGACCTTGGGGAATCGCAAGTCTTGAACGAGGTCGCCCTCGGTTGTCTTGAAGTGCAGAACAGCTGGATTTTCTATCCGCGTTCCGTCGAGGTCCTGCTTTCGGACGACGGGGTGACCTTCGAAAGCGCTGGGCAAGTGGAAGGCATGCCCGGGGAGAATCGCGCCGGGGAACACCGCCGGGACTTCGTGATCGCGCTGGGTGATCGAAGGGCGCGCTTCGTGCGGGTCAAGGCCACGAGTTTGATCGACTGCCCCCCGTGGCATCGGGGCAAGGGCGGGAAGGTCTGGTTGTTCGTGGACGAACTGCTGGTGCGCTAGGTCGCGCTGCAAGCTCTGCCCTCGGGGAGCACAGGCCGCTCCGGGTCCGTCCCTTGCGTGCTCGATCGGTCGCTCCGGACGCCGAGTCGTACAGTTGGCTCGTCGTCTACCTGCCGGCCGTGGTGCCTGTCGGGCCCGACGCAGCCAAGGCACGAATTCGTGGCGGTCTTCCGTGCTCGTGGAAGACCGGTCGGCGACTAGCGAAAGGGTTGTGCTGGGTGCTGGAGGCCCTTTGAACCGCTCGCCCAAAGTGAGTTCTTCGTTGCAATCTCGGGGAACTCCAAGCCAAATCCGGGATTGGTGTGCGATGTGCCCTGGTCCAATCCTGGACGCATAGGCGTTCAATTCACTACTTCCACTTCCTGAGATTTCTCACCATGTTTCAAAGAAAGCAACTCGCCTGCTTCGGCCTCTTGGCCAGCACCCTCGCTTCAGCCGCCAGTGCCCAAGACTTGATGATTGTCGAATCAACGACGGATCGAGTCATGCTGTTTAGCGCGGCGGATGGAACGCTGATCAATGACACATTCATTGACCTGACTACGGCGACTCCGTCCCCTTCAACCCCGGTCGAGGCCATCGAGGTTGGAAATGAAATCTGGATCTCCGAGCAGATCGCGGACACGGTGTTCCGTTACTCCGCCGACGGCACCACCTTTCTAGGAACCGCGACTACCGGCCGGGACAACATGCGAGGCATCGCCTTGGCAAATGGTTCAGTCTACGTCACCAACTCCGGCACCGGCGGTGCGGCCTACGGGGACGTGCTCAAGGAATACGCCACCGATGGCACCCTGCTCAACACTCACCCGGTGGGGGATCCCTTCGACGTCATCGACTATGGCGGCTCGCTCTTGATTGCGAACATCGCAGGGGAGGACATCGAAGAGTACGCCTACGACGGCACGTTCATCGGGATCTTCCACGACTCGGATGGCATCACGGGAATCGACTTCCCGGAGCAACTTGCAGCAGTTGGCAACGGCAACGTGTTGGCCGCAGGTTTCTCAGCGCCTTCTGGAATCTATGAGTACGATTCGACCGGCGCCCAGATCAACTTCTACGATCCAGGCAACAGCGGCTTGCGCGGGGTGGCCTTGCTCGACAACGGGGACATCATCTACACCACAGGAAGCGGTGTGTTCACCTACAACATCGCCTCGGGGCTTTCGACGCAAACCCACGCTGGCGTGTCTGGCCGTTTCATCACGCGGGTCGGGGGGAACATTTCCTCCGGCATGGCTTACTGCTTTGGCGATGGATCGGGAGCGACCTGTCCCTGTGGCAACGTGGGCGGTGCCGGAGAGGGCTGCTCGAACAGTGCCGGTGTGGGCTCCACGCTCACCGGTTCCGGCAATGCGAGCCTCTCCAACGACACGTTGCAGATGGATGTCGTCGGCGTTCCCGGCGCCAAGCCAGGATTGATCATCCGTGGCAACAACCAGATCGCCAACCTCGCCGGCGACGGTCTTTTGTGCGCCGGAGGTGGCAGCATGCGTTCACAGGTTCAAGTCACGGTCGCGGGTGCGACGAGCTTCACGGACTTCAATGGAGGTCCGTTCGGGACCGTTGCCAATATCGGAACGCCGACGAACTTCCAGTTCTGGTACCGCGATCCGCAGAGTGGCCCCTGTGGCACTGGCTTCAACTTCAGCAACGGCTGGACGGTCACCTACACGCCTTGATCTGAGCTAGGAACGCTCCGGAACTTCGTGTTTCCGGATGACTGAGAACAAGCCGGCGACGTTGCTCTGCAACGCCGCTGGCTGCCTTATGTGGAGTGTTTCTGAGGGGGCGATAGCGGGGGCCCAGGGTGAAGACATCCCACGAGGCAAGTCGGCGATCCGAGCCTCGCTCTCCGGGCCGGACGGGACTGTTCGGACCCTGAACGACTGCCGCGGGCTTCGCACCTAGGTGGGGGAGGCTGGCATCAGACTGGGCTCGCTAGGAACGGCCTGGCAATTCTCCGGGAAGTCTCACGCCTTGCCGACGTCCGACGGGGGCACACCAAAACGGAGGCATCCGCGGATAGACGATTCGGCCTGCCCAGATCCCCAGCCCTTGCGGTTGACAGCCTGGCGAGTTCAATTCGACTCCACGATGCTGGTTCCGAACACCAAATAGCCAACCACAAATGAAAGCACAAACTCGACCGGCGAACCGGACGGCATGGGCACTTCCACTTCTCCTTGTTCTTGGGGGGCAAGCGGGTTGTCGGTCCGCTACGGGCCGCGCAGAGCAAACCATGGAGCCCACCGAGATCACTGGCCCCAGCGCCGAGCAGGCAACGCAGGCCGTGCATGCAGTCTTCGCGACCTTCTACGAAGCGCTGACCAGCTACGCCATCAACAACGCGGGCCAGGGTCCGGAGGAATTGGAAGTGCTCGTAATCCCCGACGAGAACGGACACAGCTACTTGCGAGAGCGCACGCTCCCCAGCGATCCGTGGGGACGCCCCTACCTCTACTCAACGACCGGGAGTGGGTTCAACTTCGAGCTTTCCACCTTGGGCGCCGATGGTGTGGAAGGCGGAACTGGCCCGAACGCCGACATCGTGATGGACCAAGATTCGTTCTAGTCCACTCTATTCATGAAATAGAGATTGCGAATCGCTCGGGAGAGCCCTTCGAGTTATCAAGCACAGAGAACCCGCGTCAGGCAAAGCGGCTTACGGCCCGGCCCCAAACGGTGCTTTCAGATCCGGTCGAGTTCGTCGGCAACATCACTCTGATGCCCGGTGAGACCTTGAACTGCATCGCATCGGGATCTCTTGGCCCGGGAAGACTATCTACCTACTTCAAAGAACCTGTCGCCGACATGCCGGCCGCAGGGGAAGTGACTGGGCGCGAGACGCAATGCGTGATCACGCGCGCATGGTGGATGGAAGAACTGCGCGCTGACGCGACTGGAGAGTGACGCAGCGGGCCGCAGCTCCGTGATAGAGCGGCGGCGCGCTGCTCAATCCCCGATTTGCACGAGAAGCGCGCGGCAGGCTTCGATTTTTTCGCGGACGGCTTGCGCTTCTTCCCGGTCCCCTGGTTGCAGCATCCCGAGCTCCTCCAGTTCCGCCGAGAGGTCCAATGAGCGTTCGAAAACCTGACACGCAGCCTTCAGGTGGACACGTCGATCCTCTACATCAAGATCGGCATTGAAGCCTTGTTCGCGGTGCACCCAGCCTTCGAAGTAAACGGCGACCATGGCCATTCGGCGCGTCCAGGCGTCGGCCGGGTCCAACTGGGAGAGCGTTTTGAACTGTGCTGCGGAGGCTTCGAATTGAGCCCCGGCCGAATCATAGTCTGCCGCTTCCAAATCCAACTGGGCGAGCCGGAAGAAGGCCATGGCGAGCAAGCGCGCACTGGCAGCATCCGCTTTGTCGGCATTCACGAGGGGCTCGAGCAAGTCCGTCATGCTTTGACAAGACTGGCGAGCTTCCGCCAGCTGGCCGAGTTCCAACTGAACACCCGCGGCCTTTTCATGGGAGAGTGCGAGCATGCGTCGCCACTCGCCAACGTCCGGATCTGCTTGAACCACTGCTGTGTTCAATTCGACGCATCTCGAAAAACTGTCCAGGGCCCGTTGAGCTTGGCCCTTGGCGACAGAAAGTGCGCCAAGGCGTTCGTAGGCGAGAGCCAAGTCGCGCTTCGCATGGAGGTTGGCGCCATCCAGCCCGTGGAGCCGTTCCAGGATGGCGAGTTGGCGGCTGACCTCGGACTCGACCGTGTCGGCTCTACCATCCGCGATTCGGATTCTTGCCAGCATCGCGAGGGATAGAGCTAAGTCTCGCTCCAGCGCAATGTCCTCGCGTGCGCCCGCGTGCAAGCCCTCCGCAAGTTCGACGGCTTCCAAGGCTTCGCGCTCGGCCAACTCGAGGTCGTGGGTTAGGGAGTGCAAGTCGGCCAACTTGAACAGGACGATTCGTAGATTGCGCCTGCCCCGGACGTTCCTGGGGTCGTCGGCGACATCCTGCCGGGCGACCTCCAAGCACTTGAGCCCTAGTGACAGGGCAGCTTGTGTTCGCCCGAGTTGGGCAAGTGCTTCGACTTGATGATAGAGCCCCGTGGTGAGATCGGCTGGCAGTCCAAGTTCTCGAAGCACTTCTGTGCTGCTCTCGAAACTCGCTAGGGCATCAGTGCTGCGACCCAGGCGCAGTTCGAGGGTTCCCGCTTGATCGACAATCCTCGCGGAGGCCAAACGCAGACTCTCGTCGGAGGGATCCTGTTCTTGGAGGCGCTCTAGAAAACCAAGCGCCTTCGCGTAGCTCGCGTAGGCTTTCCGGGTTTCGCCGAGGCTAGCGGCCGTTGGCTTGCCCTGCACATCGGCGAGACGTTCATAACCCTGAGCCAGGTCGAGCAAGAGTTGAGGGTCTTCACCCGCTTCGAGAGCTAGCGCATCCAAGTAACGCAGACCCGTTGCGATCAAACGGTGGCGTGCGTCGGTCGCTCCGGGAATCCGTGCGATGCTGTCGTGGAGATCGAAGAGGATTTCTTTCGACAAGGACTGAACTTGACGAAAGCGGGCATCTGCCGTGTTCCTCGCGAGGCGAGCTTCCTGCAGCGATCCTAGGATCATCCCAAGAGAGGTGAGTAGCGTGAGAAAGACCGCTGTCAGCGCGAGGAAGGGAATTCGATGGCGGCGCACCAGCT
Source organism: uncultured bacterium (assembly GCA_937905825.1). Lineage (GTDB taxonomy): Bacteria > Planctomycetota > UBA1135 > UBA1135 > JABACD01. Next base: position 27,879 of record CALCXM010000042.1, read on the forward strand.
TTGCGGTGCGGTACCCCAGAGAGTCTGGCCGCGCGAGGACAGGCAAGCCCGCGAGGTGCCGCTCGATGTCCTGTGAAAACTGTTCGACAGAGGAGTACCTGCGATCGCTGGACTTCGCGAGCGCTTTCATGAGGATCGTGTCGAGGTCCCCACGCAAGTCGCGGCGCAGTTGCGGCTGGGTGTCCTCGATGAGGGTGCTGGGGCGCTTGGGCTGCTCCTGACAGATAGCGCGTTCGATCTCCGTGGCTCCCGTTCCCCTGGGTTGGCAGGGCAATGCACCGGTCAGCAGTTCGTAGAGGACCACGCCGAGTGAGTACACGTCGGTGGAGGTGCTGACCGGCTTCCCGAGCACCTGCTCCGGACTGGCATACTCGGGCGTCAACAGTCTTCCACTTCCCGGAAAGGCACGAGTCAGCCCTTGGATCGCTGGATCGAGCACCTTGGCGATCCCAAAGTCCAACAGCCTTGGTTTTCCATCCGCGCCGACCAGGATGTTGCTCGGCTTGAGGTCCCGGTGCACGACCAAGTTTTGATGGGCGAATTGGACAGCTTCACAAATCGACAAGAACAACTGCAGTCGCTCCTTGGTGCCGAGATTGTTTTCGCGGCACCAGCGATCGAGGGGCACGCCCTCCACGTACTCCAGGACCATGTAGGGCAGCCCTTGATCCGTCACGCCCCCGTCGATCAGTCGCGCGATGCCGGGGTGCTCTAGGCTCGCCAAGACTTGTCGCTCGTAGCGGAACCTGCGGAGGGTTTCCTCCGTGTCCAAACCGCGCTTGACCAACTTGACGGCAACTCGTTGATCGAAGGCCTCGTCATCTCTGTGTGCGAGCCAGACCGTCCCCATGCCGCCTCGTCCAATCAGAGAGTCGAGCCGATAGCGGCCCACGAGGCTTCCACTTGGATCCTCCGTGGGGGCGAAGCCTCCTCCCAGTGCGCGCCGGTAGCCAGCGGAAGGTTGCAGTCCGTTTCCGGCCGTTGCTTCGGCCGCGCAGAGCTCCTCTACCTCCTGGCGAACTGCCTGTTCGACGTCTTCCAGGTCAAAGAGCGCGACACGCTCTTCGGACGTGAGTTCGCACACCCGTTCAAACCAGCGCTCAACTGTTTTCCATTGGGAATCCATGTTCATGCTGCTCTTCGGAAACCCTCCTGACCTCCAACACGAAAAACGAAACTCATCTTGAAGTTCCCTCTGTTCCCCGTTGGATCTCGCGCGCCAGCCAGGCCCGTGCCAAGCGCCAGGCGTGTTGGACTTGTCGCGGGCTGAGCTCAAGGGTCTCGGCCACGTCCTGTTCCGTCAGGCCGCCAAAGAAGCGTAGGTCCACCACTTCCGCGAGCCGTTCGTCGTGCAGGCGCAGTTTCTCCAAGTGCTCGTCCAGCGCGAGAGGATGAAGGGTCCCATCGGATTCCCAGGCGTCGATCACATCATCCAAGGGGACTCGCTCCCGGCCCGGATTCCGTTTTTGACTGCTCCGCGCGCGCAGGTGATCGATCACCACTCCTCGCATGGCGCGCGCCGCAGTTCGCAGAAAGTGCCGACGGCTTTCGATGCTCAGGGCTCCGTTTGCATTCAAGCGAATCCAAACCTCGTGCACCAGGGCTGTGGGTTGCAGCGTGACCCTTGGCGACCCCGGCCCTGCTATTCCGCGGGCCATGCTTCGGAGGCGGTCGTAGAGCATGGAGAACAGCTCCATCGAAGCGTCTGCATCGCCCTCGCCCATGCGCCGTAGCAGGACTGTCGTTCGTGAGACCTGCTCCGGATTCATGGTCTCAGTATCCCCCTGGACGCGATTGAGCGCAACTCGAAGGAATTCTGAGAATCCGTGTGGGGTCCCATGGCTGTTTTCGAAGTCAGCAGTGAACCCCAACCTAAGAGGTAACCCAATGCACAGTTCTCCATCTCAACGTCAGCTCCTTCGCTCCCTGGCAGCTCTAGCCCTCCTTTCCCTTCCTGCGTCGGCCCAGACCTACACTGCCCGTGCAGGGGCGTCCATTGCAGGGAACGACTCCCAAAGCATCTCAGCCTTCCCGACCGAGACCTTCTGGGATGGAACGTGGACCCATGCCACGCGCCACGCCTATTCACGGGCCGATCAAGGCTTCCTGCGAGCTCAAGCCCTCTGCACCGTTGATGCGCTCTACAACGAGTCGGCGTACGGAATTGCGCAATGCGAGTACGACGATGTGGTCTTCACTTCCCCAGGCACGACTCCGATCCAAGTGGGCTTGCACTTGACCATCGATGGCAACAGTTCTGTCGTGAATGGCAATAGCTTCTCGGTCACCGTTCGCCAAGGGCTCGTTCATGTGGGTACTGCCACCCGCGTCGCGAGCGGACTCGTCACAGCTTCCGGCGGCCTTAATGGCTGGAGCATGACTGGCCCACACTCCTTTGTGGTTCCCATCACGGTTCCTGTGAACACCCCCGTGCCCTTTCGAACCTATCTATCTGCCGGAGCCGGCGCGACCGCCGGTGGCCACAATTCAAACGGTCACTACTGGATGCGGTTCGGCGCTGCAGTTCCCGTTTTTCCATCCTGTGATCAGTTTGAAGTCTTCAGTTTGCCTTCAGGAGTCTCGGTCCATTCGGTTCAAGCAGGCATTGCCGACAACCTTTGGTCCAAGCCCTCCCCGGGGACTAGCTACTGTAGCGCCGCACCCAACTCAGTCTCTGCTTCAGGAGCCCTGATCTCGGCTAGCGGGACTGCTCACGTCTCCGCGAATGACCTTGTCCTGAACGCCGGCCCCATCCCAGTTGGCGCGAGTGGAATCTTCTTCCACGGATCCAGCCCAACCCAAATGCCCTTTGGTGAAGGCTACCTCTGCTCAAGTGGACCGCACATTCGAGTCGGCCCGATTCTGGCCGCAGACGCTTCTGGCTTCCTCATCGTCCCGTTCGATTTCACAGGCCCGCATGGCACGGGCATCCAACCGGGCCTCAGTCGCTACTTCCAACTCTGGTACCGCGATCCGCTTGGCGGCGACATGAACAACGACGGTTTCGACTCTGGCTTCAATGCCTCCGATGGCCTCGAATTGTGCTTCTACTAAGAAGGCCATAAATAGGGAAGGGGGAGACTGGGGGTTCATGACCCCGGTCTCCCCCAATTTCATGCGCTACTGGCTAGCCGGAGCGAGGCCGTTGTTCGCGGTGGCCCCTTGGATCGCTTGTTCTCATCGGAGGTCGCGACGGGGCCGCGGGCCGCGGCTACTTCTTGACCGCCTTCGGCGTCGGCGTAACTTGCAAGCTGTAGAAGCCCTTACCGACGGCGCTGGGGAAATAGACCCGTCCGCCATAGCCGGGGGGGGTCAGCGAGTTGATGGTGAGGGGCTCGAAGAAGTCGGACTCGGCGAGGATGCGGCCGGTCAGGGCGTCGCGGACGAAGGCGGTTTCCATCTCACCGGTGGTGAGGTCGACGCGGGTCGCAGCGACCTTCCCGATGCCCATGTCTGCGGAGTAGATCATGTTGTTCTCGGGGTCGGCGCCGCATTTAGGCGGGCAGAAACTCCACTCGCCCTTCTTGAGCTCGCTGAATGGGAAGAGCGTCTGCACTTTCTTGGGGTGGTGTTGGTGTTGATTGGCAATCACGATGCTTGAAGCGACGGTTTCGCAGCGGGCTGCGGGTCAAGCTCAGCGGCACGTAGGCCGGGGATCCTTTGGTCAATTTCCCTGCAAGACGAGATTTCTCCGAACATCCTCCAGGGTCTTGGACCTACGGGGGACTAACGAGCCCGTGTTGCGTGGATCGCGTTGTCACGGCCAAACAGGAGCGAGCCATGATGTTGAGAAGCCTTTGTTGTGTTGGGGTGGCCTTGGCGATTTCAGCCTGCACCCCGATCGATTTTTCCAGGCAAACCATCCAGGCCACTTTGGACGGAGAGCAGGACACGCTCGAAGTCGAGCTCACCTACTACGATGTGGAGGTCGGAACCGAGGGCGGAGCCGTCGCCAAGGAAGGGCCGAATCGGCCGACGTGGTTGACCAACGACAACCCAGAGGCCCGACTGCAAAACTCGCTTGAGGTGCTCGACCAGATCGCAACAGGACGGCGCCGCTTCATGCTCGCCAGCGGGCTCTTCGAGGTGGACCTCGATGCGGTGAAGCCAGAGCGATCCGCGTCACAAGGGGACCCCTTGCCACCGGAGTTCGCGAACCTTTGGGACCTCGCGAGCTTCTTGGACAGGGCCGCAGACTTCAAAGCGGGGGTGAGCATGCGTGAGGCAAGCGTCTATCTGGATGAAAGCCAACACCTGAAGATCTACCAACGGCTCCGAATTCGAGACGCATCCACAGGGGTTGCGCTTCTGAACGAGTTCCTCGGGTTCGCGTTCCTGGACCTCAGCGAGGTGCAAAAGCTCTCGGCCGAGGACATGAACATGGACGTGGCGACACTGGAAATCATGCGTGCCGATGTGCGAGCCCGGTATCAGTGGATCACATGGACACGTGCGGGTTTGCGCTTGTCGATTCCTGTCTCTCCGGCTCTGATGGCCAGGGCTTTCAAGCAGGGGCTGCTTGGAATTGGTAGGAGCGCAGAGGGTCAAGCTGGCGAGAGTGGAGTGAACTCTGGTGCCAAGAATGCTGGCGAGTCTCTGAGCGGGATGATGCGCTTCCTCGCTGAGATACTTGGGCCCATGTCGGAACTCACGATGCAGGACAATCATCTGATCATGAGCTTTCGTCCTGATTCTAAAGGGACGATTCGATTCAACTTCCCCTGCGAAATAGCCGGTTCGTCTGATGCAGAGCGGCCCTACAACGCGAGCCTTCTGAAGCGCGCCGAAGAGGACGGCCGAGTGCTTCCACTTCTCTGGAACGCTGTCGATTGAGGCGTTGCCCCCCAGTTGGGGGTTGGGTCGAAGGTGCTCGCCCTAGGGCAACTCGAACTTGCGCAGGGTAGGGCCGCGCGAATCGATCCACCATAGCTCATGCCCCTGGGGGGAGAAGCCGAAGTGCGCGGCGTGGTCTTTCGTATGGCCTTCGAGTTGAACATCGAACAGCTTCTGATCGGCCCGTCGGAGGAGAACGACGGAATCCTGCCAGCGCGAGAAGAAGATCACCCACTTCTTGCAAACGGCCATTTTGGACCCCGATGCATCCAGAATGGCTTTCCAGCTTTGGAGGTTTCCGTCAGGGCTGTAAACCGCCAGCCAGTGAGTCGGGTCGTCGTCTCGATCGTAGCTCTGCACTAGCAACCGATTCTGCTCATCCACTTGCAGATCGGTCAGCCTCATCAGCCAACGGTTTGTGGGCGAGCGCAGAATCGTGGCAAGCGCCTCTCCATCCTTTACCCGCTTGAGACTCACCTCATCATAGATCTCTGAGCTCGCAACCCAGCGGCTTCCATCGGGCGCGAAGGCCACGTCGTTGGTTTCGAATGCGACGCGGCCCACTCGCTTTCCATCGCCTGTGAACTGAATGAGATTCGGCTCGAATTGGTCAGGGCGCACGTAGATGTTGCCCTGGCTATCCACATCGATGCGATCGGACTCCAAGCCGTCGAAGTCGCCGCCAGCGGGCTTGGCGATGAAGAGGCTGTCACCGAATTGATCGAACGCATGCAGCAGGGTGCTCTCCTCGTCCTGGATCAAGATACGACCCTGGCGATCGATGGTCGTCACTCCCATGACCGCCAGGGAATTGAACCGGCCTGCTCCGGAAGTTTGAAGGACACTTCTTCCAGCACTTCGCCGGACGAAGTCACCTTGGTGTGCACGAAGCTTCCCTTCTCTTCTCCCCACCAGCGCAGGATCCGAAATTGTCCGGCGGGACCGAAGGCAAACTTGTCGATAGGTCCCAGGCCGCCGAGTACGGGTGGAGACGTTCCCAGGGAGACTGGGGGAAGAGGTTTGAGCTTTAGGGTCGGCAGGTTCACCGGGGTGTGCGACTTAGGTTCGGGCGCCCTGAACGGTGTGCTCCCGATGCTCGTCACTTCCCAACCGCTTGCGTCCGCGCTTCGTGCGACTAGGTACTCCTGGACTTCACGGGACTGGGCGTTGAGGATTCGAAAGCGTCCCTCCGGCTCTACACCCTGCAGGGCACCCCAGCCACGCACCTGCTGCTCGAACTCGTACTGCCCGTCCTTATCGTCGGGCAGGTTGTAGTCGGCAGGGAAACTCAGTTGCCAAACCGAATGCCCTTCCTCATTCACCAAACTGAAGGTGCCGCTCTCGACATACTCGTCGCCAAGCTTCTTTTCAAAGTCGATGTCCCACCACCAGGCAAGCTTGAGGGGAACCCCCTTGAGAAAGCACGCATCGGTCAAGTGCCGCGCGCCACGTCCGTTCAGTCCAAAGTGTGCTTCCGGTTCCTGGACGCTCACCCGCTCAGGACTGCTGGTCGAGTAGGTCCACCAAGCCTCAAAGCCCCGAATCACATCGGGATCTCTGACCCTCACGACGAAGCGATCCGACTCAGAATCCAGGAAGATTCCTGCAGCGAGTGGATTGGCCGCCCTGTGCATGAACCGGCTGCTCTCACGTTCGGTGATGTGATTGACGAGCAGCTCTCCGGAGGCTGCAAATGCCGCCACATGAAAGGAGTCCGATGCCCAGCTGGCTTGGCTCCCCGCGGTGTACCCAAAGCCCACCGCGATGCCAGCGTCCGTGACCTTGACTTCCGAGAGGGTGAAGAGTTGCTTGCTGTTCCAAAGCTCGACGCCGTCGCGGGACATGCGATAGCTTCCCGGTCCAGCCCCCAAGCGATGGCTCGGATCGACGAACAGCACGTACTCACCGGAAGGGGAGCTGTACTCCGTGGGGTGCAGAATCACCGGCCCCAATTGCGCGGCGCTGGGTTCCCAAGCGGGAAGCAGGAGTGGGAGCAGCGCGATGATCTGGAGCATGAATGACCGAGTGGAGAAGTGGGGCCGTCAAGGATCCTAGGCGAGTGGAAGGGGGCGGTCACGAATTTCCATGGGCGCTTGCTCAGGAGCCAGAGTGGGACGCGCGAGCCCTTCCGCGCCCCTAAGACAAGCCCTCGAGAGATCTCCATCTTTCCTGTCCAGGCGCGGAAGCAAGGATCACTTGGAAGTATGACCCCTGCCAAAGCTCGGGTCTGGGCCCGCGAGAACGTCTTCGCTCAAGCCCGCACTCAATCCCTCAGCCACCATCGATTCGTCATGCTCCTTCCCAACAACTCCAAGCGTTTTGGCCGGCTGGCCGGGCAGGCACTGCTCGCGACCAGCATCGCGTCCGTCTCCTACGCCCAGTCCAGCTTCTCGATCGACTGGCACAGCCCAACTCTGGCGACGCCGGACACCTGCAGCGGCACGCCAATTACGGAAGGGGACATCCTGTCGCCCGCGGCTGGAGTGCCGGCCTTCGGACCTCTCGCCGCACCTTGCATCGCGATCAGCGGCGGCGTGACCGGCTTGGGGCTCTTCAACCACAGCGGTTGCGTCGGGCATCCCGCAGGATCTCCATGTCGAATCGACGTGGACGCCTTGTCCTATGGTCGCGACTACGCGCTCGGCTCGGTCGCTGCTGCGCCCGGGGACTTTTTGTTCTCAACGGACGAGTTCGCCATCGCTGGTGTCGCGCCCATCTATGCGCCGAGCATCAACACCGAAGCAATCGCAGGAGACTCCGCTACCGATGTTTGGTCCAACGGAGGCTTCATGGGCTTTGGACCCTTTGCACCAGGGGCCATGCCCGTGGGACACAAGGCGGTCCTCGACGGAGATGGCACGCTTAGCGGCAGCGGATTCGTCTACCCAGGACTTGGCATGCTCGAACCAACCTTCCCGGGTCCGCCTCCAAACACCGGTGACAACTTGGACGCCTACGACTACGACCCGAGCATGGGGATGGTCGGCTTCCCGGCGACGGGTGTTTACTTTTCCGTCGAAGGTTTCGTTCTGGACGTCTTCTCAGGAGTTGCCGGTTCCGCCGCGGACTTGGCGAATGGAGTCAACGCGGGCGACGTGTTGATCAGCGTCGCCCCCGGAGGTCCTCCCGCCGTCTACGCCCCCGCGCTCGCCCTCGGATTGAGCATTGACGGATTGGACGACTTGGACGCCTTGGCCGTGGCGGAGAACGGAATTCCCGGCTTCCAAGCATCCCAATCTCCCTACGACTGGGTTGGCCCCGGCGGTCGTGACATGGTGCTCTTCTCCGTCAAGCGCGGATCGGCGGTCATCGGTCGTCCGGACTCCATCTTCGGCCTCCCGATCAGTGAAGGAGACATCCTGACCACGCCCTTGCCTTTCGGCATGGGTGGCGTTTCGATCTGGCCAGGGATCTTTTGCGCAGCGGAGAACTTGGGGCTGAACAGCTTGCGTGTGCCCGGTGGTTTCCCCGATGACCTCAACGCTTTGGACACGGTCAGCTTGAGCCAGATGGACTGCAACGGCAACGGCATCGACGACTTCATCGACATCTTGAATGGCTCGTCCGCTGACATGGACTTTGATGGAGTTCCCGACGAGTGTGGTCCTCCCGGCACGCCAGGTTGCTTCTGCGCAGCGGGCTCCGCGCCCTGTGGCAACACCTTCCCGACGGCAGGTTGCCGCAACTCAACGGGAGTTGGTGCTCTGTTGGCTGGCGCAGGTTCGAACTCGGTGGGAGCGGACGACTTGGTGCTCCTCGCTAGCAACATGCCCGCTGGAGTTCCCGCCGTGTTCTTCGGCGGCACTTTCCCCGTGGGACCTCTGCCCTTTGGCGACGGACTGCGCTGTGCCGGCGGCAACATCGTGCGCTTCAGCACTCCCGCTCCGACCAGCGCCCTCGGCGAACTCACCGCTGGCCCCGGCCTAGCCGCTGGCTATGGCATCACGGCGGTTGATACCTGGATCTTCCAATGCTGGTTCCGCGATCCCATCGGGCCCTGTGGCAACGGATTCAACACGTCGAACTCCTTGTCCGTGAGCTTCGCTCCCTGATCGCGCGTTCTGGACGGCCGATGCAATGACTTGATGGGGCACGCAGCCGAGGTTCAGTCCTGGCTGCGTGCCTAGTTTGTGTGGAGAAGGGACTCGCCTGCGGGCCTTGTATCCCGTGAGCTTGCGATTGCCATCCCAGGCTGCCTACGCAAGAGGCCGGGCCTCTCACTTCTTTTCGCGAGTGGTCAGGCGCCCGCTCCCTGTCTTCGTCCTGCTCCATGGATTGCGGAACTCGTTTCGAACCAGAGCGAACAGGATCTCCGCCGAGTGAACGAAAGGGAAGCTAGTGCGCTTCGATCTCAAACGTCAACTCTTGGCGAAGCTCCCCGGGCTTGATCGCGACTCGAGTTTCTAGCGCCTGCCAAGGGGAAGGCAGTTCCGGTCCAGGCTCAGCCTCTGTGCCTGGCCCGTGGGTTGTGGCACGAATGACCCGAGTGGCGCCCGAAGAGTCTGTCGTGAGTCCAAGGTTGCCGCCGGTCCGGGAAGCACTCGCATCCAAGGAGTACAGGATCCCGTCCCGAAGCGCTCCCCGTTGCACTGCGGTTGTGTGATCAAGGAACTCGATTCGAAGGTCATAGTTCCCGGGAAACGCAGGACCCAGGTCCATCACCAGTTCGCCCCCGGCAGCGATGGCAGCCAGTTCCAGAGGACCACGGAAGAACGAGCGCTTGCCAGAATGTTCATGCGCTCCAGCGCTGAACTCTCCCATCAACCAGAGTCTCTCACTGAGCACGTGATCCCCCAAATCTTCAAAGGACAGGCGCAAGGAAACCTCCACCGGTTCGTCCAGCAACAGATCGAGCAAGGGCAGCGCGCTACCGCCAACTGGAATCGTGACCGGGAATTGCACTCGTACGACTCCCTTTGGCTGTTGTGGAGCCTCCCCCGGCGATGTGTGCCTGGGGCTCACGTTGAGGAGGTAATCCCCAGGGGTCATGTCCTTGAACTCGTAGCGTCCGCTTGAAGGATCCTGGTCCCCTTGGGAGAACCTGGCTTCTCCCGCCAACAAGAACGGCTCGCCGCTCGGAATTCTTCGCACCCGACTGCCCGCATCTTTTCGAGTTGGGCCCCAGCTGCTCGAGCTCGAGTTCGAGTCTCGGGAGACCCGGGTCAATCGAATGTCCGTGTCGTTGGGTGCCCGACCTGATCGGTACCTGACATCCAAGAACACGTCGACTTGCTCAAAGATCTCCACGTGAAGCGCTGTCCTTTGCTCCGGCAACCGAACGCGAATCTCATGGAGGCCGCAGCCCTCTGCCAGGAAGATCAACTTGTACTCACCTTCCCCCAAGGCCCCGAAGCGAAACCAATCGGAGCTTGGGTGGGCTTCGAGTGACGCGATCCGCACCTCGGTTCCTCGGGTTTGCCCGTCCAATCCTCCCAGCTTGAAGAGGCGCAGGGTCACTGGGCCGGGTTCGGCTAGATGAATGGAACCGTGGATGTCGAGGTTGCCGTCGAGCACCACGTTCAGCTGCAGGTCTCCGGCGCTCCAAGCCTTTTCGACGATGAATGGATTGTCGACGGTTGGAAAAGTGACGACACGTCCGAGGCACTGCACGGCGAGGCTTCCGGCCGGTACTTGGTCCAGAGAGATCTCGCCAGACTCCGATGCGATGCGAGTGGTTGCTATTGGCCTAGGCACTAAGCCGCCTATCCCAAGGCTCCCGGGAGCGCTTGCATTGGGCTCGGTGGGGAGCAGTCCCCCCATGAAAAACTTCACGTAGACGCCTGGAACGACCTGGCCCGAGGCATCGAAGACGGTCACTCTGAGAGTGCGCGGATCCCTATGGAGCCGTCCTGATCCCAAGGCCGCCAGGTCGCGACCTTGGGTGACGTCTAGCGCGCTTCGGCGGTTGTCCTCATGAACCTCCGGCTGACTTGAGGGGAGCACCGGGGGCAATTCTTGAGGCGCCATTTCGCTTTCCTCGATCTCGCGGCGAACCCCCGACACCGGATCACCGCCACGGTCTTTGTTCATCGACTGCAGGACGAAAAGCATGAGAGCACCCGCGAGCGTCATCATCGCGAGTAAATGACTCTTTCGCATGCTCCAAGCCTACAGCGAGAGTCGAACAGCGTCCGCTGCCATTTCCTCTCGGGGAGACCGAATCAATGAGGGTCGATACGCGGGTGATGGGATGCCGTTGACGGGGGAGGTGTCGCGTCCCGTGCTCGAGAACGCTCAGATCCCTCGGCGAGGAGTCCGCCAAACTGCAACAGCCGGTCGGGCTTTCCATGCCGGCGGTTTGCGTTTCCGACCACAAGGAGTTTTGTGTGCACGATATTTATTGTGTGCACGAAAATCGTGGGTTCGGGAACCTGGAATCGGGAAACAGCGGCCAGATCAGGGGGAGCAAGAGTGGAGGTGAAGGCCTCTGCCAATGACTGGAAGGCTGCGATCAGCAATCCCGCGGGGGGCCCGGAGCGTTTGAAGCTGGATTGGCGGGGACCCCTGCAGGTGACCTTGTTTGAACCTGGCCGTTAAAAAATTAGCAGTTAGGTGTGGCGCCCTGAGTGCGAACTGCTAAGAATTTAACAGGTCAGGCGCGAGGGCGCTCGACTCTCCCCCAATCTCCGCGAACCCCTGGGCAGCGAACATGTCAAAACACGAGACCCCATCCTTGAGTCGACGGGAACGTCAAATCATGGACATCATTTATGCCCAAGGGAGCACCTCGGCGGCGGAGGTGCGCGAGGCGCTGCCGGACGCCCCGAGCGATTCTGCGGTTCGCACCCTGTTGCGTTTGCTCGAAGAGAAGGGCCACGTGAAGCACGCGCAGGTGGGGCGCAAGTACGTCTACTCGCCGGTGGTCACCGCAAAGAAAGCCAGTCACTCGGCCCTTCGCAATTTGCTGCAGACCTTCTTCCAAGACTCCGTGGAGCAGACCCTCGCGTCCCTGCTCGACATGAAGTCCTCTGATCTGTCCGACACGGAACTGGAGCGCTTGTCCGCGCTCATCTCGCAAGCCCGCAAGCAAGGAAAGAAATCATGAACAAGTGGATGACAAGTGATTGGGTCCGGGAAGCATCGACCATTGGCCCGGCTCAAATGTTGGATCCGGTTTGGAAGTGCAGCCTGTTGTTGCTCGCTGTTTGGGTGCTCGTCGCAAGCATGAAACGCTTCTCCGCCTCCCTTCGTCACGTGACTTGGGTGGCGGGCATGCTCGGGGTGCTGTGCTTGCCTTGGCTGTCTTGGACACTGCCCAAGCGCGCGCTACCGGTGCTGTCTCCGGAGTTGCAGTCGGTGGCTATCGGTTTGCTCGATCCGGCGCCGATCTCCCCGTCGCAACCTCCCGTGGAGCAAGAGTTCGCGGGAGTGGCGACTCAGGCGATAGATACCGCGGAGGCCCCCATGCCCCCTGAACTCGCGCACGCGGCTGTGCCCCTGGCGAGCCCGGTTGCGGCGACCTCGAAGATCAGCTTGTCGGCAGTCATGCTCCTTCTATGGATGCTTGGAACGCTGCTCGTGATCCTGCCTATCCTCGTCAGCTACATCCGAACCGCGCGCTTGGTGCGCGCGGCTCGCAGATCGAATTACCGCTTCCAGAACTGTGTGCTCCCCGAGCAAATGGCCGCCTTAGGCTTGCGTCGCCCGGTGGCGATCTTGATCAGCGAGCAGGTCAGCATGCCGATGGTGACGGGACTCTTCTCGCCCACCGTGTTGTTGCCTGTGGAGGCGCGAGCTTGGAGTGAAGAGCAGAGCCGCTCCGTTGTGTTGCACGAATTGGCCCACGTCAAACGCCGGGATTGTGCGACTCAGTGGCTGGCCTGCTTGGCCTTGGCCATGCATTGGTTCAATCCTTTGGTGTGGGTTGCCAACCGGCGCATGCGCGTGGAACGCGAGAAGGCCTGCGATGACCTCGTGTTGAAAGCGGGGACCGACGCTTCAGACTACGCGGATCTGTTGTTGGCGGTGGCCCGTGCCCAACGGGACTTTGGCTCCCCATTTTCCACCGCCCTGGCCATGGCTCGGCCCTCGCAGTTGGAAGGCCGGCTGCTAGCGATCCTGGACCGGAATTGCCGGCGCTCGCCGATCACCCGCTTGGGCTCCTCCGTGGCGATCGGGTTGATGGGACTTTGCGTCGTGCCCCTGGCCATGATGCAACTCACCGCTTCCGAAAGCCTGGCCCAAGTGTCGACCCAGGATGTCGCCGAAGCGCGCGAACCAACCGCTGTCTTGCGCGTCAGCGCGGACGGCAGCGAAGCCTACTCAACGATTCAAGCGGCGGTGAACGCAGCTCCGATCGGCGCCTTGGTGGAAGTCCTAGCAGGTGAGTACCCCGAACAGGTGCTAATCGAGAAGTCTTTGACCTTAGTGGGCGCCGGTCACGACGCAACGCGGGTCGTCGCTGCGGATGAGACGCAACATGCCTTGGAGGTTCGCGGGGCGCGCGGCGTGCAGGTAAAGGGCTTGCGCTTCTCCTCCAAGGGACAGCATCGGGACGGCAGCATTGGCCCAGGTGCAATCGTGATGGTGACAGCGAGCGAACTACGCATGGAAGCCTGCGCAGTGGTCGATGGCCCGCACAACGGCATGGTCGTAGGAGAGCACAGCAAGGTCGAGCTCGTTGGGATTCTGGTGGCTGCCGTTTGGTCCGAGGGGATTGTGGTGAAGGAGAACGCGACGGCGATCATCCGAGGATCGGAGATTCGCAACTGCCACCACTACGGGGTCCTCTTGCGTCCCGGAAGCGACGCCACGATCGAAAGCTGCCGCATCTCTGGCTCGGCCTGGCACGGCATCCGCTATGACGCAGCGTCCCCGACGATACGCGGCAACCTGATCTTCGACAATGAGCGCACGGGGATCTACGCGGTGGGGGAAAGCCGCGCAGTCGTGCAGCAGAATCTCTTCCTGCGCAACGGGTTCACGGGAATCTCCCGTCTGCCAGGGGGAGGTGATTTGATCGAGAACAACACCTTTGCACGCCATGGTCGAGCAGGCATCGAGGGGGCTGGAGGAGAGGGTCACACGCTTCGCAGGAACCTGTTCTTTGACAACCCCACGGGATGCAGCTCGACGAATGCCACGGACAGCATCTTCTGGAAGAATGAGAAGGACTACAGCGCTCACAAGGAGGCCCCGACCGAGTTCTTTGAAGCCAATGGGAATCAGGTTCTAGATCCACTCTTTGTGGACGCCGAAAATCACAACTACTCCCTGCGGCCCGAATCGCCGGCCCTGTTGAAGAACGCAGGCGCCGCCGTTCCCCTCCCCATGGCTTCCCCCTGGGTCCGGGATCCCGCTGAGTCACCCTTTGACAAAATGGTGGCCGAGAAGATCGCACGTGCCGCCGCACCTTCCCAAGTCAAGGCCTATGCCCTGGCCAAGCCTTGGATAGAAGGCGTGCTGCAGATTGAGGACGCCAGCCTGCGGGCCAGCTCTGTCGAGGAGATTCGCAAGGCTCTCGCCAGCGAGCAGGAAGAGGTTCGGTTTGCTGGACTGCTCGCGTTCCTCGGCGCCGGGGAGGGCAGCTTCGACAAGACCTCCTTCCGAGACTTGATCTTGCCCAACCTGAACTCCTCCCACGGAGCGGTGCAAGTCAAGGCCTTCTACGCCCTCTTCAATTCGAAGCGCGAACCCGCCGACCTGCAGTTGGTAATCGCCGCCGCAAAAGCGGATGCGCCCGGGTTCAAGGACAGTGTTTCCCATCTGTTGATGACGTACTCCGGCGGCAAGCTTGAGGGAGCCGCGGGCGACGTGTTGCTGGAGCTGATGAAAACGGACAACCCCCAAGTGCTGCGCGAACTCATGCGAGGTCTGTGGGGTGCAAAGCTCTCCCCAGCCCTGGAAGCGCGCTTGATCGAGATCTCCAAAACTGCCCAGCGCTACGATGCGGTTTACTTCGGCCTCAGCACGCTGCAGGACAAGTCCAAAGCCGTGCTCGAAGAACTCTTCGCCGCCGCCCAGGACCTAGACCACAACGTCTGGGGCCGGGCTCTGTGGGGACTTGGCCATGGCGTTCCAGAGGCGAACCAATCGATGGTGGCCGACTTCTGCATCAAGCTCTTCGCCGCCCGCGGCTCCCAACGCACACGAGAGGAAGTCCTGGGCCTCTTGGAGCGCTACGCAGGCCCCGCGCAAGTCGCTGCACTCGAGGAGCTAGCCGCCAACGAACTCTTGCCCGAGGACATGCGCACGCGTCTCCAAACACTGGCGAACTCCAACAAAGGGGATTGAGCGAACCAGTGCTCGCGCGGGCCCCTCGAATGGTTTAGCCATACGGGGGGCCCGATACTCGGCATCCCACGAATCGACTCATGAGTAGAGCCGGCTAGCGGGCCTCGTGGGTTCATGACGGGATTGTAACCTTCGGGCGTGCGCGGCTTGGGCAAGCTTGAGGTGGACTCATCCACTTCCAGTGGTGGGCGGGCTCCCCCCGGCCCCCTTCAGACGCCCAACCGCGTTCATTATGTTCTTCAAGGTTCTTCCCGCTGTCTTTGCGCTCCTCTCCGCTTCCCTTCAGTCGCCGGGACCCGTGCGGTCGGAGGTCCTTCCGATCCCAGGCGTTCGCGAGTATTCGGGGCAACTCATTGTGCGCCCGCTGGAGCGTTCTGTGCTGCGCGAGCAAGGCTTCGATCGAAGCGAGATCAGAGCGTTGCGCGAGGCGGCGAACAGTGAACTTGGCCGCCATGATGTGATCGAGAGGGTTGCGGCCACGAACGAATTCCTCGTTCGTGTTCCAGCTAACTCGAACGAGTCAAAGCTCTCCCGTGAGTTGATGGCCACGGGGCTATACGAGTACGCCGTGCCGGATTGGATCGTCTATCCCCTCGGGGCCGCAACGACTGCTCAACAGGGACAGGCCCGAGCGAATCCTCAAGCTCCCGCGGGCGCAAGCATCCTTCCCAACTGCCCTGACGATCCGATGCTTGGACTTCAATGGCACCATGACTCGAATCGTGTGGCGTCGTGCGAGGCCTGGGCCCTCTACACCGGGCCCACAGACCTCAGCATTGGCGTTTGCGACACGGGGATTCGAACAACGCACGAGGACTTGTTGCTCAATCGACTTGAAGGCTACAACGCCGTGGATCGACTGTGGGAGTCAGCCGGAGGGGACATTTCGCCGAAGCACTACCACGGTACGCGCACGACGGGAATGGTCGCGGCGAACGGCAACAATGGCGCGGGGATCTGCGGTGTCGGCTGGAATCTAAAGCACCGCATGCTGCGCGTCTCGAACGCCTCGGACGGCGGGGCTCAGCTCTCGGTTCTGCACCACGCGGCCCGGACTTCCGTGGAGAGCGGGGATCGTATTGCGAACGTTAGCTACCACGGCGCTTGGTTGACCGGGAACACGGCGACGGCGACCTATGTGAAGTCTCTGGGCGGCTTGTTGGTTTGGGGTTCCGGGAACACGGGGGGGAACGCTTCCCATGCTGACCGCGATGACGATGACCTAATCGTTGTCGGCGCAAGCACGAACACGGACACGACCTGGACCTCGACAACCTACGGCACCTACATGGACTTGCTTGCACCGGGGGCGGGGATCTACACGACGGATGCGTCCCATGACAGCGACTATGCCGTCGCCTCGGGCACTAGCTACGCAGCCCCACTCACTGCGGGGGTTTGCGCCATGATCTGGGGGCAGCAGCCGACCCTCTCCCCGAGTGATGTGGAGCGAATCCTCAAGCTGGGTGCAGAGGATCTCGGCACCCCCGGACTCGACATTTTCTCAGGCTATGGCCGCGTGCAAATGTTCAATAGCCTGACGCTTTCCGGCATCGATGTTCCCCAGGCGCGTTTGGCGGCACCTTTGCAGGAGGGGACGTCCCCGCTGGAGATTCAATTCCGCGATCTCTCTACTGGTGTTCCGACCGCATGGAGTTGGGACTTCGGAGACGGGGCGACTTCAACTCTGCAGAACCCGAACCACACCTACGCCACCTCGGGCGCCTTCACTGTCAGCCTGACCGTGACGAATGCCCTTGGTCAGGATCTAGCGACGGAAGTTGACTACATCTTGGCGGACATCATTCCCCCGGTTGCAGAGTTCGAGGCCACGCCCGTTGCGGGTTTGGCGCCAATGCAGGTGCAGTTCACGGACCTGTCTGGCGGTGGCCCCCCGGACAGTTGGGCTTGGGACTTCGGAGACGGGAACAGCTCGAGTCTGGCAAACCCCTCGCACACCTACACGACCTCGGGCATTCATACGGTGAGCCTTACGGTTTCCAACTCTTACGGTTCGAACCAGCGGATCCTGACGAACTTGATTGCAGTTGACTTTATCCCGCCTGTCGCCGGGTTCAGCGCGCAGCCCACCTCAGGGGCGTCTCCGCTCGTGGTTCACTTCACGGATGAATCCACCGCCGGCACGGCGAGCGGCTGGCTGTGGAGTTTCGGCGACGGTAGTTCGTCAACCGCACAAGACCCGAGCCACACGTACACATTGCCCGGCACGTACACGGTTCGTTTGGTGGCGTCGAACACTTGGGGAGAGAACGCCCTGAGCATTCCGGGCTACATCTCCGTTGGCCCGGGCCCGCCGTTGCTTGCAGACTTCACGGGCACTCCGACCACGGGGACAGCTCCGCTTGCCGTCCAGTTCACGGATTTGTCGATCGGCACCGTCGTCGTGTGGGAGTGGGAGTTTGGTGATGGTGGCGTGTCGACCATACAGAACCCGCTGTACATCTACCAATCGCCGGGGACCTATGACGTTTCCCTGCAGGTCGCGAACCCGTCCGGGTCAGATGAGTCCTTGGAGTTGCGCTCCTACATCGTCGTGCATTGATCGGACGTATCGCCACTCCCGCCCTAAGGCCGCAGCGATCCGCAGCGCTCTACTTTCCATAGACATCCGCGAGGCAGATGTCCGCGGCCTTCAAGGCAAGTTGAGTCGGGCTGCACTCGGTTTGGTTGGCGAGTACGATGACGGTCAAGCGTTGCTCGGGGAAGCGCACCATCTCGGCCAGGTAGCCAACCCATGCACCCCCGTGCGAAACCGTAGGAAGCTTGCGGTGAAGCTTGTGGCCCAAGCCGCGGGCATAGGGCAGGACTTCGCCGCCGTTCAAAATTCCAGGGGCATGCATGGCGTCCAGCAGCTCTTGCCCATGGCCGAGCTTGTTCTCGTAGAAGTTCGCGTCCCACTTGGCCAGGTCTTGGATGGTGGTGAAGACTCCGCCATCGCCCACGTGATCGAGGTGCGTGATGTCCACCTTCCAATCCCCGCGATTCTCTTCCTGTTGGCGGGAGTAGCCGTGTGAGCGGCCAACGATGACTTCATCATGGCGGTCTTGATAGCGGGTCTCGTCCATGCCCAGGGGATCGAAGATTCGTTCCCGGGCGAAGTCTCGCAGAGTCTTGCCGCTGGTGCGCTCCACGAGCATGCCCATCAACAGGTAGTTCGAATTGCTGTAGGAGAACTTGCTGCCGGGCGTGAACTCGAGCTCTGCCTTGGCGATCACCTGCAAGGACTGCTCCGGCGTGAACCAGGCCTTCCATCCTCCTCCAGCGCGGAACTGAATCCCGATGTAATCGGGGATGCCGCTGGTGTGGTGGATCAACTGACGCACCAGCACCGGGGGCTCATTGGCAGTGAACTCAGGGAAGTACTTGGTGAGCGGCGCATCCAGGTCGATCTTGCCGTCGAGCTCCAAGAGGGTCACCGACATGGCCGTGAACTGTTTGGAGGTGGAACCGATGCGATACGGCACCTCCGGCCCGTTGGCCATCCCCGTCTCCAAGTTCGCCATGCCGAAGCCCTTTTCGTAGACGAGCTCCCCTTCATGGATGATGCCGACCGCCATGCCCGGAGTGTCGTACTCGTTCCACGTTTGAAAGAGAGCGTCGACTTCTTTGAGCGCCTCGGGAGACGTGTCCTGGGGCAAGGCAGGGGCGAGCAGCAGCAGGGCGGGGAGCAGGATGGAGCACAACATGGCGGGATCTTCTGGTCTGGAACGTTCGGTCACCCGGGCAAGCGCCCGGTGCGCCACTGTTGCTCAGCTACGGGCGCGCTATTTCTCCCCTGTCCCGAATCGACGAGCCCCACCGCGCGGCGTGGGGGTTCCAGGACCGCGCAAGTGGCGGGAACTCGATCACGCACGGAGGCTTACCTGATCGTCATCTTCGGTTGGACCGAGATCTCGAGCCAGTAGTCCTTCAGCCGTCCGATGGATTCCATGAACTCGGTCAGCCCGACCGGTTTTTGCACGTAGCTATTCGCTCCCAGGTCGTAGCAGGCCTCGATGTCCTTCTCATCACAGGACGTCGTCAGGATGATGACGGGAATGCGCTTCAAGAACTCATCCGCCTTGACGACAGCGAGAACCTCGCGTCCACTCGTCCCGGGCAGGTTGAGGTCGAGCAAAATGAGGCAGGGTCTCCCGGGAGTCTCCCACTCCCCGCGGCCATAAAGGTAGTCCAGGGCATCATCGCCACACTCGCAGTGAATGAGTGGGTTGCGCAGGTTCGCTTTTTTGAAGGCTCGGGCCGTGGCCTCGTAGTCCTCAGGGCTATCCTCAACGATAAGCAGGTCTAGATTCGTCATGTGTGTTCCTCGGGTTACTCGCCAGTGGCTTTGCTCAGTGTGAAGTAGAAGGTGGAGCCCTGTCCTTCGGCGGACTCGACCCAGGTAGAACCACCATGTCGATCAACGATCTTGCGGACGATGGTCAGGCCGGCGCCCGTGCCGCCCCCGAACATCCTTTGGGAGTGCAGGCGCTTGAAGAGGCCAAAGACGTCCTCCAGATGTTTCTCGGGAATCCCAATGCCATTGTCCCGGACAAAGAAGGCGACTTCGGCCTTTCCGTCCGGCGTGCTGCGCTGCTCGGACCCAATTTCGATCGTCTTGTGCGGCTCGTTGTTGTACTTGAAGGCGTTGCTGATGAGGTTGTGAAGGACCTCTCCCGTTTGAATCGCATCGCACCTGGTGACAGGTAGAGGGGACACGAGAGAGAGCACCGCGCTGGCATCGTCCAAGGAGAACCGGAGGCCGTCCAAAACACCCTGAAGCACCTCATTCAGGTCGACGGTCTCTAGGTCCAGGTCGATGCGGCCAACCCGCGCATACCTCAAGAGTGCGTTGATGAGACTCTCGAGTCGCTGTGTCAGGCGGCAGAGCGTTTCCAGTTTGCTCTTTCCATCCTCATCTAGAACGTCGCCGTAGTCTTCCAGAAGGAACTTGGAGTAGTTGTGGATGCCGCGCAGCGGCTCCTTGAGGTCGTGCGATGCAATGTAGGCGAAGTCGTCGAGTTCCCGGTTGGACCGCTCTAGTTCTTCGGTTCGCTCGATTACGCGCTTCTCCAAGTCCCGGTTGAGTTGGCGTAGGGCGTCTTCGGCCGCTTTCAGTTCTGAAACGTCAATGCAGGTGCCGACCATCTGCACGGGCTTTCCATCCAGGTCGCGTTCGACAATTCCCGTTGCCACGATATGAGACCAGTTGCCGCCTTTCGAGCGGACCCGGTACTTGATCTCGCAGCGAGAGTCTCCGGCGATCGCCCGGTCGATGGCTTCCTCGGCGCCTGCGAGATCCTTCGGGTGAACGAGATCCACCCAAGCCTCATTGGTCCGGTCGAAGGTTCCCGGTTCGAGGCCAAAGACCCCTTCGATGCGCTCGCCCCAGGAATACTCCTTGGTTTGAATGTCCCGCGTCCAGATTCCTGCACCCGCAGAATCGAGCGCTAGCTGCAAGCGCTGGGACGAGTGGCGAAGCTCCTCCGCTTGATCCGCGGCTGTGGAATACAAGAGGTAGAAGTCAATCGCAAGGCCGGCGAAGACCAGCCCGTAGCTTGCCAGCTTCAAGAAGTGCGCCATGTCGAACATGGCGTCGAATAGCACAAAGGAGCGAGACATGACGACCGCTTGAGCCAAGAAGCCGACGAGTAGCGACAGGACGAAGCAATGTTCGAACGGTTGCGTGCGCCAACCTCCACGGCGCAGCTCTCCCCAGAGAACGAGAAAGAAAAGTCCCGCCGGGATGAACTCTTGCTATCGTCCGAAGAGCGCTCCCGACTGGTAGGCCACAGGCAAGGGAGAGAAGGCGAAGAACAGAAAACTTCCGAGGGTGACCACGATCGCCAGGAGGAAGACGCTTGTTTCGCCGAATAGGCGAGGAGCGCGAGGGGTGATGGCTCCCCGTCTAGACCACCAAGTGAACACCATCGCGGTGGCGAGAAAGAGCCTCGACGCACTCCAACTCCAGGGGATGAGCGATGGTGGCGGAGAGGGAAAGCCCCGGGCGAATGCGGTGCTTGTGACGACCGCATGGTATCCGTCAAGAAACGCCGTGCCGAGAAAGCCCACTGACAAGAAGAGGAAGGTGTCGCTCTTCTTGCTGTAGAAGCGGAGCAGGGCAAGCACGCCCACCACCATGGCAAGTAGCGTGCAACAGGCCTCGACAATCGTGTGAAGTTCGGTGTTGCCGCGCCAGGAATCTGTCGCCTGGAGCAGTGCCGCCAAGAGGCAAATACCGAAGCCGACAAGCAAGTAAGGCCTGACGCCTCGAAGTGTTGGAGCGTGAACGCCTCGGCCGTTGTTTGCGAGTTGGGGAGGGCGAGGCGAACTCATCGTCGCGAGGGTTTCCAGATGTTTCACATTTGGTCCTGTTGATGCTTTGAGAGGGATTGCAGCGTGTGCTTTCTCTTCGTCGTTCCCCAACGCATTCGATTAGAACCGTTCGGGTGCTTTGGATACTTCGCACGGGTTTGTTGTTCCAGGAGCGGCTCCTAGCTCCATGGAAGTGAACAATGAGGCCCAGTAGGGCAGTTTGTAGCCTGACCCGCATTGGGGCAGTCCGGGTGCTGCAATCGAAGACAGACCACGTCCTCGGGGCGGAAGGTCTCGACCCATCTTGGCGAGCTGCCGATTCCCGGAAGCTGATGCCGTGGGCATCCCGTAGCGACGCGCCGAAGTGCAGGACGTGGGTCTCCGGTCAACGGTGGGGCGCCGGGTCGCGGCCAATCGAGGCCCATTGGATTGCTTCGTCTTTGTTCGAAACTTCTCACTCTGGGGGATGTTCGAGGGCCAAAAGGGAGGATGGATGAACGCAAAAAAGGAGGACTCCGAGAAGACCGCTGCGGGCCGATGCGCCTCAAGCACTTGGTGGCGGCGATTGATCGGACGGCTCGTTTCCTTCGTGAAAGGCATGCTGTTCCTTTTGCTCGGTCTTTGCGCCGGTTTGATCGCACTCCTCTTCCTCCCTAGCCGTTCTTGGGGTCGTCTCGACAAAGGGGAACGCATCGTGGCGTTACGGGAACTCTCCGAGCACTTTCGCCCAATGGTGAACGCTTTGCACAGGTACGAAGCAGAGCAAGGGAGTTCTCCGGTGCGACTGAGTCATCTGGTTCCCAAGTACATGGACCGCTTGCCGGTGCTCGAACCGAAGCACGTGGATCAATTCAGCTACTACCCAAGCTGGGGGCCAGACATCCGTGAGCAAGGAACCATTTGCAACAAACTGATTTGGTACGAGGGCTCGACCTTCAGTGCGCAGACGGCTCACGATTGGCCAATAGAACGGTTCGAGGACCACAGGCACCGACATTCGCTGATGCTCCTGGATGATCAGGGCAGGGTTCAGTCCATGCGGACCTACTCTTCAGAGCTCGCTCCCCAGGTGATCAGCATGGGGCCCGGGCCGCAGCAGGCTGGCCATCGTGCTGGTTCCGCCCACTTCGAAGAACGGCTCCGTGAGTTGGTGCCAACCGGCCAGAGGTTGCACGTCTTGAAGCGACAGCTAGGTTCGGGAAAGGCCGAACGAGAACTCCCACGACCCTGGGTACTCGTTGTCTGGCTACCCGAGTTTCTATTCGACCTCGACGCAGACAGCTTTATCTACTCCTCGAAGGACAGAACCTCAGGCGAGGGAGACGGCTATGGAGGATGGACCTTCTCCGTGTCGTTGCGCTACTCTGGGTTGGACGCAGGTTCTTTGCTCAGGGTGCCCACTTTCCTGAGGTCGATCGGGGGCCGCCGGTGTCCCCCTTAGGGAGGGCCTGGAGGTCCTGCCTACGGACGACCCATGAACCATCCTGAGTACAGCACTGACTTGGCCGAGGCCATGGCCCACGCACCCTTTCTGCGCCGCATTGCCCGTGCGTTGATCGGAGACGAACAGGCGGCGGAGGACCTCGTGCAAGAAACCTGGCTGTCGGTCATGCAACACACCCCGGTGCAGCGCGGGCGCATGCGGCAGTGGTTGGCGGCGGTTCTGCGCAACAAGGCGAACAACCTGCGCCGCGCAAAGAGCCGGCGCTCCTTGCATGAAGAGGAAGCCGCCCGGCCTGAAGCCGTCGCGGCGCAAGACGCGTCCCGGCGTTTGGAGGTCCAACGCCGGGTCTTGGAGCGTGTGCTGTCTCTCGACGAGCCTTACCGAACCGCGCTTCACCTGCGCTATTACGAGGGCCTTCCCCCGCGGGAGATCGCCTTGCGCCTCGATGTGCCGGTCAAGACGGTGAAAACCCGCTTGGCCCGCGCCTTGGTTCGACTGCGTGAGCAGTTGGATAGCGAGTGCCAGGGGAATCGCAACCTGTGGATGTCCGCTTTGATTCCACTTGGCGCTCCGACGCCAAAAGCACTTGCGCCAGCTTCGATGCTGGCGGGCGGTCTCGCCATGAAGAAACTTGTTTTGGCAGCTCTCGTTCTCGTTCTGGCGGGCGTCTTTAGCCTGCCCTACCTCGCGGAAGGTTGGTCTCTTGTGAGCAGGAGCCTAGACGACAACAACGTACCGGTGGCCCTTGCTGTCACAGAGGGCAGGCCCCAGAACGTACAAGCCCTGGCCGCGGCGAGCGTGCCGAAGCTAGAGCGCCGGCAGCTGGTGCCCGCCGCGCTTGTGAACACCGAAGGGGCACTGGAAGTCCGCGTGCGTTGGGAATCGGGCGCTGCGGCCACGGGCGTCGGCGTGGACTTGCACTGTGTCGATCGGGCTGTCTCTCGCCCTCGGTTGCGATTCGCACGCACGGACGACCAGGGCTTGGTGCGCTTCGAAGGCCTCGCGCCGGGAGCTGCGCGCGTACGGCTCGACCGTGAAAGTCAGTGGCAGCACGTCGAGGTCGAAGCGAACGCGGATTCTCGTCTGGAGTTTTCCTTGGTCGAAGGCTCGACGGTCACGGGGCGCGTCTTGACCCCCGAAGGTGCCCCCGTGGCCAAGGCGGTGATCTGGATGGCTGGCGGACACGGGAGTTGGCCGCTCTTTCACAACGCGGGTGAAACGGATCACGAGGGACGCTTTGTCCTTCGTGGGCTTGGCTCAAGTTCAAAGTTTGGCGCACGGGCCGCGGGCTTGCGTCCCTCCCTGATGGTCGAGGTTTCGGATCTCATGGAGCTGGAGGACGGTGGGCGTTCCGTCGACTTGCGCTTGCAAGCGGGGCAAGGTCGCTTGGCGGGTCGAGTGCTTGATGTCGACGGCGCGCCCCTGGCGGGAGCCACGGTTGTCGCTGGGCTTCCGGGGGGAAGCTCGACTCAGTTGGAATCGGGAGAGCGTGCCATCCGGCCCTGCCCCGTTGGTTTTCAGACCGATGAAGAGGGCCGCTTTCGATACCCAGGTGATCTGGATCTGGGTTCGAATCCAGTTTCGGTGACCGCTCCAGGTTTGCCCACGTGGTCGGGGTTTGTAGAGATCCTGCAGGGGGTGGAAACCCAGTTGGAGGTGCAGTTGATGGACGGCGCGGCCATCGAGGGTCGCCTGGTCGATCAGGCGGGGAAGCCCGTCGTCGGCGGCAAGATTCAAATAGCGAAGGAGCATCAGGGCGGTTGGTATCGCCATCAAGTTCCACCGCCATCCACGACCACCGACGACGAGGGCCGCTTCGAGTTGACCGGCATCGGGCCCGGCGTGCACGAGTTGAACGGGTCGCCAATGGCGGGCGAGGGTTCCCGGGGCAAGGTGCAATGGACCTTCGAAATCGCGAGCGGAGACCTTTTGAACGTGGAGCTCGTGTTGGACCTGGGCCTCGTGATCGAAGGCCACCTAGTGGATCCTCAAGGAGCGCCGGTGCCGAACTGGATGGTGCGCTCCAAGCCCAAGGACTACACCCTCTACGGAGACGTGTACAGCCAGAGCTATCCGCGCGACGCGCAAACGAACTCCCAAGGCTTCTTCCGATTGGCGAACCTGGGCGCCGGCGCGCACGAGTTGCGACTGTCCCCGGCCAGTTTCCGAGGGCCGGCCCTTTCACGGGTTCCCACGGTGCAAGCGGGAACGGTCGACTTAGAAATCACCGTGGACACCAGTCAAGTTCCCGACGCGAGTTTTGTTGGCACCCTCGGCGCCACACCCTCCAATGTGCACTTCACGGTTTGGGGAAAGGGCCTGAACCGTGGGGATTTCATCGCTTTCGATCCAGTGACGCGACGGTTCGAACAGGGACCGTTGATGGCGGGGTTCTATCGCCTGGACGTGAGCCAGGGGGATGTCTCGCTTTATGCCGGTGAGTACTTTGAGTTGAAGCGCGGGGAGCAGCTCGACTTGGGACTGATTCAAGTGCTTCCGCCGGGAAGAGTGGAACTGCGCTTGGTGGGGGATGTGCCCGAGCTGTTCAATGACCGGGCCGTTAGCGCGGACCGTCCTGGTGGAAGCAGCGCAAGCCTGCACTTTAACAACGGGGTCTTCGTTTCCGAGCAGGTGGCGGCGGGACGTTGGCTCTTGCGTCTGTGGCAGGAGCCCTACTTCATGCCGGACACCTGGGTCGAGATCGTCAGCGGCGAGACAACCTACGTCGAACGGGAGTTGCGGATCGGGATGGAGGGCAACGTCGAGCTTCACTTCGAATCGGAGGAGACGCCGTGGAAGACGCTTACCGCGGAGATTCGAAACGAGGCTGGCGAGTTGATGCGCGCCTTCCCCCTCATGGACCGATCTACGCAGCGGGGACTGGTGGTGAGCTTGCATCGGGCGGACCTCCCAGTCGGTCGCTACACCCTCAAAGCTTGGACGGACACGGGATTGAAAGGCGAAGGAACCCGCACGGCAGATGCACCCACCCACGAACGCAGGCCGTGGGTGGTGGATCTTCGTTGATGCGGGAAAGCGGCGACGCTCGCTGCCGCCGCTTTCACGGGCCAACCGACTCGAATTCGTGGAGCGCCCATGCGCTGCGCTGGACCCATGAAGAGTGCCCCGCGTGCAACACAGGACGCAAGAGAGCGTGCTCCGTCTGCTACGGTGCACCCATGAAGAACGCTCTCCACTGGCTCATCCCTATCCTGCTCGGTTCCGCTTGCGCCTCGGTCTCCGTTGCGCCAACGCTGGTCCCCGCGGAACTCGACTGGGAACCTGTCCTTGTGCAGCCCGTTGCCGGCGCTTCCCTGCGCGGCATCTCCACTCCGGGCGCTGAAGTCATCTGGATCTCCGGAAACCACGGAGCGTGCGCCGTGAGCACCGATGCCGGTCAGACCTGGCGCGATGTGGCACCGTCACAAGCGCGTGCCCAGGACCTCGACTTGCGTTCTATCCACGCCTTCGACAACCAACGAGCCATCGTCGCCAGCGCAGGACCCGGCGACGCCTCCCACATCCTGCGCACGACAGACGGCGGTCACACTTGGCAAACCGTGCACATCAATCAAGAGCCCGAAGGCTTCTTCGATGCGATCGCTTTCTGGGACGACGAAACCGGATTGGTGATGGGGGACCCCGTCGATGGGTACCTGACGATTCTCAAGACCACCGACGGCGGCATGAGTTGGCAGCGCGTTCCCAAGTCTCGAATGCCGGCCCCCGTGGCTGGCGAGTACGCCTTCGCAGCCAGTTGCAGTTCCATCGCCATCCAAAAACCCTGTTGGGCCTGGATCGGAACGGGTGGCAGTGTGGCGCGCGTCTTGCGCACCGAAGACCTTGGTCACTCATGGACAGTAGCGTCGACTCCCATGCGCCAGGCGGACGAAGCCGCCGGCATCTTCGCCATCTCCTTTTCTGACAGGAACACAGGGATCGTCGTGGGCGGCAAGTACACGGAACCGGATTGCAATGACGGCAATTGTGCGTCCACCGTCGACGGCGGAGCGAGTTGGACGCCCGCCGGCCTCGGCCTACGCGGCTTTCGCTCAGCGCTCGCGCGTCTCCCGGGCATTGAACGTGCCTGGCTCGCCGTCGGCATCAGCGGCGCGGACCTGACCCTCAACGATGGGAAAACCTGGCAAGCGGTGGGGGCCGGCAATGAGCTCGAACTCAACGCCGTCTCTGTCTTGCCCTCCGGAAACGCCGCCTGGGGAGTCGGCCCCGAAGGCCGCGTGCTCAAAATGAACTTGCGGCCAATGGATTGAATGGGTGGACAAAGTCATTCCGCCCCAGAGCCTCATCCTCCGTCCCGCATCGCCGCCCCAAATCCTCGCTGAATCTACGGATTCAGCTGCGGTTCGGGACGACGATGCAAAACGGATGCTGAGACTCTGGAACGAAAGCAATTTATCAACAGCCTGCTAGGGGTAGAAGTGGTGCGGCCCCCTCGCCTCGGGCTAGTTGAACTGCTCGTACCAGCGTTGGAAGTTGTCGTTCTGTGGGTCGAGTTCGGATGCCAAGCCGGCGTGCTGCTTGCCTTTCTCACTGTCGAACCGCTCCTCGGTATCGAAGTCGAACCCGTAGGTGGAGATCATGTTCACGTGGAGTTGTGAGAGGCGGAAGTGGAACGTGGCGTTGAGAGGCGCGCGCTTGACGGCGATTTCCATGTCGGGGATGCCGGCTGCGATGCCGCTCGTGAACACTTTCGCTACCGCACGCGAGGCCCAAGCCCGCGGGTCGGTGACTCCGGCCTCGATTGCGCCGTCAAGGTCGACGAGGGCATCCTCCCACTCGCCACTCCTCGTGCGATTCAGTCCGCGCTTCAAAAGGGCCGGGCCGCTCTCGATCGGAATGGCAGCGATGTATTCCTTCCAATCCTTCTCGAGCTCCTCGACGGTTTCGTACTTGATGGCTTTCAAGAGCAAGTCGCGGATGTCGGCGGCGCTCACAACTTTCTTTGTCCCCGTGGGGCCGGGGCCCGGCATGGATCTGGAGGGAATCCCTTTCTTCAGCGTGTAGAGGTCCTTGAAGAACTTCGTGAAGGCCTTGGCGTGCTTGCCGTCCTTGTAGTTGTGGATGAAGTACACAAGGGACCAACCGTGGGCGTAGTGGAAGCCGGTGTAGCCCGCGCGGCTTTTCGTGAACAGCTTCTCGAGCCGGGTGTAATCGTCGTCCTTGAAGGCCTGTTGGACCGTCAGGATGCGGTCGGTTTGCAGGAGTCCGGGTTCGATCTCGAAATTGCCGCGCTTGTCCTTGGTGATCTCAGAGGATCCGTAGTAATCGGCCACGGCTTCGTTGAGCCAGATCTGAGCGTCGTACTGTTGGTCGATCAAGAAGGTCAGCAAGTGCGTGCACTCGTGCAAGGCCACCCACTCGCTGCGGGCCGGGTCCTCGTAGTCGTGGAAGAAGTTGAGCGTGTCGTCGGCGGACCAGAAGTAGCCGAGGGTGCTGGGGCCAACGCCGGCAGCGGACAACTCTTGGAACTCCTTGTGCGACTTGTAGATGTTGACGCCCATCTTCTTGCGGCGATAGGAGAGCGTCGGCTTGATGCCAATCTGCTTGTTCATGAGGCTGTAGTAGGCCTCGAGCAAGTCGGAGTAGTAGTCGAGCAATTCCTGGGACGTGTTGCTCTTGACCATGAAGTGCTTGGTCTCCCGCTCCCAAGCCGTGCTCCATTTCGAGTGGGCGGCCAGCTCGGCTGTGCGCTCCTGTGAGGCCTCGAACTCTCTCTTCAATTCATCCAGGTAGCGGGCCTTGATCATCCATTTCCCCCGAAAGCGAACATACCCATCCTCTAGCTTTTGCTTCTCGTCGTCGTTCTGGGGGACGTAGTCGGCCATGTCCCCTTCGATTTCGATGGAGGCGATGCCCGCTTCTGGACCGACGATCAAGTCCCCGGCATGGAAGACGAGGTGGTAGCCCTCTTCGGTCTTGCGCGCCTTGACGAGATCGATGATGCGTCCGTCCTCGGTGATCAAGCGATCCGCCGGTGCGTGAGTTGAAAACGCGAAAAGAAGTGCGAGCGTTAGCGGTGCAATGCGGAGTAGTGACAAATTGGCCTCAAAGGAAGGGGCTAGGGCGGTGGCGGCGCTATGCGAATCGCGCCAACGAAGCTTCCTCAGCCTACCGAAAAAAAGCCAGATCGAGTCTCCTTCAACGGCAACGAATTGTTTCCACCCCTCAGGGCGGGGTCTATCTACAAGCCAAGCGACTTGAATTGACCGGGGGTTGCGAGGGACGGTCCGGCGGCACAGGCAGAGTTGGCGGCGAGGACTCGTAGCGGGCGGGCTAGGTGTGAGCATGGGCTGGCCATTTTCCAGGCACGGACTCGTTTGGCAGAGATTCCCTTTCATAGGACGGTTTGCCTCACAGGCGACTCCGTATCGCCGTACCAACGCCAAGCATCCCAGGCTAGCGCCAGAGTTCGGCCTCAGCGGCGATGTAGCCGAAGGCGGCCCAGGTCTTGTTCGATAAGATCGAAGCGAAGATCTCTCTTGCTGGTCGTTCGTTGCCCCTCGCTAGATTCCAAGCGCCCATGCCATAGGCGAGGGTTGCGCTGCCCAATCCTTCAGCAGCTAACTTGTCCATGACTTGGTTTTCCGGGACGACACCCTGAAAGAGGAGCAGCAGCTCGTGGTAATCGTGGTTCTCGAGGATGTCCATTTGCGGCCGGATGGTCGCGAGCAACTCGTCGGCCCGCTGGACTCGGCCGAGTCTCCACAGGGTGAGGACGTTCCAATAGGTGGCCGCGACCAGCATGTCATCGTTCACTCGGCTCAATTCGAGGCAGCGCTCCCAGGCCGCCAGCGCCTCCTCGAAGCGGCCCGCGAGGTAGAGCGCCAAGCCCAGGTGGTACTCGATGTTCGAGCGCGTCGTGGAACGTGGGACACCCGAGGGATTGGGTGCACCGTCGGGTTCCAAGGCGTCCGGCACTTCGCGGGTCAAGTTCGAAGCCAAGCTGAGGTCCCCGATGGCATCATCGAGACGTCGCAGGGTGATGTAGCGATGGCCTCGATGCCGCAGGAGTTTGAAACTTTGCGGATGGCTTGCGAGGGCCTTTCCAAAGACCTGCACAGCTTCGCGGTAGCGAGCGAGGTAGCCCAGTCGGCGACCATGCCAGATCGCGGCCATCTCGTCCGTCGGGTTTTGCTCGTGGGCACGGATGGCCTCAGCCAAGTTGAGTTCGAGCTTGTTGCGGACTTCCAGGCTGAACGCGGGGCGGACTAGATCCACACCGTCAAAGGAGCGGGCTTCCACGCTGGGGTCTTCCCGAACTTTCGAGGGCGTGGCGGCACAGGAAAACCCAAGCGTGACAAGGAGCATCCAACCCAGAACTCTCACCACCGATGACATTGATTTCATGGGTCCAGAGTCCGCTCGCGCGGGCTCCCAGTCAACTCTCACGCCCCTGTTGTTCAACGGCACAACTGGCGTCCGTGCAAAGCATCTCCTACCGGTTGAGACCCCCGGCGGAGTTCCCACCAGACAACCTTCTGCACGGGAGATTCTGAGCTGCGAAGTCTCCGCCCGCTTCCCATCTGTTCGTGGGGGACGCTAGCGAGGGTCGTCGAGACGCGGTTCCCTACCGGAATCGTGCACCTGCGCCGGTCGCGTGCGCAAACGAGACGAATCCATCCAACGGCCTCTGGGAGTTCAGTAGGCACGGAAGCCTTGTCCCCCGCGCAAACGCTCCGATGGGGCAGGTAGAGGCCCTTCAACCCCCTTGCCCTCGGGGAGTCAGCTGGCGACAGGGCTGGGCAACCATGCTGAAAAAATCAGGAGCACCAACCTCGTCCTCGACACTCCTTGCAGGCCGCGGGGGGAATGAAGCCAGCCGCCGCTGGCTGGCCTTACCCAAAATGGATCGGTCGGGTTACGCTTGTCCCGGTTCTAGACCCGGCCTTTGCAGGTGCGCGAGCCAAGCCGCGGAGAATAGATGGTGACGTAGGAGGGAGGGTGAGGGCTAGAGCCCTCGCCCTCCCTTGTTCTACCGAGTGGGCGTTGTGCAAGACGACCCAACATTCCTGTTGTCGGTGCGCCCGGCTCTTGGCTATCATCGCGCTTTGTTCGGTAGAACCACGAGTCCAACCGGTCCGAGCCAACCACGCTAGCCGAGTGCTCTTGGCCCCCTGGGATAGAGAGAGACGCATCGCGCTGACTTTGGAGCTGGTGTCCTCTGCTTTCCGAAGCCGTCAGCCTGGGTCCCCGTTCGAGCCTGCAAATGCGAACCACAACCAAATTCCTGGGCCTAGCTCTCATCGCTCTTGGCGTTGCCTTGTCCGTTGCGTTGTTTCGGGCCTTGCCATTGCAAGTCGACGCCGCGCGCGAGCCAGTCCTCGGGCCGCCGATCGTTCCAGATTCAGCCTCGGTTCCCGTTTCCGGGGAGCGACTCTCGGAAAGCCCAAGCACGGAGCTGGCACGGGTTGCGTTGCTTGCCGAGGAACAGGCGGATGCAGCGCCCTCTACGACTGTCCTGGTCTTGCACCAGCTTGTGGAGGGGACTTGCCTATCCCAGGCGGAGGTCTCCGTTCGCGACGGGGCTTTGCAACGGGACGGGTCACTCACAAGTCGCGAGGCATCGACATTCGCGGTGGCTTCCGAACCGAGCCGGACTCTGGATTTTGTCTGCAAGAGTCCCGGCTGGATCTTGGAACGCTCCCGGTTGGAGGTTCCCGCACTCGAAGCCGGAACACTCGCCGTTGTTGTCCGCCCACGGCATCGGGTTTTGGTCGAGCTGACGGATAGGGAGACAGCCGACTGGATTCGGGACGCCAAGGTTCAAGTCCATTGGGAGCTCGCTCTGAATCGCAGGCGGTCGAGTTCCGAGGTCTACGACCTGCACGCGGAAAGCGGCGAGTACCTGATGGAGGCGCCCCCTTTGGACGAGGGCAGGATCCGGATCGAGGCAATCGCTCCAGGATACCGCCCGATGCGCAGCGCTTGGGCAGAGCTTGACGGCGGGGGATGGGTGAGGTTTTCGTTGGAGCTGACTCCTTTCTCATCCAGCACTGGACGGGTCACCGTTGTTGTCACAGACGCAGACGGGAGGCCCTTGCCGGGAGCTTGGTGCGGGCTCTTCGAGTCCCCGGAGGATTCGCCGGTCGTGAGTACCTTGCTCAACGAGACCGGAATCTCACCCTTGTACGAGAAGACCGTGGACCCCGACTTGATGGACCCGCCCCCTGGGGTCCTCACGTCAGATCAGGGGATCG
Organism: uncultured bacterium; assembly: GCA_937905825.1. GTDB lineage: Bacteria > Planctomycetota > UBA1135 > UBA1135 > JABACD01. Next base: position 59,922 of record CALCXM010000042.1, read on the forward strand.
CCGAGTTCCGAGTCCGGGCTCCTGGGCGCTACCTCGCGGCCGCCTGGGAGCCCCGACACGGGGATGCCTTGGGCAGCGCAATTCACGTCGAACCTGAACAGGTCGAACGTGTGGTGCTGCGGATGGAAACTACGGCGACCTTGCGCGGGCGGGTCATTGGGGATCTCGAGTTCTTGGGGAAACACCGGGTCAAGCGTGTGGATAGCCTCCAACTGACCCGAGTCTCGGATGGAGCCTCCCGCATTCAGAAGATCGACAGGGACGGCAACTATGTGTTTGAAGCCGTCGGCGCTGGCGCCATTCGCCTGAGTGTTCTGGGGTTGGTGGGGAACCCTGGAGGCAACGAATCTCTCCTCCCGATCGCGACGCGGGACCTGCTTCTCGAACGGGGAGTCGATCGGACCTTCGATATCACGCTAGGCGACGCGCTTCCTGGCCACTCGATAGGTGGGCATATCGGCGGCTATTGGCCCGAGGAGGAAGGCTGGACCTTCACGGTTGTGCTCTTGCGACGGGGCAGCCCCACGCCGAACACCCACCCCGAGCAAGTGCAGCCCGTCGACGGCAACAAGGGGTTCCGCTTCTTCGGACTAGATACGGGTGAGTACGCGATCGCAGCCCTCGGGAAGTCGAAGGACTCGACGGCCTATTGCCTGCTGTTCGAGGAGGTCGATCTGGGGAGTGCGAGCAGCGGCGCCCATTCCATTTCCCTGCTTCCGAGCGGCGAGCCATTTCGACTCACCCTGCAGAATCCAAAGTCGTTGCCCCGCAAGATCAAGATCCGCGTCGAACGTCCGGACGACTTGCTGCGAGCCATGATGGAACAAGTTCCGCCGATTGTCGTCTCGAGCGACGGAGAGAGCCGCTTCTACGGATTGCCCACCGGGCGCGTCTCCCTGTCCGAGAACGGCCAAGTCCTCGATGCGCAGATCGAAGGTCGCTCTGCAGCGACGATCCCATGAGGGCTGCCGGGCGTGGCTTCCCGGCTTCACGAACATCAAGCCTTCCGGCCTGCGGCTCCCTGATCTTCGGAGAAACTGCAGGCGGGAGTCGCTCGCCCTCAAGCAACACATCGGCGCCCGCACGAGCGCTCTCTGTCGTCCCAGCCCGGAACGAACCGGAACCCACAGCAGGTGAGTGCGCGGCGGGAGCTCCCGCCTGCTTGCGCATGAGCTATCGCATGTGGCCCTGGGGGATTTCAGCGGGCCCAGTGGGAAGTGGGTCGAGGAGGGGGTTTGCGAGTACGTCTCCTATGGCCACCCGACGGCTCGCGCGGATCTGATGCGAAGCTTGGGGGGCTTGTTGGATGGCAAGCGCGTCAGCTATCGAACGACGACGTTTGTCGACGGCCGGAAGCGGAGCCTCTCCACGGGTTTCCTTCCCTACTCCAGCGGGCCGACTCCCGGCGGGGCCCGCGGTTTGTGGCATTCCCGCGCAGACACCCCTCTCTCTTCAGTGCAGGTTTCGCTGGACGATGAGGACTACTCAGAGGGTACGAAGGCCATGTTCCCTGGCGAATTGGATGGGAAGCGTCGTCCAGGGTCCGGAAGCCGCGGAACCGTCGAGCGCCCGCGGAGAAGATTGTTTGCCATTGTCCCATCCAGCGCATGGACGGCCTCCGTATCCTCCGTCCAGGAATCACCATGAAGACCGAACAAGCCATCCAGGAACGAAGCGAATCGAAGTGTGAGTTGTGTGGCTCGGCGGAGGGCTTGGGGCTCTACGGGGTCCCGCCGAACTCCGATGGCAGCTCTGAACAGTGCGTTCTGTTGTGCTGCGCTTGCCAACCCCAGGTCGAAGGTTCGGAGCCACTCGACCCTCACCACTGGCGTTGCCTGACCGACAGCATGTGGAGCGCAGTGCCCGCCGTGCAAGTCATGGCTTGGCGCATGTTGTCGCGGCTCTCCGCCGAGGATTGGGCCCGCGACCTGCTCGACAGCCTCTACCTCGACGAGCAACATCTCGCCTGGGCCCAGGCGCTGGTCGCGACGGACGCTCCCACGGATTCGGTCAAGCACACCGACAGCAACGGTTCCCTCCTGGAAACCGGCGACACCGTAACGCTCATCAAAGATCTGGTGGTCAAGGGCGCAGGCTTCACCGCGAAGCGCGGAACCGCCGTGCGTGGCATTGCGTTGGTGGCGGACAACCCCGAACACATTGAGGGCCGTGTCGAGGGCCAGCGCATCGTGATCTTGACCAAGTTCGTCAAGAAGTCCGGCTGAGGAAGGCAGCGCTGCGCGGGCCCTGCAATTTTCTGTCGAGCCTGAGGCACGCCGAAACCGACCCATGCAAGGAAGGAGCGAAGCGGAAGAACAGCAGCGGTGCCCGCAAGGTCGGCTAGCGCATTCGCTCAGGCTGCAGTGCGAGTCTGTGAACGAATGTTGCGCCGGGAGTTGGCGAGATGGGGTCGCGAAGAAGAACCGCGGGGGATGGCGTGGATTCACGCTTTCACCTATCCTCGCGACCTCCGCCTCTCACCCCCGGTTCATGTGATTCGTTCTCTGTTCTCCGCATTGTTCTTCATCGCGCCGTTCGTCGTCCCGGCTTCGCTCGCTAGCGCGCAGTCGATTTCCGTGCGGCTCGACGCAACGGTCGCCGACGCGCCCATGGACGGGCGCGTGCTGCTCTTGCTCTCGCGCAGCAAGCGCCTGCGGCCCAGCGAGAACGGCACTCCGATCTTTGGCGTAACAGTGGATGGACTCGCGCCGGGCGCAAGCGCGACCCTCGACGCCAGCGCACTCGGCCACCCCGTGCGCAGCCTCGCGGAGATTCCCGCCGGCGAGTACCACGCCCAGGCTTGGTTGCACGTCTACGAGACGTTCACGCGCGCGGACGGGCACGTGGTGAAGCTGCCGATGGATCGCGGCGAAGGCCAGAGCTGGCGGCGCGCGCCGGGCAACCTGTTCTCGACGCCGGCCGTGATCCAGTGGGACCCCGCGGCGACTGAGTCCGTGGAGCTCGTGCTCGATCAAGTCGTGCCACCCATCGAGGCCAAGCCGGACACGGAGTGGGTCAAGCGCATTCGCGTTGAGAGCGCACTGCTGTCGAAGTTCTGGGGACGGCCGATGCACCTCGGCGCGACGGTGCTGCTGCCACGCGGCTTCGAGGCGAACCCGGAGAAGCGCTACCCAGTCGTCTACCAACAGGGACACTTCTCCTCCGGCGCGCCCCTGCGTTTCGGTCGCGGCGGCGAAAACGACGAGTGGTGGCAGAGCGAAGCTCCCGAGATGCTCGTCGTGACAATTCAGCACGCGACGCCTTACTACGACGATTCCTACGCCGTGAACTCTGAGAACATGGGCCCCTGGGGGGATGCGATCGTTCAGGAGTTGATCCCTGAAATCGAGCAACGCTTTCGCGGCCTCGGCGAAGCGCGTGGGCGGCTCTTGACCGGCGGATCGACGGGCGGCTGGATCTCGGTGGCCATGCAAGTGCTCTACCCAGACGTGTTCGGCGGTTGCTGGAGCCTGTTCCCCGACCAACTCGACTTCCGCAATTACCAAGTTGTCAACCTGATGAAGGACGACAACGCCTACTGGATCGAACACGAATGGTCGCGAGTCGCGCGCCCTGGCAAACGCGACACCTCCGGCAACGTGGACTACACGATGGAGCAGGAGAACGTGTACGAAGAGGTGATCGGCACGCGCTACCGCGGAGGCGGCCAGTGGGCTGCGTGGAACGCCACCTTCGCGCCCGTCGCGGAGGACGGTTACCCGAAGCCTCTGTGGAATCCCCTGACCGGCGCGATTGATCACGATGTGGCCGAGTGGGCGCGCGAGCGCTACGACTTGCGCTACATCCTCGAGCGCGACTGGGCCACCCTCGGGCCCAAGCTCGCCGGCAAGCTGCACGTCTACGTGGGCCGCATGGACAACTACTACCTCGAGGGCGGCGTGTACCGCCTCGAGCAGTTCCTCGAGCAGACGACCAATCCGCCCGCGAATGCAGAGTTCCTCTACGGCCCGCGCGGTGGTCACGGCTGGTCGCCCTTCTCGACCCGCGAACTCTACGAACGCATGGCCGCTGTCGCCGCTCTCGAAGCGGCGCAGGAATCGTCCACGGGTGCGCCCGTGGGGGACGAGTGAGCCGCGGGCTAGCGTGTCGTGGACCTGCGGCCCCGCTACCCGGCTCGGCGAGCTTCCGTGGAGAAAGCTAGTGTCGTTGGGTCCAGTTGCCCCTTGTTCGATTTGTGGCGGGCTCTCTGGCCCTATCCACGAACTCGAAAATGCGCACCGGTGGATGCTCGAGTTCCAGGACTAGCTTGAGACCCGGGGTAGCAGCCGCGATGGCGGGGGTCACAGTCATGTTGGTTTTCGGGAGGACCAGGTGAGTCACGTTGTAGCGATCCGCGACTTCCAGCGCGGCTCCGAGATCCCCCGAAGGGAATTGGACGATCCCGAAGCCTGAGGACTGGTGAAGTGCCCAAGGGTTCATGCTCATCACGACCGGCGTTGCCTTGGTCGGTTTCGTCAAGTGCTGTAGAGCATCCGAGACAACTCGTCCTTGCCTAGCCATGTTGTTGTTGATCTGGACCTTGCGCATGGCCCCTGCGTAACAGGTGCGCACCGTCGGCAGGGAGAGGCCTAGAATCAAGATCGCCGCAAGGGGAGCGGAGACCGACCGATCCAGAGCCTTGAAGGCACACACAACCAGGAACGGAACGAGGCAAAGAACTGCTCGCAGATAACTGCCGTGGGCCGCGACTGTCGTCCCGATGAAGGAGTAAAAAACCAATTGGAGAACGAGCACAAGCACCCCAGCCAGCGCGATAGGGCGGTACTCGGGACTGCGACGAATCAGACGCAGTAGCCCAAAGACGATCAACAGCCAAAGACCATCGCTGAGCAGCCGTCGCAGTTGGGTGAGGTTGCTAAGCAAGGCGTCCCACTTGGATTGCCAGATGTTGATCCAACCCCAAGCCCGGTAGCTATCCCAGGTGAGCGGTTCTGCATAGGTGTAGATGTCGCGGTAGTGACGAGCAAAGAACGTGCGGGACGGTCCTTGGGGCAGGATCGAGCCATGCTGGGTCCAGTTGTAGGCAAACAGGGGAGCCAGGCAGACAAGGTAGGCACAAGTTCCGCGCAGCAGAGCCCGCCGTTTGGTTGCCCAGGAGTGTCGGCTTGCAAGAACCGCGCAGGCCAACGCAGGGCACAACAGGACGCTGTCTTGTCTCGTGTAGAAAGCGAGCGCGGCGAGGCAGGCGGCCCGCACATACGCACGCGGAGACTCGCCTGCATGGGCGCAACACGCCAGGCTGCCGCTGGCGAACGCAACGTAGAAAATGACCGCATCGGTCGAGGTCGAGTAGTTCAGCAAGTGGGGTTGGAAGAGCACGACCGCACAGGCTCCAAACACCGCCATGCGCGAGGCGCAGAGGCATTTGGCCAAAGCGAAGGTTCCCAGGCCGACAAGCAAACCAAAGCAGATACTCATCCCAAGGGCTGACTTGAGCGCTCCGCCCATCGCCATCGGCAGGGCCAAAAGGAGCGACGCGCCAACCGACCAGTAGTCTCCGGCAGGGTGTGTGACCTGCTCCGGGGGACTTAGGAAGTGCCAAATGTAGTCGACCTCCAGAGCGCCACGCTCCACGAGATTAGAGGCCACCTCGTAGTAGTAGGATGCGTCTCCATGGCCTGGGTGTTCCGCGTCCAAAATGATGGCCAGGCGCATGCTCGCGGCTCCAAGGAATAGCAAGGTCCAGAGCAGCGCTATTGATCGCCCCGCGAGTCGCGGTTTCCTTCGGCGAAGCGAGCTGCGAGAGTTTTCCATAGGAATTCCATAGCGAGTGGCTGACGGAGGAAGGCTCCGACTGGCGACGGCTGTGCGAGGGGGCAACCGGATCCACCCCAGAGCGGATAGCGTGCGAGCATTTACCTTGGGGTGGCGAAGAAGCCCGGTTGCACTTCCTAGTTGCCGCCGGGCCACTCGGCGTTGCCCTTAGTTCGCAAATCTCGACGCATGGGCCGGGACCCCAGGGCAATGCCGGCTGCAGAGAATTCGATGGAAACTCCCTGATTGCGCTGCGCACTCTTGGACTCGTTTTCGGTTAGGGGGCGACGGCAGCGGGGGGGATGGCCCTTCCGCAAGGAACACCACGCCCCCGAGCGGGGCCTTTTCACCCATGCGGAGAGAGCGATGATGAACAGGTTGAATGTAGGACTGCTAGCCGGAGCCACCCTTTTGCTGGCTGGGAGCCCCGGATACGCGGGCGGCTCCACGATGCACCTGGCTCAGGCTAGCTTTGCCCTGGAACACATCGACGATGCGGTGCTGCGGGGCAAGCTCGAGCTGCATCTGGATGCTTACTTGAACGGTGCGAACTTCCCGGACACGTTCAACTTCCCCCCGGCGAGTTTCTACTACACCTCCGATGATGCGCACTCGGGTTGGTTCCTAACGAAGTACGCCGAGCGGGTGAAAGGCAGCTCCGATGACGAACTCTTGGCGCACTTCATGGGCACCCTGGCGCACATCGCCGGGGACTGGCGGTTTGATCGGTACATGCTGACCGGGACCACACGAGAGTGCTTCCCGGACATGCTGGCTGGGCAATCCCCCAGCTTCTGTCAGGATTGGACCGACAAGGACTTCGACTGGTTGCTGGCCCCCCTGCGCTTGTCACCGGCATCCGGAATTCTGACGCCGAGCGCAGCGTTCGTTCCCTACGAGGTCGGTTACCTCTATGGTCCCTTCGCTGACCCTTCGATCTTGGAGGCTGCTTTCCCCGGCAACTCCACGATCCCGAGTCCAACACTCAACCTCGCTGTCGGGATTGGTTGGACCTACGTCGAGAACGAACACTTGCTTGCTGGGACAGCGGACCCGGCCTGTGGACATGCCGTTGCGAATTGGGACACGGCACTAGGAGGAGCGCACGACGGAGGCAAGGCGATCGCGGCGGCGATCAACACCACCTGGGCAATTCTTCAAAGCAATGGGACGCCCGTCTTCGAGCAATACGGTCCGCCGGGGAATCCCTACGTGGAGTTCTACGTCTCCGATTCCGACGGCGGCAGCTTGGACTGCGCAGAATTCTCCGCGTGGATCGAAGGGCCCCAGGACGCATTGAACTTTGAAGTCGAGGGAGATCGCATCATGGTCCTGACGCAACCGGCGGGCATCGGCACGGCGGAGGAACTCTGGGTACTCGATGGGAATGTCGATAGGACTTGGGGCCTGGCGCTTCAGTCGTCGGAGGGCGTGACGAAGATCCAGCTTGAAGAGCAGCGGACCGCCGTTCTACTCGGCAATGGCGATCTCTTGCTGCAAGGCAGCACGGGTGGCCCTTGGGATCTGCTCGCTGAACGTGTTGACGATTTTGAGCTCGCGGGAGATCGAATCACCGCCCTTGTCCGACCTGCCGGCGACTTTCTCGAACTCGCTGGCACAGCCCTCGGAAGCTCCCCGAGGACTCGTTTGCCGCGCGGCTTGCACATCAAGGATCTCGCCCTAGGGGCTGCTTGGCGCCGGCTGCTCACGGACGTTGTCCAGTACGAGATCGAAGGAAGTCGAGTCGCCACTCTGACCCGCAAGCTCGTGGCCGGACAAGAGATCGAGCGCTTGCGTGTGACCGAGAACGCGTTGGTCCCCGCGCCACAATGGACAACGATTTGGAGCGATTCGCACACTCCCGGTGCGGGCGACGACATCTCGATTGCACTTGCCGGGGATCGGATCGGCATGCTCAGCAACGGAACCCTCTCGATCATGGACGGCACCCCCGGCGGAATGGGCGTCGTGTTTCAGATCGTGAAAACCAACGTGCAGGAGTTTCAGTTGGCGGGTGCGGATGTTGGAGCCCTGGGTGAGGACCAGATCTTGTCTGTCTTGTCTGGAGCGTCCAGCGGGTCCTGGGTCGAGATCGATGCTGGTGTCGCGAGCTTCCAACTGGTTGGTTCCAATCCGGACTGGACGACGTCCGCCCCCTGGCTGACTTACTCCATTCTAGATGGAACGCTCAGGACGAATCGCAGCTTCGCCTTGCCACAGAAGCCCGGGTTCCCGACCAGCCATGCGCAGCGCATGCCCGTTTTCGGGGCCGTAGCCAGCGAGTTCAAGTTGGCGCATTCGCAGCCCTATGCGCACCTGAACGAGCAGATCAAACCCATGGACCGACTAGCGGTGCTTGTTGAGGGACAGCTCTACTTTCAGGAACTCCCGCCCGTTGCTCCTGCTCCAACCCCGCCCATTTCCATGACGCCCTACGCCGGAGTGGCCGCCACATGGGTGCAAATGAATTGGGACTGGGTGGGGGCCGGTCCGAACGATTACGTGGCGATCTACGACGAGGATCCGTTGGTGGCCGGCCCCAATGGCTACCTGCTTGGCCAGTGGCAGTGGGCCACGCAAGGGCCAACATGGGCGAGTACGACGCACTGGAAAGCTGGTTACTACATGGCGTACATCCACGAGGACCAGAACGGCTATCGACACATCGTGGATGTCACCGAACCGACGCAGGTTTATCTCAGCAGCGTGACGGCCGAGAGAGATGACAACCTACTCAATGACTGGGTCGAACTGCATTGGGAAACGCGCGTCGAAGCGCCCGCTGGGCACCGGGACTTTGTTGCACTCTACGACCATGATCCGCTCGGGGGGGACCCGGATGCCTACCTCCTTGGAGAATGGCAATGGGCGACGAACGCTTCCCCTTGGACGAGCGGTGCGAAGTGGGCGGCAGGCTACTACGTGGGGTACGTTCAAGAGGACGCCCTCGGTGACCGGGTTGTCCTCTCGAGTTGGGGGCCGACGGAAGTGACCAACGTGAGTGTCGATGCGACCAAATACGCGGGGCTGACATCCAACTGGATCCAGCTGAATTGGTCCGTGACAGATCCAGGCACTTGGGACTTCGTAGCGCTCTACGATCACGATCCGCTGGTTGGTGACCCCAACGCCTACCTCACGGGCCAGTGGAAATGGGCAACGAACGCCAGCCCCTGGGTGAGCAATCAGGTCTGGGCTCCAGGCTACTACGTGGGATACGTTCAACAGGACATCTTCGGCGGTCGCACGGTGGT
>CALCXM010000043.1 GCA_937905825.1 uncultured bacterium
ATGCGGTGCGAACGGGAACGCGGGCGCAGGCTGCGCGAACACGACCGGCTCAATAGGAGCGACGCTGAGCGTCGCGGGCAACCCATACCTGTCGCATGATGACTTTCGGTTGGTGATCAGCGGGGTGCCGGGAAACAAGCCTGGTTTGATTCTACAAGGGGCGAACCAATTGAACGGGGGCCTTGGCAACGCCATGGGCGACGGGCTGCTCTGCGTTGGCGGTCAGTCGGTTCGCTCCCATGTTCAGTACACTCAGGGTGGCGCGACGACCTTCACCAATTTCCACTTTAGTCCGATCAGCACGTTTAGCTATGGAATTGGCGTGCCCACGAATTACCAGTACTGGTATAGGGATTCGGGCAACACCTGCTCTGGCATTGGGTTCAACTTCTCGAACGCTTGGACGACGACCTGGTTGCCTTGACGCACTCATAAATACGGTATCCGATACCGTATCCGATTGTTCAGGCAGCCCTCTGTTCGCGCTGACCGGGAATGTTCGGCATCTTGTCTGGTGGCCGGCAGCCTTGGATTTTGCTGAAATCCACGGGGCGGATTCGCTCCGGGGCCATATGCACGTAGGCGAAGCGGAGATACACCTCGTCGTCAATGAAGAGTTGGAACAGCTCTTGGTCCAGATGACCTGTGGCGGCCATTCGTCCGAGGATCTCTAGGGACTCTTGCAGGCTCTTGGCTTCCTTGTAGGGGCGATCCCCGTCCGTGACGGCCTCGAAGACATCTGCGATCCCCATGATGCGTCCTCCGACAGGGATCTCCGAGCGGGTGAGGCCGAAGGGGTACCCCTTTCCGTCCATTCGTTCGTGGTGTGCGCCAGCCAGTTTGGGCACCTGTCGCAGGCCCTTCGGATAGTCGAGGCCCTCGAGCATTTGGATCGTGATGTTGATGTGTTCGTTGATGATCTTCCGTTCTCCAGCGGTCAAGGTTCCGTACTTGATCGTCAGGTTTTCGAGTTCTTCATCGTTCAGCAAAGGGACTGCCTGGCCCGCGGTGTCCTGCAGGCGGTACTTGGATGCGATGGACCGAACCCGGTCACAGTCAGCATCGCTCATGTTCTCGGATCCCTTGTTGCAGAACCGCAAGAAGGCTTGGTCATCACGCAGCTCTGTCAACCGCTGCGCGAGTTCCTCGGGCAGCGCGGTAGGATCGAGAGAATGAGAACCCGCCTCATGTTCCTGTTGGAGGTAGGCAAGTCGCATGTCTCGGTCGATGGTCTCGATGCGCTGATCAAGCAAACCGATGCGGTCGTAAATTGTTTCTAACTTGGTCGCCTTATCCATGATGTGCGTCGGGGTCACGACCTTGCCGCAATCATGCAGCAGAGCGGCAACTTTCAGCTCAAAGACCTCGGCCTCTGTCGGATTGAACTCGGCTAGGCTTCCCGTGGTTGCTTTCTCGGCACTCTCCGCCAGCCACATGGTGAGGTCTGGAACACGCCGGCAGTGCGCACCCGTGTAGGCTGACTTTTCGTCGACCGCCATGGCGAAGATCTCGGTCATGGACATCATCATGTTCCGCATCCCCTCAATGAGATGGTTTTTGGTCAAAGCAAGCGCTCCTTGTGCAGAGAGCGCCTCGAACAATCGACGCTCCTCTTCACCAAAAACATGAATCCCGGCCTTCGCCTTGTTCCGTCCAACCTGGAGGGTTCCGATGAGTTCGCCCTCATGATTCCTCATGCTCACAGCCATCGCGTGTTGCGGGGCAATCCCTTGGGCTCCTTCAAAGGCTTGGTCATCGGCCAAGTTGGCAACTTCTTCCGAGGAGAGTTCCCATGAAACGATCGCGTGACGCTCTTGAACCGCTAGGGCTGCGAGAGAGCGGGGAGGCGTGCAGCCGAACATAGAACTGTCTAGGGGCGCAGGATTCGCCAACTCCGCATCAGTGACGGGTACGCCTGTTTCTATGTAGGCACCTTGGAGGTCTCCGGACTCCGTACTGAGCATCAGGGTCACCGAGTCCGCCTTGAGAACTCGCATGGCACTCTCCGCGATCAGACGTATGACTTTGGATGAGTCGTTCTCTACCTCGAACGCGAGTCCAATGCTGTGAAGCTCGTCTGCGGCCGCAATGTAATGATCCAAGCGCGTGGACATCGAGTTAAAGGACTCGGCCAACTCCCAGAACTCATCGTTGGAATCGACTTCAACGGGTTGGCTGAAATCTCGATTCGCAATGCGATGCGTGCCGGCTTGAAGTTCTTCGATCGGATTCAGTAGGCGCTGAATCTGAATGACGCTAACGAGCAGGACAGCCCAGAACGTGAGGGCAATGACGAGCAGGAAGACCTTGCGGAAGTGGCGCACTGGAGCCAGGACCTGGGCCTCTGATTGAGTGTAGAGCACAGCCCAGTTGGTCATGAACTGGGGCATCATGAAAACCACTCGGTGGCTACCGATAAACGTGTCGCCGGCCAATGTCCAGCGGATGGCTTCCCCGTGCGCCTCGATTGTCCCGGCCAAAATCAGGCACTCTTGCAGCGGCTTGCCGCTGATTGTCGAGTAAACCACGCGGCCCGCCGAGTCCATGATGAGGACGTGCGAGTCGGCCTCCGCTAGGTGCTGTGCTTTCCAGATTCTCTCGGTGTTCACAGTCGCGGACAAGAACGAGCGGCCGGGTCCCTTGCCAGTGATCGCACGGGTCATGAAGATCGGCGCCTCTTGACCGGGTTCGCCCGCAAGTGTGAGGAGTGTGCCCCCCTCGTCGAGGAATGCGATTTGCTTCTCGGAGAAGGGTGGTTGCGGATCAGGGCTTCCAAGCAAGACGGTTTGGGAACCATCTCCTGCAGTCACGCTTAGCCCGCTGAATTCCGATTCGAGCTGGGACCGCAGGGCCCCTCCGACTTCTCCGCCGCGCTCGAGCTCTTCAGTCACGATCCCTAGCTTCGTATCGAGCTGCTGAATCGCCTGGACGATGGACATCTGAGCGGCCCGACTTGTGCGGGCAAGGCGCTCGTCGGCCATCTCGATGAGTTGCTGCTCGATCATATGTCGGGCGAGCATTGCCTCGACGATGAGCGGGACGAAACTGCATGCAAGGAAGAGGAGGAAGACACGCCGCGCCACACGGCTGCGCCAGAGTTTGGGTTCGAGCTTCATGGGGCGGAGCTAGTACTTGCTCGCAAGGCCAACATACTCACCGTCGTTGGCTCGGATGATGTCGTCCCGGCTGGCCTTCGCCGTCAAGGGACTCACGCTCTCTCCATCGGGCCCCATGCTGTAGAGATCGTAGTAGGTGTTGATGGGAACGAGGAACTTGTCCTTGCGCTTCTGTCCATTGCCGCCACCTTGATTTCCCTTCCCTTTTCCGTTTCCCTTGCCTGTGTCCACATCGTCTTGAGTTTCAAAGGGGACGTATTGATACGGGTTTCCCCAGGGATCGACGAGGTCTCCAAAGTCGGTTAGCTCGTCGAGGGAGTTCGGAAGAAAGCCATTTCGCATTTGATAGAGGTCGATCTCCTGCTGGATCATTTTCATCTCTTGAACGGTCACGAGCATGACCGCCTGATCCTTTGCGGATTGATACATGGGCACGGCCAATCCGGCGATGGTGGCGAAGATGGCCATGACGATCATTAGCTCGACGAGGGTGAAGGCGCGCTTTCGATACCGCCCGGTAGGGCGGGTGCTTTGGGACGGAAGCTTCATTCCTAGGGTTGGCGGGTCTCCGGGGGGACCTCGCTAGACTCTCCCTCTAAGGAGTCGCACGAGATCTCTATGCTGGCACTCGGGAGCGCAGGTGGGGGCTCTGGCGCTTCGATGGCGTTGTCCTCGGCTCTGCGCGGATCGATCCGATCAAGTTCAACGAGAATCGACTCCAAAGCCTGCTTGCAGTCCGCGCTCAGTGGATCACCAGGGACCAGCTCCCCGCGCAACGGGGCTGCTAGTGTGCGCAGCTTCTCGAATCTCTGGTCAACGCTGGAGAGCAAGTGATTCAGGTCGTCGGCCTCCGAGTGAAGGAGGTCTCGCTCGCGAATGTGGGTTCGGACCTTGTAGTTCCCTCGACTTGCTTTGCGCATGTCCTGCTGAATCCGATAGAGGGGTCCAACGATCCGATGGGTTGTCAGGACCGCATGGATTCCAACGCCGAGGATCGTGACGAGGACCGCAGGCCACAGTCGTAGGTCAAGGGCAAGGAAGACTGCACCCGCACGTTCCTGTTCTAGAGCGCTTGCATCTGGGTCGATCATCTTCAGCGCCAAAGGCGAAAAGGTCATCAATCCGATGGCGAGAACGGACACGGCACCATAGATGGCGATCAGCGCGAGCAGTTTGACCTGCAGCCTGCTGATGATGTAGCGGCGACGGCGATAACCGGTCATTGCGCTTCCCCCGCGCGCCGCCAGCGAACCCCTGGGTTGTTATCGAACACCAGAGACTCGCGGTCGGCTGCGATGATGATCAGCGTATCGAACTCGACACCCTCTTTGTCGCTGTACTTCACTTGGACGCCTTCTCGCCCCAGGTCCATTGGGATCAAAACGATTTCGTCGATCACCCCGCTATGGACTGTCTCCCTTCCTTGCTTGTAGAGCAGTTGGCCACTCGTAACGAGCAGGGATCGATCCTCGTAGCGCAGATCGTTGGACTCCCAAGAGCCGACCAGATCCGGCGGGAGCACAGTGTCAGCCCCCGCGCAACTAGGTAGAAGCGCAGCTAGAGTTAGGAGGCAATGGTGGAGCGGATGGGGACGGAGCATGGGGATTGCCTTGTCCGGGAGTGGAGCCAGTGGGGGGGCCCAGGAGTCTTCGGCGAGCGGTCTCCCAATCCTGAGGGAATCGGGCTTGGATTTCGGATTCGTCGCAAGGAGGGAGGTAGGATCATTAGGAATCCCCAATTGTGGAATGCGATGCTTTGCCATAATCTGGGTGGGATCTCATCCGAGTGGGCCTACAAGGCAATTTCGGTGGGGGATAGGGCGATTGGGTGGCTCGAATCGCAATCGAACAAACTGACCTGGGAAGGTCCGGAGAAACTGGATGGCCAATTGGGGAGAAGGAGTTTGTAAATGCATGCTGAAGGTATTCCGTCCTAGGACTGTGCCGCCGAGCAGTGGCTCAGTTCGTTCTACTTGGATCGGGGCTCTCCTATGTCTCGCTCTGGCGAACAGCTGTGCGGAAGACTCCGGATTTGATTCCTCATCAGCGCCAGGGGCACTGACGCTAGGGGACATTGAGTATGAGCATGAATTCTTCGTCACCAATGGTGCCGGGACGATCACTGTGGTCAACGACACGAGCATCGGGGACATCGCCTGCGCTCACTTTGGCAGCGGAAATGGCCACTTCGTGATCAAGATCAACCCGACGATCATGAACCTCGTGTCGCAGCCCACACAAGATTTCTTCTTGCTGCATGAGTTCGGGCACATCTACCTCAAGCACCTCTTCCAATCCAATCCCAACTACCGAGAGCGTGAGCACTTTGCCGACGCCTACGGGATTCGCCTCTTGGCCGTGATGCATGACTCCGAGTACGCGGATCAGGCGATCTACTACTTTGAGGCTTCCAATTCGCCGCCCGACGATACCCATCCGTCCTACGAGGCTCGCGCTTGGTACCAGCACCTCGTGCTCGACGCGTACAACGCGAACCCCACCCAGGTCCCTGCTCCACCTGCGACCCTGGGGGCGTTGATGGTGCTCAATTCGCAAGCACTGCCCGTGAATGTGTATGCGAATGACGCGCTGCTGGGCAATCTGCATAGTGGGCAGTCGGAATCCTTCCAAGTCTTTGGGGACCCGTTCTGGGGGGACAGCTACCACATCGAATTGAGGGACTTCTTCACGGGCACCCTCTTGCTTCAGGGCGAAGCGACTGTCTTTGCTCCAGGGACGACCGCCTGGCCATCGACTCTTTTCTCGAACGACACTTTGCCCGACACCGGACCCACGATCGGCGTGAGACTTGGACCGGCCTGGGACTCGTTCGTACCAGAGCCTGCACCCACGTCCGGTTGGAACGCGAGCACGCTTCCCAGTCCGGTCGAGCTGTTGATGTTCCGCAGCCAGGAGATGGGGCCGTGCGGGACGGCTGTGCCTCAATCGTCGAGGTAGGCGAGTTTCGGGGACCGTATTCATGGGGGCCGAGCTCAACCGGGATACCGTACGCTCAGCAACTTCCCGCGCATTTGCAGCTTGCGCGGGCTTCCTGCTCCGCGACTCCTTGCTGAAACTCCGTCCACCTTGGTATCGCTAAGCGCGCCCTGGTAGAAACTCTGGCATGATCCACTTGGCCTTGCCCCCTGACGATCCACAGATCCGTGTGGTGGACAGCTTCGAGGCGTTGGCCAATGCGCCGTTTGAGGACGGCGTCAACGGGTTTTGTTGGCCACGCGAGCTGGTGGGCGACTTCGCGGAGATCGTTCGCCTGCTGGGAGAAGGGGAGGGCATCGTTACTCTCGAAGAGCACCGGCTGGCCCAGCTGCAGGCCAGCCCCTCCGGACGTGAGGCGATCGAGGTGCTGCTCGAGGACCAGCGCAGGCTTCTCGCGCGCGAGCTCGACCCGGCGCTCAACTTGGTCTACAGCGCTCTCCACGATGAACGCTCTGGACCGATTGCAACAGACGTCTTCTCCTTCCATGTGGACAGTGCGCCGGTGGAAGCCGAAACCTGGCTGTGCACGTACTCTGGGGCTCCTAGCGAAGGCCTGCTCAACACCCAAGCGACCCGTCGCGTCGACCACGCCGAGACCCGCGCTGAATTGCTGCGCAATTACGGGGGCAAGGACGACGCGGGCTTCTTGGCCTTTCTCACTGAGCAGCACTACGACCTGCACTACGCGCCCAATCCCGGCGCACAGCCCTTTTGCTTTGGCATGGGGCATCTTTGGCGCGTGGCCGTGGATTGGCCCGGCTCGCGCGTCCCGCCGTTCATCCACCGTGCCCCTGCGGAACATCCAGGTCCCTCACCTAGGCTGTTGCTGATCGCCTAGCCCGCTGGCTTGCGGGCCACGGAGACCCACCCCGCGCAACACTCAGCAGCATCCCGGACTGGCGGAGCTTGCACGAACTCCGTATCCGCTCCAACGCCATGTACCTCGACGGCGTCTCCGAAGTGCCCAAGAATCTGGAGGCGCGGGCTAGAGCTTTTCCGTGGTGAATGGCGAGGCCGGTATGCCCTTGGCGCCGTAGAGGGTGCACTTCGGGGAGTTGCTCCAATTGAAGCGTAGGCCGGCGGGTGTTGTGTCGGCGGGCGCGGTGACGATCACCTTGGCACCGCTCGTCTTGGCTTTGGCCGCGAGCCAGTTGCCCTCTTCGTCGAGCACCTCGAAACCGCTGAGCACTTCGCCGCGCTGCTTCAATGGGCCGTACGAATGACTGAAGCTCACCACGACATTGGCGCCGCTGAACTTGTGGGATGCGTACAACGGACCGGAGACCGGGCGCTGCATGCCGTACAAGCTGCCCAGGGCCCAGTTCGCGAAACGGTGGCCGATGGCCTGCTTGTTCCAGGGGTGTATGTTGCGTTCTTGACCTATGTCGAGGGCGATCACCATACCGGTGTTTGGCTCCTTCAAGGTTTGGCGCATGGCCTCGCGCATCTCGGGCCACTTCTCCCCTTCCGCGGGGATCGCAAAGTTAGGCAGTTGAACCCACGCGAAGGGGAAGTCCCCCTGGCCCCAGCGGGAACGCCAATCGCGGATCAAGTTGGTCAATTGGTCATGGTAAAGCTCGGGATTCTTTGCGTTGTTTTCTCCTTGGTACCAGACGACTCCCTTCATGGTGTACGGAATCAAAGGCGCGACCTTGCCGTTGAAGAGTCCCGCCACGTTGCCAACGCGCAAGTGCATTTCGAAGGAACCCCGGGGGCGTTGTAGCTTGCGTTCTTCACGGGTTGCGTCCGGGTGTTGCTTGTCCCAACGCGCCACCCGTTCCTCGAACTCTGCGCGTTCCCGCTCCAGGTCGTAAGCCTTGAACTCCTTGTCATCGGCGCGCGCAAAGGGAGCCAGGCGCGGGTGGCTGTATTGGACCTCCGCACTGGTCCAGGATTCGATGCGCGTACCACCCAGAGAAATCTGAATCAGCCCAACGGGAACATCGAGAGTTTGGTGCAGCTCGAGCCCGAAGAAGTACAAGGCCCCTGAGAACTCGTTGGTGAGCTCGGGAGTGGAAGCCATCCAGGAACCAGCTCCTTCCCATTCGGGTTCGCTGGAGTGCCAAGAACTCTGTTGATAGAAACGCACATGGTCGCGGGCCTTCAAATGCGCTTCCGTCGGACGGCAGCAGCCCACGGGCAAGCCCATGTTGGATTGTCCAGCACCGATCCAAACCTCACCAAACAGCACGTCTTTGAATACCAGGGTGTTGTTGCCCTGCACGCGCACGACTTGGGCCGGTCCCACGGGCCGCGGGTCCATTCGTAGGATCCAGTTCCCATCGGGGCCAGTCGTGGCTGTTCGCTGCTCCTCACCGATAGAGACGATGACGACTTCGCCCTCATCGGCCCGACCCCAAATGGCCACGGGGGTGTTGCGCTGAAGAACCATGCCATCGCTGAAGATGGCAGGCATTTTCACTTCGGCAGAAGCGAAACTGCTGAAGGCGACGAGGGCGACCAGAGTGCGAAGTACCATTTGGAGTTGACGGGGCTGGACTTGGATTGACTCGAAGATCTCTGGACCTAGCCTGCTCTATTCATGAGTCCATTCGCCAATAGCCCCAAACCACTCGGCTTCGCCTCGTTCTCGCTCTCTGACGGCACTTTGCAAATCCTGGCGTCCAGGGCGACCAACAAGGTCGCCTGTGGGGCCAGGCTTCGCAAAGCACCGCCAGAGAGCGAGTTGGGACTATTGGCAAATCGACTCATGAATAGAGGAGGCTAGAGGCCCGGGGTTGTGGCGTTGAGATTCAGGGGGGCGCTTCTTGCGCGCACGATGCTCTCCGCTGCGCCTGAAGCTGCCAAATCAGGCTCGACATAAGACAGTTGCCGCCGGTTGGGAGAGTGATGGGAGCAACTGCAGAAACTCTCCGAAGGAAAGGGCGCGAGCGGCCTGCACGAGCGCGGGGCTCTATCCCTTCCGATTCGATACGGTCCCCGCGCAATCCCCACAACCCTCCCGGGCTGGCGCAGATTGCGCGAGCTTCGTATGCACTGGGATGTTCTCAGAGAAGACGGAGTGTCGTGGATTCGCGTTCATGAATAGAGCAGGCTGGAGGCCCGGCCGACAAGGGGCGATCCCTCGCTCGGCTCCCACGAACCGCCCGGCTGCGTTGCCTGAACCCCCATATAGCTTCAACTATGTGGGGAACCCGGCGCCTTGCCAGTCGATCCGTGGAACCCGATCGAGAAACCGCCCCTTGTCGGCCAGACCTCTAGGATTGGTGGCCTATGAATCCGACTCAAAGACTGCTCGCCTTGTCCGTCCTGCTTTCGCTGGTGAGCGCGCTTCCGGCGCCCGAAGAAAGCGAGTGGGCGATCACCACGGAAAACGACTGGAAGGAGAGCATCGAGTCCTCGGAAGGCGTGGTGATTGACCGGGGCGGGATTTCTCCGGTTGCCAAGTCAGGTAGGGTTCGAACGAAGATTCAATCGTTCAAGAGCAAGCGCTCTGCCAATGCCTTGATAGCGGGGCAGGCGCCGCTTTGGCAAAACTGGAATCCGATTGAAAACCTTGGTCCAAGCAACCTGGGCGATGCGCCGGTCTTGTTGACGGCAGGCAAGGATGACTACTGGATGTTTGGCCTGTACGGCGGCGGGCAACCCAAGGGCAAGCAGGGCGAGAACGCTCGTGACGCCTTCGAGCCCAAGGCAGCGGTGCTCGAGGGTTTCGATGCCCCGTTGACCACGACGCGTTTCCCAAATCAATTCGACGCCCCCGGTGGGCGCAAGCCCGGCAAGGGCGGCTACCACGCCTGGCAGAGCCGTGACATGCAGACCTGGGTTCACCACGGCCCGGTGACTGAAGGCTTCTCGCGGTGGGTGACCAGCGCCGAAATGATCGATGGCAAAGCGTTGATCTACTACGACTTTCCGAACGATCAGGATCCCCACGTCTATGTGGACAGCGACCTGACCGACGGGGAACCCGGCGAGAACATGGGCCTTGCGGTCATGGACCCGTCCCACGGTTCCGACGCCGGTTTTATCCGTGATCTAGAAGGGCGCATGCACGTCATCCTCGAAGATTGGAGTCCGATCAATGCAAGCAAGCGCTCTTGGGATTCGCCCCTGGCAGCACACGCTGTCAGCCCCAACGGTCTCGATGGCTTTGTTTTCGGAAACCCGCCTGTCGACAACCGCACCAAGCCCACCGGAGAGATCGCAACGTACAAGCACCCACACTGGGTGAAGGAGGATCCCGCTCGCTTCCAGACCAACATTGCAGAATACAACGTCCACGAACCCGAGCAGGAGGCCTATGGGGACTGGGCTGCGATCTGCATCGGCGGGCAGTACTACCTGTTCGGTGACTATGATCCCATCTGTGGCCACCAGATGAGTGTGGGCTGGTTCACCTCGTCCTCGATCGATGAACCGTTCACCTGGTGTGACCACATCGGAGAGGGTCACCCCGATCCCGACGTCACGTTCGCCGAGGGGCAGTTCTATCTGGCGACGCAGCAAGAGATCGACTACGTCAGCCCGGGACCGTGGGTTGAGAAGGTCACCGCACGCGTCGGCGTGGACACGGGCAACGATGGCAAGATCGACCACTGGAGCGACTGGGGCGAGCTCAAAGAAAGCTACGACTACATCCCCGGATTCTCGAAGCAGGTGGCAAGAATCCCCGCAAGCCTGGATCTGTCCAAGTTGCCCGATGGGTTCGGATTTCAGATCGAGTTCAAGCTCGAAGACATGACCGAGAACAAATCGAAACCGACCATCGAGTCGTTGACGCTTTCGTTCAAGACAGCCGGCTAGTTCGCCTCGATGCAAGCGTTCAGGATATCGACCAGGAATCGAACTCCGGCGTGATCCCGTTCTATCGGTTCGGGCTTGTCGTGTTTGTAGGGGTCCACGTACCCCGTGCTCGTTCCGTCTTGGAGGGGCAAGGCCGAACGTGCCTCTTGAGAGAGCCTGTCGTACTCAGCGGCACTCAAGGGTTCCACGTCGTTCACCGGATTTGGCCGGGGGCCCAGGATGCAGGAACAGATCGTGGTCGCCATCAGAATGGTGGCGACTCGCAAGCGAACTGAACATCGAGGTTTGGAACCCATCATGGAAATCACCGCTGACCGGGCTAGGGGCCGACTCTGGCTGTTCTCAGCATAGCCAAATAACTGGGATTGCACTGCTCGGATCTCGGCTTCGGGCCCTTGCGGCTCGCGCAAGTCATTGGTTCATCAAGGCCCTGCGTGCGGACTACGGAGTCAAGCTTGCTGGCCTGCCCGCAGACTCTCTCCGCAGCGCATGCAGAAAACGCCCTTCGGATCCCATCGCATCGACGTTCATGGGGAGAATTCACACCGGATCTGCTCAGTTGATGAGGTCGGCTACAATGTCCGCAGAGACCACTCCACGAACTGCACGCTCCTCCGCTACCGAAGTCGTCCAACGCAATATGCTCCTGCCTATCAAACCCTCGGTCCTGGCATTGTGGAGGCTCCAGGTGATTGGCCTGCTCGCACTCGTTGCTCTAGGCGGATGTCAGCAGTCGCCCGCACGAGCCGCAAGTGACGAGTCGAATCACTCGGATCGACGTCTCGAGGAAACGGAGCCACATGGCAATGCGCTCTCCTTCCGGGTGCTTAGCCAGGCGACGGGAGAGCACCTGCATGGCATCACCGTGTTGAGCGGTGGCAAGTACGATCCCATGTCCAACCCCTTTCAATTGAAGGATCCCTACGAACATGGCGAGCGTCACGTGCTTATCGAAGGGGCCTGCTCTCCCATCCTGCTTCCTCCGAAAGCGGATGAGTCTGACTCGATTTTTCTAACCTACTTCGTCAAGTGCCCCGGGTTCGCTTGGAAGGCGATCGAGGTCAATGCAAAGAGTGGTGGCGAGCGCGAGGTTCGCTTGGATCCCGGTGGAGAACTTGCAATTCAATTCGTTGGAGATCCTGTTGACGTCGATGCGCTTCTTCAAGTGCGGAGCACCACTTCAGAGAACAGGCGCTTGGTCTCTTCTCGGTGGGCGGTGCAGGACCGTCTCTATCACTATGAAGACTTTCCCATTGGCCACTACAAGGCGACGGTACGAGCCTCGAGTAGCACTGCACCGGATACGATCTTGGGCGAGGTCGAGTTCGAAGTACGCGACGCTGAATCGACCTCCAAGGACCTGCGAATCACGGCTCACCCAGAACGCAAGCGCCCTCGTCACAGGTTGACCGGCACCATCTCCGTCCCACCCGAATGGAACTTCAGCTCATTCGATGTGATGAATCGGTTCGATGACCACACTCCAGGATGGAGCGGGTATTCCCACCAGAGCTATGATTCCAAACTGGTACTTCTAGACGATTCAGCTGGCCTCTGGTCCTTCGACTTTGGACCCCAGCCTGCGGGGCTCAATCGAATCGAACTCTTCACAGACGGCTTCGAGTTCTCCTATGGCTGGCCCCTCACGGTTGGGCCTGGGGAGCCATTCATTCACAAGCTCCGACTTCCGGCACCGGCCACCGTTGTTGTTCGGCTGGTCGATGTGAATGGCGCCGCGCTGCAAGCTCCCGACGAACTCGACTGGGCCCCTCTATTGGACCTCCGTGGTGGGCGCACGACGGTTCAGCCCCAAGCCAACTCAGCGACCTATGAATTCCGAGCTCCGATCGGGGCCCTGCGGCTCGATACGCGTCGAGGTGAGTACGTCGTTCGCCACGCGACCGTCGAGGTCAAGCCCGGCCAAAACGAATTTGTCTTCACTCTTCGCAAGGGTTGCCACATCGCCCTGCGACTCTTCGACGGAACCACCCCTGTGCCGCTCTCGAAAAACGTTTCCTACGATGAAGTCTACGGCACAGCCAAGGGCGACCTCTATTCCATCGAATGGATCGGCAGGGATCCCTGGGAGCACACGCTGCCCACTCCGGGGAAGTATGCCTTCAAGCTTGCGACGATCGATGGCTTCGAGCCCATCCCGCCCCAGTTCATCCACCTCTCCGTCGACACACGGGTAGAGCACACTGTCCAACTCATCCGCACCCACTAAGCCTCAATCCCCGTCGAGCCGGTGCAGCCGCGGAAGGCCCCGCGCGCTGGCCATCACCCACTTCGTGACTCGCTCACAGATCCCGAACGAGAATCACGGGGGTGAGTCTCACTCTCATGGACCAAATCCACCCTGTCCCCAAGGGGTTCAAGAATTGGATTGTGCGCGGAGGTGGACCTGGTCGGTATTGTGGTGGCGCGGTCCAGAAACAATCTTTGGGAAGGGCGAACTGCCCACGCCCAATTACTTAGAATGGGCCGACTCGATGACCTCTTTTCATTCAGTGGACACTCCCATGAAAGCACCTCTTCTCGTTCTCGCTCTTCTGGTTTCAAGCGCTTGCCAGGGTTCAGAATCTCACCGGGTTGTGGAGACGCCAACGGTAGAGAGCTACCAAAGCAACTACACAGGTCCCAAGTCGGCGCTCACCGTTGGCAAGTTCAACAACACGTCGCCCTACCTGCAGGGGATCTTTAGCGATGGCGTCGATCGTCTGGGCAATCAAGCCAGGACGATCCTGAAAACCCACCTGACGCAGACCAGTCGATTCGACTTGTACGACAGGGAGAACATGTCGGTCCTCGAACAGGAAGGGGCGATTACCGGCAAGGGAACTCAGTTGGAGGGAGCCGACATCGTGGTCACCGGGCAGGTCACCGAGTTCGGCCGTCGCAACACCGGGGACAAGCAACTCTTCGGAATCCTGGGTAGAGGCAAGAAGCAGATTGCTTACAGCAAGGTCTCTGTTCTCCTGGTCGACGCGCGCACGTCACGGATCATTTGTTCGGTGCAGGGCGCGGGCGAATTCTCCTTGAGCGACCGGGAGGTGATCGGTTTTGGTAGCTCCTCGGGGTACGACTCCACGTTGAATGGAAAGGTGCTCAACTTGGCGATCACGGATGCGGTGAACAAGCTGGTTCGAGCTATGGATGCCCAGCAAATTGACTTGGGGGGGGACGCCAAATGAGCCGCCCTGGACTCGCGTTCTGGATCCTTGTGGGATTGGCGGGAAGTGCATGTCAAACGCCGACGCGCTACAACTGGGGAGACTATGAGAACTCAGTCTACGCAGTCACGAGCAATGCGGGCGAGGTCGACGCTCAGGCGGAGATAGCGAGCATCTCCGGAACGATCGAACGTGCGGCGGAGTCGGGGAAGCTCATTCCCCCCGGAATGCACGCACACCTGGGTCTGCTCTACTCGCTTGTTGGCGACACGGCCAATGCGGCTGCTGCCTTGACGGCTGAGAAGGTGCTGTACCCGGAGAGTTCTGTGTTCATCGATGGAGTCCTCGCGCGAGCCGAGGCGAATCGCAAGGAGGAGTGACGAACATGTTCAACCAAAAAGCTACTTGGCTCTGCCGCCTGCTGCTGCCGCTCTTCTGTTTGGCCTGCCAAGCTCCACCTTATGACTACAGCGCGTACCTCGAGCATCCGCCGAAGTCGATCCTGGTCCTGCCGCCCCTGAACGAGACCCTGGAAGTGGACGCTAGCTACGGCAGCCTCGCGGCCATCACTCAACCTTTGGCGGAGCGCGGATTCTATGTGTTCCCGGTGGCCTTGGTCGACGCGGTGATGCGCTCGAATGGCCTGCCCACCGCGGGGGAGATGCATCAGGTTCCACCCCAAAAGTTGGTGGAGATCTTCGAGCCAGACGCGGTGCTTTATCTCGCGGTGAAGGATTGGGGCTCAAGCTATCAGGTGATCAGTTCCCAAGCGAAGGTGACCCTGCATGCAACTCTGATCGACGCCCGCAGCGGGATCCCCCTGTGGTCTGGCGCGCACACCGTGGTGAAAGGATCGGGGGATGGCGGCGGCGGCATCATAGGCATGCTCGCCTCGGCGATCGTCACCCAAGTGGCCGACTCGATCTCAGATCCGTCTCGAGGTCTCTGCCGGAGAACGGCGAACGAGCTCTTCGCCAATCCCCGTCAGGGGCTGCTGCATGGGCCCTATCACCCGGACTACGAACAAAGCATGGCAGCCGCCGAAGCACGCGTCGCCCAGTCGAAGCCGAAAGAATAGCGCGAGGCAGAACCTGGCCGGATCGATCGCATCCAGGGCACACGCTGTGCGGGCGTGAGCTGAAGAGCCCCCGGTGGCAAGGGAGGGATCGGTCCAAGACGGCGGCTGGCGGAACCAGTGGATGGGCAGGCGGGTTGGGCAAGGCTCCCTGGGGCACTCCTTTGCCCGAGGGCGGGAAACAACAAGGTCCCTAGCGCCGTAGCAAAGGGCCTCGTCGTGTCGCGCCTTTTTGCAGATGACGCCCGATGCAATTCCGCGCAAGCACTACAATCGTGGCCGCATCGCCGACGTTTCCTTTCAGCTCTTACCCTCGCCAGAGTTCATGCAACGTTCTTGTCCTCGCCATTTCGCCCTCGCGCTTCTCATCACCATCGGCGGTACGGCCTGCCAGGAATCTGAAGGTGGGGCAACGACAACGCCGGTCACACCGACCGCGGAAGGCACCTTTCAGATCATGGCCCTCGGGCGCGAGACGGGGAGCTTTAGCCCCGGGCGGGCCTTCCTGCTCGATGCCAACACGGGTGCATCCAGGCCGGTGAGTGGACTAGGACTCGCGGGAGTCCATGAGGTCAGAGCCATGGCTATTCACCCGGTGACCGGGGCGCACTATGCCATCTCCTCCGCGAGTGGGCATCTTGTCGAGCTCGACGTGAATCAAGAAACGGTCCGCTTGATTGGTTCGACCCGCTGGGGGACAAGTGCCATGACATTCGATGGGGCGGGGCGCATGCTTGCCATTCGCGGCAGCGGTCTTTGGGAGGTCGATACGGAGAGTGCGGAACTGACCTTCGTCTCCGCGCTGACAACTCCCGTTGAGTTCGCCGATCCCCCTCTGGACCAGCCGCTCTCGCTGGCGGGCCTCGCTTTCAATGAGAGTGATGGAGAGCTCTATGGTGTGGAGACGCTGCACAAGAAGCTGTATCGAATCGATCCCGTCACCGGCGCCTCCACTCCGGTAGGCAGCGGTCATGGACGACAGCTGAGAAGCTTGGCCTATGTGTCCGGATCGCAGTCCCTCTACAGCATCGACGTGGGCTCCCGAGAGTTGGTGACCTTGGATTCCACGAACGGTTCCAGCTTGCTTGTGGGACGACTGCCCGGATATGGCAGCTGGGAATCCCTGTGCTACGACGTGAGTAGCGAGTCGCTCTACGCTTCCGACACGAGCTCAGAATTGCTGTACTCCATCGACATGGTTAGCGCTGGGGCGACTGCGGTTCTGCCCCTGGGGGTCGGCCCCTTTGGAATGGCCTACAACTCGCTTGCGGAGACCCTCACCGCTTCCACCGGGAGAGCGGGCATCGTTCATGTGGACCCCACAATCGGTGTGGCCATGGGCGTCGGGGAAATCGCGAGTGACTTGGGCTTTCCGACATGCATCGCTTTCGATCCATCGCTTGGCATCTACTACGGTGTGGAAGGGACCTCGTTCTATTCCTACGACGAGCATGGCGGGAACAAGATCTGGATTGGTGACTTTCCGCCCTTCAGCTCGATGAAAGCCCTCGCCATGGATCCTGGCTCCGGAGAGGTGTATGGCATTACCTCAGCCACGGGCCAGTTGGCTCGGATCAGTACCCTGGATGCTTCCACGGTGATCCTTGCCGGACCCATTGGGTTTGGGTTCCTGCGTGGCTTGGCCTTTGATCCAGTCGAAAGTGGGTTGCTCTACACCTACACGGCAGACTTCGACAGACTCGTTTCGATCGATGCGCAAACGGGTGTGGGCACGGGGATCGGGAGAGTCGGGATGAGCGGGGGCCTGCAAGCGATGGCGTTCGACGGGGCGAGCGGCGAATTGTATGGCTGCACCGGTCCCGATCTCGCGGCGCTTACGCGGATCGATACAACCACTGGTGCAGGGACTTCCATTGGCATGCTCGGTTTGGAGGACCCGGGGCCTTTGGCCTACGACAGCCTCAACGACGAGTACTACACGGTTGTGTTTAGTCAACTCGATGGCGCGAAGTTCCTCCGAGTGGATTCCATGAGTGGTGCAGCCACGTTCGTCGGGAGCCTCCATGGGAGCTCAGTGAATGCCTTGGAATACGACCCTCGTACGGACACGATCTACGGCAGTACGTTTAATAGCGGAGTCGTCGCTATCGATCGAACAACGGCGGAAACGGTCGTTGTCTCTACACCGAGTCTGGACATCCTTGAGCTCGCCTATGATCCCGCTGGGGAAGTGATGTACTGCATCGGGGCCGACGGGCTCTACCAGTTGGTGCCAGAAACCGGCGCGACGCAATTCGTGGCCCCCCTGTCTGGTGATTCTTCAAGCACCTCGACCCTGACCTTCAACTCGGTGACGGGCATGCTCATGGGGACTTCCGAGAAAACGGGAGATGTTGATGAAGGGGGCCTCTTCTTCAGCTCGCGGGACTTGATCTCGATTGACCCGGCGACTGGCGTGACCACGTCGGTTGGAACCACGGCGTCCAACATCTCCGGGATTGCCTTCAAGCCTTAGGGGCGCACATCCCCCAATCACGCTACTGGCTCCACGAACGGCACTGTCCTTCACAGGCCCAAACTTGGAGGGCCAGAAGGGCCGCGGTCAGGTGGAGCAGAGTGACCGACGCGCTGCCTCGGGCTGGCGATCGACTTGAACAGTCCTTCTTCGAAGCACCGGGCCGCTGCTTGGGAACATGTCACTGGGGCGCTTTGTATGTCTGCATGAGAAATCTGGGATCGCGCTTAACAGCTCTTTGTTGGAGCGCGTAGTGCGTGGCGAAGCTTCCCCGCAAGGGGAGGATCCCCTCCGCCGGCTCCTCGGAGCCACGACACTTCTCCACGGCCTGACACGTATGATTGCTCTTCCTCTCCTGATTGGCGCGCTCGCCCTCGCTCCCCAAGACTTTGATCTAGCGGAAATCAACCGGAACTCGCGGGAGATCTCTGCGCGACTGAAGGAGGGCGGCGCTAGCACGCTCGCCCGAATGGAAACCCTAAGGGCCTTGGACGTTGAGTACGCGGACAAGGGAATGGCCCATCAGGTTGTCGAGTTGCACGCCATGCAGGTTGCCGCCGAGCTGGGCAACTATGTAGAAGCGCACGCCTTCGGGGACCGCTCACCCAACATCCCCCTAGCTGTTCCTGAGGAGTTGAACGAGAAGTTAGAGGCCAGTCAGCCCGTGGACGCCGTCGCCGGAATCGCCGCGCTCGCGGAAGACGAACTTTTGGTGCTGATCAATGAAGCGCATCACGTCCCTCAACACCGGGCGTTCACCATCGAGCTACTGCACGCATTGCGCAAGAAAGGTTTCACCCACTTTGCCGCCGAGACCTTGTTGGCCACGGACAACGGTCTGAATGACCGTGGCTATCCGACCCAGGCGACGGGGACTTACACCAGCGAGCCCGTCTATGCTGATCTGGTACGAATCGCGCTTGCTCTTGGTTATGAGGTCGTGCCCTACGAGGCAGTGAACTTCCCGGGAGGCCGTGAGTTGGGTCAAGCCACGAACCTGCTCAAGCGAACCCTTGAAGCGTCGGAGGACGCGCGCGTCGTGGTGCTGGCCGGCTACGACCACATCAACGAGAAGGGAGGATTCGGAGGCCCCGGCACGCTTTGCATGGCCGGGCATCTGAAGGAGATGACTGGGCTCGATCCCTTAACGATTGACCAAACCCTGATGACCGAGCACAGCACGCGCGCCATCGAGCACCCGCTCTATCGCAAGAGGGTCGACGAAGTTGGCCTCGAGCGGGCCACGATCTTCCAGTCCGAGTCAGGAGAGCCTTGGTCCGCTGAGCCGGGCGTGCGGGACGTGACCCTATTCCATCCGCGCAGTGTCCTGCAGGACGGCCGCCCAAGCTGGCTTCGCATGGGCGGTCTGCGCAAGGCCTACACCCTCCCTGCGGATTTCCGCAAGTCGGAAGGGGCGGTTCAAGTCGAAGCGCGACTCTCCTCCGAATCTGCCGAAGCAATCCCGGTCGACCGCATCGAAGTTCGCGCCGCGCAGAAGCCTCCAGCCCTCCTGCTCGGACAAGGCAAGTATGTGATCGAAGTCAAGAACGCGAAGGACGAGCTGCTGTCTTCCTGGAACATCGAAGTTCCCTAAGCGAGTTCCTCCGGTTTTCCTTGTTGAGTTGTCGGCGCGGAGTTCGGTTCCAGGAACTGCGCAAGAGTTGATTCAGGCGGACTCCAGAGCGCGCAAGGCAGATTCTGGGTCAACATAGAATGCCTAGGAGGTTAGGGTGGGTTCGTTCACCCGCGACCGCCTTGCCGGCGGTCGGCATCCCGCTTGCTCAGATCTTCGCCCTAACAGTATGTTGCAGACGACGCGCTTGTTCTCGGTCGCCCTCACCGTTTGTGCTTGCTTGGCCCCGGCGGCCCGAGCCCAGACGCACTCTGACCTATGGGGCAAGGAGGGCGAGTTGTGGAGCAGCGCAAGTCGCCTGCCCGATTTCTCTTTTGCCGGGTACCAGCGCTCCGAAAAGCAGCCGCCCCTCGTACCGCAGGTTGCCAACGTCAAAGACTTTGGTGCACTGGGCGATGGGGAGACCGACGACACGCAAGCCTTCTTGGATGCTTTGGGCAAGGTCGAAGCGGGGGCAATCTTTGTTCCAGAAGGACGCTACAGGATCACGCAGATCCTAACGATGGACAAGAGCGGCGTTGTCTTGCGCGGCGCCGGGCCGCACAAGAGTGTGCTCTATTGCTCGACTTCCCTAACCGACATCCAACCCAACTGGGGGGCAACCACGAGCGGCAAGGCCACGAGCAACTACTCCTGGTCAGGCGGCATGTTGCGCGTGCAAGGGAACTTCCAATCCAAACAACTGGCCAAGGTGCTGGCGCCTGCCAAGCGTGGCGCACAGGCCTTGACGTTGTCTTCGACCGCAGGATTGCAGGTGGGGCAGGTCGTGGAGTTGCGCCTGGAAGATAATGAAACCAAATCGCTGGCCGACTACTTGTACTCTGGCCAGCCCGGAGACATCAGCAACTTCAAAGGAGCGAGCTCCTCCTTCGTGACGACCTTGCTGGCGCTGGATAAGAACACCATCACCTTCGATCGCCCCTTGCGCTTTGACGTGGAGTTGGCCTGGAGGCCTGCGATTCGGCAATTCGAGCCAACGGTCAGCGAAGTCGGCATCGAGGAACTTGGCTTTGAGTTTCCAGTGCGACCCTACGAGGGGCACTTCACGGAGCTCGGCTTCAATGCCATCACTCTGGTCAACGTCGCCCATTGCTGGGTGCGCAATGTGCGCGTTTCCAGTTCAGACAGCGGCCTCTTCATCGCCGCCAAGTTCTGCACCTTGAGTGGTTTGGTTTTCGATTCCGAGCGGGAACCGAAGCGCGGCGACACGGGCCATCACGGGGTCATCCTCGGCGGCACCGACAACGTCTTCACGGACTTCCGCTTCAACACACGCTTCATTCACGACCTGGGCTTGTCGGCGAATCACTCAGGCAATGTGTTCTCCAATGGCAGCGGCGTGGACTTGAACTTCGATCATCACCGCCGTGGCCCCTACGAGAACCTGTTCACGAACATTGACGTCGGCCTTGGTTCGCGCATGTGGACTTGCGGTGGGGGCCAGAAGCTGGGTCTGCATTGTGGGGCGCGCGGGACCTTCTGGAACATCCGCTCCGAAAAGCCGCAGCAATACCCTTGGCGTGGGTTTGGACCGCTGTCTATGAATCTGGTTGGGGTGCAGAGTGAAGCGGAAAGCGTGAAGGTGCTCGACGGCCAATGGTTCGAGGTGCTGGACCCCAACACGCTTGCACCTCAGAACCTGCATGAAGCGCAGTTAGCGAAGCGCTTGAAATCCAAGTAGGTGGATTGGCAAGGAGTGCTCCTAGCAAGCCTCTCACGAATCCCATGAAGCGATTGATCCCAACTGCCGCGTTTCTCTTGCTCGATATCTGGGGTGTACGGGTTGCTCGCTGGTGAACTCGCGGGCGAAGGCATCGGTGTGATGATGGAATCGCTCGTCAGTAGTCCCGCTTCGGTGAAAGTCGGCGAGTCGACGCCTATTGTGTTGTAGCAGCCCGCAGGCCCTCGGCAGCGCTTCTCCGGTGTGGTTCTGCGAGACGGGGAGCCTTTGGGTGAAGCGTTCATGCTCGCAATTCGAGAGGCAAGGTCCTATCTCGCCGGGCCGCTACCGCGTTGTGTCGAGAAGCGCAGACGGCGAGAGCGTCGAGCGCTCGGTGACCCTCCAACTTGGAGAGACGGCCCACATCACGATCGAGTTTCCGTAGCGTCGTGGTCACGAATTGAGCAGGCTAGCGGACTGATATCGTTCAAGCTCTTGCTTCCCATGGCGCACATGCCTGCGCCGCTGGGGATGCGCTGCCTGGTCCCGTTCCTTTTGGGTTGAGTAGGGGCCGTGAATGTTTCGCCTCCGCGTGCCGGAGCGCGCGGAGCTCGGCTCATTTCTCGCCGTCTTGCCGCGGGGCTCGGCTTTCGGCAGTCCGATAGCGAGGGTCGCCTTGGTCGTAGTCTTCTGCATCCGCGACTTCTGGATTCAACCACTCGATGACGGCCGCATAACCTTGGCTCGGCGCGTCCCCCTCGAAGTAGCCGCTCACCACTGCCAAGACGTGAAAGCCTTGTGCTAGCTGGAAGGAAAGTGTCGGGTCATTGATTCGGCCATGGACGACCTCGACCACGTAGTCCTCGGCACTCATCTTAGACGCGAACGCCGAGTAGCCGCGCAGTCGCGATCCAGCCAGAATGCGCCGCATTCCAATCTGACGAGCCAGGCCAAAGCGGCCGTGTGTGTACAAGCGTTTGCCAATTCCGTGCCCTTGCATGCCCGGTCGCACCATGACATCCGCAGCGAAGAGGGTTCCGCCATCGACGGGGTCGTGATTCGTGTAGGCGCCGTTGTCCGTGAACTTGGCCCAGTCCATTTCGGCCTCGTATCGATCCCAATCAATGATTAGGCCGGAGCACATGCCGACCACGAGGCCCGAGCCCTTTTCGACGGCGACGAACTGGCCCTGGGGGAAAAGGTCCAAGTGCCGCTGGAGCTGCTCGCTTTCCCAGGGCGCGATGTTCGGATAGATGAGTTGCGCCATTTGACGAATGCCCACGAAGTCGTCGGGCCGCGTGTTGCGCACGATGATGCTACTTCTGCGGGTGCTGGGGGCCGTTCGAGCGGAAGGACTCTTGGGCATGAGCTGAACACATTCGATCGTGTCCGCGAGGGCGTGGGAGTTCTTGCTGTCGCGCAGGGGAACGACGGTGCCGCGCCAACGAGCGCTGCGCAGCACTCGCAAGTTCAACTCACCAATGATCATCGTCTCCTGGTTCGGAATCCCCTCCGCGAGAATGCCGTCGCGGGCGAAAGGGAAGTCGCTGGGGGTGAGAATGGACGCTTGTCCGTAGTTCATCGCGACGGCGGGGACCATCGGTAGCGAGCCGACTGTGCCGGCGTGAATCACGAACATCTGGTTCTCCACGGCTCGCGCTTGAGCGCAGTAGCGCACCCGCAGGAAGCCTTGACGGTCGTCGGTGAAGCTGGGGACAACGAGGATCTGAGCGCCTTCACGGGCCGCACGCCTGGCCAGCTCAGGAAACTCGACGTCGTAGCAGATCATGATGGCGACCTTGCCGAACTCGGTCTCGAAGACGCGCAGGCTCTTGCCCGGATCGACATTCCAAGACTCCCGCTCGAAGCGCGTCATGTGAAGCTTGTCTTGAAACTGATAGGAGCCGTCGGGAGCGAAGAAATAGGCTCTATTCGTCACGCGCGGAGAGCCGGGCGCACTTCGTGAGGGAATCGTTCCCGCCACGAGGTGGATCCCGTTGGTCCGAGCGAGCTCCGAGAAAAGCTCCAAGAATTCTCCTTCCAAGTCTGCGACCACCCTGACTTGGTCGATCACGGGGAGCTTCATGTCGCCGAGCGTCATCAGTTGGACGGTGAAGTACTCCGGGAAGACGAGCAACTGGCAGTCGTAGTCTGCGGCCACTCGAACCAGGCCCGTGACCTGGTCCTTGAACTCTTCAAAGGACTTGATGGGGCGGATTAGGTACTGAAGAGAGGCAACTCGAACACGGTCCATGCGAAGTGAGGCTGGAGATCAAGACTTGCGGGAGAACCGAGAAGTGCTCGCGCTTCAAAGTTCCCAAGGCTCAACGCGGTTTCGATCTTCCGCGTGTCGGCCGAGGGATCAGGCTGACAGCATATCGCTTAGGGCTCGTCGATCCCCGGCGAGCATGGGGTGAGCGAACATTTCCCGGGAGATCTCGCCCCGCTGAAGACCGAACCCGGTGCCAGCATGAGGACCCGCATGGTCCGTTTCCGGGGGAGGCTCAGCGGATGTATCGACGCGGGGCTGTTCGCGTCGCAAGCAGAGCAGATCAACTTGACCTGGGTGTCGGTGGCTACCTGGGAGCGCGCAGGCGAAGGTTGGCCGCGAGTGCGAGTGCGAGTAGGGCGCCGCCCCCGAGGGGAGGCGGCGCCCATGTTACCGATGCTGTCTGAGAGGAGGGTCATCAGACGATTCCGTCCAGTCGCAGAATCTCGCCATCTGCTGAAGACACCAATCGAACGCTGAGCGGCCGTGCTCTCGCTTTCTGGCTCGCGAGCGTTGAACGATCACGGGGCCTGAGGGCCTTCCTCTAGCTGGCGTAGTCAGTTCGAGACAGCGCCCGCTCTCGCTGCCGGACTAGAACCCGACGACGAACTCCAATGCGTCAGACAACGTCACGTTGTTCGGCGATTGGAAGCCAGGGTCACGACCCCAGAACTGGCAGTTGACCAGGGTGCCAGGAACCTTCAGGAAGGACTGCGGTGAGCCGCCAAGCGCTCCGTCCGCAAAGGCGTTCATGTCGATCGAGTACAGGCCCGTGCAGCTTCCGGAAGCCCCTCCGGAATTGAGCACCATCGAGCGCCGGATCGGACCTTGCATGCAGAGGGTTCCACCGAGGAAGGGTGTCGCGGCGCGGCCCGAGCTGCTGTAGATCAAAAGGCCGGGAGTGTTGCCGATCACATTCGAAGCGCTGATGTTGAAGCCGGATCCCGCAGAAGCGCTGGACACACCGTTGAAACCGATCGTAGGCGTGCAACCCATGGAGTTGACCTTGGCGGCGCAGTACACGACGGGGGTCGGCGGCGGGAAGCCGTCTACCAGGTTGACGTCGTCGATGTAGACCTTTCCTCCGGGAATGACTTCCGGCGCGCGGGCCAGGACAAGCGCGGCGATCTCTTGAGCGCCACCACCGGCGCCGTAGGCTCCGCCCGTCCAGGAGTAGGCGGGTGCGCAGGGCGAACCGTTGTAGAAAACCTCGCACAGGTCTGCGCTGAGATCGATCTGTGCGCGGACTTCCACCCACTGGTCGAACAGCAGGGGGCCGCTCAGGCTCGTCGATGAGCCTGCTTGGATCGACCAAACGTTCTGGAGCGGATGCATGTTGAGCTGGACCGA
Source organism: uncultured bacterium (assembly GCA_937905825.1). GTDB lineage: Bacteria > Planctomycetota > UBA1135 > UBA1135 > JABACD01. The sequence goes on from CALCXM010000043.1 coordinate 24,516, forward strand.
GGTGTTGATGGTCCCCGCATCCTCGTAGGCGTTGAGCACCACGAAGGCCGTCGCACTGACCGTGCCGCTGGGGATGTAGACATGGGCGCTCAAGGTGTACTGGCCATCCGTCAAGTTCTCAAACTCGCGAGTCAAGATCGAAGTGTCGCCGAACGGGATGGCGTCGATCGAGACGGACTTGCCACTGCGGGCGAACCCCGTGACTCCGTCTTCGATGATGCTTGTCGCGTTGGGCGCCAAGCCCAACTGCTTCCAGCCGCCTTGACCGTTGATGACGGATCCGAGGATGTAGGGGGTGAACATTTCGCCGCCAACGTGGTTGCCCAGCTCTCCGGTCAAGTCGACGCGCTCGGCGAAAGCCCCACTGGTGCCCAAGGTGGCGCTGCTGTGGCCCCCTTCATCGAACCAGCCGATAATGAAACCCGGGTCCCATGGGAGTAGTTCGGAGGAGAAGACGCTGACCGTCTGCACCAGCGTGCCGCCGGTGTGGTTGACCACGTCGTCGGAATCCATGTGGGCGGTCCAGATTTCTTCGCCGTCGAGGGCAAAGCACTTGCCCTCGAGCGAGTTGTCCTTTGAGAAAGCGAGGGCGACCCGTTCGCTGCCGGAAACATTCGCACTGCCCAGGGCTCCCCCTGCGCACTCATTGTTGTTCGGGTTGGCGCCCGAGAGGAAGCGTGTCCATTGGATGGAGGGGCCGACGCCGGCGGGACTCGAGGGAGGGACACTGCCGAACTTCATCGATCGGATGCCGGTGAGGTCGCGGTAGGCGAGGACGACGGAATTGTCTGGAGTGGGGACGACTGCAAGGGGACGTAGTTTCGGCGAAGACGACAGATGGTTGGTCGAGTCGGTGCTCCAGAAGGATCCCGAGAACTGGGGCGTTCCGTCGCTCTCCACTTGTGACATGATCAATCGAGTGCGGGCCAGGCCTTCGTCGTTTGAGTAGCAGTAGAACGCACCGCCCGCTCCATCGCGCGCCGTGTAGCAATCGCCAAGGGAGTAGCCGATCTGCCCGGGAACTTCTAGCGTCCAGTCAAGGGTCCCGTCCGTCTTCAACTTGGTCGTTTGGTGGACACGCCCGCTGACCGATCCATTGTTCTGGAAGACTTGGCTGTTCCAGTTGGCATAGGTCACGATGGCCCCGTCCAAGCCGTCGCCGACGATCGTCGGTGGTGCCAGCACCGTGGAGTTGAGCGTCAGGTTGCCCCACACGTAGGCACCATTGGATGCATTGGCCCCTTGGAAGCGCAGGGACGCGCTCCCATCGGTTCGCACGCCCTGTTGGCGCAATTCAACCGGCGCACCCGGGCCCATGCCGATTACGTTCCACCAACTCATCCAAACGCCATCGGTGGTGCCATCGCTCAACACATTGGCAGTGATCGCCGGGAAGAATGGACTTTCATTGCTGCTTCCAACGGTGACCGGGAAGTTGGGGTCGGGGGTCAACGTAAAGTTGATTGGGTCGTAGGTCAGGACAACCACGCGCAGGGACGACCCGGTGCCCACGACCTTGCGATACCCGATCGCAAACTTGTTGGGGCCCAGGGAGCAGGCAACAGGGCTCTCCCAATAGATGGTGCCCGCCCATTGGGTGTCCTTCCAAACGAGATTCGCTCCTTGAAGCGCCGGCGGAAGGAAGCCCCGCTTGTCGATGCGGTCGATGTTGAATCCGTTGGCTTTCAGGGTGATCGTCGCGGTCCCTCCGCCGAGCGGTACCGCGGCAAACTCAGGGGGGAAGCCACTGGTTGATTGGACGGGCTCCACGAGTGGGTTTGTCCGCCATTGAGCCTCCGCCGTGCTGGCGACAACCGAGGCAATGAGCAGACCGAGAAGGAAACGCGGGGCAAGACGGGACGCGAAAGGGGATTGGGTATGCATGGGAATCTCCGATTGAGCGGGAGGAAGGCTCGACTGAGCCAGGGGAAGAAGGGACTCGGGAACGGCTTGCAGACCTTGTGCAATCGGTTGCGTCGTGCAGCTGGGTTCGATGTCCATATGGGGGTGAACTCGGACCGAGGGCGGGAGCGGACGCGGATTCCAAAATTACTTTTGGGGCGGGCAGCACCCCGTCGCTTGCGGTCTCCAAGCTCCCGGCGCTCGAGTCAGTGCACGGAACTTCCACGCTTGAACCTGTTGGCGACCCCCTGGTCCGAGGCGGGGGTGATCTGCCTGCTGACTCTGTTGCCGTTGTTCTCGATCCTGACAGGACTGTCGGGCTCCGATCACTTCATCTCCCTGCTCAACGATTTGAGCTCGCTCGCGGTTGTCGTGCCCTACCTGTTCATCTCGGTGTCGTACGTACGAGCTCGTCGAGCAGGGATGGATGCGCCGTTCAAAATGGTGCGCTCGACCTCGGTCGCGATCGGCTGGCTGACCTTCGGCGTGTCGGTGCTCGGGTACCTAGGCGCGGGGCTGTACGCGTTGCAAGCGGAGCAGATCGACTGGACCTACGTGGCGACGGTCTACTTGGGGCCCGGGGTCTTGATCGCCTTGGGGCTCGTGCTGCGTAGGGTCTCGCTTACGCGGTCACGGGCGCGGACTGCGATCTAGCGAAGTTCAATCCAGCGGAGTTCGATCTAGCCGACGACCGTATCAGCCAGCGCGGAGCCCGGATCCCTTCCAGCTTTCTCCTTTCCAGCGCGTCCTACTCGGTAAAGTCTCGCAGCCCGTGGTGAAAGCACTTTCACCACGGGCTGCGAGGCAACGGCACTCCCAACAAGGCCGTCGACAGGTCCATTCAGATCACGGCAGGAACACGAGCGACCGTCCGTTCGAGAGGTTGAATCCAGTCATGCCGGCGGCCGGATCTCGGTACCAAGCTTGGAAGTTCCAAGTCTGGCCTGGGAAGATTTGTCCGGCACCCGTGGGCGGGTTGGTGTTGTCGAGCGCATGTGTCAAGACACCACCGAAACCCGTGTTGTGCACTTGGAGTCGGTTCAAGCCACCGCCGACGCAGCGGATGCCATCGCCGAAGGGCACCTGAATTTGGTTCGGGCCGTAGAACAGCAGGGCGGAGACGCTAGAGGGCAGTCCGCTGGCTTCCAGAACCAAACTGTTCGCGGCGACACTCATCGATCCCGATGCGCACATGGTAGCCCCGGGGCCGGCCGAGTTGGGGGCACCAACGCAGTAGGCATCGCCGAGGCAGGGGTCGGGCTCGCCGCTGCTGATGTTCGTGAGGATCGCAGGACTGTTCAAGCCCCCGGCCTCGAAGACCCAGCAGTCCACCGATGTGTCGATCCCAAAGCCAGCCTCCGAGCGGACCGTGATTTTGTCGGCGACCAGGAGCGCTCCACCGAAGACACCGACGGAGCCGCCGGGGGTCCCGTCGAGAGTCCACTCTGCTGCGTTGTTGCCATCGAAGTAGTTGATCTGCTTGCGGGAGAACCCGGAGAAACTCGACAAGCTGGCCGCCTTGCCGGTCCTGTTGGGCTCCGAGAAGATCAGCTGACCTTGGTTGTAGATCTCCAGCGTGTAGGTCGTTGAGCTAAGCTGAGAGAAATCGGGCGTGTACATGTGTCCCCCTAAGTCATGGTCGTCGTCTCCACCTCCGACGATGCTCTCAGTCAAACCGCTGGGCAAGGTGGCCGATAGGTAGAGACTGGAGCTGGGGAGGCTTGCGGTGATCGGAGTTGCTAGCTGCATGGAGCCGTAGTCGGATTGCCCGCACCAGGAAAGGCCCGTATCCCCAGTTCCCCCGAGCTGCAGGGTTGCGCCCTGCACGTCGAGCTGCGTGTCGTCCAAGCCGTGCATCCAGTGATCAAAGAACCGCATCTGCTCGCCAGCCACGGTGAACTCGGTGGGGCCGTTGGCCGTGATCTCAAGCGAGCGCACGTCGTCGAGGGGCTGGGGGGCGGAGTAGACCTCGATCAAGTCCGTCGAGAAGAGCGTTCCGTCATGAGCCTTGGCCATCACGGCAAGGTGGCTGGAACCGTTCCAGGGGATGAAGCAGTAGACCACATAGATCCCGCCGAAGATGGAGTCCTCCGCGTGCCGAACGTACTTCTCCCAATGGTTTGGAGTGAAGGTGTAGTCGACCTCCACCGGACCCGTATTGCCGTCGCTCTGGTACACGAGTTGCCCACCGCTATAGAAGCGCAAGCCGTGTGTCCCTTGGCCGAGAGCGCTAAAGTCCGGCATCAAGGAGACTCCAGCGTTCGTCCCGGTGATCGAGAGTGCGCTGGTTGTGAGACCCCCAGTGGGTCGCCCGTGCTCGCTACGCACCCAGCAGACTTCACCAGGAAGCAAGTCCAGCTGCATGTCCGCGACGACACCTTGGGAGCCAGAACTATCGATCTTCACGCCGTCCAGGCCACTGGAACCAATGTTCGAAACGTGGAGTTTTCCTGCCAGGCTCAAGGTCAGGTTGCCTGCACCGGCCGGCTCGTTGAGCAGACCGTCGTGGTGCAGACTTTGAGCGTTGGCGGAGGCGGCGAGGGAGAGCAGAGCGATCACGGGGCAGATGGGCAGTTTCATGGGGGTATCCAGTCTTGTTGAAGTTGATTCAGGAGCGCCGGGATGCGGCGCGACGCCCGGCCGTTTGGAGGGCAGGACGGCTCGGCTGAGCCGGGGGAAGGAAGGACTCGGAAACGGCCTGCGGATCCTGCGCAATCCTGCGCGTCCTGAAGCTCGGTTCGATGTCCCTAAGGGGGTGAACTCGGACGGCGCGTGGGAGCGGACGCGGATTCCAAAATTGCTTTTGGAGCGGCCAGCACCCGTCGCCGTGCGCTCTGCAGTCTGGTGGGGGAGTGGCTTATGTCCGTTCCGCTTGCCGCTGGACATGCCCCCATCCAGATCTCGCGCAAGGGCGGAGATCGCCCGGTTTGGACCGCTGGCGGCTACAACCTGGCCTTCAACGACGGCACGCAGGTGCTACTCGGCCAGATCAGGGTCGTCCCCAGCTGGTGCCCCGCCCGTTCTTCCTTGGGCAGATGAGCGCCCACCCGTGAAGCGTGGTTTACGACTTCCCTTGACCCCGAATCAGCAAGCTGCAACAGGTCACTGCGCCTTCCGCTTTGGCGAGTTCGTCGTACTCGAGGCAGTGCACGCGGAAGCCCTGCTGTCGGAGTCGTTCGGCGGTGACGGGGAACTCGCTGGGGTAGATCAAGTCGTCTCCTAACCACACAACGTTGGCGGCGCCGATCTCGGCAGGATCCGTTTCCACGATGCGCTTGGCCTCAAACTGCGCGGGGTCGATCCATTCCCGTTGCACGAGCAGCCGGTCGTTGCCGATGGCGCAGGCGGCGGACTTCAAGTGCAGGCAACCTGTGAGTTCCACGCCGCGCACCTCGTAGCCATGGGGTCCGACGATCTCGGCCAGTTGGTCGATGCCCGCTTGATTGGAGCGCGAGGAAAGCCCCACGTAGATCGTCTGACCCGAGACGATCACATCGCCACCGTCGAGCGTGCCGGGGCTCGCGATCTCGAAGAGCGGGCGGTAGGGGCGCAGGGCCTCCATGATGCTCGCGGTTTCAGGACGTCTGGAGGGCGCGCCCGGACGGGTGATGACCGCCAGCTCATCCAAGACGATGGCGGGGTCCTCGACGAACACCCCGTCAGGCAAACCCGGCTGCGCCGCAAGCTCGACGACCTGGCAGCCCAGCTCCCGTAGCAATTCGACATAGCGCCCGTGTTGCTGCGCCACACGAGCCATGTCAATCGGTTCGCGATCCACGTGCGTGAGCTCACAGCTCTCCATGGACGGACTGGGCGAGCGAACGATGGCGTGCAGAGAGCGATTCATATGCGGCAAGCGGCGGGGGATAGCGGGGGGCTTCGGGTGCCAATGATTCTAGCCGTCCCCTGTCGCCAGAGCGGCGACCCAAATCAACGTCCTTTGTTGCGCAGGCGGAGCGTTCGCGCGCGGCAAGCTTAGCTCTCGCGTCGCTCAGCCCGGGCGAAGCAGACCCCGATAACTCGGCCGGCTGCGGTGCGCGCCGGGCTCCCCAGGATCAACAGGCATCCGGGGAGAGCGATGACAAGCAGAGGCGTTAGAAGCAGGCGTGCGTAGGACTCGACCTCGGTGTCGCCGTTCGGCGTGAGCCAGCCGTGGGCGTAGATCAAACTCAACCAAACTCCGAGCGACTGGAACAGGCAGCGCAGGCGGGAGGCGCGTCCGCCCTTGAGCATGCGCACTTCCAATCCGCTCAAGGAACACCAGACTCCTCCCCGGAAGAGAAACGCCCAGAGTGGCGAGGCCAGTACGACAGCAGCGAAGACGAAGTCGAAGGGGTTGCCGCGATTCAAGCCACCCGGGAGCCACTGAAACCCACCCTCGGACGTGAGGGCGCCGAGCGGACGGAGGATCAAGAATGCCGCAAGGAGTAGTGCCGGGCCATAGCGTTGGGCGGCTGAGAGTTCGTTGGGCACGTCCTCTGCGGCAATCAACTGGTCCCGTGCTGCACTCACGTTGCGAAAGCGGAGGGTTGGATCGATGAGTTGGTGCACGAGAGGCTCGAGTTCGGCCGCAAAGTCAGGCCGCGGCCGATGCTCCGCGTCGGGCATGGCGAGCAGTGCGGTAGCGACCGCTTGGAGGACTTCCCGCGGCCCCCCATGCTGCTCCGCGCGGGTCCCGAGGGAGTACTCCAAGGCGCGCATTTCTCCTTGCCTATCGATCCACACCTGGCCGAGCTGGGTCATGGGGAGTGGCCCGTCCAGGTGGTCGCAAAGGCGGATCAGACCCGTACGAACGTGGGGCCAGTTCAGGTGCAGCTTGCGCACTTGATAGGTACGCAAGCGCGTTCCGCCCGGGTCCTCGTAAACTCGCCAACGCTGAACATCGAGCTCCCCATCCGAGATCCAACGCAGTTGCATGTCGTCGTTCAACCTTGGCGGTTCAGGAATGAATCCGTCCCTGTAGAGGTGAATCCAAACGCGACGCTTTAGGTTTGGCTCTTCGCCAATCAGGTAGCGCCCAGCCTCTGACTCGCCCACCTCCGCAAGGATGCGATAGGGCCCCACCTGTTTGGGAGTGCGAGCCATGCGCTTAAAGGTTGGCGTGAGAATTGTCCCGCCGGGAACGCGGTCATCGTGCTTGCGGTCGCGAATGATTGCGCCGGAGAATCGACGGAGAAACCTGGACCAGCGACTTCCCTCCATTGCCAGGGAGAGCCCTTGCCCCTGGCGCTGGGTCTGTGCAGCGGTCCCAAAGCCTTCGAGATCATCGAAGAGCACCTCCAGGTTTTCTTGGCGGTCGGCAGGGCGCTTCGACATGGCTCGTTTGAGCACCTTCGCCAGCCTGCTCGGCACAGTCCCTGCTTTCGCACGGACGAGAGGCACAGGGTCCCCGAGCACTTTCGCGATCACATCGCCGAGGGTCTTGCCCGGGTAGGGGGGCGTGCCGGTCAGAAGTGCGTAGAGGGTCGCGCCAACAGAGTAGACGTCCGTGCGCTGATCGACGGCTTCCCCGCGCATCTGCTCGGGTGCCGCGTAGTGCGGCGATCCGAGGAATTGCCCCGTGTTGGTCAGCGGGTCGTGATGCTCAAGGCAGCGCGAGATACCAAAGTCACCGATCTTCACGCCGCCGGATTCATCGAAGAAGCAGTTGGAAGGTTTCACGTCGCGGTGCAGCACGCCCGCGGTGTGGGCGGCGATCAAGCCCTGCAGGACTTGCAGGATGAAGTCCACGGCGAGTTGGACGGGCAGCGCCTCGCCCTGCTCGATCGCATCCTGCAGGGTCCCGCCCGTCATGCGCTCCATGGCGATCGCCGGGCGTTCGTTGAACTGCGTCACCCCGAACACAAACACGCAGCGCGCATGGTTGATGCCCGCGGCCAAGATGGCCTCGCGATCGAAGCGCGCCCAGGCTTCGTCGGAGTAGCGATGTTCTTGGGAAAGCACCTTGAGGGCGACTTCACGCCCGGACTCCAGTTCCTTGGCGGAGTAGACCGTTCCCATGCCTCCTTGGCCCAAGCGCTCGAGGACTTGATAGCCCCCGGAGCAGCTGCCTTCCACCAGGTCCGGGCCGGCTCCGAACTTTCCGCGCAAGTCCTTCCAAGAGTCGATCATTTGCTCGAGCTCTTTGCGAATCGGCGCGGGCCGTTGCCCCACGAAGATACCGGTGTTGACGCTTTGCCCGTCGGACACGCACTCGAGGTAATCCTCAAAGGCAAGCTCGGCTGGCGTAGGAGGTTGAATGCCGGAGAGGTCCAACTGGCTAGGTTCCTGACTCATGAGCGGGTCCTCACGAGTGCTTGCGCGCGCTCAAGGGCCCGCTCCAAAGCCTTGCGAGTGGCCGGCACGAGCATGTCCTCCGCCTGCGCGATCTGTTCATTGCTGTGCCCCTTCAGACGCATGCGCAAGAGCCGGCGATCGCGCTCGCTCAAGCGATGCAAGACGAGGGCCAAGCGCTCCGCTTCCTCGTCCAACTCAAATCGCGTTTCCGGTCCAGGTTGATCACTGGAAAGCTGCGACGCGCCGAGAGCCTCCGATCCCTGGACACGGTTGGCACCACGCCTGGCCTGATCAACGGCCTTCCATTGCAAGCGCCGGCCGAGCAGGGTCACGAAGCGCGCACGGGACTCGAACTTCAAATCGGCGAGTTCGCTCCACAAGTCTCCGAAGACCGACTGAACCAGATCTCCCGTGTCCAAGGAACGGCGCAAGCCATCGCGCAGAGCGCCACTTCCCACCCGCAGCATGTCCTGCAAGAAGTACGA
>CALCXM010000044.1 GCA_937905825.1 uncultured bacterium
AGATTTCCACGGGGGCTGGGTCTTCCGTGCACAGATGGTCGAGCCGGTAGTCCGCGCCCTTTTTTCCCGGCACCTGGTCGATGGTGAGCGGCATGGGGGACTCTTCCCCTTTGATTAGCGGAGAACGTTTGGTGGCGAAGCGTACGGTGACTCCCGGGCGCAGACGCCGCAATCCAAGGGAACCCATCACCCAAGCGATGTCGAGGCTCAGCCCGTCCTCGGAGGGGTGCAGCACAACGGTGGAGATGCTGGTGTCGCAATCATTGCCATAGAGTTCGCTCATCGCCCGATAGGCGCTCTGCTTGCGCCGATGCTCAAACTCCATGCGCGCCTCCGGCAAGAAGGAGGCGAGCACGGCCGTCAAGGAACTGCGATTGCCGAGTTCATCGCGCACCAAGGACTCGAACTGACTCACGGCTGCTTGGGCTCGATGAATGAGAGCGCCGTCGATGCCCCGTTGTTTTGCCCGTCGCAGAAAGCGTCGCATAGGGTCCGGGCCGGGAGCGTGGAAAATGCAGGAGAGCGGGTCCGGCTTGCGAATGGCTTTGAGGACCCGGTGCGTCAGGACTTTGTCCACCCCCAAGGCTTCGGCCAATTGCTGGGGACCGGAGTCGTGACCACCGGGCAGGGAATCGACGATCAGTCCCAGGCTCGCGGCCAATTCCAAACCCACGGTTCGAATCCGGGGCTCGAGGTGCGCGCCGGGAGTGCTGGCTTGGGATTGGGATGGCGAGGTCATGCAGAGGGATTGGTGCGAGTCAGGCGATGGAATAGCGCACTTGCTCTGGAGAAGATCGAGCGCTGGCCTAGCTTTCGTTTTCTGTACCTGGACCGGGCACGAAATCTACCGAATCTCTCGGCGGAATCGAAGGGTGGGGCTGACCCACCGGCAGTCCGCGGCCAATGGGCCCGGGACGAGAATGTTCCCTCTGTCTTGGCCTTTCCTCGCCCCTGGCTAGATTGGCCCCAAAGCCCGCCGTAGGCTGCTGCCCATGGAGAAGCACAGCATCCGGGATGCCGAACAGCGCACGCAGACGATTTGTTTGCTGATCCTGAGCACGGTCGCGATCGGAGTTGCCTTGCTCTACCTGCGCCAAGTTTTGGTGCCCTTCGTCCTGGCGGCTTTCCTGACCATGGCGGTGACGCCGATTCTGGATTACATGCGCCGCAAGTTCCGCATGCCCCGGGGCATGGCCATAGCAGTGACCCTCTCCTTGGCTTGCTTTGTGCTCGTGCTGATTGGAAGCCTGGTCTCGACCGGTTTGCAAGACGTGGTGGAGAAGCGCCAAGTGTACGTGGCGCAAGTGGGCGGTTTGGTGGATGCCGCGGACGGACATGCGCGCACGGTTCGAGAGAACTGGGAGGGGTTCTTGAATCTCTTCGGCGGGGAGCAAGACAACCTAGGGGAAGACAACACGGCCGAGCAGCCTTCCTCAAGCGCTGCGCCCAACGAGCAGGCGACGACTCAAGCAGGGCCCGCGGACGATTCAGTGCAAGCGACACCCGGGACGCCCTCCACGTTGGAGGGCACTCGCGGAACGCTTCCAGAGGCGGCGACTGGCGACAATCAAGCCGGACCGAGCACCAAGGGAGGCAGTCGGGAACCCAATCGAGACTTCAAAGCAAAGGTCGCCAGGATGGTGGAGTTGGCCATCACCTGGGCCTTGAACTCGGTAGCCACGCTCATGTCCCAGGGGCTGCTGGTCATGATTTTCATGATCTTCCTGATCACGGGCTACCGCTCGGGGGAAGACCCGGAGCGGCGCGGCTTGCGCCATGAGATTGGCCTGCGGGTCAAGGACTACCTGCGCGTCAAGTTCCTGGTCTCCACGCTCACCGGTGTCAGCACCTACCTGATCCTGCGGGTGCTTGGTGTGGACTTGGCCCTGGTCTTCGGGCTCGCCGCTTTCTTCCTCAACTTCATCCCGAACATTGGCTCCCTGGTGGCGGTGTTCCTGCCCCTGCCGGTGGTCCTTTTGGCTCCCGCGGAAGTCCTTAGCTTGGCGGACCAGGTGCTCGCCATGGCCTTGCCCGCCCTGGTTCAGTTCCTGGTGGGCAACCTCCTAGAGCCGCGCATGATGGGCAAGTCCCTGGACCTCAATCCGATCGTGATTCTGATGTTCTTGATCTTCTGGGGCGTCCTCTGGGGCCCTGTGGGCATGTTGCTCTCGGTCCCGATCACCGCCGTGCTCAAGATGCTGCTGGAGCGCTCCGAGCTGACCCAACCCTTGGCCGTTCTCCTGTCTGAGGACGGATAAGGGCTTTTGTCCAAAGACGGATAGTGGCCTCCCCGCAGATTTGATAAGACCCCACCTGCGAACCAGACAACCTGAACTCCGCCCAAGCTCGCCCCGCCAAGTTTCCCCCCATGAGTGACATCGAATCAGCCGACCAAGAACCAGAACTGGAACTGCCCGCCTTTGTGATTGAGGCGGCGCGTTCCGGACGAGCCAAGTGCAAGAGTTGCCGCAAGGCGATCCCCAAGGACGACCTGCGCCTGGGCGTGATGGTGGAGGGTCCTTTTGGAGCCGGTCACATGTGGTACCACTTGACCTGCGCCGCGAAGCGCCTGTTCGACAAGGTGCAAGAGGCCTACGAGATCGAGGCCTGGAAGCTCGCAAAGGTGCCGCTTTCCGTAGACGACGTTCCGCCCCTTGCCGAGCTGGAAAGCCTGCGCGAGGAAGCGGAGAAGAAGAAGGTGGACAAGAAGGAGTTGCCCCACACGGAACTCGCTCCCTCCGGACGTTCCAAGTGCAAGCACTGCGACGAGTTCATCGAGAAGGGCAAGGCGCGCGTCGTCGTCGGCCGCGAAGTGGAGTTCGGTCAGCAGACCCGCACGACCCCGATCAACGTGCATCCCGCCTGCGTGGCCGACGCCTTGGCCGCCGAGGATTGCAACACGGAACCAGACGGCTTCGCCAAAGCCCTGCGCGCCAACAGCAAGGGCGTAGACGCTGCCGTGATCGATGCGGTGATCGAAGAGATCGGCTCCTTGTACTAAACGTTCGCGACACCTCGCGTGACTTGGGTTGAACCCAGGACGCGGGCTGCATTCAATCGACGCCTCGGCCTCTTCAGCTATTGAAAGGGTCGGGGCGTCTGCTTTGCCCTCCAGCAGTGAGGGGGGCGAACTCGCGCCCGATCGCCTGCTATCGCGAGTGCGGCAGCGAGCGTGGAATGACCGCAGCCGATGGTTCCATTCGAGTCCGGTCTGCAAATCCGAGGATGCGGTCCTTCGTGCGAGCCGAGAAGGCCGGCTTCGCTCCCACAGTGCTGGGCCGCTTTCAAATGGGAGAAGGCCGGGAGCTTGCAAAGATCGAGCTGGACCTTGGCGGTTGGATTGAAGGGGAGATCAGGACTCCAGCTCTCGTCCAAGCGCCGCGGATCGCGGAGCTCTGTCGGATCGATCCGTTCCACAGGAGTTCCACCCGTTTCTCCAATGGGGACGCCGACGAACTCGATGTCTACGCGGCAAGCGTAGACGAGCATGGGCGCTACCGATTCGAGCACGTGGCTCCCGGCCCATGGCTCTTGCGCGTCAAGCCAGCAGGGGAAGAGTGGGGGGATGTGTGGCGCAATCGAGGAAAGTCGGCCCAGCTGCCCGTCACTCTCGAAGTGGAGGAGGGCCAGCCATGTCGGGCGGACATCGACGCGACCAAAGCGATCGCAACCACGGAGAACCGAGAACGAAGAACGGATACAAAGCGCGGCGCCCTCGCGAAGGACCCCAAAACACGCGCTGCCGCTCACGCCGCGTCCTAGCCGTCCGCCCTTGGGTGGGCTCGTTCGTACACTTCCCGCAAGCGCTCCACGGAAACGTGGGTGTAGATTTGAGTGGTGACCAGGTTGGCGTGGCCGAGCAATTCCTGGACCGCGCGCAAGTCCGCGCCGCGATCCAAGAGGTGCGTGGCAAAGCTGTGGCGCAAGGTGTGCGGGGTCGCGTGGCGCGTGATGCCCGCACGCGCCGTGTACTTGTCAACGAAGCGACCCAAGGAGCGCGTGGTCAAGCGTCCGCCGCGCAGATTCAAGAAGACCGCATCCCCGGCGGAAGCCTTTGGTTTGGGCCGTAGGGGGTCTTGCAGGTATTCGCGCAAGGCGCGCACCGCGTAGCGACCGACTCCGGCCAAGCGTTCCTTGTTGCCCTTGCCGCGCACGCGACAGATGCCGCGTTCCAGGTCGATCTTGGAACGGTCCAACCCGACGGTTTCCGCGGCGCGGGTTCCTGCGGAGTACAGAAACTCGAGGATCGCTCGATCGCGGCGGCCTTCGGGAGTGGCGAGGTCCGGCGCCATCAACAAGCTCTCGACTTCCGAGAGTTCCAAGCAACCCGGCAACAGACGTGGCGTGCGCCGCCTGCGCAGACCGGTGGCCGGGTGTTGATCGATCACCCCTTCCCGTTGCAGGAAGCGAAAGAAGCTGCGAACCGACGACAACTTGCGCTGCACGCTGGAAGCGGCCAGTTGGCGATCTTCGAGCTCGACCAAGTAGCGCCGCAAGACCCGCGGATTGACTTCTTGAGGCTCCTCGATGTTCTGCGCCTCCAGGAACTCTGAGAGCTCCGCGAGGTCTCCACCGTAGGCCTTGAGGGTGTGCTCCGAGGCTCCCCGGGTGGCGGAGAGGTGGCGCAAGAAACGGTCGATCTGTTCAGGCAAGGGCACCGCAGAAGTATGCGTGCCCCCCTGGCTTGGAACCAGGTTCTTCATGGGGTGGGATCCCTGGCCTCGCGAGCAGTGCGATCCCCTCAGCTCACTTGTCCCACTTGCGGAAGCGCGTGTCGCCGGTCTCCGGTTTTGCTTTCGTCTTGCCGGGCACGCCCTTCTGTTGGACGTTGATCTGAGCTCGCCAGCCTTTCAAGAGAGCTTCCCGGGAGGGGAAGTTGATGCCGGGCACAAAGCCCAGCTTCTCCGCTTCGTCCAACACGCTGGCCATGGATTGTGCGGCCTTGGCCTGCTGCTGCAGGTACGCGTTGATCGCGTCGAGGGCACTGGCTTCGGCGGCCGAGCTGGCGGCCATGCCATCCATCGTGCTTTGCATGGCTTCGAGCTGAGCTTCCAGTTGCTGGACTCGTTCCTCCAAGGTTTTCGAGTCCTGGGCCTTCTGGGAGTAGCCGGACATCGAGAGCAGGGCGCAGGCCCCGAGAATGCAGAGGAACAGAGGTTGTTTCTTCATGGGAGAGCTATCGGCATTCCGCCCCCCGAGCTTCAGGCAGGATCGGCCTTCGAACCCTCGCCGGGGGCCGTTTCAGGGACTGGAGGCAGGCTCAGGGTCAAGAATGTCGGCACCAGGATCACCAAGGCCCCCGCGGCGTAGGGTGCTTGGCTACCGAGCAACCAGTACAAAACTCCGCCAAAAAGGGGTCCGATGGCCCTGGAAAGAGCCCCAATTGAGCGGAAAGAGCCCATTGCGAGGCCTTGGGCGTTTTCCGGCGCGTAGCGCGAGACCAGGGCGGAGAAGCAGGGCATGGCCAGGGCGCTGCCGACGGCCATGAATCCCAATCCCCCGTACAGAACGCCCACGGAGGAGCAGAATCCCACCACCAGGAAGCCGATGAACATGCAGACCAGGCCCACAAAAGCCACCTTGATTTCACCCACCCGGGGCACGACCCGGCGCACGATGCCCCCTTGCACAAGGGCGATGGTCAAGCCCACGAAGACGAACATCCACATGTTGTCGTGGGGGCCGAATTGAAAACGCTCCGCCGCCAGGAAGGTCAAGGTGAACTCCATGCCGCTGAAGGCCGCCAAGTACATGAACGAGATGAAGTTCGTGCGCATCACCCCGGGAACCCGAATGGAGCTCAATGCACGGAAGGGCATCAGCGGCCGCTTCTGACCCCCCTGTCCGCGGCGCTCCTTGGGGTGGGTCTCGGGGAACTTCTTCAGGGCCCACAACCAGTTCAAGGTCGCAAGCACGAAGGCGATCAGCGCGGGACCCGAGAAGGGGTTCACGCCATAGCTTGCGCCACCTGGCCATTGATTGGTTAGATCCCAACTGGAGCTGATGCCGCCGATGGCTGGCCCGACCACAAAGCCGAGACCGATCGCCATGCCGACGATGCCCATGCCTTTCGCGCGGTCCTTGCCGCTCGTTGTATCGCTGACCGCCGCAGAAGCGATGGAGATGTTGCCGGCCATCACCCCGCCCAAAATCCGCGCACCGATCAAGAGCGCGAAGCTACCCGAGAAGAACCACAGGACGTAGGAAAAGGCGGTGCCTCCGAGGGTGAACAAGAGCGCGGTGCGGCGGCCCTTCAAGTCCGACAGGTGACCCCAAACCGGCGCGAACAGGAACTGCAGCAGGGAGTAGATCGAGCCCAAGATTCCGCCGAAGAGGGTGACGACGGCGAAGTCCGCTCCCTTGCGCGTGCTGGTCAGTTCCACCAGGAAGGTTTGCAGCTGACCGATCAAGCTATCGGCACCCTCCAAGCTCACGTAGTGCTCGAGCAACTGCGGGAAGATGGGAAAGATGATCGAGAAGCCGACCAGGTCAATGAAGACGGTCAGGAAGACCAAACCCAGGATGCGTGGAGATTCTTGCTTGTTCACGGTGTTCTTGTACGCACCGGGACGGCGGATGGAAACCGGCGGGGCTTAGAAACGAAGGAGATTGGGCTCCCACGCGGGCTTGGGTCCGATTCACAAAAGCGGCTTCGAGTGCACAAATCTCGGTGGAGGGCTGGCTCGCGCGAGCAATGGGCTCAGAATAGACGACCTATGAACCGCCCCCCGAAGACCCTGGCCCTCAGCGCCACGCAGCTCATGTCCGCGCCGAGCTTTGCTGAATTGCTGCTGCGCATCGGTGACCGGCCAGGTCTGGTGGCCTTGGACAGTGCTGGGGGGGAGCCTGGGGATTGGAGCTGGATCGCTTGGGAGCCGGAAGTCCTGGCGCTTCCGATGCCCAACGACCTGCGGGAGCTTGCCGCGTACATGGAGCAGGCGCCGACCCTGCTGAGCGCGAACATCCCGGGTCCGTTCCAGGGGGGCTTCCTCGGAGCCCTGGCCTACGACAGCGGTGTTCCTGGTGAGGCGCAAACGCTACCGATGGATCCATGGAACTGGCCTGGACTGGTGGGCGGTTTCTACGGGCGCTTCTTCGTCTTCGATCATCGCAAGAGCCGAGTCTTCCTCGTGCTCCCCACTGGATCTTCCCGGGAGCCCTACGAAGAACTGGCGCGAGCTGCCGTTGCAGGGCAGGGGGACCAGGAGCTGAGTTTTCTCTGCACGAACCTCCATCGCAAGGTGACCTGCGCGGCACACCGCGCACGCATCGAACAAGCACGCAGGGAAATCGCGGCGGGGGAGTACTACCAAGCGAACCTCGCCCATGTCTTGCTGGGCGAAACCATTGGAGACCCGCTCGCCTTGTACATGGAATTGCGGCGGGTCAACCCCGCGCCGTACATGGCGTACTTGCGCTTCCCCGAAGGCGCACTCTTGTCCGCATCCCCCGAGTTGTTGGTGGAAGTCCAAGGCCGTGAACTGCTGGCTCGGCCCATCAAGGGCACCGCTGCGCGCGACGCCGATGCCCTGCGCGATCGGGAGCTCGCGGCGGGATTGCTCGCTAGCGAGAAGGACCGAGCGGAGCTGGCGATGATCGTCGATCTCCTGCGCAACGACCTCGGCAGGGTGGCGACGGTGGGCAGTGTGCAGGTCCATCAGTTTCCAGAGTTGCGATCCTACCCGGGCGTTCACCACTTGATGGCCGACGTGCGCGCTGAGCTTGCTGCAGGCCAAAGCGCCGTCGACGTGCTGCACTCCGTGTTCCCCGGCGGTTCCATCACGGGCGCTCCGAAGTTGCGCGCCATGGAGGCCATTGGCGAATTGGAGGGGGAAGGCCGTGGATTTTTCACGGGCTCCGCCGGCTTCTTGGACGTGGCTGGCAACGCCTGCTTCAACATCCTAATCCGTACCTTGCAATGGCGCCCGGCGCCCGCTGCTGGCGCCGAACACGGAGAGGTGCGCTTCCACGTGGGCGGTGGCATCACCTGGAGTTCGAATGCCCAAGACGAAGACAACGAGACCCTCGTGAAAGGTGCGAACCTGGCCCGCGCACTCGGCCATCAGCTCGAAGTCGAGCCCCAAAGACAATGACCAATGCACTCTCTATAGCCACCTGGTTGAACGGCCACTTCCTCGCGCCGCAAGCTCCCGCTGTGCGTGCGGAGGATCCCGGTTTCCTCTTGGGACTTGCGGTCTTCGAGACCTTTCTCTGCGAAGCGGGCAAGGTCTACTACGTGGATGAGCACTTGGCTCGCTTGGCGGGCGCGGCGCAAGCCCTGGGGATCGACTTCGACCAAGACGCGGGCCGCATTCCAGAGGTCGCGCGCCAAGGTCTCGCAGAAGTCGCCAATGAAGTTGGAGTTGGCAACGCGGCCCTGCGCTTGACCCTGACTCCCGGCGCACCGGGGGCGGGTGCCCAGGTCCTGATCACGACCAGTTCCTGGACGCCTCCTGCTTCAAAGGGAGTGCTCGTGGCGATATCCAAAGCGACCAAGGTCCCAGGACTTGGGTTGGAGAACGTGAAGACCACAGGGCGCGCGCGCAACGTCTTGGCCCGCGAGGAAGCGCAGGGGCGCGGAGCGTACGAGGCACTGCTTTGCACGGAAGACGGGGACCTCTCCGAGGGCACGGTTTCCAACATCTTCCTGGTCCTAGATGGGATCCTCTGCACCCCGCCTTTGGCCCGCGGTTGCCTGCCCGGGATCATGCGCTCGAAGGTACTCTTGCTGGCGAATGAGCTGGGCATGCCCGTGCAGGAGCGGCGCATCGAGGCTTCTGAACTGGAAGGCGCTAGCGGGGCATTCTTGACGAACAGCCTCGTAAGAATCCTGCCTATCTTGGGGGTTGTTGGCCTTCCCGTGGAATTTCCCCCGGGGGGAGAGGCCTGGACCCGGCGCCTGACAGGGGCATTGAAGGAATGGGAAGCCGCTTCCTAGGGCTTGGGAAGCCAAAGGAAATGGGCGAAAATGGGGGCAGGGAGTCCCAAGTGTGCGTGACTCCCCGGCCGATGACTCGCTATCCTGGACAACAACGGTTCAAGACCGAGACCCGCCCCTAACCCCCGGCTTCGAGAGGACCCGTTCCCATGATTCTTTCGCTATTGCTCGTCATCACCAGCCCGCTTTCCCCCAGTGCTCTGCCCGCCCCCGGTCTCATCGCACCGGCTGCGCTTGTGTTGTCCCAGGATGAACCCGAGGACAAGCGTCCGGAGGTCAAGGAACTCTGCGACACCCTTGGCGGGCACATCGGCAAGCGCGGGGACGAGGACACCGAGGCCTTGAAGGTGATCGACACCATGCTGCAAGAGTACAAGGTGAGCGGTCCCAAAGATCGCGGCTTGATCGTGAAGGCCCTGGGCAAGTGCTACGAGCAGAAACGCCAACCCTTGGAAGAGGGTGTGCCGAACAACCGGCTCTACTTGACGGCAACCGTGGCTCTCGGGGAGATGGGCACGGACGCCTCGAAGACCTTGATCAAGTACATCGGTCACAAGAAACACCGCTCCGATGAAGGCTTGCAGCGCGAGTTGATCTTGGCCCTGGGCAAGACCAAGGACCCCGCTGGGGTCAAGACCTTGGAAGGTCTCTTGAACGACAAGACCGACTCCTTGGTGGGTGCAGCGGCTGAGGCCCTCGGGCAGTACACCGAGTTGCCGTTGGAGGATCGCAAGGACATCTTCAACTCGCTCTTGAAGGTGCTCGTGACCGCTAAGACCGTCATGGATGCGGACGCAGCGGACATTCAAGCTCGTGACCGTTTCGACACCATCGCGGGTCCGATCTCCACCACCTTGAAAGACCTCTCCGGACACGAGGGGGCTCGCAAGCCAGAGGAATGGCAGCACTGGTGGAACAAGAACAAGAAGAAAGACTGGGACGAGTAGGAAGATGTCCCCTCGGGGCTCGTCGTTGTTGGCCCAGTGCCCTTCGTCGGATGCCCCTTGCCCTGCGTGGGGTGTCCAGTGCCTTGCGCCCGATGATTTGCGTAGAGAGCGCGCAGGCGAATGCCCTCACGATGAGCTCAACGATTTGAATACCCAGTCCAGTTCAACCAAGCAGCGGTCTCGGGGGGCATTGCGCTTTCCGGGGCCGCTGCTTATGTGCTTTCCGGTGGTGTCCCTGGGCATTGCCATCGCTTGGTTGCAAGGACGCCCCGCGGACCGCGGCAGCTTTCCGGCGCCCCCCGGCCAAGCTCGGCTGGAGGGCCTACCCACTTGGGCCTCACCCGCTGGAAGCACGGGAGCCGAAGCCTGCACACTGGACGTGCGCCTCTCACCCCTGCACAGGGCCGCGCGTCAACAAGAGTTCGAGACCCAGGTCTTGCGCGAGCGCTTTGACTTGGGAGCTGGCCAACCCTGGAGCCTGCAAGTTTCCTTGCCCGGGTCCTGCGCTGCATCGCTCGACTTGACCAAGCTCACTCTGGAAAGCAGCGCAGGGGCCATACGTCCGCTCGCACTCTCCGCCGGGACCGGCGAATTGAGTCCCAGTGATCCCGTGCGTGTGTTGCTCGATGGACCGGATCAATTGCACCCGGGCGAGCGCCGCCGTTTCGTGGTTTGGGGTCCGAAACCTGCGGACACTTTGCAACTGCTCGGTGTCGGGAATCCCGTGACGCTTGTTCAGCGCGACATGTTGGTGGGGGACGAATCGATGGTCGCCCTCGAGTTCGCGCCCGACTCCCTGGCAGAGTCTTCCACGCAGACGCTGCCTCCTTCCGGAACGGCGAAGGCCTCCACAGCCGCCTCCTGGAAGCAACAGAAGTTAGACCTGGAGCTCGAGATCCTGCGTCTGCGCGGGGAGCTCGAGAACGCTCTCGAGGATCGCGTTGCGCGCGAAAGCGAGTACGTGGCTTGGTCCGAGATGCTCACCCAAATGGTGCCCGTAGGCGCGCCGCCGGAGCTGTACGCCTTGCTCGGCAGCACGGTCCCTGAGCTGGAACCTGAGGAGGAGCTGGAACCGGATCCCGTGCTCGAACTCAAGCGCGCGCGCTCGAAGGAGGTCTACCTGGATCTGCGGGCCTTGATGGTGGTCGAGCGTTTGGATTCCCTGGATCTCTTGGACGCAGGCCAGGTCGAGCTGGGCTTCACAGGCCCCGTGGTCTTCCGCCAATTGGACGAACGGGGACGCCCGGTGGGCTCGCTCTGCGCGGACCGTTTGCGTCTCGAGGGCAGCCGCATTGCGCGCACCTTGACCATCGTGCTGGAAGACGGCTACGAACGTCGCAACGGGCAGACCATTCCGTTCGAGGGCTCCAAACCTGGCGAAGAACGCGGCGGTACCCGACGCATCTTTCTACAGAACACAGATCCGCGCCCGTGGTTCGAGTCCGCGCCCGAACTCTTCGAGGAACAAAGCCTGGAGGTGTTTCAGGATGACGGCACCTGGCGCATCTTTTTGGTGCATCGCAAGCTGAATGAGTTGCTCGGAATGGACGCGTCCCTTGGGCATTACCGCATCGTGCAGATCGCGGGGATTCTGGAAGGGGAGTTGCGCGGCGTGGAGCTTGAACAACTGGACCGCGATGGAGGCCTGATCAAGCGCCTCTTTGCGGACCGGCTGAGCATTCTGCAGGAACCCAAGGGCATGCAACTGCTCCTGCGCGACGGCATTCAGACCCAGGGCGGCAACAAGCTCGCGTTCCTAGAAGGGCGCTACCGGATCTTCCTACCCGGCGCCGACGGGATTCAATGGCGCGCGGCGGGCTTGCCCGGGCTCGCGGAGTCCAAAGACTCGCCCCTTGGAACCCGCCCCCGTTGAGCGAGTCGTCCCCAAGGGGGCAGCCGGAATCGAAACTAGGCACGTGGGGTGCAACGCGCCTACGCAGCGCAACGGATTGGCTCCGGGCGGATTCCCTTCCAGCAAATAGCTGTCCAGGGAGCCCACGAATCGGCAATCTAAGGCCATGACCCCGACAGCGTCCAGCCCCGCCCCGTCTTCACGGGGCCCCGAGATCCTCAAGGTCTCCGAACTCAACGAACGGCTCAAGCAGCTGTTCGGAGGCATGGGGCGCCTCGCCGTGGAGGGCGAAGTGGTCGGTTTGAAGCGCGCCGCATCGGGGCACATCTACTTCAGCCTCAAGGATCGCCTGCGCGGGGTGGAGTCCGTGCTCAGCTGCGCGATTTGGCGCAGCCAAGTGGCCCGAGCCCAAAAGCAACCGCTCAAGGAAGGCGACCGAGTGGTGGCTCACGGCAAGCTGGATCTCTATGGCCCCAGAGGTAGCTACTCCTTGATCGTCGAGCGCGTGGAAGCAATCGGCTTGGGCGCACTCCTGGTTCAACTGGAAGAGCTGAAGCGGGAGCTCGCTGAGAAGGGTTGGTTCGAACGCAAACGGGAACTGCCCCGCATGCCGAAGATGATTGGCGTGGTCACCAGTCGCGACACCGCCGCCTTTCAAGACTTCCTCCGCACACGCAGCTTGCGTTGGCCGGGATACCCCGTGCGTCTGGCGCACACGCCCGTGCAAGGCCCCGGCGCCGCCGCTGAAATCGCGCGGGCTATCGACGCTCTCGACAAGAGTGGCGTTGATGTGATCGTGGTGACCCGCGGGGGAGGCTCCCTCGAGGACCTCTGGGCTTTCAACGAACGGGTGGTGGCCGAAGCAATTTGGGCCTGCAGTGTGCCCGTGGTCAGCGGCGTTGGACACGAAACCGACGTGACCCTGGCAGACTACGTGGCCGACCAGCGCGCGCACACACCGACGGACGCGGGACAGCTCGTGATCCCCGATCGCAGCAGCTTGGAAGAACGCTTCGAACGGGTTTGGAACTACCTCGTGCAAGCCATGGACAGTTTGCTCTTGCGGCGCGAAGAGCGCCTCGAACGCCTGGGCAGCGCGCGCAACCTGCGCAGCGCCGATTGGATCCTCGCCAACCGCTTGGAGCACTTGAAGGGGCTTGGCCGCCGCTTGCAACAGGCCACGGGACATCAAATGAAGGAGCGTCAAACTGCCTTGCGCTTCGCCCAACAAGCCCTGGCGACCCACGCGCCCGCCCGGCGACTGGAGCGCGACACGGACCGTGTACGAAGCTTGGCACGCCGGCTGACGCAACCCGCGAAGGACCGCATCACCCGGGACCAAAACCGTTTGGATCTCGTCGCGGGCCGCTTGGAAGCCTTCTCGCCGTTTGCTGTCTTGGGGCGCGGGTACTCGATCACGCGAATCGCCGGATCCACGGCGCCGCTGACCAGCACACAGGCCCTGGCAAGCGGCGTGGAACTGGAAACGCGACTGTCCAAGGGGCTTCTGCGTTCGACGCTGTTGGCCGTGGAGGAGGATCCCTCGAAGTCGTGAGCGCACCTCGCAACATCTACGCCGTGGTCGTCAACTGGAACGGCGGCACAGACATGAACCGGGACTGCATCGAAAGTCTCGTGGCGGAGGGCATCACCCCCGAACGGATCGTCTTCGTGGACAACGCCTCCACGGACGGTTCCCTCGAAGAGATTCGCGAACGCTACGGGCGCCTCGTGATCCTCGAGAACAGCGCCAACCTCGGATTCGGCGAAGCCGCCAACCAAGGAGCGCAACAGGCCCTCGATGCGGGCGCGGACGCGGTCTACTTCATCAACAACGATCTCGTGCTCGAGCCCGGTTCCCTGGCGCGCTTGGTTCTGTTCCTAAGCGAGTACCCCGACGTGGGCATCTGCGGACCACGCGTCTTGGATCGCCAAGATCCCGATCGCGTTTGGTGCGCGGGTGGACTGCTCACCTGGCGCGAAAACCTCTCGACCCTGCGGGGCCACAAGAAGCTCGACGGTCCCCTCTACCAGAACTTGATGGAGGTGGACTACATCCCTGGTTGCGCCCTGTTGATGCGGGCCAAGGTGCTTTGGGACATCGGTGGCTTTGACGCGGCCTACTTCGCCTACATGGAAGACGTGGACCTCTGCGTGCGCGCCAAGAAAGCAGGCTACAAGGTCGTGCTCGTTGGGGAAGCCAGTTGCTTGCACGCCAGTTCCAGTTCCACCGGCGGCGGCTACAACCCGCGGCGCAAGTACATGATGGGCGTCAACTCCATCTGGTTCCTCAAGCAGCACGGTGGTCCCCTGGCTTGGTTGCGTTTCCTGCTCTTCGACGTGCTGAGCTTGCCCCTGCTCTTCCTCTACGGCCTGAGCCAAGGCAACGCTCGCGCCGTGCTCGCCAAAGCCCGCGGCATCTTCCACGGCCTGCGTGGCAGGCGCGTGACGGCGGCATCCGTCTCTTGAGTTCGCCAGCGAAGGCGTAGACCAGAGTTGGCAGCCAGCGGGCAAGCCTGGGCCGCGACCGCGCTTGCCCCTTCGCTTATTCCGCCCCGTTCTGCGCGCGCACGGCGTCGAACAAGTCCGCGAGCAAGGCTTCCCGTTGGTCGAATAGGCGGTAGCCCTCCTGCGGGCGCAGGTAGCCGCGCGCTTCCGGGTGACGTTCGAAGAGTGTCTCGCGTCCTAGCTCTTCTTCCAGGCGTGCAAACTTGGCGCGCTTGTCGAGCAGACCCTTCGTAATCAGGGGCATCAACATTGAGTAGTCCGCGGGGACGCTCTCGCAGGTGTTCGTGTAGTTGTCCTGGTCGACCTTGCCCCAGGTCACCGCTTCCGAGGGCGGGCAGGAGGACAGGGAACCGTCGGTGACGGGCGCCGTGGTGATTTGGATGTCGTAGAGGTAACCGCTGACGTCCTCGAGGCCAAGGATTTGAGAGAGCGCGGGCTCCGGTTGTAGGTTGAAGTTTTTGGGGACGCCGCCGCCGAGGATCAAGGTGCCGAGGGCTTTGGTCTCGCTCTTGCGCAAGCCCCACCAGTGGTATGCGCAACTCTCGAAGACTTCCCCGTGCAGGTCCAAATCGAACTTGTGCTCGGGACCCCCGAGCTGGCTATGCACCCAGAGCTTCATGGAGTTAAGGAACACAGACCCATCGCTGGGCGCGCCGACGAAAATCGGTATGGCCTTGCGTTTGCAGAGAGCGAGCAAGCCTTCCGGAGCACCGTTACGTTCTTCCAACTGGTGGTAGCACTCGCCCAACAAAGCGCGCATCTCGGTGCCGGTCATCTTGCGCTGGAACTCTTCACGAGCGAGGCAAGCACTGATGAAGGTGTCCTGGTCGAGCAGCACGTCTTCGTCGAAGCCGATGTCTGTGATGCGAATGATGAGTTCGTCGCGCAGGGCCGCGTCGTCGCCGCTGATCGGAACCTCAAAGATCGGATGATCTGGAGCGCTGTCCAAGGAACGATGGCCGTCGTGATAGCAAACCGCATCCGTGGTGGAAACCAGCACGAACCAACCCGTGTCCAAGAGCGGATTGAGCCAAGCCAGGTGCTGGCCAGAAGCCGTCACCGGCCCCGCCACCGCCAGGGTCATGGGCACTCCGCGCCCAATTGCTTCATCCAGCAGGACCCACAGGCGGCGCAGGTAGCCGCCCCCGAAGGAGGGCAGGCTGTTCTCGAACAGGTCGCCGAGACTTTTGGCCTCGGTCACCGGCCGGGTGGGGAGTTCGCGGCGGGAGCCGGAACGGGAGGAGGAGTTTGAGCAGCTGCTCGCTTGGTCTTTTCGGGTCGGGGGCATTCGCGCAGGATACGACTTTGAAAGCCCGGTTCCAGCCCTTGCGCTTCGCCCGCAACTTCGTGACCCTAGTCGCCCGAATAGCCGACCGACTAGCGCGCTCGGAGAGTTCACCGACCGGTGCGCTCGAAAAGCCCACCGAAACGTCTCCACATGACCGAATTCAACGACAAGGCTCAAGCGAGCTACTCCAAGCAGGACTACTCCCCGAAGACCCCGATCGAAGGATTGGAGATCGTCAACCTGCGTCGCTTCAACGACGACGGGGGCGCCATGACGGAACTGGGCCGCTTCGATGGGGGCCTGCACAAGGACCTGCCCGGGTTCGAGGCGCGTCAGATGAACTACAGCGTGGTGGAGCCCCAGGCCGTCAAGGCCTTCCACCTGCACCAACGCCAGACCGACGTGTGGTACGTGCCGCCCAGCGACAAAATGCTCTTGGTGCTCGCCGACGTGCGCAAGGGCTCGCCCACGGAAGGCCAGATCATGCGAATCGTGCTCGGCGACGGCAACTCGCGGCTCGTGCGCATTCCCCCGGGCGTGGCCCACGGCTGCAAGAACCTGCGCGCCTCGGCCACCAGCGCCATCATCTACTTCGTCGACGTGCAGTTCTCGATCGACGACGACTGCGACGAAGGCCGCTTGCCCTGGGACTTCTTCGGAACTGAAGTCTGGGACGTGGAGAAGGGCTAGCCCGCTGCGGGAGGCGTTCGCGTCTTTCCTTCCTAGCGGGCCGCAGCTCCTAAGAGTTCGCCTGCTCCGTCACATCGATCATTGCCTGCAAGGCGCTCTTCGCATCCCGAATGAGCGTCTTGCGTTCCTCGATCTTCAAGCGGTCGAGGTCCCCAGTGACTTCGTCCACCGCGTCCCCGGCGAGCACGCGATTGAGCTTGGGCGCTTCCCCTTTGCGCAGCAGATCCAAGAGTCCCGCTAGATGCGGCGGGTCGTTGCGACTCATGGTGGCGCAGCCGCAGCCGCCACTTTGCATGCCAGGAATTTCTGCCAGGTGCATGACTTCCACCCCGCGTTGCTTGCCGAGCTCGCGCGCGTTGCGAACGAAGTGTCCTTCGGTGCCGATGGCGATCTTGGCGCCGGCCTTGGCGTTCTGAACCGCACTCCAAAGGAAGTCCGTGGAACCGACGCCATCCGCTTGATTGACGGCTTCGATGGGGGATTCGGGATGAATCAGAACCTGCCAGTCGCGCTCTTGCCACCACTTGACTTGCTCGGCATTGAAGATGGTGTGCACGCCACAGAAGGATCCCCAAAGGATCATCTCCGCGCGGTCCAAGGCTTGCATGCCGCCTTCGATGGTGGCGTCCGTCAGCGGGAAGTTTCCGCCGCGCAATTGGGGATCGGGCAAGGTTACGATGCGTCCCGGATCCATGCCCAAGCGGTGTGCTGTGTTGCGACCGAGGTGTTGGTCGGGGACGAAGAGCACCTTGCGTCCATCGCGACGGGCCCACTCCACGACCAGGTGCGCGTTGGAGCTGGTGCAGACCGCGCCAGCGGTGCGTCCCGCGAGGGCTTTGAGTCGCCCCGAGGTGTTCATGTAAGCGACCACCACGAGCTCGTCCCCATAGCGCTCGATCAGTTGATCTGCGATTGGCAGGACCATGTGGTCCTTGGCCAGCATCTCCATGGTGCAGCCAGCCTTCGGGTTGGTGATCCACACCTCTTGATCATCGGCCGCCAGGATCGCGATGGACTCGGCCATGAAGTGCACGGCGGATTCCACGATGACTTTCTTCTCGGGATTCTGCGCCGCCTGCAAGGCCAGCTTGTAGCTGTCCGCCACCGCGCCCCCGTAGTTCTCCACGAGCTTTACAATCTCGCCGCCCATGTAGAAGTGGGCAAGCAAAAGCAGGGAGTCGCCGAAGTGGGCTCGCGCAGGTTTGACGTAGCGGTCCATCCAGCCCAGGACGGTGGCCGGCTTGCGGTCGGGCAGCGCCAAGTACTCTTCCGCATAGGGGCGAAGCTCGTCCTGGTACCAGCCCAGGGGCAGGTCGGTTTGGCAGATCGGAATGTCGGGGTCGAGGGCCAGGCCGCTCGAAGCTGGGGGGCTGGTGCTTTTCACGGGCAGAGAATAGCCCAGTGCCGTCCAGCTGAGGACCGCGTTTTTTCAGGTCTGCCACAAGGTTCGGAGGACCACAGGCCGATGGCAGGTTCGGTCCCGGGTTTTCCCACCGCGGGATGGCCCCACACCGCAGTACCCCTCTGTCTCCATGAAGTGGAAACTCGTTTCTACCCGTTCCTATTTGCTCCTCTGCCTTCTGATCTTCAGTTGCGCGGGTTCTCCGACCAAAACCGCCGAAACGGCGGAGGCCACAGGTGCCCGTGTGGAGTTGGCTGATGCCGGGCTCCAAGAACAGGAAGGCGTCCGCCGAATCGAGCCTGGGGACTACTTCCGGCCGACTCAGGGCGGAACGGCGGTCATCAAGCTGGAGGGCCAAAAGAACGTGGTCCTCGATCTGGAGGGCGTCGTTCTGCGCGGCACGCCCGAGGGCTCGGCTCCAGATCAAGCCCAGGGCATCGGAATCTGGATTCGGAACTGCGTGAACGTGGAAGTTCGCGGGGGCACCCTGGGGGGCTACCGGGTGGATCTCGTCATAGAGAATTGCGAGTCCGTTCAGGTCGACGGGCTGCGAATCGATCCGGGATTTGGGCACCGGCTCGGGACAGAGTTCATGGGCAAGTCCGCTGGGAAGGGCCACTCGCTCTTTGGGGCCACCCCTGTAAAAGGCCTGGAGCGTTCGGGGGCTGGCATTGCCGTGCTCGATAGCTCTGAAATTCAAGTGCGCGGGGTGCATTGTCGCGGCGGTCAAAACGGCTTGGTGCTCGTGCGTTCAGAGAGCTGCTTGATCGAGGGCAACGACTTCTCCTACCTGAGCGGCTTTGGAATCGCCCTGGAGAACAGCGACCAAAATGTGGTGCGCGACAACCACTGTGACTTCATCACTTGCAGTGGGGACAGTGGCAGCGCGGAAGAGTTCGGACCGAGTGGGTTTGTGCTGGCGGGCGACTGCACCGGCAACTTGATCGCCAGCAACTGGGCCCAAGCGAGCAGCGCCGGAATCCGCGTGCTCTCGGGGGACGAGCCTTGTCGCGCCAATCGAATCGTGGGCAACGACTTCTCCGGGTCCACGAGCGTCAGCGCGGTCCTGCGTGGATCGCAGGACACCTGGTTCCTGAACAATGTTCTGCAGGACTGCCAAGGGGGCGGTCTAATCGCCAGGGGCACCGAAGGGCTGGCCCTCGGAAACAACCAATTCAACGGTGTGATGGGCATCGGTTTGCAAATCGATGGGGGCAGCCGGGCAGCAGTTCGCAACAACGAGTTCGTCGATTGCGATGTGGCCATCGAAGTGCGCGGGTCCGGTGCTGGGACTCCTTCCGATCATTGGATCGCTCAGAATTCTTTCTCGGTGAACATCCAAGACTTGGCCTTGGATGAAGTCACGGGAGTCGAGTTCTTCGAGAACGACTTCCAAAACCCCGAGCCACGCATTCACCTGGACGGCTTGTCCGGTGAGGGCGCGGAGGATCTAACTTCCCAGGAGATTTGGTCCTGGCTTGCAGATGACCAGGGGGACTTCCCCAGTGGGCGTAGCTACC
This sequence comes from uncultured bacterium, assembly GCA_937905825.1. Lineage (GTDB taxonomy): Bacteria > Planctomycetota > UBA1135 > UBA1135 > JABACD01. The sequence goes on from CALCXM010000044.1 coordinate 19,146, forward strand.
ACTCTCAACTTCGTGCGGCGAGGGCCCAGGCCCCAGCCCACTGGGAGGCGGCGGACAGCTGGATGGACCAGGGCGATGTCACTCCGGTGACCCCCGGGCAGTTGCGCGTCGAGAAGCTCGAGCTAGGGGACTTCGGGCCCATCGATCCCGCGCGGCTCAGCCTTCGTAGCCAGCGTGCGCAGGGCGCCCTGGAGCGCATGACTTGGGACGCCACTTGGTTTACCTGGGACGCCGAAAGCGACCCCCGCGGCGACTTGGAGCGTTGGCGAGCTGGGCGCTTCGAACCGCTGCTGCGCCGCGAAGTCGATTTCTGGATGCATCCCTGGGGATCTGACGGGGAGAACAAGGAGAGTCTGCCCGCCCTGAATTACGGTTTGATCGCGAACGGCACCTTGAAAATCAAACAGAAGGGCGAGTACCGGCTGAGCACGCGCTCCGACGATGGGGTGCGGGTCCTCATTGACGGCCAGCCCGTGCTCGAAGACTGGAGTTGGCATCCCGAACGGAGAACTTCTGAGAAAATCACCTTGGAAGCGGGTAGCCATTCCATCGAACTGGAGTACTTTCAGTTAGATGGCGCCGCTGTCTTGGCATTGGACTTGGACGGCCCGCTGTAATCCCGATCTTCAGAAACCACCTGCGTTGGCTGCGGCTAGCTGCCGTGAGCCCGACCCCGTGGTCGGCCAGAGCGGCGTTTCAGAGAACGCGCCTGGCAATAACGTTCAGAATCCCATCTGAACCCGGCGGCCTCCCCTCCCCGCTGACACCCATGGACTACTCAGTTTTGGAAAGCGCCTGTCTCCCCGGCGAGACCCTGGTATTTGTTTACGGAAACTCGATGAGCGGTGAGCCCGATCACCAACTCATGACGGGGGCCCGCTTTGTCGCGGAAGGAAAAACCAAGGCAGAGTACGACCTCGTCGATCTGGGTGGCTTTCCTGCGATGGTTCACGGCGGCGCCACTTGCGTCAACGGCGAGGTCTACGCTTTGACCGCCGGCGGCGTGCGCTACATGGACGAGGTCGAGGATCACCCGGAGTACTTCCGGCGTACCAATGTGGAGCTCGAGGACGGTCCCGCCGTGGATTGCTATCTGCTGCCCCCGGCCCACGGCCGACCCTTCCCGCGCATTCACTCGGGCAACTGGCGCGAGCGCGGGTTTTAGCTGCGAGTTCTGAGGGTCTAGCCCGCTCTATTCATGAGTCGATTTGCCAATAGTCCCAACTCGCTCTCTGGC
>CALCXM010000045.1 GCA_937905825.1 uncultured bacterium
CCCGGGGCGAGTCTCCACCAAGTTCACGCCAACCCGAGGCCCGCGGTCCCCTAGGTACGAAAAGACGAGGAAGAGCCCTACCCCGGTAGAGAGGCAAGCACAGAGCAGTTTGACGAGTCGGGAATTCATTTTGGACAAACCCTAGCACCAGAGCAGCGAATCGGGAGGGGACGCTTCGAATCTGCGCAGCAAGATTCCCGGTCCCCCCGTACTCAGCGAATTGGGGCCGCCGCTGCCCTGCGTTGGAAGAGCCAGGGCCAGAGCACCGTCAGGATCGTCGCCAGCAAAGAAATCAAGAACTTCAAGGACACGGGGCCTTGCCATCCCACCAAGAGAGTTGGCGCGTTCGCCAGGCTGTGCATGCCGATTAGCCACCACAGATTCTTTGTGCGCAGATATACCCAGGCCAAGAAGCAGCCGGTGATGAGCAACCTCCCCTGGTCCAGCAGAGCGGAACTGAGCGTCTCGTATTGGTGGCGGTAGAGACGATTGGGAATGTGGGGCAACGCGAATGCGAGGGCTGAAAGCAGGACAGCGAAGAAGAGGGACTGGCGACGGGAACTGCCCTGCTCACAAGACCAGCGATACAACTGCGTCAGGAAGAACCCGCGGTAGACCGTCTCCTCCCATAGGGCATTGCCGCAGAGTTGAGCCAGGAGAGGGCCGTAGGTCGCGGCCGGAGCTCGGGTCATAGAAGCCGCCGGCGCAGACGATTCGCCGAGAGCAGCGTACGCAACAGCATTGCTCAAGAACCAAAGCACGAGGGTGGCGAGCACTCCCGGAAGCAACCTCGCACGCTCGAGCCCCAGATCACGGCTCCGCAACCCTCCAAGGCGAAAGAACACGAGGTACAGAAGGAAGGAAGGAAAGCAGACCTGAAGCGCCGGTTGCAACCAACCGCCGGATGCGTGCAAAAGCGGCCGGTACAACCCCTGCTCCGCGAACCACAGATTGACCGCCATGCTCCAGGGCAAAAGCGAGAGCGCGGTAATCACAAGCCAGGTTCCAGAAGCCCGTGAACCATCCTGAGCGAGCGGGTCCCCTTTTGACACACAGGAATCATACGCTCCTACCAACTCCCCAGGGAACGAGACTATTTGCGAGGGCGTCGACATCTCCCAGGGAGTGCCGGGCTCACCCCAACGTCAAGCTGCGATCAAAACCAGGGCTAGCAGCGCGGCGAGCATGCCGCCCACCTGAGACTTGGAGAGGCGCTCCTTCAAGAGCCCCCAAGCGAGCAGTGCGGTCGCCGCGGGATAAAGGGACGACAGCACAGCCGCCACGTCCAAGCGCCCCGACTGGGTAGCCATGGTGAAGAACGCGTTGCCCCCCGCGTCAAAGGTTCCGGAGAGTGCGATCACCCCATAGATCGTGCGCGGCACGGGCCCGGTGCCCTGATCGGCCGTTGCGGAGGTCCCGCTGCGCGCCAGCAAAAAAAGGGTCAGCGCTAAGATCGCCGCGACCCTCGCGCTAGCCAAGGGCCAGAACACCGCCCCCACACTCACCCTGTCGATGCATAGAAAGAACAGGCCAAACCCAAGGCCAGCGATCATCGCAAGCCGCAGCTCCGTTGGCTTCATGCGCTCAAGCTGGGAGCCACTGATCGACAGCAACCAGACCGCCGGGACCGCGAGCAGGAACCCCAGCGTCGTCGTCAGAGCAGGGACGCCATCCGAGATGAGCCCCACCAAGGCCGGCGGCACCAGCGAAACGATGGCCGCCAAGGGCGCGAAGACGCTCATGCGTCCCGCTGCCAAACCGCTGTAGAGAGCGAGCAGTCCCAGCATGCCGCAGAGCCCAGCGCCAGCGCCGTAGGCCAAGTCCGTCCCGGTCGTCCAGGCTTCGTCGGTCGCGAGAGCGAGCATCACAAAGAGCCCGCCGCCGACGATCTGCGCAGCCAAAACGACAACGAAGGAACTCAGACGCTTGCTCGCGAAGCCGCCGCAGAAGTCTCCCGCTCCCCAACAAGCTGCGGAAGCCAATCCAAAGAAGACGCTCAGGACATTCAAGGTTCGATCGGAGGGAGAGGAGAGGCAATTCGGATGGCCGTTCAGAGTGTGAACGTGGCGCGCAGGGAATCGCTCGTGTTGTGCAACGCCCCGGAACCGCCGGCGGGATCCCGGTACCAAAACTGGAAGTACCAACTCGAGCCAGCGGTGATGGCGGATGCTGCTGAGCTGGAGAAGTCCACATGGTACTGGGCGAGCCCCGAAGCTTGCACGGTCACCAGGGGCAAACGCTGTTGGGGCCCCGACACGCACAGCATTCCCCCGCCCAAGGGCACGGCGCTCTCCCCGGGTCCATAGAAGAAGAGGCCGCTGCTACCGGGGGGCGCGTGTTGGGCGCTCAGCAAGAAGTTCTGGGCGGAGATCCAAGTCGAGCCATAGGCCACGAGCAAGGCACCGGCCCCCACGGAGTTGGGCGAGGTCGTGCAGCGCTTGGCGATGTCGGGCACGAACTGAAGCACCGTAGGCAAGTTGTTCCCGCCGGATCCCGGCGCCACGAACTCATCCACGAAGCTGCCGTCCGCAAGTTCGTAACGGAAGACGGAGTCGGTTTGCAGGCTCACCACGTACAGACGGCCGTCCGGGCCGAGGGCGATGCTCGTGGGACTGTTCAGGCCACCGGTCTCGTCCAAGGTTGTGGCGGGGTCATCCCAGACGAGCGGTCCGATCAAGGCACCGCTGATCTCGTCGTAACGATTCACGCGGTTGTTGAGTTCGCTCACCACGTAGGCGTAGCCATCCCCAGGAAAGAGGATGCCCCGTGGACGCTGCAACTCTCCAGCGGGCGGTTCGATGAAGTCGTCGATGAACGCACCTGTTTCCCCGTCGTAGCGTTTGATGCGCCGGTTGTAGTAGCTCGGCACGTAGACGTGCCCATCGGGTCCGTAGGCCATGCCCGCGTCCGGCCCGTTCAGGTTTCCACTGGCAATCGAAACGAAGAAGCGAATGAAAGCTCCCGTCCGGCTGTCGTACTCGAGCACCGCGTCGTTGTCGAAGCTGCCCACGAGCAGATTGCCGTTGGGGCGAAAGAGCAGACCTGCAGGTCCCAGCAGCCCGCCAGTTTCATCCTCGGGCGTGCCCGGGTCGTCTTCGATGATGGCGTCAATCAAAAGCCCCGTGTCGACCTCAAAGCGCAACACCTGATTCGACTCCTCACTGCTCACCCACACGTGCCCGTCTGGGCCAAGAACGATTCCTAGGGGGCCATCCAGGCTAGCTGGGCCAAAGCTCCCGAGATGGGCACCGGTCGTGTCGGAGTGGCGAGTCAGGGAGTCGGAGCTGAACCCCGCGAGCAGCAGCTCATCCCCTTGGGCCTGGCCAGGGACGAGCATCAGGATTCCGATGGCAGCCAGGGCGGAGTTCCTAAGGAGCAGAGAGGAGAGAAGGAGTTTCTTCATGGGAAGTGGGCATGTGGAGGCCCCGCGGCCCCGTGGAGGAAAGCCTCGCTCCGGGATGGACGAGGCCGTATGCACTACAAGATGTAGTCGCCTAGATTACTACGCTTCGTAGTTATGAAAAGCCCTTCTGAGCCCCCGAAACCATTCATTTACAGGCTCAGACCCCGCCCGGTTGCTCCCGCAAGGGGGCGCCCTCAGCCTCCCCCCAAGCAAATGCGGAATCCTTTTCCAAGATGGGGACAATTGCCCATATCCCCCGCAATCACAGGCTTTTCCAAAGAGATCGCAAACTCTAAGGCAGGCTCTTTTCACGACTTGCGAGCCTTCCCCACCTGACGTGACACAAACTCGGGTGCTCCCGCTTGCCCATCCCGGATTACGCAGTATGTTTCCGCGCCTTCTCGATGGCAGGACAACGGCAAACCGGCGGCAACGTCGGGACGCAAAGCCACGGGGCCCTCAGGGTCAGCCGAGCTACCGAATGCGATCGATCCAAGTTTCACGTCACCGAGGGGCAAAGTCGGAATCCAGCAACTCGGACCCGAGGACGTGTGGCTTGGAGAACTTGCTTCTCCTCCCACGCACTTCGCTCCGGCCCCCCCGGGGGCTGGAGCGGGGCGCGCCTCTCGCTCTTGTCGCGGTATTCCAATGCGAACGCCAACCACACGAACATGAAACGAAGCATCCAAACCCCGATCTCAAAGAAGTTACCAGCGGTCATCAAGACCGGTGCTTCAGGATCCAGGTTCGCAGTTTCCGCTCGTGGGCGTTCGCCCCTGAACAGGCTGGATAGAAACGGAGGGCACGTATGTCCGTTGTCCACGCCCTGTCTTCCTTTGGAAAGGAGCCGAAGTGAGGCTGGTGGTCCTGAGAAAACCACCCGAGGTCTCGCTTCAACCGATCGCCGTGACGTCTGTGGGGACGGACATCGCTGGCGTTTGGAGGAGATGCGTTTTCGTTGGATCCGTGGGGACAGATTCATTCGATACGCCTCCCAGCTAGGCGGCTCTTCGGAGCCCATTGACGTGGAAGGACGCCTCGCAGCGCCCTGAGTGGGAACCACGTCCAGTTTCTCCCTTCGGGTGAGAATCGTGCTGGGACCGCGAGGGTACAGAGCTGCGCTCTGTGCCCTCGCTCTTTTCTATTTGGACCGAGCCGGGGCGGCTCTGCGCGAGTGCCCCTAGGTCGAACGCGGTCTCATGGTTTGGGAAGCGAAAAAGGTCACCCGCTTCCCGATGATGGCGGAAGCTTGGGATTGCGTGTCTGGGCCGGATGCGCTGCACTCCTTGGCGAGACTTGTCTCCCACCCCAAGCCCCCACGACGGAATCGTCCCATGAGATCGCTCACTCTCCCCATCGTCCTGCTGCTCAACTCCCTGGCCCTGGCCAATGGATCCGATGGAAAGGACTGGCCCGGTTGGCGCGGGCCGGACCGCACGGGCGTTTCAGCGGAAAGCGTCTGGAACTCGACGGCAGTAGCCAAGCCTCTCTGGGAAAAGCAGCTTGGGCTGGGACACGCTTCCTTCGCAGTCGTCGGCGATCGCGTTTACACCCTCGGGTTCGACGAGGAGTCTGGGCAGGACACGGTGTATTGCTTGGACATGAACTCCGGGGCGGAGAATTGGAAGTACAGCTACACGGCCGACATTTGGAATTTCGGTCACGATGGCGGCGCCTGCACGACGCCGACGGTGGTCGAGGGCGCGGTCTACACCTCCAACCGTGAAGGAAAAGTTTTCTGCCTGGACGCCAAAAGCGGAGAGTTGCGCTGGAAGCGAAACCTGCAGGAGGAACGCGAGCTCGTCCCGCCCAAGTGGGGCTTCACCGCCTCGCCTCTGCCTTTGGGTGATCTCGTGCTCATCAACTTCGGTGTGCTCGTCGCGCTCGACAAGAAAACGGGTGAGGAAGTCTGGGCAACCGAGCGGGACTATGGCATCGCGTACTCGACTCCTGCACTTTTCAACCTGGAGGGCAAGGAGTACATCGCGTTGCTCAATGGAGACGGGCTCGCGGTCCTGCATGCGGACGGCGGCAAAGAACTCGATTTCTTCGAGTGGATCAAGGAACCGCAGATCTATCCGATGACCCCCGTCATCATCGGCGACCGCATCTTCATCTCCGGTGGCTACGACCGCGGCTGCGCCATGCTGCGTCTCGCGGACGGCAAGCTCGAAGAACTCTGGGGTAGCCGCGTCATGCGCAACAAGATGTCCGGCTGTGTGCTTTGGGACAATCACCTGATCGGCTTCGACGAGTCCATCCTCAAGTGCATCGACCTGGACGGCAACATGAAGTGGCGCAAGCGCGGACTCGGTACGGGCTCCATGTCCATCGCCGGGGGCCGCATGGTGATCCTCGATGGCAAGGGCCAACTGATCGTCGCCGAAGCGAATACCGAGGAGTACGTGGAACTCGCACGCCAAAAAGTGCACGAAGGGGGCACCTCCTGGTCCACGCCGGTCCTCAGTCACGGACGAGTCTTTGCTCGCAGCAGCCTGGGCCAAATGGTCTGCATGGACAACCGCCCCACCCAAGAAGCACCGGTCGCGGCCAGCAGTGCGCCCACCACCAGCGGTCCATTGCCCGAGGCTGCGGCCCTGGTCTCCAAGCATGTGACCACGGTCGGGGCCGCCAAGGCCCTGACAAGTGTGACAGAGATCCACATGACGGGCCCGGGCGAAAGCCTGCGCAACACCCTCGAAGAGGGTCCGGTTCAATTGGATTGGAGCGCGGAGTATGGCTTCGCCTGGAAGGAGGAGGGCGGCTTCCAGCTCGTCTTCCTCGAAGAGTTCGGCTGGCAGACGGGACGCCGTGGCCCCGAGATCCTGCGGGGCGAGGAACTGCACAGCGCCCGGGAGGGCGGAACCCTTCAACGCCTGTTCGATCCGATGACCTCCTACTCCGACCTGAAGACCGTGGGACAAGTCGTGTTTGACAATCGCCCCTGCTACGCGGTCTCGGCCAAGACCAGCAACGGCCAAGACCGAACCCTCTACTTCGAAGTGGAATCAGGTCTGTTCGCCGGGCATGAGGGGGATGGGGTCCTGATGTGGACCTTCGCGGACTACCAGGAATATGACGGGATCAGCCTCCCAACGAAGTGGGCCTTCTACGAGCCGCTGAAGGGAGAAATGAATTCCGCGGTCTTCGACAGCGTGACGATCAACACCTTGCAGGAAGAGGACCCCTTCGAGCCGCCGGCATCCGTTTTGCTCTTCCTGCGCAGCCCCGAACAGATCGCGGCAGACAACGTGCGTCTCACGGAAGAGCACAGCGCCCTGCTCGGTGAATGGAAATCCACAGATGGGCCCGAGGACGCCCCCCTGTCCTCCTTCTCCGTGAATGGCGGGTTCCTCATCTTCCAGCAACCAGAGCGCGGCCCCTCGCGCATGAATCCTCCCACCGAAAACGGCAGCATGTCGATTCTCGGGGCCGAGTACGTCGTGTTCCTCCCCGCTCGCGACGAGCAAGGAGTCGTGACCAAAATCGACGTGACCATGGGCGGTGAGCTTCAGGCGACGTTCGCTCGCCCCTAGCTTTCGATCGATCCTTCGCTGACGGCGTGCACCGTCGGCGAAGGCGGACTCCAGCACCTCGCGGATCACGATCCCAGTGAATCTGCTCGCTGCGTTCGAGCGCATCAGAAGCGGGCACATGGCGGCTCGCGAGCGCGCAGGGGATAACCCGCATCCCTCTCCCACCGGAATGGAGAGCCGCCTCTGAAACCTGAACTCGACGGCAAACCTGGGCGCCTTCGTCCACATTTTGCTAACCCTCATCTGAGCATGGCCATGGGGTCCTTGGCACCCAGGGCCGTCCCCCTCTCGCGCCGGAGATCGGGTATTTCCCCTAGTAGAAGCCCGCTTTCCAGCAATCCCCAATGGGGTCAACGAGGGCCCTCGACTGCGATTGGGGACGGGCCATGGCGCCAAGCCCAGCGGGCCCCCGACGAAACCTGCGGTCAGCTTGCTGATTTGGACACCAGCGTCCCGATGACTAGATTCTGACCTGTTCGACGGCCCAAAGAAGGTCTCGATGCCCCGGTCAGGTTCACGCAGCACCAATGGTGTGCTCAAGGGCTACATCCCACGCTTTCCTGCCAGCTCCTGCAATCCTCGCGGCTTGACCGATGACCCCACTCACAACGGTTCTGCTGATTGACGACAACGATGACGACAATTACTTCCACGAACGCGTGTTGCGGCGCTCCGGTCTGGTGGACCACATCCTGGCCTACGAGGGCGCCCAGCAAGCCCTTGACTATCTCCTCGGACCGGATTGCACGAAGGTCGACGCGATCCTCCTGGACATCAACATGCCGTGCATGAATGGCTTCGAGTTCCTCGATGCGTACACGCAGTCCGCGGTCGGACAAGCGCAAATCCCAGTGTTGTTGATGATCACGACCGCGCTCAACCCGGGAGACCAAGCGCGCGCAAAAATGTTTCCGGTTGTCCAGGGCTGCCTACGCAAGCCGCTCGATATGGACAAGCTGATCGAGGTCTTCGACGGGCAAGCCTGACCAGCACGGGCTGGCAGCAGGAGGTCCGCCGTTGGAGCCGGCGCCCCGCTAGCGCTCGGCAACGCGACAGGCGGAGTTTCGGTTCAGCTCCGCCGCCGGCTCGCCCCTGAGGGGCGCGACTCACCCGGCACCCACGAGTGCTCCGACCGGTAGCGACCTCCCATCAAGCCTCGGCTCGGGCTGGCGAGACCTCCCGAAACTCGAATGCCGCCCGCCCCGGGCGCCCGCTTCCTGACGGGTAGGATCCACGGCTGGCTCCACGCACCCGAATCCTGCGCGAGGGCCCCGTTGCCCCAGGTGCCCCGCCACCAAGGGAGCGCGCAGTCGAAAGAACGATCCCCTGCTCCAAAGTGCCCCGAGGGCCCCGTTGGGAGAACTCATACAAAACCTTTGGAGTCAGGAAAGCTTCCCCATCCAGCCCGTAAGCCCGGCGGATCCCCTCTATTCGCCTCTTTCGGGCTAGCAACTTATCGTACTTTGTACCTGCTCGGCACCCACGGCGCGGTCAGATACCCTTCTTCACGGTATGATCCCAACGCCCTGCGTAAGGCCACCAGCAAGTAGTCCAAACTCCCTTGGAGCCCACGCGGACTTCAACCAAACTTCCCCACCGGCACCGACAAGCCCATGATTTCCAACTTACTGCTCACCGTCCTCGCATCTCCAGGAATGACGCTTCCGCCCGTCGCCCTGAACCCTCTGCTGAATCCCGTCTTGGTCGGAGCCTCCGCGCAAGACGACGGGGCCGCCGCCAAGGCCATCGCTGACGCCGGCGAAGATGTGGCCAAATTGCTCGCACTGGCTGACGCCTGGAACGAGAAGAGCAAGAAGGCCGAGGCCAAGCTCGCCTGGACCCGCGTGCTCGAGCTCGACGACATGAACGAGACCGCCCACAAGGGCTTGCGTCACCAGTTCTATGACAACCAATGGTTCACCTCCTACTCGGCCATGTCCAAGTACCGGCGCGCAGAGGCGAAACTGAAAGCTGACCAGGGCTTCTCGCGTTACAACGACGAGTGGGTCAAGACCGACGACCTGCCCTACCTGCAAATGGGTTGGGCCAAGGACGTTCAAGGCAACTGGGCCGACCCCTACGCGATCCGTCAAGCAGAACACGAAGCGAAGATGGCGGCCGAGGGTCGCCAACTGCGCCCCGAGGACAGCACCTGGGTGCACCCGGATGACTTCGCCAAGTGGACCGAAGGCAAGTGGAAGGTCGGTGAAGAGTGGGTTTCCACGGAAGAAGCCAACGCGTATCACTCAAAGCCCGGTCAGTGGTGGCGCACTCGCACGGACCACTTCGACACGCTCACCACCTGTGACTACGAGACGATGATGAACGCACGTCACGTACCGGAAGTCGCCTACCCAGATCTGGTGCGCCTCTATGGCAAGAAGCCCGATCACCGTCCCGAAGTGGTGGTGTTCCGCAGCATGGCTCAGTTCAACATGTTCGCCCAGGGCTCCCAGGAACAGCAGATGCCGCCCGCCGAGAACTCGGGCTTCTCCTCCCTGCACTACGCCTACTTCGCCGACGCTTGGTACGACGTGGTCAGCCAGTCCCCGCGCTTCGTGGGCACGGGCGTGGCCTATTGGGACACCTCTGAGCCGAACATCGCGGCCTTCGGCCCTTTCTCGATCCGCCACGCAGCGGGCCTCGCCTACGCCGAAGCGATCACCCCGAGCATCAACACGATCTCGGCTGCAATCGCCGCCAGCACGGCTCCTGACCAGGCCGCTTTCTGGGCCGAGAAGCCGGTCCCGCGCTGGTTGTACTACGGTGGCGCGGCGTACGTCGATCGCTTCATCATCGACAAGCAAGCGGAGGACCCCAACTGGATCCGCACCTGGACCGCTTCTGGACTGAAGAAGGGCGGCGAGCTGGACTCCCTCGAGAACATCCTGGCCTTCGACCTGAGCCTCGATCGCTTGGAAGCCTCCACGCGCTTGATCTTCGAGTCGGGTTTGGTCGTCGCCTTCATCCTCGATGGCAACTGTGAGGAAGTGGTGGCGAAGCACAACCAGTACAAGGCAGCGCTAACCCGCAAGCCCGAAGCCGCTCCGGCAGCCATGGAAGAACTTCAGGCTGCTGTGATCGCGAACGAGAAGGCTTTCAAGGCATTCTACGCAGGCCTGTAGGGTCTCGAACGACACAGCGAGAGAGGGGGCGCGAAGCATCCGCTTCGCGCCCCCTCTCTTTGTTTTTGGTCACCCGTCGCGGTGTCCCTAGCGCAAGGGCCGCCAGTCCCCCGAGAGGATGAACGCGCCCCAGTAGTAGGGGTGACTCCATTGGCTGGTCTGGGCGAGAGACAGGCGCGCATCGCGCAAGGCATCGGCCCGTGAACTTCCAGTCACCAAGGCGCTGTAGAAACGCTTCATGAGTTCGGTGGTCGCTTTATCGGAGACTTGCCACAAGCTGAGCACTTGGGACTCGGCCCCGGCCAACTCCATGGCTCGTCGCAGGCCAAAGACCCCCTCGCCGGAAGTGATCTCCCCCACGCCCGTATCGCAGGCGCTCATGACGACGAGTTGCGTGCCGATCAGGTCCAAGCTGGTGACTTCAAGGGCCGTGAGCAATCCGTCCTGCCCATCCCCCGGGGGCTGGTTCGCGCCGGCTAGAACGAGCCCAGAGCGCAACAGCGGGTTGTCCATCGCACTCCAAGCCGACTGCATCTGTTGCTTCGAATGGTTGCCCACCACGACCAAACCGCGGGACGCCTCCGAGCCTCCCAAGGCGGACGCTCCCAGGAAGAAACCGTGGGTTGCAATGTGAAGAATGAGCGGAGAGTCGACCTGCTTGATCGTTTGCTCGAGCGCCGCCCCTTCCACAAGCAATTTGGAATCCTGCAACAACCCGTGAACCACGCGGGCCTCTTCGGCGGTTCCCGGGAGTCTCTCCCATTGCCTTGCCTTACCGCTCGGAGTGGTCTCCCCATCGACCTCGCCCGCGCCGGCTGAGTACTGCGGATCCCCGATGATGACAGAGGCGTGCGAAGCGCTGGCAGCGGTCCCCACGCTCGAGAGTTGCCGCCCGCAGTTCAAGTACGTGATTCTGTGGGATTGCAGAAGCGGCTTGCCGTCCCCGCCTGAAATGACCTCGAAGGGAAGGAGATTGAGCAAACCATCCGGGGCCAGGATGAGGTGCTTCTTCCCGGCGAGCCTGGACAACCAGGGCTTCACGAGTGCCTCGTGCAACGCATTCGAACGAGCCTCTAGGGGACCGCGCGTCGCAAGCGTCTCCCGGAAGCCATCGACGCTGGCCTCGAGGCCGCTGGCAGACCCCAGGTCCATTCCGACGGGGGCGCCGTCCTTGGTCAAGCAGTAGACCGCGTAACGAGGCTTCTGATGCGTGCGCGTCAGGACGTCAAACGGTTGATAGCGAATGAACTCCACGAGGGCGGCGTCCTCGGGAATTCCCCGTCGTACCGCGTCGATCTGCACGACCGCATTGATGTCCGTCAGGGCCGAGGACTTCTCCGCCAGGGAGCTTTCGATCTCGGCCAACTCAACTTGAGCCTCCTTCACTCGTTCGTCGTCTTGGCCGGAGTGCGCCCAGTAGGCAAGGGCCCCACGCAGCTCAGCTAGTCGCTGTATCTTCTGCTTGTCCCGGGCGCTCAGGTTCTCCCGGGTGGCGCGATAGGTATCCGCCTGCGCTTCCATCACGCGGCCTTTCGTTTGCAGGATTCTTATCAAGGCCATCTCTGCAGCCTGCGGATCCTGCGCGGCTCCAAACAAGTGCATGGAGAGCATCGCGTTGACGTTGTCCACCAAGCCCGCGGCGTACTGCAAGCGCTCTTGTTCGTTGCCGATGGCGAGGGCTGCGTTTTCGTGTCGCGAGTAGCGCTCGCCCGCTTCCTTCCAGAGCGGCACCGCAAGCTTCATCTTGCCCATGGCCCAGTACAACTCCCCCAAGCGCGAGGCGGAGTGCGCGAGCTTCGGGCTACCCATCTCTTCCAAGAACGGATCGCCCCGTTCAAACTCATAGCGCTCCTTGAGTAGCGCTTCGGCCTTCTCGTACTTGCCGCTGCGTAGGTAGGACATTCCCAAATTCTCCTTGGCGGCCCACACGGGACCCGACGGCCCGTAGATGGGTTCGATGATGGAGAGCAGATGGATCAGCAGCGACTCGGCTTCCTCATAGCGTCCGGCGTCCACGCTGTAGAAAACGGCCAGGGAATTGATCGAACTGCCAGTCGACTCGTGACCCTTGCCAGCAAGATCCTCCGCAACCGACAGGGCCCGCAGGAAGTATTGCTCCGCTTCCGCGAGTGCTCCACGACTGGCATAGGACGCACCTAGCTTGCGCAGAACCCCCGGCAAGTGATTGCGCACATCCACGGTCTCCGAGGCACGTTCCAAACGGGCCAAGGTCGTCGCGTACAAGGCCTCCGACTTGTCCGCCTGACCGCGATCCTTCCAGAAGTCTGCGAGGTGAACTTCAGCTAGGGCCGCTTCAATGCTGTCCTCCCCATGGGTTTTCTGCGTGCGTTCCACCACCTCAACGAACAGCGCCTCCACCGGGAAGAGTTCGCCCTTGGCCATGTAGTAGTAGGCCAAGTTGTTGATGAAGGTCGTCACCAGCGGGCTATCAGCGCCTTCCACTTGTTCGATGATCAGCTTGGCCTGCTTGATGTCCGCAATCGCGTCGTCATAGCGACCATAGTCGTAGTGATGCCGGGAACGGTTGTGCAGGTTGCGCGCTTGCCCAAGTCGTTTCGTGTCCTCAGCACTGCGCGACTCCGTGTCGATTGTGTGCTGAGCAGTGGCGCATTCGACGGCGCACAAAGCCGGGGCCAAGAGTGCAAGCAGGATGAGCAAGCACTTTCCGAGTCGTTTCGATTGCATGGGGTTCGGCGCGTACTACAGGGGGATGGTTCAGCGATTCTTCCACAAGCGCCTGGCCAAAAGCAGCGCGAAAAGTAGATCGCTAGTTTGGATTCAGTCGGTTTTTCAGCACATTGAGGGAGGAATCGGAGGCCTCTTCCAAGGAGTCCGCGGCCCACTCAACGTGTTGAATCGCTGCGACCCCCGGGAGCCTGATGGCCCGAATCGACGTCCCGCGGAAGCCCGCGCTGCTGATGCTGAAGAGCCGCTGGCCGTACTTGCCAGGCTGGTGAGACAACCAAGCTAGGCGTTCGGTCTCAACGAGTTGGCCATAGGATCCGGGCAAGGCCGAATCGGGGAGCGGCTCCGTGGCGCGCCCCCAGCTCCGGCGAGCCACATCCTTGGGCGGTAGTGCGCAGTCAAGCAGCACGAGCTGCACGCCTTCCATGCCGGACTCTGCCAATTGTGTCGCGACTTCCAAGGCGAGGTTGCCGCTGTACCCATGGCCCACCAGAATCAGCGGCCGGTCAACAATGGGTTCTTCGTCAATGAACGCGCGTCCCTGGTGAACGGCGAGAGCGCCCACGTACTCACCCGCGAGGGAAGGTAGGTGCGCGTAGGGTTCTCCACCGACCAGCAGCGAATACTCCGCAGCGTCTGGTCCCCACACGGCTTGCAGTCGCTGGCGAAGCACCCCAAGGGATCCACCTTCCGCACTCAAAGTTTCGGGACCCGCGTGAATCCAGAACACGGAGGCTCCAGGGTTGTCCTGTGTCGAAGGCTCTGCAGCCGCTCCTTCAGAAAGTGGAACGATCAAGCGCGCGAGCCGTTGGCGCCCTTCTTCCACAAGTGTAGCCAGCCCGCGAACCGTGGGCGCGCCGAAGAGCACGTTCACCGGCAGCCGCACGCCTGTGCGTCGCGCGAGCTCGCCGAGTAGTTGCACCACGAGCAATGAGTGCCCGCCCATCTCAAAGAAGTCCTCGTCCGGTCCTGGCCGTGCTCCGAGCAAAGCCGCCCAAACTTCCGCAACGAGTTCTGTCGTGGGGTTGTCATCGAGTTCCGCCGGTTGGACCTGAACCTCGATCAGCGGCTGGGGCAAGGCCTTACGATCCACCTTTCCATTTGGCGTGAGGGGGAAGCTAGCCAGCTCCACAAAGTGGCTCGGGACCATGTACTGGGGCAGGGATCCGAGGATGTGATCCTTGAGCTCGGTGGCTGGCACGCTTTGATTCTCCGGCGTCCAATAACCGACGAGGCGCGTATCGCCCTCACCGAACTCTCGCAGGTCAACCACGCAGCGTTTGACCTCAGGATGGCTAGCGAGTCGGCTCTCGATTTCTCCAAGCTCGATGCGATAGCCGCGCACCTTGACCTGGGAGTCCGAACGACCGAGGAACATCAGCGACCCGTCCGCTCGTTGCTTCACGAGGTCGCCCGTTCGATACATGCTCGGCACTCGTTTGGTTTCCTCGTCCACAGCAACGAACGGATCCGGCACGAAGCGTTCTGCGGTCAAGTCATCGCGGCCGATGTAGCCCTCGGTCACACCGCTGCCGCCGATGAAGAGTTCCCCAACGACGCCACAGGGAACGCGGCGCCCCTTGGAGTCGAGAACGTGGCACTGAGTGTTCGCGATTGGACGCCCGATAGAAATCGGCGCGGACCCGTCAGTCACGTGGGCCATGGTCGACCAGACCGTCGTTTCTGTTGGGCCATAGACATTCCAGAGTTGCGCGCAACGGGGCACGAGTCGCTCGGCGAGTTCGGTGCTCAAGGCTTCTCCCCCGCAGAGCACCTTCATGCTTTGAGATCCCTCCCAGCCTCCGTCGAGCAAGAGGCGCCAAGTGGCGGGAGTCCCTTGCATCAGGGTCGGCCCGGTTTGCGCAAGGCGCGCTTGAAGCCTGGCCGAATCGATCGAGACTTCCCGTGGTAGAACGTCCACCACGGCCCCGTAGGAGAGCGGTAGGAACAGTTCGAGGATCGAGATATCGAAGGCGATCGTGGTCACCGCGGCGAGTCGATCCTCCTGGGTCAATTCGAGGGTTTGCCCCATGGATTGAATGATGTTGGCCACGTTGCGGTGCGTGACCTGAACGCCCTTGGGCCTTCCGGTGGACCCCGAAGTGAACATCACGTAGGCCAGACTGTCAGGGGCCAAGACGAGTTCCTCGAACCGAGCGGAGGCGTCCAACTGATTCGGGAAGTCTTCGCCATCCATCAACTCGATCGGACAGTTCAAGGCCAGCTCTTGCCAGACCGGCGTGAGCTCCGAGTGCCCCAAGAGCGCGCTCAAGGGAGCGTCCTCGGTCATCATTTGGATGCGCTGGGCAGGATACGCGGGATCCAAGGGAACGTAGCTTGCACCCGTTCTCCAGATGCCAACCAACGCAACCAGTAGATCCGTGGAGCGCTTGAGGCAAACGCCAACCCGTTTCTGCGGGCCGACCCCGTGCCCGCGCAGCAGCTGCGCCAAGGCGGCGCTGCGAGCTTCTAGCTCGGCGTAGGTGAGTGTCTGCGCCCCGCTCTGCACCGCGGGCGCAAGCGGAGTTGTGCTGGCCCAATGCAGGATCGACTCGACCACGGTTTCGGGGGCCAGGTCGATCTTTGGGCCATGGCTCGACTCAATGATCGCGGCGCGCTCTTCGTGGGAGAGCCACGGAATGTCCTCCACTCGAATCCCATCCGACTCGATGGCCCCGCACACTAGGGCTTCGTAGTTCTCGCACATGCGCTCAACTGTCAGCTTGGAGAACAAATCGGTCCTGTAGCCCGCAGCCACCAAAAAGCGATCGCCGGTCATCACAACGGAGACTCCCAGGTCCACCTGGGTCGAGTCCCGTTCAATCGGCTCGGCGCGCAAGCGAATCCCGGCCACTTCGGTTTCCGGGATCTCGAACACCTGGTGATCGAACATCACTTGGAAGAGGGGCGTCCGATCCGCATGGCGTGGCACGCGCAGTTCCTCCACCAACTGTTCAAAGGGCAGATCCTGGTTTGCGAAAGCCTCGATCGAGATGTCTTTCAGACGGGCTAGGTGCTCAGCGAACGTGGGGTTGTCCCCCAGATCTGTGCGCAGCACAAGCGTGTTCACCAGTGTTCCGACCAGGTGCTCCGCCGCGTGCCAACGTCGGTTCGCAATGGGTGTGCCCACCACGATGTCCGTCGTGCGTGTGTAGTTGCGCAGCAGCACTTGGAAGCAGGCCAGCAAGACCATGAAGGGCGTCACTCGCTTACGCCGGGCATACTCGACGATTTCCGAGGTGAGCCCCGCCGAGAATTCGTGTTGGCAGAGCGCTCCCCCTTGTTGATGCAGGGGCGGTCGCGGGTAGTCCGTTGGAATCTCCGTCAGCTCAGGCAGTCCCGCCAGTTGTTTGCGCCAATAGCCGAGTTGCTTTTCCAAAAGGCCGTCGTTTAAGGAACGACGGTGCCAGTGCGCGTAGTCCGCGTACTGAATGTTCATGTCGGGCAACTCCGACTCGCGCCCCTCAGCCTGCGCCCGGTAGCACTCGATCACTTCGCGCAGGACGACATTCAAGGACCAACCGTCGGCCACGATATGGTGAAAGCAAACCGCGAGCATGCACTCCGTCACCACGGCGTCGCCCTCTTCCTGCTCTTCCGATTGAAGCACGTAGACTTCCACCCGCCAGAGAGGACCATGGCCGAGATCGAAGGGCGTCTTGGCCAGCCGGGATCCGATTTCGCTGGCTTCCTCTTTGCTCACCAAGTTGCGTAGACCAACCACCGGCAGCTCAATGGGCCGCGCCGGCTGAATCGTCATGCGCGGCCCGTCCTTGCTCGTGTGATACACGCTGCGCAAGATGTCGTGACGCGCCCAAACTTTGGCGAGGGAACTCTCCAACCAGTCCAGGCGAATCGCACCGGAGAGGTGCAGTGCGCCGGCCACGTTGTAGGCCGAGCCCATCGGGTCGAGCTGGTGCAAGAACCACATACGCTCTTGGGATGCAGTCAGCGCCAACTCACTGTTCAAGGGAAGCAGGTCCTTCGGCCCCAGGTCGGGGGCCGGGGCCAGTCGGGAGACCACCACCGCCATCTGAGCCAGCGTGGGTTCCTCGAAGACTGTTCGCAAAGGAACCTCGACACCGAACTCTTCACGGACCTTCGCCACCAGTTGAGTGGCCAGAATCGATTGCACGCCGAGGGCGAAGAAGTCCTCGTGCGGATCGATCGTCGAAATGTCGAGCACCTCCTGAATCACCTCTGCCAAACGGCGTTCGATACTCGTTGGCACCATCGAAACCGCCACTTCCATCAAGACTCGGCTGTCGAAGAGCACTTTCACGTCTGCGCAGAGGTACAGCTCCTTGGCCCGCTTGCGTTGAAGCTTTCCACTGGTTGTGCGCGGTAGGCTTCCGCGCGGCACCAGCAGCACGACGGCCAGGCCCAGGTCAAACTTGCGCAGCAGCGCATCGCGGGCCTCGTGGATCGCCCCGTTCGCGTTCTCCAAGCCACGGCGTTCCACTTCCTGCAAGAGGATGATGTGTTCCCGTTGCCCATCATCGATGGAAAAGACCACGCCTCCCCCAGGACAAAAGGCGGGGTCCGCGTAGGCCACCGCTTCCTCCAAATCTTCCGGGTGGTAGTTGCGCCCGGCGATCACAACGAGCTCCTTGAGGCGACCTGTGACGAACAGTTCGCCGGCGATCAGGGCGCCCAAGTCTCCAGTCCTCAGGAACTCGAACTCTTCACCCGGCAGCTTGTTCTCGAAGACCTCTGCGCTGAGCTCCGGCAGTTCGAAGTACCCATCGGCAACGGAGGCGCTGCTGACCCAGATCTCCCCCACTTCGTTGGGCCCGCAAACCTCCAGGGTCGTGGGGTTCACCAAACGCAGCTCTTGGCCGGGCATGGGCGGACCGCATCCAACGATCTCGAGCAC
The DNA here is from genome assembly GCA_937905825.1 of uncultured bacterium. Classification (GTDB taxonomy): domain Bacteria; phylum Planctomycetota; class UBA1135; order UBA1135; genus JABACD01. Next base: position 17,647 of record CALCXM010000045.1, read on the forward strand.
GTCGGGAGCGTCTGCATCTTCCTCGGCTTGGACCAAGCCCTGCGCAAGAGCCTTGGCGTTGACGCGAATCGTGCTCGGTTGCTTGCGGCGTTCTCCGAATGAGATGCAAAGGGTCGACTCCGCCAATCCGTAGCAAGGGGTGAAGGCGCGGCGATCAAAGCCCCAGGGCTCAAAGGCTTCGCAGAAGGCATCGATCGTTGGCTTGCGAACACGTTCCGCTCCACAGAAGGCGGAAACCCATGAGGAGAGATCGAGTCCCTCTTTTTGTTCGTTCGAAATCCGCCGCGCACAAAGCGAGTAGGCGAAGTCCGGTCCACCGCAAGTCGTGCCGCCGAAGCGACTGATGGCTTCCAACCAACGCAAGGGCTTGCGCAGGAACATGTCCGGAGTCATGAGGATCGACTCGATGCCACCCGCTAGCGGGGTGAAGATCGATCCGATCAAACCCATGTCGTGGTAGGGCGGCAGCCAGTTGACGCCCTTTGCGTACTCCGGCAATTGAGCGGCGATCAGTCGCGAGTTGCTGATCAGGTTTTCATGGCTGAGGCGCACGCCCTTGGGGGCCGAGGTGCTGCCCGATGTGTATTGCAAGACGGCCAGGGGGTTGGCGCCCACCCGCATCAGTTGTTCGTCCCGGGAACTCGCCGTCAGCACCTCTCGATCGGAGAGCGCCAACCAAGTGATCCCCGACCAAACCTGGGGCGCGTCGGAGAGCGGACTCTTTCCGGTGCCGGCCAAGGTCTCGATCAGATCTGCAGCGGCGATCGCCACGGTCGGCCGCGCGTTCTCCACCACCGGCAGCAAGCGCTCCACCGAGCCCGCGAAGCGCGGCGGATAGGTCGGCACGGCGATCGCCCCGGCGGCCATGCTGCCGAAGAGTGCCGCGATGAAGGACAGGCCCGGTGGGCAGAGGATCAAAACTCGATCCCCGGGTCGCACCCCTCGATGCGCTAGCTGGGCCGCGACCACGCCCGCTGCCGTGAGCAGTTGTGCATCGGTGATGCAGAGTTCTGCCCCCGCCGGCCGCAGCATTCTGAAGGCAATTCGGTGGGGTGTGCGCTCTGCTCGTCCACGCAGGATTTGTAGCCAGTCCGACTCCGATGAGTGCTGTTCTGCAATACGGTTCATGCTACAAGGGCTCCCCTGCCGACGACGAGACCAGGCCCCTCATGAAGACAATTCGTTTCTTTCTACGGACGGCACCCAAGTCGATGCTGTTCACCGCGCTCTTGTCGGCAGCAGCGGGAGCCTTCAACGGCGCCCTTGTGGCGATTGTGCACCGGGCGTTGACGGGGGCATCTAGCCCATTCGGGTCCCTGGGCATGCTCTTCATCCTGGCGTGCATTGGCAAGCTATCGACCGGATACTTCAGTGAGGTTAGCCTCGTTCGGAGCGCCCAGGTGGCTTTGGCTGACCTGCGTCTCGGAATCGTCCGGCAATTGCAGCATATTCCCTTTCGTGAGTTCGAAAGGCTAGGCACTGCGCGGGTTTTGTCGACCCTGACCGACGACGTAACGATCCTCGGTCTCGTGAGCTACCAACTGCCCGCCCTCGCGGTCAATTTCGCCGTGATCTCGGGAGGTTTGGGCTACCTGGCGTTCCTCTCCTGGAAACTTTTGATCGCCTCCTTGCTGTTCGCCTCCGTGGGCGCCCTGGTGTACGGATTCGTCCTGCGCCACGCGCGCTCGCTGATCGCCGAAACTCGCAGCCAACGGGACCTGCTGAACGGGTATTTCCTCTCGATGACGCACGGGATGAAAGAGCTCAAGCTCCACCGGGGCCGCCGGGACGCCCACACCCGCGATGGGGTTGGGGCCCTCACCGAGAAACTGATGGCCCTGGACGTGGCCACCCACCGGCGCTTCATCGGAGCCCACATCGCCAGCCACTTCTTCCTGTTCGGCTGCATCGGCCTGATCGTGTTCGTGGCGGCGGACAGCTTGAACCTGACAGAGGAGGTGGTCACCGGCTACGTCTTCACCGCGCTCTACCTCTTGGGACCCGTGAGTGGAGCGGCCTCCGCCCTGCCCACTTTCAGTCGCGCGAGCGTCTCGCTCTCGCGAGTCGAGTCCCTGGGCGTTTCCCTCAAGAACCTGGCGAGCGAGCGGGTTGCAGCTGAAGGCGAGCCGAGTCCCTTCGAGCCCCCCATGCAGGCCATCGAACTCAAGCAGGCCATTTGCCGCTACGAAGCGGACGGCGAGTCCTTCGTCCTGGGCCCGATCGACTTGACAGTCAAGCCCGGGGAGATCCTGTTCATCACAGGCGGCAATGGCAGCGGCAAGTCGACCCTCGCCAAGGTCCTCGTTGGACTCTACGGGCTCAACGGCGGAGAGCACCTGTGCAATGGAACCGCCGTGACCGAAGAGAACTGCGACGACTACCGCCAGCTGTTCTCCGCTGTGTTCTCCGACTACTACCTGTTTGAAAGTCTCTTGGGCTTGTCCAACCCGGACCTTGATCGGGACGCAGCCAAGTACTTGGAGAAGCTGCAACTCACGAAGAAGGTCACGGTCTTGGACGGCGAGCTCTCCACCACCCAGTTGTCTCAAGGGCAACGCAAGCGCTTGGCGCTCTTGACCGCGTACCTCGAGAACCGTTCGATCTACCTGTTCGACGAGTGGGCGGCGGACCAGGACTCCTCGTTCAAGGAACTCTTCTACCGCACGCTGCTGCCCGAGCTCAAGTCCCGTGGCAAGACGGTGATCGTGATCAGTCACGACGATCGCTACTTCGACGCGGGCGACCGACGCATCCACATGCGCGAGGGCAAGATCGGCGACGTGCTCTAGCGCGCGGCCAAGACTTGCTTGATGACCTTGTCCAACTCGCGGGAGACCTGCTGCACGGTTGGGTCGTCCATCAAGGTGCGATGGGTGCCATCGATCAGCGTCACGGAGACGCCCGCCAGGGCATAAGGCCCCCAGCCGTTGTCCTCCGCGTCAAAGGCGTGACCGGGCCAGTTCTTGGGGGTTTGCGTGGCGTGAAAGAGGTGCAGGTGCCCGCTGTAGGGTTGTGGTCGATAGGCCCGGGCGGCCTCGATGTTGGCCAAGATCACACGCCGAATGGGAGCGGCCATCGTGTGGTAGGCGGTCTTCAATCTGTCGCCCGACTCGTAGCGCCAAGCGCCCTTGAGGAAGGGTGAGCGCGAGAGGATGCGGCGAATCGTGGCCACCTTCTCCTGGACGCTCGCGCGAACGAACGAAACCAGCCAGGCCCGGTAGTAGTCGAGCCCGTGCAGCTTGCGTGGATACTCCGGTCCATAGGCGTCGAACAGTCCGGTCAAGGCAACCTCATGGCCCTTGTCCGTCAGGATGCGCGAAACCTCCAAGGCGAGGTATCCACCGAAGGACGGCCCGGTGATTAGGAAGGGCCCTGTGCTTTGCCGTGAAAGAATAGCGCCGGCATAGACCTCGGCGAGTTCCGGCACGGTGGTCTTCGGTTCGACTCGACCGTCCAAGCCCTGGGCCTGAACTCCAAGTACAGGCCGCCCGGCTTCCATGAGCTCAGCCATGCGTCTGGCGAATAGAACCGCACCTCCAATCGGGTGCAATACCCAGAGGGGAACTCCATCGCCTTCAGGGCGAATCTCCACGACTAGGTCCTCGTACACGGGTGGAAGCCTAGCACTTTGAATCCCCCGGATGCACTCACGACTTCCCAGATCGGCGGGACAAAAACTGGGGGTTAAAATGGGTCACCAGATCCCCTCTCAAGCCCCCTGCTGGAGGCTGGCAACAGACCCCAGCATTCCTTTCGCACACGCTGCAGAGCGATTCACCAAGCCCTCATGGGGCTGACGAGTCCTGCGCCGGCATCCCCTGGCACTTCCGCCGCTCAAGCGGTCACTCCCTCAACCACCCAAAGCCCTTCAGGCGCTCTAGCAGTGGCGACGACGCTGTCCGCCGGCGCCGTCGGTGGGCAGCTTCCCCTTGGCCTTGTAGTGGGCCAGGGTGTGCTGGATGCGCTCGTGGGCAACCAGGGTTTTGCAACTGGTGTTGCCTTGGTCCACCTCGACGACACCCACGCGCTTGGCGACCGCGAGGGCTTGCTTGGATGTGCTCGCTCGACAGCCGATCGAAATCAAAGCGAGGTTCATGTTCTGCTTCACACGATTCTTAGCGCCGTGGATGGTCTGCTCAAGGATCGGCAAGCAATCCAAGAGCTCTTGATCGAGCACCCCGCCCTCTTCAACAGATCGATCCGGCTGCATGGCCAGGCTAGCGAGGACACGCCAACCCAAGGCGCAACGATCCTCGTTCGCCAGCGCCCGCCATTTGCGCGAAATTCGCGCGCCTAGATCCGTGTAGGCCGCGAACACGGCGACCTCGAACCCGATCACATGATTGTCCGCCTCCCGTGCCCAGGCGTCGATCGACTTGATGGTCGCGCGCTTCTCATCGGCTTTCCAACAGGCCAACACCCGCGCATCGTGGTTGCCCGTCGCCCACAACTCCTCCGCCAACTCCTGACTGCCGACGATCTCTTTGTCGAGCTTTTTGAAGTTGGCGTAGCTCACTCCGAAGAGGTCCCCGGTGACGCCGTGGTTGCGAAAGGTCTTCACGTTCTGCGCCGTGCCCAGGTCCTTGAGTCTTTTCATCACCTGCTTGCAGGTGAGTGTCTGCTTCGCGCTCTTGGCTTTCATCCCCAGATTGTAGCCAGTTCAGCAGGATCGCGGGTCCTAGGCAGGCCGCCCGTGAGGGACCAAAAGTTCGAGGCCGAAAGTGCGCGGGGGCCTGAAGCACAGACTTCAGACCCCCGCAGTTCGCGTAGCCAGAGGCGCGGGGCCTAGCGCCCACCTCCGAACCTATCCGTCATCGAAGCGATTCGCTCAAGGGCAGTAGGTCACGGTCAAGCCGTTCGTCAGGTTGTAGCCCGCTCCGCCAGCCGCGGGGTCGCGGTACCAGAACTGGAAGTAGCGGGTGTCCCCCACGATTGCCTGGGTGGAACCCGAAGAGAATGGCGGGGAGTTGAAGTCCAAGGTCAGCGCCGCGAAGCCGAAGGCATCCGAGGAGATCACGGGCAAACGCGTGATTTGCCCGGAGATGCACAGGGTGCCATTGCCAAGCGGAGTAGATCCCTGGTTCGGCGCGAAGAAGAAGAGTCCCGGCTTGTTGGTCGGCAATCCACCTGCGGACAACTCAAAGTTGTTCGCTCCCAGACTCGGCTGCCCCGTGTGAGAGATCGTGCCCACATTGCCCGTCGAGTTCGTCGAGTTGGTGCAGTAGTTCTGGGGAGTGATGCAGCTCACAGGGAATTCGACCTTCCCGATACGCGTGCCCCAATTGTTGCTGGTGCGTGCGTGCTCCTGGATCGTCCAGAAGGTCAGGTCGTCCGAGGGGTCCACACAGGTGTTGCTGTAGTCACCCCAGCGGTTGACTCCTCCCGAGCTGGCCTGGTTGTAGGCGGCCACTCCGGCCTTGAGCAGTTGCGGCGCGGACATCTGTCCGGAAGGATCCGACGAGAGCCGGCCAGCAAAGTAGGAAGAGGGGAAGATCGAGGCGTCCGAACCGGAGAACCCAACCAGCACGTCGCTGTTCGCGTTCACATCGATCGAGGGCATGATGCAGTGCATCACGCTGTCGCTGACCGTGCCCACTTGATTCGTCGTGAGGCTGATCGGATCGATCTCGTACCAGCGCACGGCGCCGCGCCCGCTGACGCGCACTCCGTGGGTCATCCACAGGGAACCGTTGCGGAACACAGCGTTCTGCGGCCGCCAATCGAGCCCATCCAGCGGCGCCACGCTCCCCATCGCAGGAGCATCCGGAGCACTGCTGTGGCTCGGCACGGTCACGTTGCCCGGGTTGTTCAGGGTCGGGTTGCTCATGGAACCGGTGACGTAGCGCAAACGCAAGCTCGTGCTCGAACGTCGGGAAATCAGGTACATGCGGCCCGGGTTGCCGTGGGTCACCGCGGGCTGAATCGCCCCTTCCCAGGCCAGGTTGCGCCAAGCGGTGACCGTTCCCAGACTCGGCGTTCCCGCGAGCAAAGGCGCCTTGTCGATGGCGAAGATGCTCATGGAGTTTCCGCCGACCATGTAGGAGGCCGAGTAGATGCCCGTGGCGTCGACTCCGAGGGTCGGGTAGTCAGGCCAACGGTTGGCGTCCACACCAGCCGAGAGGGTGACGCTCGTTTTGAACCAAGCTCCGGTGGGATCGTCAGTCAAGGAGTAGGCCAAGCGCAGTCGCTGACTGAAGTCCGTTGCGATGATGATCCAACGATCCGCATGGTGATCGTAGACCGCGCGGGGATCCCCGGCGCTGCCGGAGACGCCCCAGAAGTTCTGGAGACCGGCGCTGCTGAGGCGCGTTCCCGTGGCCTTGTTGTAGATCGAAATGTTCTGGTTCACGACCGCGACGAAGTGGTTCGGTCCAACGGTTCCGTGCGTGTCCGGGGGCAAGTAGCCCGCGCCCGCATCTCCAAGCCGTGGACCTTGGAAGGAGAACGTTAGTGTCGGCGCCGTGCCCGCACCGCCGAGCAGAACGTTGCTCGTCATGTCGGAAGCATCCAAGCCGGGAGTCACTGCACCGGGCGGCGTCTGCGGAGGATGAATCTCCGTGGGCGGCATGCTGAAACTTCCCGTGCCCTGGGGCCAGGTCAATCCCGCGTAGCCGCTGCCAGTGATCGGAACGTTGAAGGACAGATCCTCGAAATCGATCAGCACCTGTTCGGTCTCGCCAGCCTCGGTCGAACGGCTGAAGGACAGGTCGTCGAGCCCGTACCAGCCGGAGCCTTCGTAGACGGCGCGCGCTTCGATTTGAATGCTCGTGACGTTCTCGAAGTTTGCGGAGACGAGCTCGCCCTCGGCGCTCAATGCCTCCAGCCAGTCAGTGGAGGCCACCAACTCTTCCCCCACGTAGCCGTGCAGGCGCAGGCCGTCCGCCCACATGGCTTCCGTTGCGTGGCCCGTCACCCAGACAGACTTGAAGTCCACGGCGGCGCCGAATTCGATCGACATGCGCGTGTCGCCCCACTTGTTGATCAGGTAGTGCTCCCCGGAATGCGGGTAGAAGCTGCCGCGCTTGGACGGCACAGCCCAGGTGCCCTGAGCTCCATTGCGAGCCTTCATGTTGCGACGCGGAGAGGGATTCTGGCGCTCACGCTCCATCACCTGCTCCATGGTCTCGATCACGCTCGGGCCGTAGGTCATGGGGTCCAGGCGTTCGCCGGGCATCACCGCGGGCTCCTGCAGGACGGAATTCGGAGCTTCCTCGGACATCGCACCCCCAGGAAGGGGCATTTCTAGGCCTTGAGGGGCGCTTTGAGCGAAGGAGGCGGCGGGCAGGACCAGTAGGGCCAGGAGAGCAACGCAGGGTCGCGGGAGGGTCGACTTGTACATGGGTAGTGCTGAGAGTGAACAGGATCGCTAGGGGCTACCTAAACGACGACCTAACACTACCCAAGGATCCGCGACATCCCGGAAAAACCGCCCTCCCAGTGGGGAATCAGAGCGAATTCGCTCGTTGGAGCCTACTCGTCCGCCGGATTCACTTGCATTCGTTCCTGCAAGCGTTCGATAAGGCGCGCGTGGATTTTGCGCACCCTCGACTCCGAGAGCTTGGTCAGCCCAGCGATTTCCCGGATCGCCAGGCCCTCCCAATAGCGCAAGTAGAGGATGCGGTATTCCTGGTCCGAGAGCCGCTGGGTCACGAGTGAGACAAGCTCCTCGTGGGTCAGACGCTCACCAGGGTCCACCACGGAGGGGTCCGGAACCACCTCCAGCATCAGCATGGCGTCCTCTTCGGAATGCCCGCCCCCCATGGAGCCCGTAGGCGTCCCGGGCAGGCCCACTCCGAAGAGCTGCTGGTAGAGATCCCGGCCCAGGCCCATTTCCCGGGCGATTTCCGCATCCGTGGGCTCGCGCACTTCCCGGGCTCGCAGGGCTTCAATGGTGCGCTTCTGCTGTTCCATGCGCTGGCGCCAGGGGCGTGGGAGCCAATCCTGGGTGCGCAGCTCGTCGAGCAGGGCGCCTTTGACTCGCAACTCGCAGTAGGACTCGAAGCGCACACCGCGCTCCGGGTTGTAGCCCGCCACCGCACTCATCAGACCCACGCTGCCCGCGGTCGAGAGGTCCCCGCGATCCACCGACCTCGGCAGACGACTTGCAAAGCGTCGCATGACCGTCTCCGCAAACTCATGGTAGATCTCGACGAGAGCGTTGCGCGTCTCATCGCAAGGGTTGGCGTGATAGTCCTTCCAAAGGCGGTCCTGCTCGCTTCCCGGCTCGATGCCCGTGTTGGGCTTGGGGGCTGCGGCAGGCACTTCGGTAGAGCCCTTCGGATCCATCGGATCCATCGGATCCATGCGTTTCGGGTCGTCCTCCGAAGCGTCCGGCGCGTCGTCTGCGCCCGTCTCCCCTTGGGGATTGCGCCAGGCACGTCGCCGTGGTCCGCGTGCCTCTGGCACGACGAGTTTTGAAACAGGCACGTTCCATCCGAAGCCGGTTGGCATCATCAGGTCGTTCGTTGCTGATCCGTCGTGTTTGTCCAAGCGAGTTCCTTATCTCCATCATCTGGTGATCGAAGCACCGTTCAATGAAGTGTTGATGACTCTCTGGATAAGCAATCCAAACGCTTGGTCAAGCGTGTCACATGGGAACCCATCCCGTTTTTGGGGAGAGGCAGTGCACGCGCGCAATTGAGATCGGCAGTTATTCGCCGAATGAAGCGCACTTCCCGCGCTCTTGCCTTCGTGACTCACGAGCAGGAATCGAACGAAGTTTTTTTGTTTTTGTGGTCCGAAAACGCGAACTCGCGTCCGTCGGAACCTACTCGAGTTCGTGTGGCCCGTTGTCCGGGGGATACCCCAAGTTGCCGAGCACGAGGCTCTCCGCTGCGCGCATGCGAGTGCGATCCTGCTCTTCATGGTCGTCGTAACCGCAAAGATGCAGACAGCCGTGCACCACGTAGAGCGCCAACTCCCGGTCGAGAGTGCCCGCCCGCAACGCGCTCACACGTCGAGCACAATCCACGCTGACGTAGACCTCCCCATTCGGCCCCTCGTCTTCATCTCCCAAGTCGAAGGCCATCACATCCGTGGGTGAATCGTCATCGAGAAAGCGCCCGTGCATTTCCGCCAAGGTGCTATCGCTGACCATGACCACTTGCAGCTCCATCTCAGGCAACTCGCCGTGCTGCAAGGCCGCCAGGGCTGCGCGAACGAGCTGCTGATCGGAAATCCCCGTGGGGACCGCCGTGTCCCAGGCCAACTCGACCGTCACGACTTGCTGCCGGCCGCTGCGCGCTGGGCCGCTTCGACCACCGCGCGCCGCTCCTCAGCAGGCTGAGAGAGGTCCGCGGGGTTGGGCTTGCCGCCCTTCGGATAGGTCGGGCGTGTGTGGTAGATCGCTTGCAGGACGCGCACGAAGGCCGCCTCGATGCGCGCTAGGTCCTGCAGGGTCATGGCGCATTCCTCGAACTGTCGGTCCATGAGCCGCTTGAAGGCAACCTCGTGAACCATCTCGCCCAAACGCGACAGGTTGGGGTCGGGCATCTGGCGCGCGATGGCCTCGCAAGCGTCAGCAATCATCACGATCGCCGTCTCGATGCGCTGGGGCTTGGGACCCGGGTAACGGAACGCTTCCTCGTTCACGTGCTCCTCACCGCGTAACTGCTGCGCGGCGTGATAGAAGTACTCGATCAGCGAGGTGCCGTGATGCTCCGGCATGAAGCTCAGGATCGCTTCAGGCAAGTTGTAGTAGCGTCCGAGCTCAACCCCATCGCGCGTATGTGCTGCGATGATCAAGAGGCTCATCTCCGGGGTCAGTTCCCGGTGCCGCCCGCGGGCCTCCGGTGAGTTCTCCGCGAAGTAGCCGGGCTTGTTGAGCTTGCCAACGTCGTGGTAGAGCGCGCCGACCCGCGCCAAGAGAGCGTTGGCCCCCACCGCTTCCGCCGCCGCTTCGGAGAGCAGCCCGACGATGTACGAGTGATGAAAGGTACCGGGAGCTTCCAACAGCAACTTGCGCAAGAGCGGTTGCTCGTGGGTGTTGCCAAGCTCCAACAAACTGATGTCCGTGGTCACTGAGAAGGCAGCTTCAATCGTCGGCAAGAGACCGGAGACCAACAGGCCCATGACCAACCCGTGCACTCCCAAGAGGAACAGCAACCAGAGCTCTTCGCCCCCATCGACAATCTCCGGGCGCATCAGCAAGAGCGCTGACTTGATCAGAACTTGGGTGACACCGATCACCATCCCGACGCGCACCAGAGCGGAGCGCCGCCGGATGTAACCAGCTGCCATAGCCGCCACCAACGCGCCACCGATGGAAACCACCAAGCCCTCGGTCTCCCGCGAGTCCCCATTCCCGTGCAGGAAGAGGAACATGCCAAAGAGCCCGCCGGCGAAGGCCATGGTCTCCAGGGCGATCGAGCGATTCCAAACCAGCGCCATGACCATCGCCACCAAAGAGAGTGGCAGGAAGTCCGTGTGCTCGAGCCCGACGAACGAGTCGAAGGAACGCAGGATCGACAGGCTGACCAACATGAAGGCCGCCAGGGTCACCGTGCGACTCAGGGACAGCAGCACCTCGCGACGGAATTCCAGCAGGAAGCGCAGGAAGAGGCCCATGGCCACGCCGGTGATGACGGTCAGTCCCAGCCAACCTCGGGCGGAAAGGTCCGCGCCTGCTCCTAGAAGCAGGGAGGCGAGGATCACCGATGCCACAGCCAAGGCCACCTTCTCGCCCGTCTGGGGCAAGCGATTGCTACGCGCTTTGGATTCGATGGCCTTCGCCTTCTCGGGCGAAACCCTGCGCAGGGGCGACGTGTTGCCTCCGAAGAATCCAGAGCGAATCCAGCTCACTTGCTCGCGCCCTCCCCGGCTCCGGGGTTCTCGTGGCTTGCCGGACTGTCGTAAGCTCGAACGATCTTCTCGACGAGGGAGTGACGCACGACGTCCTTGGCGGAGAACTCGACGATGCCGATCTCTTGGTAGCTACGCAAACGCCAGAGCGCGTCGTTCAAACCGCTCTTGACCCGCGGGTCCAAGTCGTTCTGGGTCGGATCGCCCGTCACCACCATGCGCGACCCTTCGCCGAGTCGTGTTAGGAACATCTTCATCTGGCCGACCGTCGTGTTCTGCGCTTCGTCAAGGATCACGAAGGCGTCCGACAGGGTGCGACCGCGCATGTAGGCCAGAGGCGCCACTTCGATGATCTCCATCTCTTCCAAACGCAGCACGTCTTCGTGTTCGAGCAGGGTGCCCAGGGCGTCGTAAATCGGACGCACGTAGGGGTTCAATTTTGCTTGAAGGTCTCCCGGCAGGAAGCCCAGGTTCTCACCGGCTTCCACGACCGGTCGCGTGATGATCAAGCGCCGGACTTCGCCAGCGCGCAGGGCCTTGACCGCCGCAGCGACGGCCAAGAAGGTCTTGCCGGTGCCGGCGACTCCTGTGCCGAAGACCAGGTCGCGCTTGCCCATCAGGTCCAGGTACGCGCGCTGGTTCTCCCCGCGCGGCTCCACCGGGCGGAAGCGGAAGCGCGGAGCCTTGCGTTCCGGACCCGCCGCACTGCGCGCCGGCCGGGTGGCCGTCGTTCCGTGTGAATTGCGGGGAGTCGCGGCGGGCGCCTGGTCTTTCTGCGTGCGCGGATCCTTCGGCTTGCCCACCAGGATCTCTTCGATCTCTCGCAGGCTGAGCTCGCGGCCCTTGCGCAACTTGCCCAAGAGATGGTCGATGCGCCGCTTGGCCTCGAGCACATCGGACTCCTCGCCCTTCAGACGTAGGTTTCCATTGCGCGTGAAGATCTCGATGTGGAGATCTTGACGCAGGAGCTTTGCGAAGCGGTCATAGGGCCCGAGAACGAGGACGGCCTCATCGCGGGACTGCAGCGGAATCGTGATTTCGATCAAAATGAAACTGGGATAGGCGTCCGAACTGTGGCGAAAGGATCGCCTCGGGGAGGCTCATCTGTCAATGAAGCGCCGTGACGCGGACAGGGGCCAATTTGTATTCCTGGGAGGCTGCTAGCCAAACCGTGTGCTGACAGCCACTAAGGGCCGCCTCTCAAATTTGAACGCTCGCCCCTTCTCGGTTGACTCGGTGAAAATCCCGGGCTCCTAGGCGAACAGCAGTGGCCAGGTCACGAGGGCCATGGGCACGGAGAACAACAGGCTATCCGCCAAATCCAGCACCCCTCCCGAGGGGCCAAACCAGTTCCCCGAATCCTTAACCTGCGCCATGCGCTTGATGCGACTCTCGAACAGGTCGCCGGCTTGGGCCGCGATGTTCACCAGAGCTCCCCCGAGCAAACCGGCGACGATCCCCAGGGCTCCATTCGGCAGCATCTCGAAGTAGGCGAAGAGCCCGCCCGCGATGATTCCCACCACCAGCGACGCCACACAACCCGCAGTCGTCTTGCCCGGGCTCGTGTTGGGGAAGGGGTGCGTCTTGCCGATCGCGCTGCCCACGTAGTAGCCGAAGATGTCACCGATTTTGGAAAGCACCAAGAGGGCCACCAAACCATGCGCGCCGTAGTCCGACCAAATGAAAGCGAGGGAGGTCATGGGCGCGAAGACCCACAGGGAGATGCCTAGGCAAAGGGCAATCCGTGAGCGCCCGGCCTTGGACAGCATGGCGAACACGAGGAACGCCAGGGCCGCTGCTAGGTAGGTGCCGAGAATGCCAAAGCGCGTGAGGTAGGGATATGGATTGCTAAGGCTGAGCTGTTCGCCGAAGTAGTGCACCAGCCCGGGCGCCAGGCCGGTGATCAATCCCACCGCAAGCGCCAGGCGCAGAGCTTTGGGAACCGCGCGCTGCATGGTCGCCACTTCGTAAACGCAACCGACGCTGAAGATGGCGCCGGGCAACCAGACCGAGAACCCATCGATGGAGCTATAGGCCATCGAGACAATCCACGCTAGGACCACGGCCAAGCTCGTGCCGACGCCGGTGCGGATCAGAATTTTCTTTCCACGTGAAGCCACGCCTACTTCCCCTCGCCGTCCGTTTCCGCGGGCTGGTCTTGAATCAAACCGCCAAAACGTCGCTCACGCCCAGCGTAGGCGCGCAGGGCACCGTGCAGTTGTTCTTTGCGAAAGCCGGGCCAGCATTCCTCCGTGACGTAGAACTCGGAGTACGAGATCTGCCACAGGAGAAAGTTGGAGATGCGCATCTCCCCCGCCGTGCGAATCAACAGGTCCGGGTCCGGGGTGCTCGGATCGTAGAGGTAGTTGCGCAGGGTTTCCTCGTCGATTGCTTCCGGCTTGAGTTTGCCGTTCAGCACATCTTCGGAAGCCAGGCGCATGGCATTCGCCAGCTCCGTGCGCGCTCCATAGGAGAGGGCCAGACGCAGCAGCATACCGCCGTTGTCCGCGGTGATCTCCTCGGTTTCACGCAGGGTGGCCAAGGTTTCCGCCGGCATGTCGTCCAAGCGCCCCAGGCCCATCAAGCGCACCCCGTTTTCCATCAACGTCGGGCGCTCTTCCACCAAGAAGCGACGCAAGGTGCGCATCAAGTAACGCACCTCCGCACTCGGACGCTTCCAGTTCTCCACCGAGAACGCGTAGAGCGTGAGGACCGACAGGCCGAGA
>CALCXM010000046.1 GCA_937905825.1 uncultured bacterium
GAGTTGGCGCACGGTCACGTTCACGGGGCTGGCGGTCACAACCACTAGTCCGAGTTGCGCGGGCAGGCGCGCACCTGCCTTCGCAAGCGGTCAACACGGGCCGACTGGCTAAGTCTGGAGCGCGGCACGGCCCAAGTTGGGAAGGAATTCGCGGCGAACTACGCCAAGATCTCCTGCACCACCCGCGCTTTTTCGACGCCGGTCAAGCCCTGGTCGAGGCCTTGGAACTTCACCCGCAGGCGCCGGTGATCGAGGCCTAGCTGGTGCAGCAACGTGGCGTGGAAGTCGCGGATGTGCACGACGGTTTCCGGAGTCGCGTTGTAGCCCAGCTCATCGGTCTCGCCGTACGTCGTCCCCGCTTTGAAACCGCCGCCCGCCATCCACATGGAAAAGCCGCGGATGTGGTGATCACGGCCGCTGCCCTGGGCCATGGGCGTCCGTCCGAACTCACCGCCCCAAAGGATCAGGGTGTCCTCCAACATGCCGCGTTGCTTCAAGTCCTTGACGAGCGCAGCGGAGGCTTGATCGACCAAACCAGCGGAGACCGGCATGTCGTTCTTCAAGTTGCTGTGATGGTCCCAACCGCGGTGATAGAGCTGGATGAAGCGCACCCCCCGTTCCGCCATGCGACGGGCCAACAGGCAGTTGGAAGCGAAGGTGCCGTCGGCACCTTGCGTGCCATACATGTCGAGGACGTGTTGAGGCTCGCCGGAGAGGTCCGTGAGTTCGGGCACGCTGGCGTGCATGCGGTAGGCCATTTCGTACTGGCTGATGCGCGCGGAGATCTCGGGGTCGGGCACTTGCGCGTCGCGTAGGGCGTTCAAGCGTTGCACCGCGTCAACGATCTCCCGTTGATCCGCTGCGCTCGATCCCGGGGGTGCGCTGACGTAGGAAACGGGGTCGCCGGTGGACTTGAACTTCACGCCCTGCAACTCGCTCGGTAAGTACGCAGCCTGCCATTGACGCGAAGCGATCGGTTGCGCTTGACCACCGCCAACGGACGTCAACACGACGAAGCCCGGTAGGTTCTCGCTCTCACTGCCGATGCCGTAGTTGATCCAGGCCCCCATGCTCGGGTGCCCGGAGAAACGGCGGCCGGTGTTGATGAAGGTGTGCGCCGGATCGTGGTTGATCTGCTCGGTGACCATCGAACGCACGATGGTGATGTCGTCCGCAATCCCGGCGATGTGCGGGAAGAGCGAGGAGATCTCTTGGCCGGATTGCCCGTGCTTCTTGAACTCGAATTGCGGGCCCTTGCAGATCAACTCCGCCCCTTGCAACTGAGCGATCGGTTGCCCGCGGGTCAGGGACTCGGGCATCGGCTGGCCATCCAGCTTGGCCAGTTCGGGCTTGTAGTCGAAGGACTCCAACTGGGAAGGTCCCCCCGCCATGTAGAGGTAGATCACGCGCTTGGCCTTGGCCGCGTGGTGCAAGGGGTTCACGACTCCTTGCCATTGACCGCCCAAAGCGCCGGCACTGGCGCCTTGTTGCGCGAGGGATTGGAAGAGCCCCGGGTTCGACAGGCTGGCGGCGAAAGAAGAGGAGCCGAGGGCCGCGCTCCCCAGACCCGCCGCCCCCATGCGCATGAGGTCCCTCCGGTTGTATCGCTGGTTGTTCTTCATCTCAGTTCCTCGTGATGGTTTCGTGCAGGTTCAAGACAACCCTCGTCACCGAGGTCCAGGCGGCGAGCTCCACGGGATCGATTCCCACGGGCACGGGGAACTCCCCCACGCTTCCCAAGGCTTGCGCCGCTTCCTTGTCGGCCGCGTAGCGTTTCAGGTGCGCGCCGTGCAATTGCTGAAGCGTTTCCAACTCTGCCGCCGTCGGCGCGCGCCCAATGGCTTGGCGCACGATCCAAGTGATGCGCGTTGAAGTGGACCCATCGGTCTCCTGCAGAGCACGCAGCGCGAAGGCCCGGGCCGCTTCCACGTAGGTGGGATCGTTGAGCAACACCAAAGCCTGCAAGGGCGTGTTGGAAACCGGCCGGCGCGCCTCACAAGCTTCCCGCAAGGGAGCATCAAAGGCCAAGAGGCTTGGATGCAAGAACGAACGCTTCCAAAGGGTGTAGAGCCCGCGCCGATAGAGATCCGGCCCGCTGCTCGTTTCGTACTCGTGGGGCACGCCAACGCTCTTGTAGGAATCGGCCCAGTAGCCTGCGGGTTGGTAGGGCTTCACGCTCGGCCCGCCGGGTTCCCGTTGCAAGAGACCACTGATGGCCAAGGCGTTGTCGCGCACGAACTCCGCTTGCAAGCGGAAGCGCGCTTGTCTTGCGTGCAAACGGTTCAATGGATCGGCGGCAAGCTGCTCGGCGCTGGGCGCGGAGCTCAAGCGGTACGCGCGCGACGTCACCAAGAGGCGCACCATGTGCTTCACGTCCCAACCGGACTGCCGAAACTCCACGGACAACCAATCCAACAGTTCAGGATGGCGCGGCCATTCCCCCTGGGAGCCGAGATCGTTGAGCACGTTCGAAATGCCATTGCCAAACAACAGGTACCACAGGCGATTCACAAAGACGCGGGCGGTCAGCGGGTTGGACTCGTCCAACAACCACTCCGCCAAGTCCAAACGGGTCAAGCGCTGCCCGGCGACCTGCGCGGGCTGCGGCAAGAAGTGGGGAACTCCAGGCTCAAGCACTTCGCCGTCCCCATCCAACCAATCGCCGCGGTGCAAGAGCCGCGTGACCCGCGGATCCACCGTGCGACTGATCATCGTTTTGCTGCGCGTGACCTCGAACTGTTTGGCTGCGCTCTCGGCCGTGGCAATCGCTTGATCGAGTTCCGTCAAGGATGCTGGAGCGTTGGCCAGCACGAACGCTTGCACGCGCTGGGTTTGTTCCCGCTCGCGACTGGAAGCAGGCGTCTCGATCGCAATGCGCAGGTCCTCGTCCCACAGACCGCCCGCCATCGGAGCGTCCAAGCGCATCGAGCGCGACAAACGAAAGCGGCCGATGTTGTGGAACTCGCGGTCCGCTTCGTGACGCAGGCTGACTTGCAAGGAATCCAAGGGCCCCAGGGCTTCCGGCTGGGCCAAGCGAAAGAGCAAACTGCGCGGCGTTTGCATGGGCCCCTCGTCCTTGGAAGCAGCCCAACCCGTCAACGGATCTGCGTCGAGCACTCCCTGCGGATGCCAAACTCCGCGGGTCTCTGCGTCGGCCTCCACACTCGCAAGCTGCAAAGACCGCTCTCCCTCCGTCCCGAGAACGCGCACCTCAAACCCCGAAAGCACCGCGTTGCCGTTGCCCCGGGACAACCCTTTGAAGCTCTCGTCCGGCAGCAATTCTAGGCGCAGACTGCCGAGCAGGCCTTCCTTGGCCTCGAACACCACGGAGTAGTTTTGGTTCTGCGCGCGCTCGCCAGTGGAAAGCACCGAGCCGTCCTGCAACAGCTTCAAGTCCGAAGCTCCACTGGACGTCGCTTGCGAGGGCACGCACAGCTCCCAATCGGAAGGTTCCGGCACCTTCACCGTTTCGATCAGGTGCGCGAAGTGCTGCTTGCGTTCTGCAATCAAGGACTGAACGTGATCCGCGAGCTCCGCAGCGCGCTCCTCTTCACCGGGTTGGGGAACGTTCACGGTCGGTGGATAGTTCCCCGTGCTGCGCGCCCCGCCGGAGTACACCCCGACTTCCTCCAAGTCCGCGAAGAACGCTCCGAATTGATAGAAGTCCCGTGCCGTGAACGGGTCGTACTTGTGATCGTGACACTCCGCGCAGCCCAAGGTCGCGCCGAGCCAAACCTCGCTCGTGGTGCGAATGCGATCCGCCATGTACTTGGCGATGTACTCCCCCGGTTGCGCGCCCCCTTCCCCGGTGACTTGATTGAGCCGGTTGTAGCCGCTTGCCACCTGTTGCTGCAAGCTGGCGTTCTCGAGCAAGTCCCCCGCCAACTGTTCGCGGGTGAACTGATCAAAGCCCATGTTTCCATTGAAGGCGGAGATCACGTAGTCCCGGTAGGGAAAGATCTTCTGCTCGTCGTCGGAGTGGTAGCCCATGGTGTCCGCGTAGCGCACGAGGTCGAGCCAGTAGCTCGCCATGCGTTCCCCGTAGTGCTCGGACTGCAAGAGCTCGTCGACCAGTTGGGTGTAGTTGGCTTCGCTTGGATCGCTCGCGTAGGCTTCGATGACTTCCGGCGCGGGCGGCAAACCGATCAAGTCAAAATGCAAGCGACGCACCAGGGTCACGGGATCGGCCAAGCCTGCGGGTTCTAGTTCAACGCGCTTCCAGTTAGCGCGCAGAAAACGGTCCACTGGGCTATTCATCCAGGCCCCATCGGCAACCTCGGGAGGCGCTGTCTTTTCGGGAACGCGGTAGGCCCAGTGATCTTGGTACTCGGCCCCTTCCTCGATCCAACGCAAGAGAATGGCCTTCTCCTGGGCGCTCAGATGCTTCTCCGTTTCGACGGGCGGCATCAAGTCATCCGGATCGTCGGTCAGAATGCGCTCGACCAGTTCACTCTGCTCCAGGTCCCCCGGCGTGATCGCTGTGCGGCCGCGCCGCACCCGTATCGCTCCGTCCCGCGTGTCCAGTCGCAGGCGACCCTTGCGCGACTCCGCGTCCGGTCCGTGGCATGCGAAGCACTTGTCCGAGAGAATCGGCCGAATGTCCTCGTTGAAACTCACGGGCTGTGCAGCGCGCTCGTTGCCCCGTTCGAGCCCAAGCTCGGTGTCGGGGGCTCCTTGGATGAGGAAAGAAAGGAGCAGGAAAGTGGAGAGCATCGGCAAGGTCACAGGAGAGAGGCAAGGATCGCGTTGGATTGTAGCTGCCCCAACTCGCGACACAATTCAGAGGGAGGACAACCAAGCAGATCCGTGCTTGAGGCCCGGAAATTGGGAGCCCCGGCCGTTTTCAACGGGCTTCCAGCGACCTACGCCAGCCCGCCCGCCTTGGGTTGACCAGCTGATTGCGCGGGCTTCCCAAGAAAACTATCAAAAGCCTGCGTCCCCGGCGCGCCTCGCTCCATCTATCCAAACGTGTTAGAAGCTAGCCAACGGATCCCCATCCTCTTCCGCATGGCTCCACCCCACCGGACATGATCCTGCCCCTCCTTTCCCTCTGCTTGTTGCCCACCTCGATCCTCGCAGATCCCATGGGTGCGTTCCCCCTTTGTGCGAACGCGACCTCCGCGGCTCCCGCCCATTCCGCCAAACCCGAAGAGATCCAATGGTTCCAGGGCCCGCACATGAGCGCCCTCGGCAAAGCGCGTCATGAGAAGCGGCCCTTGGCCCTCTACTTCTGGATGGATGGCAGCGCCCTGTGCAGCAAGATGTACGCCGAAACCCTCGCGGACCCGGCAGTCATCTCTGAGCTACAAGCGCCCCTTTGCGTAGGCATCGACA
Organism: uncultured bacterium; assembly: GCA_937905825.1. Taxonomy (GTDB): domain Bacteria; phylum Planctomycetota; class UBA1135; order UBA1135; genus JABACD01. The sequence goes on from CALCXM010000046.1 coordinate 5,335, forward strand.
TCGCCAGCGGCCCCGGCACCCAACTCGTCCAACGCTATGGCATCACCACCTTGCCCACCCTGCTGTTCCTCAACTCGGAAGGGGAACGCGAGGAAGCGGTGATCGGATTCATCAACGGCCCGAGCCTCGTGGTCGAGTTGCAACGGATCGCCACGGGCACGGGAACGGTCAGTGACTTCCGCCGCCAGGTCGCCGCCAACCCGCAGGACCTCGCGCTGCAACACAGCTTGGCCTTGAAGCTGCGAGACGTGGGCGACCAAGCGGGTCACGACGAGCTCGTTGCCAGCATTCGCTCCACGGACCCCAAGGGCAAGACCATCACCGGCGCGCGCCTGCTTTTCTGGGAGACCCGCGCGGCGGCCCTGTCTCAAGGAGCGCCCGCGGATGTGGATTTGAAGTCGATCTATGAGATCGCGCGCAAACTCAACCCGCCCAGCATTCGGTACGAAGCATGGGATTGGCTCGCCACCTTCGAGTTGGGACGTGGGCAGACCAAGCCCTCGCGCGTCGCTTCCCAAGAAGCCTGGAAGCACGCCGCCCCCAACCAGTTGCCGTTCGGCCTGCGCACCACCATGAACTTTTGGGACATGCGTGAAGAGTTGAACCGCCGCGAGATCGACTTCCTCGGGGACATGTCCGCGGTGTACCTCAAGCAAGCCCGCGAGACCTTCAGCCCTGATGGAGTCCCCGCTCCTGCCGCAGGCAACGAAGAGGAAACCCCGGCCAACCTGCTCGCGCGGGCTCTCGACGCCGCTTCCATCGCGCTCTTCCTGGACGGCAAGAAGACCAAAGCGATTCAACTGATTGAGGAAGCGATTCAGGTCAGCCCGGAAAGCGAAGACCTGGCCCGAAGGCTGTCCTTGTACGGACGGTAGGTTCGGGTTCGGTCCTCGCGGGGCGGGCAGCGCGAGCCATTGCGAAACGTCCAGAGGGATTCTCGAAACCCAGCCTTCGCCAGCGGGTTCCGCATTCAGCGCGCCGCTGCCGCACCACTCGCTTCGAGCGAATGGACTCGTTGCACAACAGCGCGCGTCATCGCATGCTCTGTCTGGTGGCGACTTGGGGCCCCGGACTTTGAAGACACGCAGTGATGGCCAGCGCAGTCGGATCCGCTGATGGGAACCCGTAAAGCCATGTGAGACCTGCTAGCCTTGGGCTCGCGCTCCGCACGCACCGCCCAGCGAGCCTGCTCGTTCAACCTCTCCCTGCCTCGCCCCTACGCCTGAGCCTTTCGCCCGATGAAGCAACGGAACCTCCTCGCCGCCTGCCTTGCCCTGCTGGTTTGCGTGCTGTTCCTTTGGCGCTACAGCGCCTCGCAGGCACCAGGGAATCGTTCGGATGCGGTCGTGCAACCATCGGAAGATTCCAATGACACCGCGTGGCTTCGCCAGGAACCGGAGCCCGACGCCCCGAGTTCCCGAACGAGTCCAGCAAGGAACACGCCGCCGACCAGAGCTCTCTTGCGAGTACGAGCGATCGAGCAAGGTTCCAGGATTCCTGTGCGCGCAGCCCTGACTCTACCCAAGCCCCAGCACGCCTCCACACTTCCCACCCAGCTGTTCGCCGATGCCGATGGTCGCTTGCTGATTCCCAACTCCCCGAACCTAGCCCCAAACCTCGCGCTCTCAGCACGCGGCTACGAATCAAGTCAAGTCGACACACAACGGCTTCGACAGTCCGAGGAGAGCGAGCTCGTCGTGGAGCTCATTCCGAACCTGCAAGCCAGAGTTCGGGTCATCAGCGATCACGGTGTGCCTATCGCTGGAGTCGCCCTGGATTGGATTCCTGCGACGAACTTGGGAGACGCGCGCGACGCGACGCCCTTCGAGAGTCAAACCGGCGCCGACGGAATTGGGCAAGTTGCGAGCGCGAGTTCCTTGTGGGCCTCCGCCAGCGGTGAGCGAGGGGCGATCTCTCAACGGGTGCTCGTGGAACCTGGGGGCCCGCTCGTTGAGCTCGTGGTCGGCGGCTCGACGCACACGCTTGTCTTCCTCGACTCCGGCAGCGGGGCGCCGGCTTCCGGTGTGTCCTTGCAAGTTCGCCAATCCGCCTCCGGCGACATGTTGGGCCATCCGGTGGTCACCGATGCCCAAGGAGAAGTCAGCTTGCTGGGCTTCAGGCCGCCTCTCGTTTTGGAGTTTCAGCGCGATGTCAACCGCTTGTTCGCTGAGTCCCAAAGCAGCCCCTTCACCCACGTGTCGCGCAACCCCCGGATGCTCGACATCTTCGGAATCGGAGCGCCCCCAAGCGAACGGATCGAGATTCAATTGGATGCTTGCGGGTACCGAGTTCAATGCATGAGCGGGACGACGGGCGAGCCCCTCGATGGTCCTTCGGAGTGGCGAGCGGACTTTCAGGTCGGAGATGGCTCCTGGGTTCTCGGCCTGTGGACCGCGCACACCATCGTGAACGGGCAAGCCAACCTGCCGTGCTTCCACCTCGATCATCGGCTCTACATGAACTCGCGGCTCCTGGTCCGCCCGCAGTTGCACGCGACAGCCGAGCTCGACAGAGGGCTGCTGCTGCTCTCACAAGATCCACAAGGACCACAACAGACGGCGTTCTTTGACCCGTACCTGCCACGCTCCCTCGCTTTGAAGTCCGCCCAGGGCGGCCCGCTTCCCGTTGGGAACTTGAGCATCCTCGAAGCGGACCAGGAGACCCCAGTGGCTTTCGCCAGGACGAACATGGAAGGCATCACCGTTCCTTTCCATTGGCCCGGTGGTGACCTGCTCGTGCGGATCGATGGAATCCCGACTGCCGATCCTTCCGAGCCCCTCGGGCTCTTGGCGCCGAACCGGCCACCCACGATTCTGGTGCGCGTGCCCCGCGCTGAGCTCGAGAGGAACGAGGTGGTCCCCGTCCTCGTTCCGATCCGAACAGGAACAATCGAAGTCCATGGTTGCCCAGAAGATCACGCTCCCCTGATCCTGCGCACATCCGGCGACATGGAACTTCATCCCACAAAGACGGGATCCACCCTGCTGTTCCAAAACGTGCCTTGCGGTCGGATCATCGTAGGTCCCGAGGCCTGGGTCGCTGGCCTCTGGCAGCGGAAGTACTACGGGAGTCCCGCGGGCTGGTTCCAGCTGAAGAGCTCAGATGTCTTGGAGCTGCCCTGGAATCCCCTGTGGTTTAGCCCAAGGGAACTCACCGGCCGCGTGCAGTTCACCGGGGAGCTCCCCGGCGATCCCCTGCTCATCCCGATCTATGGCCCGCCCTCAACTCGCCAACCGATCGGCGCGCGCATGAGCCAAATCCAAAGGAACGCACGCGGTGAATACCGCATCCCCTCAGGCGACGCCCTCCCTTCCTTGATCCTGATTTGTTGCCGCGAGGAAGCGCGAGCCACCTTTGCCCGCGGGAGACGTCCTCTTCGGATTCTCGGCGACGTAGCCCCCGGGCAAGACCGAACCCTGCAACTCAAGTCCGTTCGATTGACCTGGCCCGCGGACACCCCCTGGGATGGCCCGGTCGAGATCCAGTTCCAGCTACCGGAATCCCGGTTCCTCAATCCGGCAAGCATGCGCATCGCCTGGGACAACGAACTCGGAGGTTTCGCCCACTGGCGCAACGAAGGCCCCCTCACCGTGCAAGGCTTGATCGGCAATCAAGCCACCCTGCGTTTCCGATCCCCCCACGGAAGCTGGGAAGAAACCATCGAGCTCGAGCAGCCCACGGGCGAGCACCGACTGAGTCCGCCGTAGGAATGCGATGGACAAAGCTCCGTGGGATCCGGCGCGGGTGTCGAATCAAGAGTTCGAGGTGGAGCAGAGCGTGCGCGTGTCGCCTCGCCAGCCCGCAACCAAAGCCACGCCTAGAATCCGTCTCCTTCTTCCGTGCGAGAAGCAGCCGAGCCTTAGCGCGACGCCCAGCTCTTGCGGCGCGAGAAGCGCAGGCGGCCTTCGACGGGTTCGTGCTTGCGGTAGCCGAGCAAGTGGAAGATTTCCACCACCCACCAGCGCGCAATCTTCGGGTTCACGTCCAGGGTGTCGTCCTCCCCTTGCACGCGCTGAATGCCGGGCAGCAGGGGGGCCAGCTTGCCGACCTGCAGGACGCGCAGACCTGTGGAGATGCGCAACCAGAAACGGCGCACCTCACGACCGAGGAAGTAGCCGTCTTGTCCTTGACCTTGATAGAGCGGCAGAAGGATCAGACCGTCTTGATCACTGCGAATCTCTTGACCACTTTCGTGGGCGAGCAACTGGCCCGCATGCACGGGATCGAAGTTCGTGAAGCCTTGCACCATCTCGAACTCTTCGCGCACGTGGACATGATGGCGATAACGCATCTCCACCACGCCGGCAAGCCCGTGCCCGGCCTTGCGCAGCTGATCGAAGGAGACCTTGCCTTGGGGCGTGTGCTTGCCCACGAGTCCCCCGCCAGTGACCAGGGTCACCCAAGCGGCGGCCAGGTGATTGTCGCGGGTGTCGGCGCCTTGGTGTTGACCCCCTTCGAAGCCCACGGCGATGTGCCCGCGCTCCCCAAAGTAGCCGAGCAAGGCGCCGTCCACGTTCTCCTCCAAACCGAGGATCACGGGCACCGGCAAGGCGAAGGCGATGCGACGGTTTTGGCGGGTGTCGCCGATGATGGAGAAGGGCGAACCGCCAGCGGAAGTGGAGTGCAGATCGAGGAAGACTACGGGCTGCTTGACGCCGCGGATTTCCGACTCGATTTGTGCCAGGAGGCCTGCGCGCACTTCGAATTCGTGGATGCCTGATTCCGCGCCGCGCGCCAAGTCTGCTTCGGACCAGACGCGGTTGAAGTCACGGTCGATGTAACGATCTCCGCGGCGCAGGGCTTCCAGGTTGCCGGCAAAGCACACCAAGCGGCCACACAAGGGAGCTTGCGAACGCGCTAGGTCCGCGAGCAAATCCTGCAGGGCCCAGATTCCGTCAGGTTCGTTGCCGTGCATGCCGCCGACGAAGATGAACAGCGGGCCGGGCTGGCCCCGGTCGTAGGTGCCGAGCAGGTGCTCTTGCAGGTCCGGGCGCGAGGCCCTGGTTTGAGTTCCAGCGGCGCCTTGCGCGGGAACGCTGCCCGCGGGCGCGCAGTTGCCCGCAACGCCGGCGGCCAAGGCCGGACCGCGCGCGTTGCTGGCAGGGTTGGGGGGGAGACTCGAATGCTTCATGGGTCCGTGGCGGACAAGGATACGGTCTCATCGACCCATTCCTCACCCCATCTCATGCTTAGCCCTGTCGAAGTTTTTCCTCCAACAAGCCGGCGGCCACTTCGATGAAGTCGTGCTCGGTCACGATGCCCATCAACTCCCCTTCGCGCACGATGGGCAAGCAGGCCACCTTGTGCGCGCGCATCAGGTGGATGGCCTCGAGGGTGCCGGTTTCCGGGGGAGCGGTGATCACGTCCTTGCGCATCACCTCCCCCACGGAGATCGCTCCGACCCCGCGCACGGCCTTGCCCTGGGCCACCAGTCGCAGGATGGCCCGGTGCGACAGGACTCCCACCAACTGGCCCGCGTCGTCTTCGACCGGCACGTGGCGCAGGTGCTCCCAATCCATCACGCTGGCGGCCAGATCCACCAGGTCGTCCGGGTGCACGGTGAAGAGGTCCGTGGTCATGATCTGGCTGACCGTGCGGAAGTCGTCGAGCCAATCGGATTCCCCGTCGAGGGTGGCCAACTCCCATTCGTGCACGGGCTTGCCGGACCATTGTTGCTTGTCCGTTGAGAGGCAAATCGCGCGCATGCGTCCGCCCATGGTGCCTTGGTTCTCCATGGCCGCCACGGAGTCCAGGGCCCATTGGGCGCCGGTGCGTCCGCTCTTCACGCGCTCTTCCATAACCCCCAGGTAGCGGTCGATGTCGGCGGAGTCGATCTTCTGGTGCTTGAGCCCTTCGCGGGCCAGGGGCAGCAGGTGGTCCAGGATCAAGTCGCTGGCCTTCACGCTCTGGCCATCACGCCACTGCATTTGCGCTTGCAAGCCGTAGCGCGCCGCGGCCATGAAGTTGCCCTTCACGTTGTCGAAGTTCAGCACCTTGGAGACGTCCCCGTACTCCGTCGAAATCGAGCTCATCAGGCCGTAGAAGAAAGCTGCGTTGGCCACTTCATCGAGCACCGTGGGGCCCGCGGGCAGAACGCGGTTTTCAATGCGCAGGTGCGCGATGTTGTCCTTCACCCCGTAGCAGGGCCGGTTCCAGCGGTAGACCGTTCCGTTGTGCAAGCACAGGGCCCCCAGCTTGGGCATCACCCCGCGCTCGATCAGCTCCAAGGGAGATTCCTCTTCTCGGCCACGGATCAAGCTGCGGAAGCGCGCCACGTCGTCCCGGAAGATCTCGAGCACCGATTGCTTGAGCCAACTGTCGCCGAAGCGCACCCGTTGGGCGCCGCCCCGTTCTTTTTGCGCGCGCGAGCGAGAATCCAGGGACTGTTGGAAGAGGGCCACGCGGGTCTCGTGCCACAGCCTGTACTGCAAGAGCAGGGGCGAGTTGACCGCCGCCGCCAGCACCGGACCGGTGATCGCTTGGGCCACGTTGTAGAGGTCGACGAATTCCTCCGCGCCTGTTTGGAAGTGGATCTGGAAGCTCGTGTTGCAAGCCTCGAGCATCACGTTGTCGTGGGTCAGCTTGAGCTCGTCTAGGCCCTTGATCAGGGTTTCGAACTTGCCGTCGCACAGGTCGCTCATGGCTCGGTTGAGCTCGAAGTAGCGCGGGTTGGGCGTCATCGAGTCCAAGCCTAGGTTGTCGCGGCCGAGGGTCGGCAGGATCCCAACCAACAGCACCTTGGCGTCCAAGCTCGCGGCCACCTGCCGGGCCTGGGCCATGTCCCCGTCGAGGGCGCGCTCCATGCTGCGCAGGCAGTCGCCCCCCAGGACCTGAGGCATCATGTTGGCCTCCAGGTTGTATTGCGCCAGCTCCCCCGTGAAGGAGCCGCCTTTCAGCCGTTCGAGCATCTTGCCGGCGATGCGTGTGGGCCGCAGGCTTTGATCCACCAGGAACATCTCCTGTTCGGCCCCGATGCGCCGGATGCCCGACTCGATGTGCCCGCCGTCGATCAGGCGTTCGAGGGCCTGCAAGTCCTCCAACAGGGCCCGCACAAAGTTGCGTTGCGCGTTCGCGTCCTGTTCGACATCGATGTTCTGCTCGCCCATGGCCCTCCTGGGGATGATTCGTTTCTGTGCAGCTAATTTGGGTTCAAAGGGCCCGAGAGCCCAAGCTCAGGCGATTGTACACATAGAACTCCGCTTTTAGAGTCCCGTGTTTTGAGCCCGGGGCATGCGGGGCTGCTGCGCGAGCATCGAATCGCCCAAGCTCCGCTCACAATTGCCCGCTTCCCCTGCCGAAGAGGGCCCCATGGGCCTCCCCGCCGAAATCCAAGACCCCCTCCCGACACCCAGCCGACGCCAATTGGCCTGGCTGCTGATCGCCTGTTCCCTGGCCGTTTTCGGCTTGGCCCTGGCGGGCATGTTGCGCGGCCAGGAGCCCTTCGCGAGCTGGTTCTTCGTCTTCGCCTGGTGGAGCTACATCTTCTTTCTGGACGGAGCCACCTACCTGCGCCGGGGCAGCTCGATCCTGATCGATCGCCCCCGGGGTTTCTTGTACTTGGTGCCATGGTCCGCCGCCTTCTGGCTGTTCTTCGAGATCGCCAACCTGCAGCTGGCGAACTGGTACTACGCGGGGTTGCCGGTGGACACGCTTTCGCGCTGGCTCGGCATCTTCGTCTCCTTTGCCACGGTCCTGCCGGGCGTCTTCGAGACCACGGACTTCCTTTCGACCTTCCGCATCGCCGAGCGCGCCCGCTGCAACCCGGAGACCTGGCGCGTCACCCGAAATCGCTGCCAGTGGATGATCCTCTTCGGCGTCGCCTTCCTGGCCTTGCCGATGCTCTTCCCGCGCTACTTCTTCCCATTGATTTGGGGAGCGACGGCGCTCTTGCTCGAGCCCTACCTCGCCAAGCGCGGTGAGACCTCGCTCTGGTCCCACATGGCAGCGGGCCGTCCCGCGGTTCCCTTGCGCATTCTTCTAGCGGGAGCGATCTGCGGCCTGTGCTGGGAGTCCTGGAACTTCTGGGCCAGCGCCAAGTGGATCTACACCGTGCCGTTCTTTGAAGAGGTCAAGCTGTTCGAGATGCCCCTGCTGGGGTTCCTGGGCTTCCCGCCCTTCGCGTTGGAGTGCTACACCTTCGCGCGCTTCCTGGTGGCCAAGGGTTGGATCCCCGAGTGGGAAACGGACTTGCCGCGCCGGGTCGTGAATCGCCGCCGCCAGCTTTCTTGGGCCCTGGCTGCCACGCTCCTTTGCATTCCAGCGATCTTCCTCGTGGATCGTTTCCTCGTTCGCTCCACCGCCCCGCAGGTCGCCGAGTTCAAGAGCTTGGACGCGGACCAAGTGCACAAGTTCGAATCCCTCTCGATTCGCAGCGCTGCCCAACTTGCGGGCGCCCTAGGCGAGGGCCAGACTTTCGAGTTCCTGGGCGAAGGCCAACAAGCACAGCTCACCACCGAACTGCACCTCGCGCGCCACGCCCTGATGGGCCACCGCGGCGTCGAATGGCTCGCCTCGGTCAACGTGCACTCGCTCGAAGTCCTCGCCCAGTTGGACGGCGAGGAACTCCTGCGCAAGCTCCTGCTGGAAGGCAACGGCCCAGCGCCCCTGCCCTCCCCGCCAGAAGTCCGCCACTGGGTGCGCCGGGCCAAGTGAGCTACGAACGCGGGCAGGTCACCTAGCCCCTGGCGGCAGCCTTGGCGCCAAGAGCGCCGAACAGCTCCGACGAAAACGCGAGCCCTAAAGGAACCGCCCCCGGGCGCGATGGCGCAAGCTCTTCGCTCCGTTGGTCGAGCGCCGAAGAGCGGCTGCCACGGACCTCCAGTCCATTTCCATAACGTCGCGCATGAGCACACAGATGTGCTCCTCGAACCGAAGGAATCCCAGTTCCCGCGCGACCCCGTCTCCACACCCCTGGCGAGCCGTCAATCCCGCAGCATCCCCCGCGCTTGAGCGACTGGGAATCCTATCGAGTTGATCCCACTCATCCGACTCTGCTTCTCCCCCCGAAACCCCCGCAGGCCAGACCTTGTCCCGCACACCGAGCATCCGTCTCAAATCGAGCACTCGATTCAAGATGACCCGTTTCATCCAGCGCTCAAAGGCCTGCACCCCATTCAGTCTTTGGGTGTTCTCTGGATTCTTCCAGACCCGCACGATTGCATCTTGCAGCACGTCCTCCGCCTCAAAGTGGGGACTCAACGCGCGCATCAAGTGCCCTTTCGCAAACGCGAGCAATCTCGGGTGCACCTCCGCCACCCAGCCGGCCAACAGGATCCTCTGAGAATCCCAAGCCTCACCCCCATCACCCCCCACCGCGATTCCGATTAATCGATCTGGCACACGCCCCTCCTTTGTTCTTGAGTGTCCTCGTTGAGTCCAAGCCCCGCTCGCCAATCCGCCAGCGCAGGCCATCCACCTCCCCCGCCCACCTAGACGAGTTCACCCCCAAACAGACTCGCCCGAAGTAAAAAAAAGTTCCCCCCATGCAGGCTGCCCAACACGCTGCACTCAATCGAAAGAACGCTGACCAGCATGCCCGCTTCCCGCCCGGCCGCGATCCGTGGCCCCTGAGGCTGATGGCTCCTTCCAAACTCATCGGACCAAAGTGTCACAATCCTCCGCTTCATCAGAGCCTTGATCAAGGGGGCGCACTCCAAGGCAGCGCCCTTCCACCCCTCGGGAGAGCGGCGCTGCGAGGACCAAACCCGGGCCAAACTCCTACAGGCGACCTGAGCTATCCTTTTCATGATGGATGCCCTACCCGATGCACCAATGCTCTCAAATCTAGCCGCGTGCGTGACCTGCCTGAATCTACCCGAATCCACCAGACCCAGGGCAAACCCCCTCCAGTGTCACAGGGATCCAATCGAGGGTTCCGCAAACTCCGCTCTTGCAATTAGCACATGACCATCTAACACTGCAATCAGGGGTCACATCGGGTGTCCCACTTGATTAATTCAAGAGGAGAGTTCGCCTTGGGAGAGTTTCGGGGATCTGGAAGTGATGATTCGTCCGGGCCAGAGCCGTCAGACGCGGATCCCGTGCCCAAGCCAACACCCGAGCCAGACGGTTCAAACCGTCCCGGACGCCCCTTGGATCGGTCCGCTCTCGAGGGTCTGCTCATTCGAATTGAAGGCGTCATCGGCAGGGACCGCCTTGGAATCCTCGTCGAGTCCCGCCTTCGTGAACGCTCGCTTCTGTTGGACACACAACTGGTCATGGAGTACTTGCTCGCGCAGCTCGCAGCGCTCCATGCGGACTTTGAGGTGATCGGCCCCGAGTCGCTCATTCCCCCCATTGATCGCGCGATCCTGGGCGTCATGCTTGAAGCGGAGTCCGAAGAAGTCGGTGCGCGCTTGCACGAAGACTGTTACAGCGAGGATCACATCCTATCCATGCAATACATGGGAGTGGAGTCAGCACTTATCACCAGGGCCACCCGCAGGTTCAACAGCCTCCAAGATTGTGTCCGCGAGACTTTCTTCGCCGCTTGCCTAGATGGCAAGTCTTTGGAATCGTGCAAGGCCATGGGTCTGGGTTCAACGGAGACCGTTGGAGACGCCATCTACTTCGCGTTCACCGCGCTCCTCACCACCGAAAAACTAGACCGCGTCCGCCGCAAGCGGAAACCAAGAGGATGAGCACCCCGATGACCCTCGACCCTGAAGTTCACGCGATCCTGAACGAGGTCGTGTCGGATCCTGGGTCGTCGTTCCTGAGGAGGACTCCGTTCCGAACCCCATGCCGGACCCAGGCTCCGGTGACCCACCGTGATTCGACGCTAACCAGGGCGGAGCGCAAGTTGGTCACAGTCTATCGTCACGAGCTCCACTACCTCTTGCTGCTAAAGGTTCAGGACTTGGTCCTCGACTGGAATGCCCGGGACGGCAAACTCCTTCGCTACTGGTCCAATGACTGGGAGTTGCGGTCGCACTCCGCATCGAACGACTATTCGTCTCGCGTCACCAGAAATCTCGGAATCACCTCGACCACTCCGGTGGAACGATGTGCCCGAAAGCTCCTGGCAACAGACCTGCACGCTACTTCGGCGCTTAGTAGCACCCAAGCGATTCACATGGCGAGCACAGCACTTCGCCTGGTGCCGAGCGATACGGCTCGGATCTACCTCGGACTCGTTCTGTTTCAAGCGAACCAACCACAGAGCGCACAGTCGGTCCTAAGGCAAGTTCTGGAGGGTGATTCCAACCCCCTCACTCGCTCCCAAGCGCTGCAGAATATCGGAATGATTCGTGGGGCGATGAAAGACACGGCAGGTAGCATGGTCGCCAACCGGGAGGCAGCATACGCTGCCGACAACCGCGGGGATCCTGCGATGAGCTGGTACGCGGATGCGCTGTTTAGTGGCGACGCGGATCAGGCCCTCCTCGCCGCAGCTGTGATTGCAGATCGGTTGCCAACGGACCATCCATCGATTGAGGCCTTCTTGGGGCTGAACCGCTTCAGCCGCGCCGGACGAATCAAGCGCAATGATTCCGCGGAGACAATGAAACGGACGTTCAGGGATGTGGAACACCAAGTTCAGGAACAGGCCTGGAGGATTGGTCATGCGTTGCTCAGCATTAGATAACTCTCGACACAGGAAGGCCATGCGATTTGGATTGCTGCTACTCACCCTGATACCGGCTCTGGGGGCAAACGGAACGGGGAACAACTTGTTGGCCCCCGACTCTGAAGGGGAAGCTCGGTTCCCAGGATCCCTGGCGCCTGGCGGCGGATCCGCGCCCCCCATTGGGGACCAGCGCCCGGCTACCGCCCGAACGGAAGTCACGCCCCCAACTCCAATCCCGCCGACTTAGTCGGCCCTCCCATCCTGGGATGGATAGGCTCTAGCTGGATTCTGCCCGTGATACCCCGATGAATCACAGCTCCAAATCGAAGGCGGCGCTCCTGGCAGGACTCCTGCTTCTCTTGGCGCTGGTCGTTGTCGGCTCCAGGAGGGGTGACCGGTCCGGGCTTGAGAACGACCAAGTCACTTCGGTGGAGCGAGGAGGGCGGGTTTCCGAGTCACATGGGGATGATCAGGACTCGCCGAACCTAGCGGGGGAAGCAGAGGACAAGAGCGGTAGTGTGGCGGCTCCCTCGCACACCCATGTGGCACCCGAGCAGAGGGCACTGGTTACTAAGCCCACGCTCTCCGCCCGGCTCGTCGACGAAACGGGCGAAGGAGTCCAGGGTGCACGTGTCTCCTGGACCTCCTTCCACAGCACATGGCTGCTTCCACTGAGCGGTTGGCAGGATCTAGACCCCCGTTGGGCAGACGAGGGCTGGATTGAGGAGCGAACCGTCCACGCACTATCGGATGGGGATGGCAACTTCGAGTTCGTAGATCCACCCGTGTCGATTGAAGAGAAGGACTCGGTGATCTGGATCACCCACGAGGAGCACCGTGCCAAAGCCCTCTTGCTCACACCCGGAATGCCGGAGCCAATCGCCTCACAGATCGTGCTGAGTTCCGCAATGGCTCTGCGTGTTCGTGTTGTCGATGGTTCAAATCGAGGAGTTCCAGACGCAGTGGTCTCCCAGTGGGCGGTTGTCGAACCGGCCAAGCAAAAGGGAGCGCAACAGCCTCTGGAGAAAGCCGTTCGCCTGTTCCTTCGCAGGTCGGCCAGCGCGGACGCGGAAGGATGGGTGAGCCTGCCGTACATTCCGGACTCGGTAGGCTTGCAAGCTTCCAGCGGAGAACTGCTCACTGAAGAATGGGAGGGCCCGCCCAGGCCAGAACTCTACCTACACCTGCTGCCTACGTTCACAGCAAGTGGAGAGCTCACTCTGAGCGACGGCTACGAGCCGCACCCGGACGAGAACTCTGTCCTGATCGAGGGCTGGGCATCCGGGACACCTCACCCACTGGGCAGAGTCAACTTTCCGAGCGGGTCCCTTGAATGGGGGCCCGTGGCCGTTCCCATAGGCAAGTATTCCACATTCAGTTTTCATCTGAAGTCCTTCCGAGTCACGGAGACCACCAAACGGATTCCGGCCCCCGAACCGGGCGCCCAAGTCGTGGTCAACTTCGAGGGCGTGCGGGGCAACACCATCTGGTTCGGTCTTGTTGACGGGTTGAACCAGCCCATAAAGCAGGGGCTGGTCGAGGTCTTCTGGGAAGATGAATTGGGGACCCAGTCGGTCGCCATGAAGTTGATGGCAGATGGGTACACCTCAAGCGGGATCATTCCCACGGGACAGATCTCTTCCTGGCGAGGCTCGGCACCAGGATTCGCCGCGAACCACCTGGCCGGATTCGGTGTCCCAGAGGTTTCCCCAGGCACCCACATGATGACCCTAGCTCCCGCGGGAAGGGTAAGGGGGCGCTGCGTAGCCGATGGAGAGCCCGTAGCGGACTTCGAGGTGATTCTCTTTGAAACTGAAGACCCAGGGAAGATCAGCAGGAAACGCTTCTTCGGCAACAGCGACGGTTTCTTCGTGATCGACGAAGCACCCCTCGGCGAGGTGCAAATCCTAGCCAGCGCCGCAGGCTACGCTCCTTCCACAGCGAACCACATCACAGTGACCGACCAAGAGCCCGCTGAAGTGCTCCTCATTCTTTCTGATCCAAGACAAGTCCAAGGAACAGTCGTGGACGAGTTGGGGGAGCCAATCTCCGGTGCGACGGTGCAGGCCAGCATCGGGAATGGACGCCAGCTTCTCATGCCGCGTGGCGCGCTGACGCAGACCGACTTTCGCGGCGAGTTCTCGCTGAAGGAGATGCCAGCGGGCCGATCAGGGCTCGTGGTGAAGGCGCGCGGGTACTCATCTGTCGAGAAGTGGCTTCGGATCGACAGCGAGGCAACAACAGATGTAGGCATCCTCCGAATGCGCCCACTGCGAGCCCTGCACGTCCGAGTCATCCCCGCAGGCGCAATCGACCTAACCCAGTGTCAGTTTTCGATCAACATCGACGGCGCCAATAGAACCCCATTCCGCTCCCTCTCTCCTAGCGGCGAGGCAGTCTTCGAGGGCGTCAACGTCGACACACGCAACGCCTACTTGGTGCTTCCCGACGGGAGTTTCATCGGCCTTCGCGTTCCAAAGCCCGTCGGCCGCGAGTGGACGGCGGAATATCACATTGGCGGCACGGGAGGAGCGATCATCGACCTCGATCGCACAACCCACGAGGGAGCGCTCGCACCAAACTTATTGGTGAACCTGGACAGTTATGCCCGTGGCAAGGCCTCCTTCGTTCGAGCCATGACCATCCCGGCCAAAGGCGAGGCGGTGTTCCACGGCTTGGCCCCGGGCAATTACCTTGCCCGGGTATCCGACACCAGCACCAGCACCCCCGGATCAACGGTCTTCAGCGTCTCGGAAGGAGAGGTCACAAGAGCAAGCATCCGCTTCGATGGTCAAGCTTCCGTCTTTCGCGTCGTCGACAAGGAAGGTGCCCCGCTTTCCGGGGTGACCCTTTCCCTTTACGACTCGGTCTACCCGCTCTGGCGCCAAGCCGTCAGTGACGACGACGGCCTGTGCACAATCAGTGGCTCGCCCCCCATCGATTGCTTTGCGGGCTTGCAGCACAGCGAGTTCGGAGACCTGTGGGGCCTGCCAGTTGCCCTCGGACGAGGCTTGCAGACAATCACAGAACTGGAGTTCAGCGCGAATTGCGCCATTCGGCTCAAGCTAGCGGACGGAGTGACGCCCCTCGGTCAAGTCGAGTGCCGCTTGAAGGCAGCCGACAACAGGGAGGTTGGCGTTGGCTTTCCTCGGGAGAGTGATGCGAGCGGGTATCTAGCCTTCGAACACCTGGGCCCCGCAACCTACTCCGCGGAGTTCCAAGGCAACGGCATTTGGCCTACACAGCAGTTGCTGGAGGCGAGTGAAAACGCCGCACCCCAGACCATCAAACTGCGTCGAGTCGCCGACCTCAAATTCACTGTGACGACCGCGAGTGGAGCGGGGATCGAAGGAGTCTACATCCGGCTCGAATCCCTCGACTTGAACCAAGCTGCTGAACAGTGGATCAGCGAAGGCAAGCTACTCACCTCGCCCGCGTCAACTACAACGGACCCAACGGGCCACCTGACCTTTCCCGCCATCCCGCGCGGTTCCTATCGTTGGACAGCGCTGCATGGTGGCATCGAGTTGGTCTCCGGGCTCACGGAATTGGTCGCAGGGACTAAGCATGTCATTCCCGTGGAGCTGCCCTAGCTCCACGGGCTTTCAGGTCCCAGTCGCTTTCGGCCCCCCCGTCTAGGCGACTAGGGTTTTGGAGAGCGTTCAAGCACTTCCTCTGTGGGGATCCAATACGGCGAGCGCGCAACGCCGAGGGGGCTCCATGCTACGTGAATCGAACTCCGGCCAGGCTTCAACCGGCCTCACTCGTCGACAAGAATTGCCGGGAATGGTTCGAGCCCTCGGGGACCGCGGGCCGTCTGTTG
Organism: uncultured bacterium; assembly: GCA_937905825.1. Classification (GTDB taxonomy): domain Bacteria; phylum Planctomycetota; class UBA1135; order UBA1135; genus JABACD01. The sequence continues at coordinate 20,727 of CALCXM010000046.1, forward strand.
GGGTGGAAGGCGAGACAACTCAACAGCAAGGCTCGCTTTCCACCTCGAAGGTTCCACTGCGGGATCCGTGCGGCTTGGGAGCCTGTGGATGGAACGCTTCGAGGTTCTGGATTGGACCGAAGACGAGTAGGCGAGCCGTAGAACTTGATTGCTTGTTTGAATGCAGGGCTGATTGCAGGCCTGAATGATGAGCTGAATGAAGGTGGTGCGGGAGGGCTTGAGCTGAACGGATCACATGAGCTATTCAGGTCGCGACGATCGCTGCGGTCGAAGTGATCACCCAGCGCGAAGGTCTTCGGGAAACCTTCGGGCGGGGGCGAGTTCCCGAGGGGGAACGAGGAGACTTCATCATGCGGTGGAGTCTCCTCCAT
>CALCXM010000047.1 GCA_937905825.1 uncultured bacterium
TGGACGCCCTCGCGATTTGGGAGAACGGCTCCGGCGTTTTTGAGCCCTCCAAACAACCCTACGATTGGAACACCGGCGTGAGCGACATGGTGCTCTTCTCCGTGCGCCGCGGCTCCCCCGTCGTCGGCATGCCCGACTCGATCTTCGGCATCCCGATTTCCGAAGGGGACATCCTGACCACTCCCTTGCCCACCGCAATGGGCGGCGTCTCCCCCTTCCCCGGCATCTTCTGCGCTGCGGAGAACCTCGGCCTGACGGCTCGGATCGCTGGCGTGCTCTTCAACGACGACTTGAACGCACTCGACACGCTCAAGATCAATCCGAACATCACGGACTGCAACGGCAACGGCGTGGCTGATGCCATCGACATCGCCATGGGCACCTCGAGCGACATCAACGGCAACGGCATCCCGGACGACTGCGAGGTCGTGGGCGCACCGAACTGCCTGTGTGACTCACTCGCTCCCGCCCCCTGTGCGAATTTCTTCCCGACCGCCGGTTGCCGCAACTCAACGGGCATCGGTGCGAGCTTGGCCGTCAGCGGAACCAGCAGCGTGACCCTGGACGACTTGGTGCTCAGCGCGAGTGGCATGCCCCCCACCGTCCCCGGCATCTTCTTCGGAGGAACCGCAGTGGTCGGACCCCTGCCCTTCGGCGATGGACTGCGCTGCGCCGGTGGAAGCATCACCCGCTTCACTCTCCCGGCTCTGACGACCGCGGCGGGAACTCTGACTGTGGGTCCTGGCATGGCGGGCACCTTCGGAATCTCGGTCGGTGACTTCTGGAACTTCCAGGCTTGGTTCCGCGATCCGGTGGGACCCTGCGGCGGCGGCTTCAACACGACAAACGCCTACAGCGCCACCTTCACCATGTAGCCGATCGGCCAGGCGACTCAGCGCCTGAGCGAATCAAAGAGAGAAGCCACCCCCGGTTCATTGGACCGGGGGTGGCTTCTCGTTGTCCTTGCTCAGCGAAGCTCGCGGACTACAGCGGTATCACCTGGCTGAAGCTGCCTTCGGTTGTTTCCACCTCAGCTAGAGGTCTGGCCGCCAGAGAGTCGGGTTCTACTCCAATCAGCCGGGAAGCGAGTCCAAGCTCTCAGGAACTGACTCGAGCAACTCCAAGTGGATCCGGAGGATCTGAGCCACGAATCCATTGGCGCGAGATCACTTGATCTGAGGCCAAGGCTTGGCTTGCTACACTGAACGAGTGGAGCTGACACGAGAGGAACTGCGGGAGCGGATCGAAGAAGGCGAGGGTCGCTCGGTCGAGTTCAAGCGCGGGTTGCCGCGGGATGAGAAGACGGCGCGTACCCTGTGCGCTTTCGCCAACACGCGGGGTGGCTGGTTGCTCGTTGGGGTGAACGATGATGGCAGCTTGCACGGTTGCCCGCGGCCGACAGCCGTGATCGCCCAGCTACGCTCCATCGCGCGGGACCTGCTCTCGCCAGCCTTGAGCATTCAGGTGAGCGCCGTTGAGTTGGAGGGATCCCATGTGGTCGCGACGCGGGTGTTGCTCTCACCGGACCGGCCCCATTGCGTGGACCAAGGGAAGGGCGAGCGCGAGTATGTCGTGCGAGTCGGGTCCTCCAATCGCAGCGCGGACGGCCCGACCTTGGATTCCATTCGGGCTCACCGCAAGCGTTCCGGATCCCTCAACCCACTCGAATCGAAGATCCTGGAGTGGCTGCGCGGGATCGACGAAGCGAACTCGCAGCCCGGCGGCAACGGGACTCCCGAGCGCTTCGCGAGCGTTGCCAACGTCGGTGTGCAAAGGGCCCGCAAGGCCTTCATTCGACTGGAACGGGACGGCTTGCTGGTCGGCCATGGCCCGCGCGCGCGGCGTATCTATGCTGTCCGCTGAAGGCACTGTCCGCTGAAAGCCATGCTCGCCAAGGACGCTGCCCGTCGTGAACACCGCGCGCCAGGACCTCCCTGCCTTAGATGCGGAACGCACGGAGCACGGGAACCCGACACAAAACCGGCACTTGCAGCCCTCGCGCCCCGTAGCTCAACACCAAGAGTTGTTGAGGACTTCGCCCATGCCACCGGCACCCGGGACAATGTAGCCGTGGTCGTTCAAGCCGCGCTCGCGATCCCATGCGGACCCCAGCGGCGAAGCCAACACATCCTCATCCGACAAGCCGCGGTCGAGACGGCCCGCATAAATTTGGATGCCCTCAATGCCTTCGCTGACCGCGCGCAAGTACTCCGGCGTGACGACCATGTTCATGGCGATGATCTTGGTCGGAGTGCCGTAGTTCTCGAGGTAGTGCTCAACGGCGCCCAGCACAGTCGAACCTGTTGCGCCCATGGGATCGGGGATCAGCAAGATCGCGCCGTCGATGGTTCCACCCACCTTGCTGCCAGAGAGATCGACGCCCGTCACATGACCTTCCGCATCCGACACGCGCGACATGTTGAGGTGATCCAATCGCAGGGAGGAATCCGGCAGTACGGAGAGCAAGCGTTCGAAGCACACTTGGCTCGGCACGATTCCGCCGCGCACGATATCGCAGATGACAACCCGCGTGGTCGGGTCGAGAATCGGTTCCTTCAACACGCCTTCCTTCGGATGCAATTCGTGCATGCGCGTGGGCACCTCGGCTTCCACGCAGGGGAATTGCCGAATGGCCTCTCCCAAGAGCATCTCGTAGGTCACGCGCAGCAGGTTGAGCACATCTGGAAGGGAGGCACCGTTCGATGAGATGCGCGTCAAGACCGAGCGCAGGAACGGATTGTCGATCAGATGAACGTGATCCCCATAGTGATGCTCGCGTTCCCCGACAAATCGGCCTGCGTTGATCGTGCTTGTCATCGGTCGCAAATAATTAGGAAGGAAAGGGTTTGCTCAGGCTTCTTGGGCAGCGAGGGCTCCGACTCGAAGGGCTTCCACCAGCCGAGGGATGTTGGCCTCGGACACGGCGCACAGGGCGATACGAACGGCGCCCTCCAGAGGAACGACGAAGACTCCCTCGTCGCGCATGGCGGCGGCCATTTTCTCCGCGTTGGTGCTGAAGATCGTCACGAAGAACCCGCCTTCGTAGCGGGGGTATTCGATGTCCACCGCCGCCGCTGCGCGGTTGAAGACATCAACCCGCGACTTCAAGAGGCTCACGAGAGCTTCTAGATCTTGCTTGTACGTGGCTTGCAGGTCCTTGGAAACGAGCAGCTCAGTCACCGCCAGCATTCCCATGTGGTTGCAATTGGAAAAGGTCCCGCGGCAGGCATAACTGAGGGCGTTGGCAAGCCTTTGGCGCTCGGCAGCCTCGGGGTGCAGGGCGATCAAGGCGCCCACCCGTGCGCCGTACTGCGCGAAAGACTTCGAGGCGCTCCAGGCGATGAGAACCTGCACACTTTGGGACATGCGCTCCAAGTGATCTGTCCAGCGCTCGCTACCCGGTGCTCCAAACTTGGCGTAGGCCACGTCGAACAGCACGCTGATCGGGGCCTTGGAACCGTGGCGTTCCAGGATTTCCGTCACGCCGTTCCACTCCGCTTGATCCAGGCTATAACCGGTTGGGTTGTGGCACGGAAAGTTCAAGATGATGAAGCAACGCCCTTGCTCCTCGATCTGCCTGACGAGTTCCGACTCAAAGCTCAACAGGTCGAAGCGCCCCTCCTCATTGAACATGCGGAAAGTCTCGACCCGCCGCCGGGTATGAGTCGCGATGATGCGATAGGGCGACCAGAAGTAGTTGCTGGTCAGCATCGCTTGGTCCACGTCCAAGAACACGCAGAAGGCGTGCAAGAGGGCGCCCGTACCGCCGGGAGAAGCCACGGCCACGGCCTGTTCGGCGAGTGAGGTCTCCCCCAACACATCCTTGATCACCGCCTGCAAGTAGGCGGGAGGCCCGCTGATCGGCGCATAGGCCGAGGACTGCTGAAGCGGGATGCGCCGGTACGCCTCCGCCACCGAGGGGGGCACGATCAACTCACCATCGTCGGAGATGAGCGCCCCGAGGGTCGCGTTGAGGATCGACTCGCCCGCGGCAGCCCTTCGTTTGGCTTCCGCGTTGAGGCTAAAGATCGGATCGTCGCTCGGGCGCGCGGTGACGCTGGCGATCAGGGCGGAATCAGTTGGTTGGGACACGGTCGAACTCAATGGTCACCTGGCTGGGCATGACCTGGAAGGGAATCCCAGGTTCGCGAAGAGTATACGTTAGACGGCCCGCGAGCGGGCAGGCCCACGTGTATCCCCTTTCGGAGCCTTGGCAAGCCGTTAATCTCGCGCAAGAATCCAACTCCGGAGCAGCCCGTTCCCCCATGGCTCCCCAGGCCCCGGTCCTCTCGCGTAGAATCGCTGCACTCTGGTGCCCCCCCGGCGCTTTCGCCATCCGAGACTTCACCCCCGTTCATCTCATGCTCATCCAACTCCTGGCCACGGCCGCCTTGCTGGCGCCGGCCACCACCCCTGCCACCAGCGCGGTGCCAACAGCTCAGCCCTGCTCGGAAGGTCACGGCAAGCTGAGCTGGTTCGAGGGTTCCTACGAGGAGGCCCTCGCGAAAGCCGCGTCCGAGAAGAAGATCATCTTCATGGACTTCTGGACGGACTGGTGAGGCTACTGCAAGAAGTTGGATCGCGAAGCGTTCTCAACTGACTCGGTGGTCACCGAGATGAGCGACATCATCTGCCTCAGCATTGACGCAGAGTCTGAAACGGGCAGTGCCCTGAAAGACAAGTACGGCGTCCGCGCCTACCCGGCCCTCTTGTTCCTGAACTCCGATGGTTCCGCGCGGGACGTGATCGGGGGCTACCTGCCCGCGGAGCCCTTCCTCGCCACCGTCCGTCGCATCGAATCCGGAGAGGGGACGATCGGACACCTGCGCGAACAGGTCGAGAAGGAACCGAACAACCTTGGACCCATGTTTGCTCTCTTGAGCAAGCTTTGGAAGTTCAACGCGCTCGCCGACATGCAGAAGGTCACCGCAGCCCTGGCCGCCAAGATCGAAGCTGGGCAAGGTTATGACCCCAAGAACCTCGAAAGCGTGTTCGCACTCTACAAGGACCTCAGGCGAGCCAACTTGATCGAGTTGGCTGAGGCTCAAGCCGGGGTCATGAAGCGCCTCGACCCACAGGGCAAATCCCTTGCCTTGCGCAGGCTTCAGTTCGAAGACTTGGCAAAGTCTCTAAGTCGCCCGGAGGACCTGGGCCCCCTGCGGGAATTCCTCCAACAGGAGACCTACGACGAATTGCTCTTCGAAGGCTGGTACGCCATTTACCAGATCACGGATCGCGCGGTCAAGCGCGAGAAGAAGGACAAGACCAAGCGCCTCGCCCTGCGCAAGGACGCGCGCGCAGCCGCGCTCTCCCTCTGGAAGCACGTCCCCCCGAAGCTCCACGCGAAGATCGGAAACGCCATCGCCTGGGGCTTCTACGAGGACGCCGAGTTCCTGAGCGCTGAGGAGCATGTCTTCGCTCTGGTGGTTGCGGAAAGCGCCGTGAAGGCCGACAGCACCAACGCCGCCATCGTCGACACCTACGCCTGCTGCCTGTTCATCAACGGCAAGGTCGCCGAAGCCATCAAGCAAGTGGAACGCTGCATCGAGCTCGAGCCGAACAAAGAGGAGTGGATCAAGCGCAAGGCCACGTTCTTGAAGGCCAAAGGCTAGCCCGAAGTTCTTTGAACCGGACGCGCGCGGGGCGCTGAGCAACAGCTCGGCGTCAGCGGGGTCCCGTGGGCCCACCACCGAGGAAGGCGCCCATCACCTTTTCGAGGGCGTCCTTCTCGTGTGCGCTCAGCTCGCGATCTTTCAAGGTGCTCTGCTCGTCGCTGCGAATGCCGACCAAGGCCAAGTAGCGGTCGAACCACTGCCGGCTCTGGCGCGCGTCCAAAAACTCCCACGCTGCCTTTCCGGTCCAGTAGCAAAGTTCCGCGTGCATCGGGTCTGCGTCGAGTCCGCGCAGGCCTTCGCTCATGGCGAAACGGTGGCGCTCACCGCGGGCCATGTCGAGCAGGGCTTTGGTCGGATTCTGGTCAAAGGGCGGGACGAAGAGGAACGTCTTGACCCGTTCCAAGTGCAGCTCCGCTTGGTCCTGAAGGGCACGCCGACGGTCGATGTCCTGGCGCACCTTGGGCTCCAAGCGCGGCGTGAACAGCATGCTCTCCAGGCGCCGCATGCGAGCGTTGATCTTCTTCTGAGTTTCGCGCAAGGCCACGCCGCGTTCGTCCGAATCCGAGATGCCGCGCAAGGACAACAGTTCAGCTCCCCAGGCGGGATCGGCCTCCCCGGGTGCGAGGGCATCGCCACGCTCGCGCAGGGCGTCGAGATCCGAACGCACAGCCCGCAGTCGTGCTGCGGAGAGATCCACGCGCTTCGTGATCTCGCGCACCTCCCCATCCTTCAAGTCGTAGAAGCCGTTCTGGCTGCCTGCCAAGATGCCGAGACCCTTGCGCAACTCGGGGCCTTCCTCTTCGTAGATGCGCAACAGATCCGCGCGCAGCTGAAAGCGCAAGTCCGTCATCATTGAGGCCAACACTTTGGCCCGTGCGCCGCCCTTGCCAAAGACCTCTTGGGCCGTGCTCAACAGCCCATCAAAACCTGCGTACAAGTCTCTAAGTTCCGCGGCTGTGCGCGAGTCGAGGATCTTGAAGTAACCACGCTGCAAGTAAGTGCGCCGTGCCATCTCGCGGATCACGAGGATCTCACCGGGCAAGTCCATCAGCGACTTCAGGAACGCGGACTCTTGGGCCGAGGGCGAGCGGAATTTTTCGCCCACCTGGCGCGCCGTGCCTTCCGTACCGAATCCCGGTCGCCCATCCGGGGCGAGCGGAACTTCCTCATCCACCTGGGCCCGCGATGGGCTCACCAAAGGGCAGGGAATCGCCTTTTCCCCCATCGAGGTCGCGGCGAGGAGCGATCCCATGAAGGTTGCGAGAAGGAGTCGTTTGGACTGCGAGTGCATCGCGAAGGTGGGTCAAGGGAAGAGCGGACCAGGGAGCATAGTCTCCCCGCCTCCGTTGACTACCACGCGGCAGGTCACAAAACGGTCAAGTCTGAGTTCGCGCGAGCACCCCGCCCTTCGTCACGGGAACGGCGCGGACGGGCGCTGGGCATGATCAGGCGAAGGGTCCGGCCGCTCCGCTGTGGTCCGCAGCAAGGGGCCGCGGAATCTCGTAGACGGTGTCGAGGGCCGCATCCGGCGTCGGCTCAGGCTGGGGACGATCGCTGGGGCTGAAGCGTTCTTCGGGAGCCTGCTGCTGCTCTGTGGCCTTCTCCTGCAGTGCTGCAAACGGAGAAGCGTCTACCGGGCTCTGGCAAGCCACGTGACGCCGCTTGCCAGCTCGAAACTGAAGGGTACGCGCTCGCGTGAAGGGCAAACCAGCTCCAGAGACGAGGTCGTCCACAGAGCTCTCGACAAGGTCCACCAAGGTCAGGACGTCGATGCTCGCCAGCCGCGCGCAAGTCTCAGCGTCCAGCCCGTCCAGATCCCCGGGCTGTAGAGTTCCGGCGCTCGGCGCTTGCTCGGACGCTGGGAGAACAGGGATGGATGACTGGCTCACGCGGGAGACGTCCTCGCCTGCTCGCTCCAGGTGGTCGGGCCAGTTCTTCACGACGCGCTCGAGCAACTCTCTATCTCGAACGTCCAAGCGCGAGACCGCGTCGGAACGGGGAGCCTCCAAGAGTTCCAGCCCCCCTGCGCCCGGACCGACGACGCGCAGAGCGGCGGGCGGATAGGTCACCTCTTCCTGTTCCAAGTCAGGCTCTAGTCGGTTGTGCAGGCGACTGGCTTCGCGGGTCAGACGGCGCGCGGCGGCTGCGGGCAGATTCAGAACATCGCCGATGCATTCGGATTCCATTGCGCCCAAGGCCTCGATGGAATGACAACCGGCCTCACGAAGCCGGCGAAGGGTCCGTGGCCCGTCGGCGTGAAGCGTGCAGAGTAGTGCTAAGCGGTCGATAGCGGACCTCCTCAAGGAGTCAGCTTCCAGCCACCATTGCTTGGCGCTGCTGGAATTGGATTTGTAGGTCGTCCCAGGTCGGGAGTCGCGGGAGCCTCGGGGCTCGCGCAACGATTGGTGGAGCGCTGCATGACGAGGATGGGAGTGATGAAGAACATCCACTCCTCCGCCATCGCTTCAAAGTCTTCAGCTCCACGGCTGGCGGGGTCCAACAGACGTACGGGCACGCCCATGGCCGCGGCTTCTCGTAAGCGAACGCTCGTTCGAATCACCGTGTCGAACATCTTCTCGGCGAATCGCATGTGCATCGCGACCAGCAGTTCTCGGGCGAACTTTGTGCGCCGATCGAAGAGCGTCGCGACGACCCGCGTCTCGAACTCCACCCGGCTATCCAGCTGAAGTTCCTCGAGCACTTCGAGGGCCTTGACCGCCCCTTGCAAGGCGAAGGCCCCGGTCTCTACAACCAAGAGCGCCACGTCGCAGGCCCGCAGGGCATTCATTGCGAGCACACCATCAACGCGCGGAGGACAATCGAGCACCACCTCGTCGAACTCCATTTGGCAGTCCCGTAGGGCGTCCGCCAGACGGCACTCCGGGTTCAGAGTGCGGGCACTCGACTCCTCGAACTCCGCGACGTTCTCACTCGATGGCAGCAACCAAAAACCCCCGGGAGCCGAGACGATCGCATCCTCAATTTTCGCGGTCCCCTCCAGCACCTCCAGCAGGATCGGCTCATCCTCGACAGCCCACCCAAGTGCCATCGTGGCGTGGGCCTGGGGGTCCAAGTCCACCAAAAGCACACGCCTTCCCTTCGCCGCGAGTGCTGCGGCGAAGTTCACGGCGGTCGTGGTTTTTCCACACCCGCCTTTCTGATTTACGAGTGCAAGAACTTGCATAGGCCCCATCGGATCATCGATCTCAATGGAGGAAATCCCTGCTCCCGGTTCAAGCGACAAAACGGAGAGTTTCTCCAGAGACGCCGTTGGGCCCCCCCTGCCCCCACGATATTGGGCGATAACCGCGTAATTGCGACCAAAAACGCCCTTTCACCTGCTCGGCCTACGGGTCCCGCCCGTGAGCCACACCCTCGATTTTGGGCTAGCGCAGGGCCCTTCGCGCCCGCTCGTAAAACGTTTTGGTGGACCTGGACTGCTCAATCGCCCCCCAACTGGAGATCACCTCCAGGGCAATTGCGGAGCTGCTTTCCGGCGAGCCGATGCAGACGGGCTTGCGCTGTTGGACAGACCAGTAGATCTCGTCGTCCTGGGGGATCCAGCCGATGAATTCGGGCACGTGGCCCAGGAAGCGGCGGGAGACGGACTCGAAGCGCTCTCTGGCCTGGAGAGCCGTGCTCTTGTCCCGGGCCCGGTTGACCACCAATCCCGCCCGGATCTGCGGGTTGACGGTGTGCGCCTGCTTGTAGAGGGCGTACGCGTCGGAGAGGGCGGTCACTTCCGGGTTCGTGACGAGGATCAGGCTCTTGGTGGCTGCCAAGTGGGTCACAGTGGAGTACCCCAGACCGGCCCCGTGATCGATCACGAGCAGGTCGTAATGGTCCTCGAGCACGCGAAGTTGCTTGTAGAGCTTGTCCAGCTCACGGCGGGTCGGATTCGCCAGGGCGGTGCGCCCAACACCCCCGGAAAGCAGGGCCATGCCTTCGGGACCTTCCACGATCGCCTCCCGTGCATCGACGCGCCCCGCGATCAGGTCCCCGATATCGAAGCGCGGAGAAAGCCCCAGCAGCAGGTGGGCGTTGGCCAGACCCGCATCAAAGTCGATCAGGCAAACCTTCTCGCCGAGCTTGGCCCGCATGACGGCCAGATTGGTGGCGATCATGCTCTTGCCGACCCCGCCCTTGCCGCTTGCGATGCAGATGACGCGAGCGACGGAGCGCTCCTCTTCCGAGATTCGCTGGTCGACTGCCCGAAAGCGTCGGAGGGCTCGAATACGGCCCAGATCAAAGCGCGAAAGATTCAACATGTGCGGGCACAAGTCTATCCAGGGGGAAGCCGTTGAGCGAGCCCTCTTCAGGGCCAGTGGCGGATTCAATGTGAAAAGATCGGGGGGGATCTCCCGCACCTGAGCCAGTCCCAGTTTCGGGACAGCACAGCCCGACTGAGGGGCCATCGAGCCCTAGTGCAGTCGGACTTCCTCGCCAATGTTGTGGACCTTGATCACGTTCGTGCTGCGCGCCACGCCCGGCGGCACGCCGGCGACGAAGACGACTTTCTCCCCGTATTCCGCCAGTTCTCGCACGACGAGCATCTCGGAGGCCATGTAGATCATGTCCTCCAAACTCGGCTCCCGCTGGAACAGGATTGGCCGCGCTCCCGAGAGCACCGACATTTGGTTGACACGGGTCGGGATGGGTGAAAGGGCAATCACTTCGGCCCGCGGGCGGTACCTCGAAAGCAATCGAGCCGTCCGTCCAGTTTCCGTAAAGCAGATGATCTTGGAGATCTTGAGGGCATTCGCAATTCGCACGGCGGCCATTCCGACTGCGTTGGCGGTGTCCGGCTCGCTCTCCTGCCAATCCGGGCGGGGCATGTCCCGGTAGCGTGAACTGCCCTCCACGGCCCGGGCGATCCGGCGCATGGTCGCGACCGACTCCACGGGGTACTTGCCCACGGCGGTCTCCGCGGAGAGCATGACCGCGTCACTTCCGTCCAGGATCGCGTTGGCCACGTCCGCGACTTCGGCCCGGGTGGGCCGCGAGGACTCGATCATGGACTCGAGCATCTCGGTGGCCGTGATCGTGAACTTGCCAGCGCGGAGGGCCCGGGTGATCATGCGCTTCTGCGCCATCGGCACCTGTTCTAGCTCTAGCTCGACCCCCAGATCCCCGCGGGCGACCATGATGCCGTCCGTGGCAGCGACGATCGCATCCAGGTTGTTCAGGGCCAGCTTGCGCTCGATCTTGGAGATGATCTGGGTGTTCGGGGAGAGTTCGCGGATCTCCTCGATCTCGTCCGCCTGCCCCACGAAGGAAACCCCCAGGAAGTCCACTCCGTGCTCCTTGCAGAACTCGATGTGCTCCCGATCCTCCGCTGTGGGGAGGGTGTAGACGATCTTAGAATCGGGCAGGTGCACCCCTTTCCGGTCAGAGATGTGGCCCGCCCGGCTCACGCGCCCGAGGATAGACTCGCCCTCGACCGAGATCGCATTCACCTGCACCTGGCCGTCGGCCAGCAGCATGCGATGGCCCGCCTTGACGTGCTCTAGGTAGCCTCCGAAGTTGAAATTGACCTCCCCTGGTTCGGAGAGCCCATCGCCCCGGCGTACGAGCACTTCATCGCCCACTTCGAGCATGCGGCCGCCCTCCTCGAAGGTTCCCAGGCGCATTTTCGGCCCCTGGAGGTCCGCCAGAATCCCGATGGTGGTCATGCGGGCGCGGGCCTCGCGGCGGATGCTCTCCACGCGCTTGGCGTGGTCCTCCAGGTTGCCGTGGCTGAAATTGAGCCTGGCGACGTTCATTCCCGCTTCGATCAACTCCCCCAATCGGTCCTCAGAAGCCGGGCCAATGGTGGCCACGATCTTGGTCGCATCGGAGGAGTGGGCCAGTCGGTTGCGCGAAGTGGAGGTCATGCCGTGGGGGGAGGTGATTGAGGACGAACAGCAGCACTATCGGTGCCCAGCCCTCCGAACGGGACGCTGGAGGGGTTGAAACATGGGTGGTGGGGCCGATTGTCTAGGCTGAGCGACCCCTAGTCCGATCTTCCGGGCTGCGCACCTGGGAGCGGCCATTTTAGGCCCTGGGGGTTCTAGAACCCCGGGGAAAAGCCAATCGGGGATCCCCTTTCGCCTGATTCCACAAAGTGTCGACTCAGCCGCCCACTCTTGACGCGTTTCCGGCAAGGATAGAGCTCTGTCTAATTTATTGAGAATGCTCTCTCCGGCCCGTGACATCAGCCACCTGACTGGATAGCGCCCCTCCCAGCGGTCCTCGACCGCCCACTCCCTCGGGTTCGGTCCGCGCGATTCACGCGCCAGCCTCTCCCCTGAGCGGTCCGATTCACTACCAACTCGCCTAGAAACGATGAGTCAAGTTCCCACTCTCAAACGACTTGGATTGGCACTAGCCCTCCTCTCCCCCGCCTCGTTTGCCCAAGCAGTCCAGGACAGCCACACGATCAACTACCACTCCGCAGACGCGGAGCTGAGTGCTTGGAATCAAGAAAACGGAGCCAACTGGCGCCTGCACACGGACCTGCAAACAGGTTTCGCGGAGTTCGTTTTCGGTGGTTCGGCCGCCCCCGCCTTCGAGCCGACCAGCGACGACGACTTCATCGACCTCGCCATGCTGGCGATCGAAGAGACCGCCGGCATGCACGGCATCGAGGCCGGAACCTTGATCTTCGATAACAGCCTGCACCTGCCCCTGGGTCTGGCTGGTTCGAACGACAAGTTCACGGTGCGCTACCGTCAAGAGGTCAATGGCGTTCCGGTCCTTTCGGGGTTCGTGAACACGCTGTTCAACATGCAAGGCGATCTGCTGTCGGTGCAGACCAACGCGATGCCCAACGTGGCTTCGATGAACACGCTGCCCTCGATTGCTTCGGCCACCGCCCGCGATGCGGCCATCGCCGCCTTTGATCGGGAGTTCGGGCTGCCCGGCAACGCCGGGACCCCGAAGCTGGCGATCGGCCAGCTGGAATCGGGCGTCTACAGCCGCGAGGCCGTGCTCGTCTGGGAAATCGACGTGAACTGGACCGGGCCCGACATGACGCCCGAGGGCCAGAACTACTGGATCAGCGCAGTGGACGGTCGCGTGGTTCGTCAGCAGACAAACATCCACCACGCCGACGTGGGTGGCACCCTCTCCACCATGACGACGTCTGGAATTGGTCCTGACTCGTCTTCGTTCCCGGAAATCGCCCTGCCGATGGTCGATGCCAAGGTCACCGCTCCCGGGCAAGGCACAGTCTATACCGATGACCTCGGCAACTTCAACTTCGCTGGTGTGACGGGGCCGCTGAACGTAACCTTCAAGTACGAGGGACTACGGGCCAGGGTCAACAACAACACTGGCCCGACGCACGTTGAGACCCCTGCCCTCACCGGCACGGGAAACATGGTCACTTTGAACACGGCGACCCCCTTGGAGGTCACGGCCCAGTCGAACATCTACTACCACCTGGGCCTCATGTACGACTGGATCAAGGCGGTCAATCCGTCGGACACCTCCTGGCCTGGTGTGGCGGTTGGAAACGCCAACCTCCCCAGCACCTGCAATGCCTTCTTCGACGGCAACTCGGTCAACTTCTATCCGCCCGGTGGTGGGTGTTCGGGCACGGCCTTCTCCACGGTCATCGCCCACGAAATGGGTCACTGGCTCAACGTTCGCCATAACACCCTCAACGGCCCGGATGGCATGGGAGAGGGCAACGCGGACGTGTTTTCGCTGTACCTCTACAACACGAATCAGTTGGGTCTCGACTTCGACGGTCCCGGTCAGGGCCCCCTGCGGGACGGAAACAACCTCGTTCAGTTTTGCGGCGACACAACCCCTAGGTGCCATGGCACCAGCGTCCACGCCAACGGGCAACCCTGGATGGGAGCCGCCTGGAAGGTCTACAAGAATATCGAGTCGGCCTTTGGCGCTGCCGAGGCCGACATGATCACCGACCAGATTTTTCTTGGCTGGATGAACGCCTACGACCAGATCGGAATCAACTCCGTGATCGAGTCCCAGTGGCTCACCTTGAATGATGACGATGGCAACCTGAACAACGGCACGCCGCACTATCTGGCCATCGATGCCGGATTCAGGACCCAAGGTTTCCCCGGGGTCTACTTCCCGAAGGTTGACATTCAGATCGTGTCCGAGCTTGAGACCCAGAACACAGAGTTCGGCCCCTACGTCGTCGATGTGACGGCTACATCCCTGCTCGGCGCGTCCATCACGTCGATGGCCCTGGTCTATCAAGTGGACGGTGGCAACGCACTCACCCTGCCCATGACCAACACGGGTGGCGACAGCTGGACGGTCGGCATCCCCGGCCAGCCGTCACCGTCGCTTGTCGAGTTCTATGTGCGCGCGGTCGATTCGAGCAACTTCGTTGAGATCTCTCCGCGAAACGCTCCTACGCAACAACACTCCTTCGGTGTCGGTGTCGAGGAGACGATCCTGGCGGACAACTTCGAAAACAACGACCCCAACTGGCAAACCGGATCCCTGGGAGGGACATCAAACCCCAACACGGACTGGCATCGCACAACTCCCACCGGCCTGGGGGGAGACCCTTGGGTTTCCGCGAGCGGCTCAAAGAACTGGGGCAACACGGTTCTGCACGATGGGAACTACAATGCGTTCCAGGGACTCTACCAAGAGGACATGAACGCCTTCCTGCGGTCGCCCTCAATGAACTTGAGTTCGGCCACACGCGTGTTCCTGCGCTTCAATCGCTGGCTGAACGTAGAGGCTGCCTCTGCAGACCAGGCCAAGATCACGGTCAACGGTGTCGACGTCTGGGTGAACTCATTCAACGGTGCAACCATTGACACCGAGTGGACGCCGCAACTCATCGAGATCACGGACGAAGCGGCGGGCAATAGCGATGTCACCGTTCAGTTCTCACTGAAGTCCAACAGCACCTTCAACTTCGGGGGCTGGAACATCGATGACTTCGAGGTCGTCGAGATCAAGCCCTCCACAGGTGTCTGTCAGGCATCGATCCCTTATGGGCTCGGCAAGGAGAACTCCTTTTTCGCCTATCCCTACCTGCGCTCGATCAGCCCGCCGAGCGAATCGATCGGCAGCTTTAACTTCCGCCTGAGGGACGCGATGCCCGGAGTCCCCGGAATCATCTTCTCCGCACCGTTGCCCGCTAACATCCCCTTCGCTGGTGGAACCCGACTCGTCGGCAACCCCATCGTGCGGGAGAACACGTTCTTCACCGATGCAGCAGGATCAGCCACCGTGCCCCAGAACATCCTCTCTGGGGCCGCTGGCAGCAGCCGCTTCTACCAGGCTTGGTACCGAGATGCGGGCCACTTTGATGGCACTGGAATCGGCCTCAGCGACGGCGTCGAAGTGCTCTTCTGCGATTAATAGCATGAGTCCTTAAGCCCACTCGGGCCGGCTCAAACGAAGCAGCCCCTCCGGTCCACCGGGGGGGCTGCTTCGTTGGATATTTGCCGTCACTGCGGAGTTTTTCCAAGGCACTCGCCAGGATCCAGGATCCGTGGTATCCATAAAGGACTGAATCCCCGTATCACCGAGAGCATTAGGAGAAAACTATGGCGTCACTTCCGAATCTGGAAAGCACCCGAGTCCCCACGGCCACTAGCCTGGTCGTCATGGCGGTCGCCCTGGTCCTGCTTGCGTTCTTCCTGCTGCAGTGACTCTTGGCTAGCTGACCAACCGGGTCGCTCTAACCGAGATGGCCCCAAGTCGTCCAGGGACCGAGCTAGAGCCCGAGCAGCGTGGGGATCTCCTGGTAGGACGGGAAGCGATCCAAGCTCAGCTTCGAGAAGATCAGGTTGTCGTCAACGGTCACCTCAAAGCAACCGCCAGTCCCCCTGACGAGAACGATTTCCAGGGCGGGGGCTAGCTCCTTCAATTCAGCGGCCAGACCGGCCGCCTGCGGGAGATAGTTTCACATTCCGCAATACTCAATTCGGGCGTTCATTATCGCTCTTTGGTCAGGGGTGACGGTCACGGATCCACGTGGATTTGGGCACTTTGCGCACTCCCGAAGCTATCCAGAAGACATTTATTAAGAATTCTCGATTCGATCCCCGGTGGAGGTCACGTCTGACTTCCCGGGGGTTATCCCTCCGAAATCCGGGAGCTTCCCGGAACACGCTGGTGACCCTTTGCGTCGCCAGGTCTGCCTCGAAAACCGGTGGGCCCCGCCCTCCGATCCTTCTCTTCCCCTCCCTCTCTCTAGATCCCCTCCCAACAAGATGAGCAAGCTGCATTCTCTCGGCCGCTTTGGAATGGCCCTAGCCATTCTCTCCCCGGCCTTGTTCGCCCAGGAGCAAGAAAGCCTTACCGCCAGCATTAACCTGCAGGTCACCCAAGAACTCTCCCAGTGGGCCAGCGAGCACGGCCAGAGCTGGCAGACCTACTCGGACGCCCAGACTGGCTACGCCCAGTTCCTGTTCGGCGGCTCTGCCCCGGCAGCCTTCGAGCCGGAGTCTGACGCGGACTACGAGGATCTGGGTCGCCTCGCCATCGAAGCCACCGCAGGCATGCACGGCATCGAAGGGGGAACCCTGGTTTCGGATCGCTCCCTGCACCTGCCCCTGGGCTTGATGGGAAGCAACGACAAGTTCACCGTGCGCTACCGCCAGGAAGTCAACGGTGTTCCCGTTCTCGGTGGGTTCGTGAACACGTTGTTCAACACGGCCGGCGAGCTGCTCTCGGTCCAGTCGAGCGCCATGCCCGAGGTGGCTTCCATGTCCACCGTCCCGACCATCGGGGGGGACACGGCTGAAAACACCGCCCTCGCGGCCTTCCAGAAAGAACTCGGCGTGCCCGGCTCTTTGGAAGCGAAAGCCGCCCTGGCCATCGGCCAACTCGAGGTCGACATGAAGACCCGCACCGCTACCTTGGTTTGGGACGTAACCGTCACCTGGACGGGTCGCGACATGACCCCTGAGGGCGAGCGTTACTGGGTCGACGCGCACACGGGCCAGATCGTTCGTCAAGAGACCACGATTCACCACTTCGACGTGGGCGGAACGGTCAACACCATGGCCAGCCCCGGCATCCTCCCGGACCAGAGCAACAACCCTGAGGTGCCCTTCCCGTTGAACCACGCGCGAGTCACCGGACAAGGCGCTGGCACGGTCATCACGGACCAGAACGGAGACTTCAACTTTCCCGGTGTGACCGGCCCACTCAACGTGACCTTCGAGTACTTCGGCGACTGGGTCGATGTGCGCAACAGCAATGGCTCCGACTACACCCTCGCCCAGAGCCTAACGGGCGCGGGCAATGCAGTCACCATGAACTCGGGGACCGCCGCTGCGGTCACCTCGCAATCCAGCGTTTATGAGAGCATCAGCTCCCAACGCGACTGGATCCGAAACGTGAACCCCTCGGACAACACGGGCGACTTCCGTGCCGTGGCAAACGTCAACATCGCCAGCACCTGCAACGCGTTCTTCAACGGCAGCTCCGTCAACTTCTACCCGGCGGGCGGCGGCTGTTCGGCCACGTCCTACTCCACCGTTTCGACCCACGAAATGGGCCACTGGTACAACGTTTTGTACGGCACCGGGAACGGCTCCGACGGCATCGGTGAGGGCAACGCGGACGTCTTCTCCCTCTACATCTACAACACCCCGAACCTTGGGATGGACTTCCAAGGCCAAGGCGCAGGTCCCTTGCGCAGTGGCAACAACAACCTGCAGTTCTGCGGCGACAACAACCCCGGTTGCTACGGCGCAGTCCACACGGACGGCCAAGTTTGGATGGGCGCTGCCTGGAAGATCTACAAGCAACTGGAAACCAGCCTCGGCGCCGCCCAGGCTGACATGGTCTCGGATGCGATCTTCATGGGTTGGATGAACTCCTACAACCAGACCCAGATCAAGTCCGTGATCGAGACCCAGTGGCTGACCCTGGACGACGACAACGGCAACATCGACGACGGCACGCCGAACTACAACGCAATCGACGCTGGCTTCCGCCAGCAGGGCTTCCCCGGCTACGACCTGCCATTGATCGGCGTGACGAACCTCACGCTGCTCGGAACGCAGAACTCCGAAGTCGGACCCTACGTGGTTAGCGTTGACGCTGCCTCCTTGATCGGTGGCAACATCACGGGCGTTCAGCTCTTCTACAAGGTGAACAACGGATCGTTCACTCCGATCAACATGAGCTTGGGCGGCGGTACCACCTACAACGCTGGCATCCCCGGACAAGTCTCCCCTGCCTACGTTAGCTACTACGTGCGCGCCTCCGACAACGGCGGCAACACCCAGGACGGCCCCGCGGGCGGTGCTGCTGAAGCTCACGTCTTTGTGATCGGCAACATCACCACCTTCGCTTCCGAGGACTTCGAGAACGGCGAAGCAGGTTGGACCCACGGAACCTTCGGGGACACCTCGAACTCCCAGGACGACTGGCAGTTCGGGACTCCCGGTGGAGCCTCCGGTGACGCTTCCTCCGCCTACAGCGGAGTCAACGCATTCGGCAACGACTTGGCCATTGGCAACTTCAACGGCGCCTACCAGGATGATGTCCACAACTACCTGCGCTCTCCCAACTTTGACCTCTCCTCGGCAACAGGCACGCGCCTGCGCTACCGTCGCTGGTTGACCGTTGAAGAGTCTCAGTTCGACCAGGCACGGATTGCCGTCAACGGAGTCACCGTCTGGACCAACCCGGTCAGCGGCAACCTGATCGACACCAGCTGGGTCCTCCACGAGGTCGACATCGCCGCCCAGGCGGACGGCAACCCCAGCGTCCAGATCGAGTTCTCCCTGCAGTCGGATGGCGGCCTGGTCTTCGGTGGCTGGACCGTCGACGACATCGAGCTGGTCTCGATCGGCCCGGTCTCTGGCGGTTGCACGGCCCCGGTCTCCTATGGAACGGCCAAGCAAACCTCAACGGGATCCTTCCCCTTCCTTGGCACCATCGGTGCTCCCAGCGAAACGGCCGGAACCTTCACCTTCGAGCTGACGGACTGCGTGCCCAGCACGGTCGGTCTGATGTTCTCCTCGGCAACGTCGGACAGCGCCCCCTTCTCGGGCGGCACTCGACTGGTTGGCTTCCCGATCCAGCGTGAAGCGACGTTCTTCACCGACGTCATCGGCTACGCCACGATCCCCCAAGCGGTCGTCGTTGGATCCTCTGGAACCACGCGCTACTACCAGGCTTGGTTCCGGGACAACGCGCAACTGGATGGCACGGGAATCGGCCTGAGCGATGCCTTGGCCGTCACATTCTGCGACTAAGCCGGGCGGTCTGACTCCCCCCGTCAGACAGCCACGGTAAGTGAGCGCCGCTTCCCCTAGGGGGAGCGGCGCTCTTCTCTTTTCGGGCAGAGAGCCCAACTGCGAGAGAGGCGGCTCTCCCGCGGGAGCCTGTGGGAAACAGAGCACCAACCGCGAGCCGGCCGCCCGCTTCTCTAGCGGCCCTCCAGGAGCCGGTCACCCTCCATCGCAATCCCCCCTAACAATCGTGAAAATGGTGCAGGAAACTCGCCGTAACGAGCCCTTTCCTCAACACTATGAGCCGCGCGACGGTACGCTCCGACGTCCTCTATTTGGTCCCAGTCCGACGAAGGATCCCCCTAAGACATGAACAAAAGATACCTCTCCATCGCCGCCTTGCTCTGCGCCCCCGCGCTCCTCGCCTTTCAACCCCGAGGCACCAGCGTCACGTTCAGTGTCGCCGAGGGCGCGAACAAGACCAAGACGTTCACCAGCTCGGTCACCTTGAGCCTCGACGAGATGTCGATGCTCATGGGAGGGCAGCCCAGCCCCATGACTCCTTCTATGGAGCTGACCACGGAGACCACGACCACCATCGAGGTCTCCGATGAGTACCTGAAAATGGGGGCCGGTGCTCCCACCAAGCTCAAGCGCAGCTACCTTTCCCTTGCCAAGGCCGACAGCAAGGAAATGGAAACGGAGATGATGGGCCAGGTCACGAACGCGAACTCCAGCACCAACTCCACGAGTGAGCTCGAAGGAATGTCGGTCATCTTCGCTTGGGACGCTGACGCAGAAGAATTCGTCGCCAGCTTCCCCGACGACGAGGGCGACGTCGAACTCCTCGATGGTCTGACTGAGGACATGGACGTTCGCTGCCTGCTACCCGCCGGCGAAGTTTCCGAGGGCGACGAGTGGAAGATCGCTCCCGTCAACCTCAGCTCTCTTTTCTCGACCGGCGGCGACTTGAAGTTCGTGCCCGAGGAATCCGATAGTGACGACCCCATGGACATGGGCAGCGACATGGGCGGTGCCGATGATTGGTTCAACGACGACATGGAAGGCGAAGCCACCGCGACCTTCGAGGGAACTCGGAAGACCGAGGACGGCATCGAAGTCGGCGTCATCAAACTGACGTTCCTGCTCTCGAACGCGGTCGACTTGACCGAGATCACTCAGGAGGCCATGGAAAGCAGTGAGCTGCCCCCGGGCGTCGAAGACATCTCGATCAACAGCGTCGATGTAGAAGTCGAGCTCGAGGGTGAGGCCACCCTGCTCTGGAACTTGAAAGAGGGCTACATTTACTCCTTCGAGCTGAAGAGCGAGATGCTCTTGAACATGGACATGAACATGGGCATCAGCGCCCAGGGCATGGAGATCGACATCGACCAGGGCATGGAGTTCTCCGGAAACATGAACAACACGGTTTCCGTCGAATAGCCTTCAGCGCTTGCAAGCGAAGCAGGGCCGCCCACAACGTGGGGCGGCCCTGCTTCTTTTTTTAGGCCTTCGCTTGCCGGATCAACTCGCGCAGCATGGCCGTCACGGGAACGAGCTGAAGGGCGACATCCAGCTCCTCCACTGGCGGGACATGCAAGAACACACCCGGGATCCCGCGTTCCTCAGCCGCCGCCAAGACCTCCCAGTAGCAGCGCTCACAAAGATAGCCGCCCGCGTCCTCAGACATTCGAACGTAACCGGCGCCGGCGGTCAGCAGGGACTGCCCCAAGGCTCCCAACTGCGCACGAGACACCAGCGGGGATTCCCCAAGGGGCGCCTGGTCTGCGGCGAACTCTCCCGTGTTGTCGGGCTTGGCCGACGCGAGGTTTGGCCGCGCACGGGACTCCAGGCGATAGTAAGGCGCCCGCTGCACCCCCAAGGAGCACAGGGCCAATGGCAAGGTCCCCTGCAAGGCTTGTTCATAGGCCCCGGGGAGTTCGCGGAAGCTCACGGGCAAGATCGCGCTGCGGACCTCGACCCCGTCCAGCAGCACTCCGTTCAGCCGCTTGGCGAGTTCACCGCTCGCATTCACCTTCACATCGAGGAAGGGCTCAAAGCCCGTCAGGAGCAGTGTGGGGGCTCCCATCCGCTAGCCTGCTCTATTCATGAGTCGATTTGCCAATAGTCCCAACTCGCTCTCTG
>CALCXM010000048.1 GCA_937905825.1 uncultured bacterium
GCACTTCCAATGGGTCCCCACACTCGCAGTGGCGGCGGCGACTCTCACCGTTGGTTCTGATCTATTCAGCCGGGAACGGCGCGCCCCCGTGAAGCAGTTCCTGCAGCGCATTCCGGCCAATCTCTCGACCGTTTTCTGGGCCAAGCTGAGCTTCTTCGTCCTGTCGCTCGCGGGCTCCCTGGTCTTCGGGTTCCTCTTGGCTGCTGTCATGACCTGGCTAAGCGGCGACACGCTGCCGCGCGCGCTGAAGGGCCCGGACCGGGACTTTCCCCTGCAACTGGCGTTGTTCGTAGCCTTTGCCTCATGGGTCTTCGCCATTTCCACTTGGGTACGAACGAGTGTCATGGCGGTTCCCACCACGCTCGTGCTCGCGGCCGTCCTGGTGTTTGTGGGTGCCCTTCCTTTTTTCCTTCTCAACTTGCTCCCCTCGTTCCCTTTCGACCCCCCCGCCTTCTTCTGGTTTGTCGCAGGCATGGGGCTGATCAGCGCTCGTGTGAGCTTCGTCAACTCAGCGAAGCGTTCCAACCCGGGGAGGAGCGCCGCCCTGAGCTGCCTGGGATTGGCGTTTCTGTCCTTTCTACCGGTCTATGGTTCCCTGGCCGTCTCCATCGTTGAAGCCCTGGACCGCTTCCACATCATTGAGGTGGCCGCCATTGGGGAGAACTCGAGGTTTGCCTTCATCGGAGTGAAGCAGAGGTCCCTGTTCCGCCAAGACCAGATTTACTTCCCAAACGCAACGCAGGATGACAAGGAGCATGTCAGGGAGAAATCGGCCTATGTCTTCCCGAGTGTCTTGAGGCTCGACCTGGAAACTGGAGAGCGGGAGTTCATCGGTACGCGTCGAATGACCACGATTGAATCTTCCCGAGGGCGTCCAATCGCCTCGGTCCTCGAGCACCAACTCGTCGAGGTCATCGACCTTCTCCCAACCAACAAGAAGGGGGGCGCGCGCGGGCGACAGCTCGGCCTGGTCTCGACCTACTACGACCTAGGCAGCGGAGAGCCAAGCGAACTCACTAGGGAGCAAGTCCACGCAGGCTTCGGGCTTGGGCCGAACGACTTTGGCGTGGAGAGCTTCCCGGGAGTGCCGGAGATCTATCCAAGCGGGTTTGGATCGTGCGCCTCACTTCTAGAAACGTCCATGTCCATGCCAACCTATTATCGCACCGCAGACGGGCACAAGACCATGGCGACTGAGCACGTCGGCATCGGCACGGTCCGCGTGCTCCCGGATGGATTCCTCGTTCGCAAGGAAAGGCGCTGGCACCTGCACGATCCAGAGACGGGCGACGATGTGGTGCCGAAAGGGATCGAACGGGGGGATCTGATCCTTGCCCTGCTCTCGGACGGCTCGCTCTTCGTCCTGAGCCCCAATAGGGATCTTCTGATCGTTGATCCATCCCTCACGCTCCGGCGCCCGATCAAAATTCCGCCCAACCGATCACACGCGCCCATCCAAGAGGTTCGGTTCCATCAGAGCGAGAACCGCGACCGCATTCCCATCGACATCAGCAAGCCCCTCGTCGTCGCCATCGGAGAAAGAGAGTGGTCCCTCGCTCAGATCGACTTCTCGAAGGCCGAGCTCACAAGGACAGAAATCCAAATCGGCACAAACCCCTTCTTCGTCCGAAGCAGCCCGTCCGAGGCTGTCCTCGTCGAGTCCAACACGCAACTCGTTCGTCACAACCTCGAGCGGGCTGAGCGCACGGTGCTCTTTGACGCGAGCGAGCTATGAGACACATCCCCATCTACCTGTGGAAGGAATGGCGCGAGCAGCGCAAGGCGCTCGGGGTGTTGGCCTTGGGCTTGGCCTTGGTAGCGATCATGGCGATCACGTACTTTGGTTGGAGTGCGAAGACTGCCGCTGAAGCGTTCCTATGGCTGCCGGGACTCTGTGGGTTGGGAGCCCTGCTGACCGTCGGCTCGGATCTCTTCTCCACGGAGGCGACGGGCCAGCACGCGCAGTTTGCGGAACGCCTGCCTGCGGGTGTTGCTCCGAACTATTGGAGCAAGCTGATCCTGTTCGTTTGCATCCTGATCGGTTCCGTTCTCTATGGAGTGGCTCTCTGTTACCTCGCCTTTTGGATTTCTGGCGGAGAAGGCTACGACTTCCCAACCCTGGGCAGATTGGGCAGGTTGGAGGAACTGGGATGGCTAGGGGCGGCGTTTGCTATTGGCGTGAGCTTCTGGGCCTTCGCGAACTCTTCCTGGGTTCCCACGAGCCTGATCACTGTTCCCTGCACGCTGATCTTTGGCGCCCTGCTCGTGCTGCCCGTCTTGTGGATCTCTGTGCGGATCTACCCGGACTACACTCCGTTCTTCCGCGACTACTGGGTGTTGCTCGCGAGTGTGGTGATCGGCGCCGTGATCAGCGGGAGGCTTTGTTACGGGTACCTGCCTTTGCGCAGAAGTTCGAGAGCAGTCGTGGGCTTGGTTTCCTTCGGCATTGCCCTGCTGACGTTCCTTCCGGTGTACGTGCCGTTGAGTGGAGACTTTGTGAAGTGGCTCGACCGCCCCTATGCAATCAGTGGCGTGGTCGTTGGCGAGGGTTCGGCCTTTGGATTCGTCCAGCTCTACCGCAAGCAGCACTTGGGATCCTGGGGACACGCGATGCATGGTGCGATCCACTCTGAGTCGAGTGCCTGCCTCTTGAACCTGGATGACCTGACCACAGAGCATCTGGGAAAGGGTCGCATCGGCCAGCTCTACTTCGGAGGCGCCAACTCGGATGGTTCCGCAGACAAGCGCCGGGTCGGGCTTTGGAACAGAATCGAACCAGGTGCGGGCAGTGAGAATCCGACGTACCGCTGCAAGGTCTACGATGCTCGAACAGGCAAGCATCTGGACCAAGACCCACGCGACGGGACCTTTCCCGTGATCCTGGAGTGGCAAGGGCAGCTCTCCCCTCCTCGGCTTTCCCCGGAATTGCCCGAAGCCCCAATCACGCGTCCTTCCGGATTCGGAAAGCGCGACGTGTTGCGCGGTGCATTCCTGGGGTCGCACCCCGTCGGATTCCACGCACCGGCCGGAACGAGCATCGACGTTCCGGCCGCGGACCAATGGAAAGTTCGAATCCTGCGCGATGGGTTCCTCATGGAGTCGGACGACCGATGGCATTCGTACAACAAGGCGACCGCAAAGTTCGAGCCCGTTGACGTACTCAATTCCAACGAGTCCATCCTCGGGTTGCTAGACGACGGCAGGCTCCTGACCTGGTTCGAGAACGAGCTTCTCCTTGTCGACATGAACGCGGGCACGCGCTCCCCGGTGCTCCATGCTGAAACCGGCTCCTCCCCGCCCGTCGCTCGTGCGCAGTTCGTCGGATCCTATAGCTCTGAGACTCTGCCCCTCGACAGCAGCGAACCCCTGATCGTTTCCCTTTGGCCCGTGTCGGGGGGAAGCTGCAAGATCGCGGTGATCGACTTCCAAAGCATGGAGTACCGAACCTTCCCAGAGTTCGCGGGAGGTTCCCTCGATATCGTTTGGACCCAAGGGCTCAAGGCCTTCGTCGTGCACAACGAGGTTCGGCTCCTAGAACTCGACCTGGAAACGGGCGAGCGCCGACTCCTGCTCGACGCCGAGGACCTGTAGCCATTCAGGACAAGCGCGTGGGCTGGATCCCCTGGCCTACGCGCTTCTCTTGAGGTCCGCCGAGCACTACCATTCCTGGACCCAAACCCAAGGAATCCAATGCTCAGCACCGACGCCATTCGCACGCTCTACGACAGTTTTGAAGCCCGCCACGCCATCGCCCGCAAACGGCTCGGTCGCCCCGTCACCTTGGCGGAGAAAATCCTGTTCGCGCACCTCGTGGATCCCGACGGGTCCGAGTTCGAGCGCGGCAAGAGCTACCTGGAGCTGAATCCTGACCGCGTGGCCCTGCAAGACGCCACGGCGCAAATGGCGCTCTTGCAGTTCCTCCTCGCCGGACGCGATGAAGTGGCCGTGCCCTCCACCATTCACTGCGATCACTTGATCCGCGCGCACCAAGGGGCAGGCGCCGACTTGGATGTGGCCCTGCAAGAGAACGATGAGGTCTACGCCTTCCTGCGTTCCGCCGGCGAGCGTTATGGCCTTGGCTTTTGGAAACCGGGCTCGGGGATCATTCACCAGGTTGTGCTCGAAAACTACGCGGCCCCCGGGACGCTCATGATCGGCACGGACAGCCACACGCCCAACGCTGGCGGGCTCGGCATGTTGGCGATCGGTGTCGGCGGTGCGGATGCAGTCGACGTCATGGTGGGCATGCCCTGGGAGTTGCTCTGCCCGAAGTTGATCGGCGTCAAGCTCACAGGTTCCCTCTCCGGTTGGACCAGCTCCAAGGACATCATCCTGAAGGTGGCCGAGATCTTGACCGTGAAGGGCGGCACCAACGCCATCGTCGAGTACTTCGGGCCCGGCGCAGAAGGCGTTTCCTGCACGGGCAAGGCCACGGTCACCAACATGGGAGCGGAGATTGGCGCGACCACCAGCGTTTGGAACTTCGACGAGTCCATGGCCGAGTACTTGGAGGCCACGGGTCGCGCGGAGGTCGCTGGACTCGCTCGCAAGCACGCGGCACAACTCAGCTCGGACCCCGAGTGCCACGCGGATCCCGCGCGCTACTACGACGAGGTGATCGAGATCGACCTCGACAACTTGGAGCCGCACTTGGTGGGCCCCTTCACCCCCGACTTGGCCCACCCGATCAGCCGCATGGGCGCGGACGCCGAAGCCAACGACTACCCGCTCGATGTGAAGTACGTGTTGATCGGCTCCTGCACCAACTCTAGCTACGAGGACATGGAACGCTCCGCGAGCTTGGCGGCTCAAGCATCGAAGGCGGGTCTCAAGGTGGCCTCCAAGTTCATGGTCACCCCCGGTAGCGATCAGATTCACGCCACCATTGCGCGGGACGGCCAGATGGCCACCCTGGAGTCCGTGGGCGCGACGGTGCTCGCCAACGCTTGCGGCCCGTGCATCGGCCAGTGGCGCCGGGATGACATTGAGAAGGGCGACCGCAACACGATCCTGACGTCGTTCAACCGCAACTTCAAAGGGCGCAACGACGCGAACCCCGCGACCCTGGCCTTCATCGGCTCACCGGAGCTCGTGACGGCCATGGCCTTCGCCGGGCGCTTGGACTTCAACCCGATGACGGATGCGCTGAAGACACCGTCGGGAGAAGAGTTCCGCTTCCAAGCGCCGACCGGTTCGCGCTTGCCCGCCAATGGATTCGTAACGCCCAAGGGCGGCTTTGTTGCGCCGCCTACTGGCGACCGCAGTTCCATGGACGTGGCCATCTCGGACATCTCCGATCGCTTGGAGCGCTTGACGCCCTTCGCCGCTTGGGATGGAAAGGACCCCGCGGACTTGCCGATCCTCTTGAAAGCCGAAGGCAAGTGCACCACGGACCACATCTCTGCAGCGGGCCCGTGGCTCAAGTACCGCGGCCACCTGACCAACATCAGTGGCAACCTGTACTTGACCGCCAACAACCAGTTCACGGAAGGCGTGGGCATGGGGATTCATCACCGCACGGGCGCGATCTTGCCCCTACCGGATCTAGCCCGCACCTATCACGAGGAAGCGCAGGACTGGGTCGTGTTCGGGGACGAGAACTTCGGGGAAGGCAGCTCCCGTGAGCATGCGGCCATGGAGCCGCGCCTGCGTGGGGCGCGGGCCATCATCGTGCGCAGCTTTGCACGCATCCACGAGACGAACTTGAAGAAGCAAGGCATCCTGCCGCTCACCTTCCAGAACCCCGCGGACTACGACAAAGTGCTCGCGAAGGACTCGGTGACCCTCAAGGGCGTCGTCGGACTCGCCCCGGG
>CALCXM010000049.1 GCA_937905825.1 uncultured bacterium
CCGGAGCAACTCCGGACGCAGATGCAAGAGCTCTTGACCTTTCCAGTGTCCAGCGCAGGGAAGGTCATGAAGACGGACTACTCCGCCTTTCACGAAGACCTGACCGTGGCCGAAGCGGTGGCGATGCTCAGGTCCCGAGCCAGGACCCAACGGGCGCCATCAAATATCTTCGTCGTCGACGACCACAACAAGCTCCTGGGTGTGATCGGAATGCGAGACCTGGTGATCACTCCCGATTCCGAAGGGCTGCGCGAGCTCATGGACGTGAACGTGATTACCGTGAGCCCCTTCGATGAAGCGAGCAAGGCGCTAAAGACCCTTTCTGGTCGGGGCTTCACCTCCCTGCCGGTGGTGGATTCCGAGGGACACCTGCTGGGCGTGGTGCGCGCGACGAACCTGCTGGCCGGCGCCCAGGACACTGCCGCTCAGGACATTCAGAAACTGTTCGGCGTGAGCAAGGATGAGCGCCCCTTTTCGCCCATCGGCTTTTGCTTAAAGAAGCGGCTCCCGTGGCTGCATGTCAACCTCGCCACGGCCTTCCTCGCGGCGATGGTGGTGGCTCTCTTCGAGGACGTGATCGCCAAGATAACCGTGCTCGCCATCTACCTCCCTGTTGTCGCTGGACAAGGCGGCAACGCCGGAGCTCAAGCACTCGCGGTGGTCATGCGCGGCCTCGTGATGCGAGAGATTCCGGCGAATCAAGTGCGCCGGCTGTTGATCAAGGAGAGTCTGATCGGGTTGGTCAACGGAGTGGTCATCGGGCTTGTCACCGCCTTGATCGCTTGGGCTTGGAACGGCAATCCGTTCCTGGGCCTCGTCATCGGACTCGCCATGGTCGTGAACCTCGCCGTCGCCGGACTTGCCGGTGCAGCCATTCCAACGGCAATGAAACGCCTCGGCCTGGACCCCGCTCAATCCTCGAGCATCGTCCTCACGACGGTCACCGACGTGGTCGGATTCTTCGCCTTCCTAGGCTTCGCCGTTCTCTTCCAAGACCTGCTCATCTAGGCGCTCTCGAGGCCAATAGCGGGTGCCGGCGAGCTTCTAGACGTTGCGCAGGGGACCCCGCGGCTGACTTCGGAGCATGCGGCCGTGGCGGAAAGCGTCGTAGGGGAGGCTGGCTGAGACTCACTTCAGGTGGAAGTGATGCGGCACCCATCGGAAGCGGACTTCCATACGGTATCGCACACCGCGAGGAAGCGGGCTTCTGCGCGGTGTGCGATACCGTATAGAGACTACTTCGGCCGTTCGAGTTCGAGTACGGGCCGGCCGTTGTCGAAGAGGGTGACGGTGCCGGAGGACTCGGAGATCACGAGGGAGATCGCATCGGTTGCTTTGGTGATGGCTGCCGCGGCGGTGTGCCGTGCGCCGAGTCCTTTGCGAAGACGGATGTTCTTGCCGGGGGCGTCGAGGTAGGTGCCGGCGGACTCGACGATGCCGCTGCGGTTGACGATGATGGCGCCGTCGAGGGCGCTGAACTCTCGCAGTGATTCAATCGCATCCGGATTGTGGATGCTGCGCAGGCGGCGAGCGTGGCCCTTGCAAGGGTTCAGGATCAGTTGTCGCAAGTGGGGTTGCAGCTGCTCCACCTCTCCGAGCACAAACACGGTGCCGATCGGCTTGCCTTCCCGGCCTTCCGAGGCGAAGCGCAAGGCGAGTTCCAAGAGGCGACCGAACTCGCGGGGAGCCACGAGGTTCTTGGTGCGATCGAGGTCTTCTTGTCGCAGCCAGGGAAAGTCTCTGTTGGGGTTGGTGACGAGCAGCATGTCGAGCTGTCCGGAGCCGGCGATGCCTGCGAGACAGATCACCTTTTCCGAGAGGGCGATCGCACCACGTAGGACGGCGGCGTAGATGCCAATGTTGATCTGGCTCATCCGAGCGAGGTTGGCTTCTGGAATCAATACCACTAGATCCCCGGGGCGTTTGGGGAGCGATTCCGTGTGCTCATGGGTCAGCCAAATGATGCGCTCGGTGGTGCGCTGGTCATGGAACGCCTCGGCGTGTCCCAGTTCATCCGCGAGCACGATCGCCGTTTGGATTCCGAGGGACTTAGCAAGTGAGAACGCGTGCGCGGTGAAGTGCGAGGCCTCTTCTTGCCTGGTTCGTTTGGGCACTTTGTGGCCTCTTGTTGGTGGCACCCAGGAGTTGAGTTGCCATGGACTGCGTTGTAGAAAAGCCGGAAGGGGGGGGCAACGATGCAGTGCGCATCCCTTCGTCCCAAATCCCTCGTCTCGCTTGGGTCAAGTCGGGCGCTGCACACCGAGGATGCAGGTGGCCCGCAGGACGAACCCGCGCGAATTGGCGCCCATCACTCTGTGCCCTGCTGTTCGTTCCGCGGGCGCCCGAGCAACATGCGTAGCAGGTTGCCCCTGCCGAGCTCAGCGTCCAGCTCCTCGAAGGCGATCATCGGGATCAACACCAGCCACATCACAAAGCTCGACGCCAGCCGTTTCGCCCAGGAACGATGCACCAACTCATTCAAGGTGTCCGCAAGCGCTTGCCCGTGCCAGAGGCCGATGACGATGTCCTCCGCCAGGGTGCAGAGCAAGAGCAACAGCAGCGTCCCCAGGGACTTCCATAGGATCCGGTAGACGAGGACACTCGGCTTGACCTGTTCAACGATCTTGACCGCCTGGATGACCAGGATGAACTTGCCCAGGATCAAGGCCTTGATCGCGGCGGTGCCGAGCGGCAGCAGGGGCAGTTGCTGGTCGCGCAGAACCGCATTTCCGTACAGCTGCAGCGCGCCCAAGCAGATCCACAGGTACAAGCTGATGCAGGCGTAGGCTTGCATCTCGTGTTTCAATCGCTGGCGGATTCCGCCCTTGTCTTTTGATATCTCTGAGCTCACACCGCAAGCCTAGCCATTTTCCCCTGGGGCGCGCCAGACGCAGCGGCACCACTTCTACAGGATTTGAGCGAGGCGACTCTCAGGAGGACGCGGGATCCCCTGATCCGTCGACGGGCTCCCGCTTGGCCTGCACGAAGAGCACGGCCGCGAAGAACAGTTCGGTCAGCGCTCCGCAAACAGCGCCTGCAGCCACTGGCGCCATGGCCCAGCCCAAGGCGAACCCGGCAGCGCAGAGCAAGGCGCCAAGGATCCAATAGAGTCGTAGGCCGTAGAGCGTTTGAAAGCTCAGGTAGCGCGCGCCAATCGTCAGGAGCATCACGGGGAAGAACCATTCGATGCGCAGGGTCTGCACGCCAAAGGCCATCCAACAGCCAGCGAGCAACCAAACCGTTCCCTCCATCGCGAGCCCATTGAGAGGGTTGGTGGGGGAGTGCTTCCCGGGGTGTCCAATGAGTTTGAGCAGCAGCACGCCGCCCGGGAAGATGAACATGCCACCGATCAGCAAGACATAGACCGCGAGTTGCTCCTCGCCCGCAAGGGCCACGCAGGCAGCCGCGCACCAAACAAGTCCGGAGACGAGCACGCCCGGTGCTCCCCAGTAGTAGCCGCGACGCATGTCCGCCTGGGCGGCAGCGAGTGTGATCTGTTCAGTCAAGTCGGTCGTTCTCGTCCGTGGACGCGCGAAGCCCTTGGCAAGTCAAGGTGCCGGTGAAGGGGGCTTCGATTCTACACCGCAGTTCCCGGCGGCCCAATCTTCGACCTACTGAGTCGCGTCAGACCGAGTCGCACCCCCTCTACCCGCATTCAGGTGCAAGGTCGGAAGCTTAGTGGCCGGCGTGGGGTCGAAGATTGTTGACCCGGCGGACCGCACTCTGTGATTCAGGGTCCTTGGGATGTATCCTGCACTGTTGCTAGGCTTCCTGCGAAAGTACGCGTCCCTGAGCCGGAGGCTTCGCTCGTGATGACAGATTGGTTCCTCATTTTCATTGGCTTGACGCTGCTGCTGGCGGGGGGCGAGGCCATGGTTCGCGGGGCCAGTGGGATCGGCTTGTTGGCTCGGCTCTCTCCCTCCGTTGTCGGTTTGACGATCGTCGCCGCCGGAACCTCGATGCCCGAGCTCGTGGTTTCGCTGCAAGCCGCAAGCGAAGGGCTTCACGGGATGGCCCTGGGCAACATCGTGGGCTCCAATGTGTTCAACATCGGAGTTGTGCTCGGTTTGACTGCGCTGCTCAGGCCTCTGACCATCCACGGCAACTCGGTGAAGTTCGAATGGCCAGTCATGCTGCTTGCGGCGTGTCTCTTGCACCTACTCGTTCGAGATTCCCAACTCGACCGCCTCGAAGCAGGTTTTCTGCTGTCGGCGCTGCTGGCGTTCATTGCCTACGTCGTGTGGGTGGCGCGCAAGAACACGTCAGAAATGGAACGGCAGGAGTTCTCGGAAGGGATGCCAAATTCCTTGCTTGGAAGCTCCGGGGGGAAGGCCTGGACCTACAACATCGCTGCTGTGATTGTCGGTGCTGCGCTCCTGGCATTCGGCTCGGACACCATGGTTCGTGGGGCCGTGGGGGTCGCAACGGCTTTCGAAATTTCACCCACCGTGATCGGCCTCACCATTGTGGCTGGCGGAACCAGTACCCCTGAACTCGTGACGTCCCTGGTGGCGGCTTGGAAGGGGAAGGACGACATGGCCGTGACCAACGTTCTCGGCTCGAACATTTTCAATGTCTTCGGCATCGCTGGGGCCACGGCCCTGGTTGAGCCCATCCCAGTGCCCGAACTCTTGTTCCAGCGCGACACCTGGTGGATGCTCGGCTTGTCTGCCTTGTTGTTCCCTCTGATGCGTTCGGGCATGCGCATCACGAGAGTGGAGGGGGCGGTGCTGCTGCTGGTGTTCGGCGGGTACTTGGTCGTGATCTTGCGTTGAGAACCAAGTGCCGAACCAGCAATAGCCTGGGGCAGCTGCCGGAGGTTGCCGCTCGGGCGAGGATGCGGGCCCATCCATGGGGACCCGGATTCAATTCACGTCACGTGCGATCACGACCGGGTCCTAGGCTCTTCGTCGTCGTCCCTTGCCCTTACTCGTCATCCCTGGAATTGGGCCGCGAAAGCTTCGCGCCTAAGAGCAGGCCGAGAATGATGCCCACCACCAAGGTCAGGAACAGCAGCAGGGCCCTGGGCATCGAGTAGCTAATGAACAGGAACTTGGTTTCCACCGACTCGGTATTCTGAAACACCAGCACCGTGACGAGCACCAAGAGGATGACGACGCCGAAGTTCTTTGCTGTTTTCATGACATCAGCCTACCGCGCTTCCTGGGGCATTCCTACCTAGGCAAGGCGAACTCCCGTGGTGGGGCGCTCACCACACACATGGAGGACGGAGCCCGGGCGTTGGAGTGCGGAGCACGAGAGCCATCCGGCCCATTCTTGCGGCAGATAGCGGACGCTGACCGAACGCGCCTGCTCGAAGGATGGGCAGCCACAAGACAAACGCACACCCAGCTGCTGGTCAGCAACAAGGTGTGCGCTTGCGGATAGGCCTACTGTGGCTCGGATCCGACTACCAGATTACGTTCCAAGCGTTCGTGAAGTTGAAGCCGCTCGGGCCACAAATGCCGATCGGATCCCGAAACCAGAACTGGTAGTTGATCGAAGCACCGGGGGTCGCATGGACGTCGAGGTCCGTCATGCTGGCCACCCCCAAGCCGTTGGTCTGTTGGACGCCAAAGCGTCGGTCAACGCTCGTGCACAGGATGCCTTCGCCGAGCGGGGAGCTCAGCTGCGTGCTGCCCTGGAAGAAAATTCCGGTGGCTTGGTACGGTAGTAGGAAGGCCCTCAAGCTCAATGAGCTCGCGCCCAATTGAGCGTGCCCGACACCATCGAGCATGGCTCCGTCCGAGCTTGAGTAGGTGTGCGGACAGCCCGCGCCGGCGTGGCCGGTGAATCCGCAGGGACATGCGGCGCCGCTGCCGTCTCCGAAGCAGTAGGCAGATCCAGAGTTCGGAACGAAGTCGTCGTACAGGTAGACCCCTCCGGAAGCCAGGGAGCTGCAGTTTCCATAGGGGGCCCCGACGACGAACTGGCCGCTGTCGTAAGCAATGCTTTGACCGAAGCTGAAGGCCTGGATTCCCGTGCTCGTCCCGAGCCTGTAGAGCATCTGCCCCGTGGAAGTTTGGAACACGTAGGCCGAGCCGATGAATTGTCCGAGGATTGCGTCTTGGGTGGCCGCGACGACGATCCGATCATCACCAGCCGCCACGCGCCGGCCGAAGCTGGGAACGATTGCATGGGGACTCGGGAACAGCTTGTTGAGTTGTTGCCCAGTTGTGACGTCGAACAGATACACGGAACCCGGATGCGGCGTACCGTTCCCCGGAGCCGGCGCTCCAACCACGGCCGTCGTGCCGACCAGGGCCAGCGAGGCACCAAAGAGTTCCCAGGGGGGGCTTTGCACGTTCGGCATGAGCGTGCGAACAAGCTGCCCTGTTGACGTGTCGAAGACGCGCACGCTGGGGCCAAGGGGATCCAGTCGGTCGGAGCCGACTAGAGCGAATCCACCTCCGATGGCGACGGATAGACCGAAGCCATTGTCAAACCCGGTGCCTGGTGGAAGCAGCTTGTGCAGCTCCTGGCCGGTGCTTAGGTCATAGATGTAAGCAGACCCAGGGTTGCTCGTCGCGTTTCCGTTGCTCGCCCCGACGATGGCCAGGTTGCCACTGAGTGCGACTTTGTTTCCGAATAGCTGGAAGCCGTATCCGTCGCTGGCTTGCAGGCGGAAGAGCTCTTGTCCCGTTTGTAGGTCGTACAGGTAGGCGGCCCCGCTCCCGGGAACAAGTCCGTCTGCGAGCATGGATCCGATCAGCACATGCTGTCCATCCATGGCGACACTCCCCCCGAAGTGATCGCGCGGCATCCCATTGCTCGGGAAGAGCTCGAAGAGTTGTTGGCCCGTTGTGGCGTCCATGACGAAGGCCATGCCGGGGGAATTGCCCGTTTGATAACCGGACATCGGATCGACTCGTCCCCAGGAGGTGCAAACCACTCGGTTTCCGGAAATCGCAACCCCTTGGCCGTCGCTTCCGAATCTGCCGGTGGAGGCGGGGTCGAGTTGGATTCGTTCGACGAGGGTCTGCGAGTAGGAACTGGACGCGCTCGCGACCAAGAGAATCGGGATGGCGAGAGCCCGCGATGGGGCAGAACGAAGGATTGAATTCTTCATGAACATGCGGCTGAAAGGGCCAAGCGATGTGGCGGTGAACTCGAAGGAAGTCAACACGTTCAAAGGCGAGTGCGTGATCTCGATCGAGGAGGGCGCTGGGGTCCCTATGAGCAATAGCACACGAATGCACCCGGGTTACTATTGAGTAAAGACGAATTGAAAAGGCCCAAGAGCAGCCCAAGCGCGGCCAACCGGCGGGGGATGCCATGTCCATCACTCTCGCTGGGCACGGACGACCCGGGGGCTTGGTCCTGCCGTTCGTCTCGACTAGACCAGCACGCCCGGCAAGGGGCCTTCTGCATCACCGAAGCGATCCGTGGGGAGGCCGAAGGCCGTCAGCATAGAGACGTAAAGTTGGCAGAGGGGCGTGCACTTGGGAAAGCGCAAGTGCGCCCCGCCGGCAATTCCCGCTGCTTGCCCGCCAGCCAGCAGGATCGGTAGGTCCTTCGGATCGTGGCGGTTGCCGTCGCGCAAACCGGAACCGAAGAACACGAGGGTGTTCTCGAGCAAGGATCGACCCCCTTCCGACTGCGCGTCGAGTCGGCGCAACAATCCCGCCATGCGTTCCACGTGCCAGCGGTTGATGAGTTGGTATTGCGCCATGGACTTCGGATCGTTCTCGTGGTGCGAGAGCGGGTGGAAGCCGCCTTCGACTCCATCGAGGAAGGAGAAGTCGCGACCGCTGACAGCATTGCCAAACATCAAGCTAGCGAGGCGTGTTGTGTCGGAAGCGACCGCCAAGGCGATCACGTCGAGCATGGCTTCCACGCGCTCTTCAAAAGCGGCGGGGTCTTGCTCGGGGGCGACCAGCGAAGAGATCGGGTCGATCCGTTCGATGCGTCGTTCAAGGCCGCGCACGGACTCGAGGTACTCCTCCAACTTGTCGCGGTCCGTGCCACCGATGCTCTTGCGTAGAGCGGCAGCTTCGGCGGTCACGAGGTCCAGCACGGACTTGCCTTGGGCCAAGGGGCGCGTGGCGCGGAAGAGCCTGTCGAAGGCGCGCCGCGGGCTCGTTTCCTTGGTGGCCGGTTGGGTGTCCGTGCGCCAAGAAAGGTGCGAGCCATAGACCGTGCTGAAGCCCATGTCGACTGCGTGGCGCACACCTTCCATGCCGAGGGTCAGGGCCGGCACTCGCGTTTCATGGCCTCGCAGTCGAGCGGCGTATTGATCGACGGACGTCCCCACGTGCAGATCGCGACCACCCGTCTTGCGAACCGGGGCACCCGACAGCAGAGCGGTGGTCTTGACGTAGTGACCGTCGCCCGTGTGGCTGTTCTTGTTGCAGAGCCCGGAGAGCACCAGGGTTCGATCGCGGAACTCGGCGAGCGGCGCTAGTGTTGGGCTGGGAGTCCAATCGGGCCCATCGTCCGCCGGCGTCCAAGCAGAGGGCAACACGCCGTTTGGTTGGAAGAGAAACAGCATGCGCACCGGTGGCACTTGCGCGGCCGGGGACAAGGCCTCGAACCATGGCAAGGCGAGCGTTGCGCCCGCGGATCGCAGGAAGGTTCGGCGGTTCAGGTTTGGGATTCTCATCGGGCGCTTCGGCGGTGTTGAAAAGGGTAGCTTTCGACGATGCCGTGCACGAGGGCGCGGGCTTTCCAATCGGCGGCCTGCAGGCGCTGCACGAGTTCCGCGACCACCGTTTCGTCTGCGGGACCCAGGGGCCGGCCCAGGGCGTAGACGAGCAGCGCTTCGCTGGTTCCGCGAGCGATGCGGGCCGGGTCTTTGAGCAAGGCATCCTTGAGGTCCAGGATGCCGTCGATTGGGCTTCCATTGGGCAGAACCGCGCTCGCATCGATCGGACCCACGTGATCCTCATCGCGCCAGCGTCCCACGCCATCGTAGTTCTCGAGGGCAAAGCCCAAGGGATCGATGCGGTCGTGACAACTCGCGCAAGAGGGGTCCGCCCGATGGCGCTCGAGCCGTTGACGCAAACTCAGTCCGTCCTCTTGCTGATCATCGGCGGGAATGTTCCCCGCGTTCGGCGGTGGCGGTGGGGAAGGGTCCCCAAAGAGACGGTCGAGGATCCACGCGCCGCGCACCACGGGGCTCGTTCGCAGGGGTTGCGATGTGACCGTCAGCACGCTCGCCTGGGTCAAGACCCCGCCCCGTCGGCGCGTGCTGAGCTCGACCCGGCGCATCTTGCCGCCCGTGACTCCCTCGATGCCGTAGTGCTTGGCGAGCGTCGCGTCGAGGAAGGTCGAGCTCGAGTCCACGAGCTCGAGCAAGCTGCGATCCTCGCGCACGAGCCCGTCGAAGAACAGCGCGCTCTCTTGGGCCATGGAGTTCTTCAAGCGATCACTCGTGCCTTGGAAACGACGGGTGTCGACGCCTAGCGTCGCAAGGTCCGCAAAGCCGAGCCAGCGTCCGGCGAAGCGCGTTGCGAGGGACTCGCTGCGCGGGTCGTCGAGCATGCGCTGCACTTGCGCGTCCAAGACCGAAGGTTCAAACAGCCTGCCCTCGCGAGCGACCGCACGCAACTCATCGTCCGGTGGGGCCGCCCACAGGAAGAACGAGAGGCGCGTGGCGAGTTCCCAAGAGGAGATGCGCCAGGGCAACTCTTGTTCCTGGTCCGTTTCGATGCGGTACAGGAAATGGGGGGAGAGCAAAACGCTGGCCACCAACGCCCGCGGGCCTTCTTCTCCATCCAGCAAGGCAGCCCGTGAACTCAGTTCGCTGTCGGAGGCAGGGCGCCGAAAGGCGCGCTCGAGAAACGTCTCCAAGGCCGGGCCGAGATCCTCGTCGCCAAGCTCACTCACGAGTCCGACTCGCTGCGGCCCGCCTTGGGCTTCGAACACCTCGATCGCATGTTGGGTCGCGTCCAAGAAGAGCTCGGCGATGCGCGGGGTGACAAACAGCACATCCCCTTGGTTGTCGAAGCCTTCTGAACTCGCATCCTCAGGCAGGTCCGCTTCCACCGCGGCGTCGATTCCCAAGAGCGCGCGCACAGCGTTGCCAAACTCGTGACGATTCAATCGGCGCAGGGTCGGCCGCCCTGGATCCGGCGCGAGCTTCGCAAGCGCGCTGGTGATCCCGGCGATCAGCGCGTCGCGCTGCCGGTCGTTCCAGGATTCGTGCACCAACGGCTCGTCCGCTGGTGGCATTTCTCCGCTACGGACCCGATCCAGCATTTCCGCGAGCTGTTCGGGGGGCGCAGCAGAAAGCTCAAAGCCCTCCAAGCTCAGCCGGCCCTTCGGCCGCGCCCCGCCGTGGCAGCTGACGCAGTTGTCCTTCACAAGCTCCGCAAGCAGCAGCCGGTTCAGGGGCTCTTGGGAGGAACCCGCAACGCCGAGGACGGCGAGCAGGGGCAAAGTGGCGAGCAGCTGGAACATCGGCTCCATCCTAGCGCAGCAATCGAGCAACGTCGGGGGGCTTTCCGCCGGCGCAAGTGGCTAGACCTTCAAGACGACTGAAACGAGCCTTTCTATGCTAGGCGAGCCCATGTGCTTGACTGACAAGGGGTTTGGGGCGCGAGGGATGTTCGCTGCATCGAAAACTTGCGGTTGCCCCGGGACTTCCCGTGGGTGGTATGCGAAATAGGTCGCCCGCAATCCTATGTGCCCAATTGGGCCCAAGAATTGCTCCCGATCCCCAGCCCCCAGGACTCCCCCGAACGTGAATATCTCGACCCGAAAGATCTCTGACATCAAGCTCAACAGTGAGTACTTGCGCGTGGACACGAACGTCAGTTCCCTGATGAAAAGCCTCGATAGCGTTGGCTTGATTCACCCGGTGACGATCAACGCCGAGGACGAGTTGTTGGCGGGTGCCCGTCGCTTTCAGGCGGCCAAGGGATTGGGCTGGGAGGAGATCACCGTTCACATCGTCGATCACGATGCCCTCGTGCAAGAGTTGATTTCGATCGACGAGAACCTCGTGCGTTCGCCGCTCGGTCCGCTCGAGTTGGAGAAGTACCTCAACCGCGGCCGGGAAATCTACGAGAGCTTGCATCCGCGCGCGAACAAGGTCGACTTGTCCTCCGAGGACCTATCGAGCGAACAGAAGGCCGAGCAGAAGGTGAAGGAAGAAGCGGACGAGGACTCCTTCGCCGCAGTCACAGCGGAGAAGACAGGCCTCTCGAAGTCGGTGATCAAGGGCGCCATCAAGCGCGACGCCCTAGCTTCGGATGCCGTGAAGAAGGCCCGCGGTTTGGGGGAGCTGAATGCCACCAAGACCAATGAAATCATCAAGTTGCAGAAGGAGTCCCAGGAAGAAGTCCTGCCCCTGATCGCGAACTGCAACGCCAAGGACACGCGCCGTATCGTGGCGGCCGCGCGCACGGGTGGCTTGCCCGCCGCCATCGAAGAGAGCGAGAAGGTCGTGCCCCTACCGCGCGAGTACAGCCAGATGATGTCCCCGATCCGCCGGGTGAACAAATCCATCGACCGCATCCTGGTGGAGGAGCTGCGCTACGACGGCCCAGAGCAACGCAAGATCAACAACGATCTGATGCGCCTCAAGAACAACCTGGAGCGTTACTTCGAGATGGTGGGAGTGGAGCAGGTCGGGGGCTAGGGGCAGCGCTGCCTATCTGGCCAGCCGCGGCGGTCCTGTCGCCTAGCCCGCGTCTGGCTCTAGAACGGGCAAGTCGGCCCAAGAAGCGTGATTTGCACGGCAGCTCGACCGCGAGAGAGAAAACTCGAAAGGAGACAGGATTTGTTCCTTATGCCGATTCTTGGGATGGCCGACCCAATTCTATTGGCCCTTCCATGGGGCCAGAGGAATCACCCTTGCAGTCCAAACCTCCACACTCCCGACGGCCCGCCCACAGCGCAGCTGAAGTCAGGCAGCGCCTCGCTTTGGGACCCGCTTTGCTTCCCCATCGGAGTCTGTGGGGCGCGCGGGATGCGGGAGTTGCGCGAACGCTGGTTGGCACTTCCCCCAACTCGTCCAGAGATCTTGTGGGGGCCGCAAGCTAGCTCATGTCGATCAACGGGCACATCGGCACGCTGCTTTGCGTGACCACCATCGCAGGGCTTTTGTTCGGGCTTGTGCTGATCAAGGAGTCGCAGAGTTTGGATGCGGTCCAAGATGAGGTGCGTTCAACTCTCGAAGTCGACCAGGGCCTCGATCGGCTTTCGGATGATTTGGATCACTACCTGGCCCTATCCACCCTGGTCCTAGGGGATGAACCAGGGCAATTGACAGGAGCCACGGAACACTTCGGCGCGGCCATCCAGCAGAATGCTCAGAACCTCTGGAACACCCAGCAGGCCATTTCTCCTTCCGCCGAACTCGAGTCGATCGTCATCCAACTGGATGGTCTGCGCAAGCGCATCTCCCGCTTGAATCGCGTTCCAGCCGAGGACCGCGCCCAAGTGCTCGCAGAGTCCAGGAAGGGCGTCCAGCAAGCCTCTCAAACTCTGCAGGACTTGATGGGCAAGACTCGCATCCAGCTGCACGAGGGTGCTGTTGCCTGCCGAGACCAGGTGGAGACGGCTCATCGGCATTTCAACGCGATGGGGCTCAACCTCGCAGGGCTCTACCTGGTGACCGTTCTATGTGCCTTCGCGTGGACTTCGCGACGCATGATCCGGCCCTTGCGAGCGCTCTCCGATGCGGCGTTGATCGCTTCGGTCGATCAAGACAAGTTCCACTTGGAGGAATCGGGCCCAACGGAAGTGCGCAAGGTCACGCGCAGCATCACGACCCTGGTGGCTCACCTAGATGAGATGCGTGCCGGTTTGGAGGACCGGGTCTCCGAGCGAACGGCCGAGTTGCAAGAGGCGCTGAAGGTGAAGTCGGCCTTCTTGGCCAACATGTCCCACGAAATCCGCACGCCCATGAACGGAATGATCGGATTGGCGGAATTGCTCGCCGAGTCCGAACTGGAAACGGATCAACGCGAGTGCGTGGAGACCATTCAGTCCTCCGGAGCGGTCCTGCTCAACATGATCGACGACATGCTCGGCTACTCGGAAACGGAGTCGGGGCAACTGCTCTTGGCGCGCCGGCCGGTGGACGTGACCTCTGTGGTCATGGATGTTGGACGCATGATGGCCGTGCAGCTCAAGCCTGAACTCGACCTGTTCGTCGGAGTCGCCGCCGGTTCAATCTCCAATTTGATCGGAGACGCCCATCGCTTCCGCCAAATCGTGACCAACCTGTTGAGCAACGCCGTGAAATTCACGGACAAGGGCTTCGTTCGGGTTCATCTAAAAACCAGTGAAGTGGGGGATGGCACCGCCTTGATCGAGTTGACCGTGAAAGACACGGGCATCGGGATTGAACAAGTGGCGCTCGAAAAGATGTTCACACCCTTCTCCCAGGTGGACAACAGCAACACGCGCAAGTACGGCGGTGCCGGGATGGGGCTCGCGACTTGCAAGAACCTGATTGGTCTGATGAACGGAGAGCTCTCGATTCAGAGCCGCGTCGGCGAAGGCAGTACGTTCAGTTGCCGCTTCTACATGCAAATGGCCGATGGCCCAGCGCAATACGTGGATGCGCTGATCCTGCGCTTGAGCGGAGAGCTGGCGGATCCAGAGCCGGAAAGAATCCATGCGGTGCTCAGGCCCGCCGACGAACAGAAGCGCGAAGTCGTGGAGCACACTTCGGAACACTCCGCAGCAAGTTCAGCTGCGGGCGAGGGAAGGGATCTGCTGCAGACCGCGAGGGCTGATGGCCCGGCCACGCTGCCTGAGGTCGAGATGCCCGCGAGCGAGGACCGGTCCGACGCTGCGGCCAGCAACGAGCCGTCCGAGAACGCCCCAGGCGAGGAACTTACTGCCCAAATGGGCGCGTCCCACGACCCCGCTGACACCCCGATCCT
This sequence comes from uncultured bacterium, assembly GCA_937905825.1. GTDB lineage: Bacteria > Planctomycetota > UBA1135 > UBA1135 > JABACD01. The sequence goes on from CALCXM010000049.1 coordinate 13,842, forward strand.
GGTGGTCGAGGACAATGCGATCAACCGCCTCGTCGTCAGCAAGATGCTCAAGAAGCTGGGTTACCCGGTGGACTTTGCCGTCGATGGGGAGAAAGCCGTCGAGCAAGCGAAACGAGGAATTCACAAGCTGATCCTGATGGACGTGCACATGCCTGTGATGGACGGACTCGAGGCGACCCGCGAGATACGGAAGCTACCGGGCTTCGGCTCCGACGTGGTCATCGTGGCTTTGACGGCCCACGTCTTGGGAGACGCGCGCCAGCAAACCGTGGATGCGGGCATGGACGACTTCCTTGGCAAGCCGGTCACCATCGGTTCCTTGGAGGAGACGCTCAAGCACTGGCTCGACGCCGAAGAAGGCCGCTGCAGCGTGGCCTAGGCCGTTTGGCTGCGGGCCAAGAAAAACGCCAAGCGCGGTCCGCCTGATCTCGAATTTCCGAAGCGCGCACAGGTGCGGCAGCCGTTTCCAGGCACACTCTGTCCTTAGGATTCGACGAGGCCCTGACCACGAACGAGCGAATGGGATTGCGAGAGTTCAAGAGCCGTATGTTTGCCAAGTACTACGACCGCATGGCGGGCGCGTACGACGAACGGATGCGCGACCAGAAGCGTGAGCTATTGAGTTCCTTGACCGGAACGGTGGTGGAGATCGGTCCGGGGACGGGGGCGAATCTGAGCCTCTTGCCCAAGGGAGTTGCCTTGATTGGCATCGAACCGAACGAACACATGCATCCTCAGATTCGAGAGAAAGCGCGGGCCTTGGGGATGGAGGTGGACCTGCGCTTGTTGCCGGTGGGCAAGCTGCCCCTGGAGGACCAGAGCGTGGACGGAGTGCTTTCCACCCTCGTGTTGTGCTCGGTCCCCGATGTGCCGGCTGCCCTGGAAGAGATCTATCGAGTGCTCAAGCCCGGCGGACAGTTTGTGTTCTGGGAACACGTGATTGCACCAAAGGGGATTCTGAAGCGGACCTTTCAACACCTGTGGACCCCCGTGCAGCGTTTCTTGGCCGACGGTTGTTGCTGCAATCGGGACTTCGAGAAGTCCCTGCGGGAATCCAGTTTTGGTGAGACTCAGGTGCACGCCTTCAACATTCCGAAGGACGCGGGACCCCCGTGGATCCGGCCCCATGTTTCCGGCGTCGCGATCCGGCCGAACTAGAGGCGCGGCCGACAAAGGGCGGGGTCACTCGTCCCCTGCCTTCTGCTGTTTCTGGATTTCCTCGAGCAACTGCACGGGGCCCGGTGCGTCGGGCATGAGTCGCTGCAAGCGGCTGGCCCAGTCGTGCGCCATTGGGAGTTGCTCACTGTCTAAGTAGAACGTGGCCAAGGCGAAGATGTAATCTGGATCTGCGGGTGCCAGGACTTGGGCGCGGATGAACGCGGACTCTGCCTGCGTGCGCTTGCCAATTTGGGCCAGCGCTAGCGCGGAGTTGTAATGCACCCGCGGCCGGTCGGGCATCAAACGGGCCGCCTGCATGAGTGCGTCCGAGCTTCCCTGCAAGTCGTCCATGCCCGCTAGCAAAAGGCCCAGGGAGTAGTGCAGTTCACCTTCTTCGGGCAGCCGTTCAATGGCATCCAAGAAGAGCTTGCGGGCTCCCAAGTGATCGCCCGTGCTGCTCAATAGGTTGCCCAAGTTGAAGATGCCTGGAAGGAACAGTTCGTCCAGGGCCAGGGACTGGCGATAGGCGGCCAGGGCTTCCCGACGTCGGCCGCGCCGTTCGTGCAAGACGCCCAGGTTCAGATGGGAGTAGGGCTCATCCGCGTTGACGCGCTGGGACGCCTCGAACTCAGCAAAGGCCTTGTCGAAGTCGGCCTTTTGCGGAGGGGTGAGTTTGGCTTCTGCCGGGCCTGCCAGGGCTTGGGCCGCGGCGATGCGCACGCGGTGATTGGGATCGGTCAACAGTTGCGGCACCAGTGCCGCGGGCACTTCCGGCTGTCCGCCGCGCAGGGCTCCGATCGCGGCCACGCGCAAGTGCACGTTGACATCACGTTCCAAAAGCAGGGAGGCGGCCGCTTGCATGGCGACCGGCGTTCCCGCGGGGAAGCGTTCCATGGCCGTGGCGCGCACGATGTCGGGAACCTCCTTGTCGAAGGGCAGCTTCACGAAGGCTTCTGCATCCGCCGGGGAACTCAGGTCGTTGAAGCCCAGGGCGCTGCTGAAGTGCGGGGCCGGTTGGTGGCCGTACCACTCTTCAATCTTTTGGGCGGCCCAGGTCGGACTCTCGTCTGCGTGACAGCCATTGCATGCATTCGGGGTGCCCAGGCGCAAGGACAAGTCCGGTCGCGGAATGCGCAAGCTATGGTCTCGACGGGGGTCGATGACCATGTACGTCGTGGCGGGCATGTGACAACCCACGCAGCGCGCGCCTTCACTGTCTTGCGGATGGAAGTGATGGGCAGGGGAGGCGTAGTCTTTCGCTTGCAAGCTGTCGAAGCGCTCGAGCGGCGGCGCGGGGGAGTGGCACTGGGCGCAGACCTGATCGCCCGGGGACCACAGGTCCAGACTGTGCGGATCGTGACAGTCCACACAGCTGACGCCCTTCTGGTGCATCTTGCTCTGCAAGAAGGAACCGTGCACAAAGACCTCTGCGCGGATCTGACCATCCGCGTGATAGAGAGCGGGGTCCAACAGAGACAGCTGATAGTGCCCGTCGAAGTCTCCCCCGATCGGCGGGTTCTCCGTCAAGGTCGTGCGGCGCGAGTGGCAGGCGGCGCAGGTGTTCAGGATTTGCTCGGGGTTGTCCCGCCGCAAATCAAACTCGAATCCCGACGGGGAGCCTGGGGGGCGTCCCGCTTGCCAAGTCTGCGCCAGGTCCACGTGTTGGCGCGCTGGACCGTGGCACGCTTGACAACCCACGTCGATCTCTTGCCACTTGCTCGCGTAGGTGTCGGTCTGCGCGTCGTAGTTCTTCTCGAAGGCCGTCGAGTGACAGCTGGCGCACTGTAGGTTCCAACTCTGGAAGCGTCCGGTCCAGTGGTAGGCGTCCCCCGCTTGCACCGGATTTGCTTGATTCAAATCGAACCAAGCGCCGCGCTCCACGTCCCAGGCGATGTCGAGGCATTGCAGTCGTCCGCCCGGGAAGTCCACCAGGTACTGCTGCAGGGGGCGGGCGCCAAAGGTGTAACGCACCTGGTATTCGTGCATCTCCCCATCGGGACCCTCGGCTTCCACGAAGAACTCTGCGCCGCGCTTTTCGAAGCGCGTGACCCTGCGGGATTCGTTTCCCTGGGCGTCGACGACGGGGGCGCTCTCAAAACTCGTGTTGTCAAAGTCTGCGAGCACAGTTTGCGCCGTCGCTTCCTGCATCGCGAGGTCGTGATCCGACGCCTGCCAGCGTTGGCTCTGGTCCTCGTGGCAGCTCGCGCAAACTTCGCTGGAGACGAAGGCGCTGGAGTCGTAGCCCCCTTGAGTTGCGCCGGGGCTGGTGTCCTCGGGCGGCTCGGGGCTCCTTGAGCAACCGACCAGGCAGGAGCAACCGAGCAAGCAGACGAGTCCGAGTAGGAAGTGTTTACGCATAGTGTTCGAGTCCCGTACGGGGGCCGGCAGGATAGGCGATTCTCATGCTTTGAAGCACGCAAGCTACGGGGGTTTTGTGCCGTGGGACGTTACACTGCTTGGTCCCGGTCGAGCCTGATTGATCTCATGCGATTCGACCCAGCCAGAATACGCACCCCGACCCAAGCCCTAGGAGCCCCATGACCACCCAATTCACCGGAACAGCCCAGGCTGATCCCTTGCACTACGGGTTCTTCGGAGTGGATGACACGATCCTCTCCGCAGTGCTCTCCGAGGCCATGTCGAAGGGCGCGGACTACGCGGACCTCTACTTTCAACAGTCCCGGGGCAGCTCCTTGTCCCTAGAAGACGGCATCGTTTCGCGGGCCTCCAGCTCCGTGGATCGCGGCGTTGGCGTGCGTGTGGTCGTCGGAGATCAAACGGGCTACGCCTACAGCGAAGACTTGGACTTGGACGCCATGCGCCAAGCCGCGCGCACCGCGGCATCGATCGCATCGGGAGGTGGAGGCGTGCCACCCCAGGCGTTCAAACGCGGCAAGCAACATGACCTCTACAGCATCTCCGAGCCCTGGGGGGAGGTGAACGTGAAGCGCAAGGTGCCCTTCTTGCAAGAGGTCGATCGCGTGGCGCGCTCCCTGGAGTCCGCCATTTCCAAAGTCAGCGTTGGCCTGCGGGATGCGGACAGTCGCGTGCTTGTCGCCAACAGTTGTGGAGAGGTCTACGCAGACGAGCGGCCCATGGGCGTGCTTTCGGTTTCGGTCACGGCCGAGAAGAAGGGCGAGATTCAGACTGGCTTCCAAAGCTTGGCGGGGCGCTTCGGCATCGAGCACTACACCCCCGAGCGCATCAAGCAGTTGGCTCAGGACGCCGTGACTCGCTGCATGGTGCTGTACGATGCGAGACGTCCTCCGGCGGGGGAGATGCCCGTGGTTCTGGCGGCCGGCGCTTCCGGCATCTTGCTGCACGAAGCCATCGGCCACGGCATGGAAGCCGATTGCAATCGCAAGGGACTCTCGGTGTTCTCGACCATGATGAACAAGAAGGTCGCGGAGGACTGCGTGACGATCGTGGACTCCGCCTTGCATCCCCATGAGCGGGGGGCCATCAACTTCGACGATGAAGGTTCAGCGAGTGAACGCACGACCCTCGTGGAGGGTGGCGTTCTGCGCTCCTACCTGCACGACCGTTTGAGCGCGAAACACTACGGTCTGGATCAGTCGACAGGCTCCGGGCGGCGTCAGTCCTTCCGCTATCCACCCTTGCCGCGCATGCGCTGCACCTACATGGAGAACGGACCGCACAGCCGCGATGAGATCATCGAGTCCATCGACCACGGCATCCTGTGCGAGACCTTCTTGAACGGACAAGTCGCCATCGGTGCCGGGGACTACACCTTCTACGTGAAGAACGGTTGGTTGATCGAGGACGGCAAGATCACCGCGCCGATCAAAGACGTGAACATCATCGGCAACGGGCCCGAGTCGCTCTCGCGTATCACCATGGTCGCGAACGACATGAAAATCGATACGGGCGGTTGGACCTGTGGCAAGGGCGGCCAGAGTGTCCCCGTCTCCCAAGGCATGCCCACGACCCTGGTGTCGAAGATGACGGTTGGAGGCGAAAATGCGTGAGGAACTGCTAGAACAGGCCAAGCTCGCTGTCGAGTTGGGATTGAAGGCCGGCGCCGATGAGGTCGTCGCCGGGGTCAACTGGGGCCGCAGCCTCAGCTACGAGTGGCGCGATGGTCGCTTGGAAACCGTGCAAGAGAGCATCAGTCGTCAACTGGGCCTGGCGGTCTACGTGGACGGTCGTTTCTCCACGTGCAGCACCAACGACTTGGACCCCGCGCGCTTGAAACGCTTTGCGGAAGACACGGTGGAGCTCACGCGCTGCCTGGAAGTCGATCCCCATCGCCACATCACGCCGCCGAAACTCTACGAAGGCCGCTCCACGGCGGACCTCGATCTGGTCGACGCGACCATGGGGGACTTGACCCGTGAGCAGCGCATCGAGTGGTGCAAAGAGATGGACGACGTGGCGCGCGCCGTGACGGGCATCGTGGCTGCGGAGAACGAAGTTTCTGACAGTCATAGCGTCAGCGCGCGGGCCAGCTCCAATGGCTTCGCCGGCACCTCGGAAGGCACCAGTGCGCACATGTACACCAAGGCCTCCGCGCTAGACGGCGAGAAGCGACCGGAGAGCTACTACTACATGGCCGCGATCCACATGCGGGACCTGGGCACGGCACGGGAGATCGCCGAGGAGGCGACCCGTCGTACCTTGGCACGGGTCGGTGCCGGCCCGGTTGCGAGTGCGCGCACCACCATGATCCTCGATCCGGAGATTGGCGGACGATTCTTGGGTCGCATCTTTGGGGCCTTGAGCGCGGGCGCGGTGCAGCAGAAGCGATCCTTTCTCGTGGACAGCTTGAACCAGCCGATCGCCTCCGAGCTTTTGACGTTGACCGACGAGCCCCTGCTCGTTGGCGGAGGCGGTTCGCAACACTACGACGGCGAAGGCATCGCCTCGCGCAGGCGACCGGTCATTGAGCAGGGTGTCCTGCGAACCTTTTTCGTGGACACCTACTACGGCAGCAAGCTCGGTTGGGAGCCCACCACCGCGGGCAGCTCCAACACGGTCTTCGAGCACGGTGAGCGCGACTTGGCTGCGATCCTCGCGGGTTGCGAGGACGGGATCTACGTCACCTCCTGGCTCGGTGGCAACGCCGACATGACCACCGGGGACTTCTCCTTTGGCCTGACCGGTCACCTCGTTAAGGGGGGCGAGCTCGTGGCGCCAATCTCGGAGATGAACGTGACGGGTAACTACAAGGAGATCCTCAAGGGCCTGGTGGAAGTCGGCAACGACCCGATTCCTTGGTCGAGCTTCCGCGCCCCGACCCTGGTCTTCGAGAAGGTGCAGTTCGGCGGGCTCTAGGGGTCTGGCCGACAGGGGGCAGTTTCTCGATTGGGTTCCACGGATCGAGAGCCAAGGCGCCGGGCTTTCAAAATAGGGCATGGGGAGCCGAGGGAGCCGAATTGGGCTCCCTCGGCTTTCTTTGTGTTTGTTGATTCGCCCGTAATTACGGGGATAATTGCCAACTCGGATTGAGTCAGCGCAATTGGGCAATCGAAGAAGGGGACGCGTCTAGCCCCCTTTTTTCCGCGATATTGCCCCATGCATCACGTCTCTTCCTGGCGAAACCCGATTTCGATCTCCATCGGTACCCTGCTCACCATCGGCCTCGTTGCCCTGCCGGCGACTTACCGCCGACCGGCAGCACCGACCTTCGTGTCCGTTCCGCAAGAGGAGGTCGAAACCCGCAGCTGGTTCGGCTTGGCCGAGGGCTTGAGCTTGCCTGGCATCAGCGGCAGCAGCGTGTCCTGGCGTCCCGCTGGGCCCTTGCAGTTTGACGAGACCAGGGACGGACGCGGTCACCTCACCGGCTACTTGGTGGAAGTCTCGGACTCGGCAGCGATCATCGAAGTGGACCTGCACTTTGCCGAGAGCGTGAGAGAGGAGTGGGGCGACGAAGGCCCCGGCAGCTTTGCACAAGTGAGCGGCACTCTGCTCGGCTTTGGCAGTCTCTCGGGCGGTATGTTGCAGGTGGAAACCAGTCGCAACGTAGCCCTGCAGTCCACGGGCCAACGGGGTCGTCTCAGCATGCGAACCGAATGGGTGCGCCTGCCGAGCGCCGGACACCTTTCGGAATTCCCGCGCAAGTCGGTGATCGAGTTTGGCCTGAACTTCAGCGCGGAGGCCATCTGGGGAGCGCAGGGTTTGAGCTTTGAGTTCGGGGGAATGGATGAGCCCTTCGAGTTGGTCGCCGGCGGACACTTGATCGAGCAGTCCCGCGGTTCCGCTTGGATGAGTGCCGTCATCGAACAACCGAGCCATCCGGGCAATCGTTTTCAACTGGAACTCTCCGCGTCGCGCGACAGCAACTCGCCGATGGCGGACAACCATGGGGGACCCGGGGAAGGATTCTGGCGCAAGTACGATCAAGTGACCGGTACCCTGCGAGGAATCGAGCGCATGAGTGGAGCCCTCTTGCGGCTTGACTCCGACGGAGCCCTCTTGGAAGTGGGGGGCGCAGGCGTTGACGGAGCGCTGCAAGCGGCCTTGACTGAACTCGTGGTGCGCGTCGTGTCCGAGTCGGACCTTTCGCACTCCTTCGATGAACGCAGTCGCGCCCTGGTGCGAGTGGAACTCGGCTTGGACTCCACGGAGTTCGCCTTTGAAGCAACCGGGGACAAGGGATCCCGGGACCGTCGCACCTACGCCATGGACCTGGGAGACCTGGGCCGCGACTTTCACTTTCGGGCTGGCGGCATCTTCACCGAACGCCACGACGGCAGCGCGCGCCTGGCGGGCGAGCTGGTGCGCGCGAGCGATCCGCAGGCTACCTACTACTTGGACATGAGCTTGAGCGAACCCGAGGCCAGTGACCTCGAGGGCAAGAGCTCCAATCACCTGCAGGACTGGACCTATTCGGAGAATAGCGGCCCCGTGGACCGTTCCTCTTGGCGCGCCTACCGCAAGTTGGAAGGGACGTTGGTCGGAATGCGTGGGCGTGCTGGGCAGAGCTTTCAGCTGCAATCAAATGGGCAACCCATTCAACTGGGCCTCGGCGCCAACGGACGCAGTTTGACCTATGGTGCCTTTGCCGCCTTCGAGTTCAAGTCGAGCGTGGATCGCCGAAACGGTCAGGGTCACCTGAGTTTCGACCTACGCGCCGCCAGTGAAGAGGGTTTGGAGCTTGGCCAAGCGCAGCCCTGGCTGGAGCAGTTGGGCATGGACCTGGAGCTTGTGTCTGGGGGGCATCTGACGCAGGCAGCTCACGGTGGCGCGCAAATCAGCGCCGTGCTGGCGCGCAAGTCCTTCCCCAACCAACGCATGTTGCTCAACCTGCAATTGAGCCATCGGGAGCACATGAATCGAGGCGAGGGGACCAGCAACTCGGCCACGCGTTTCGCTAGCATGCGCGGGCGATTGCTCGGATTGGAAGATCTACGTGGTGCCGAGGTCGAGTTTCGATCCGGCGGACGTGCGGCCAGCATGGGCCTCGGCGCTGGTGGGGACGAAGCGCGCCACGGCTTGCGCATACCCTACGACCTGCGAATCCTCTCCCAACCGAATTCGGACCAGCGCATCGAGGCTTCGGAAAGCAGCGGCGTGCTCAGCTGCAACCTCTCTCGCACGCTGCTGCAGCGGGCGCAACAGGCCCGGGCCCTGCCCTGTGTGCGTGCTCCAAAAGCGCGCGCGCTGTACCTTCCAGGGATCGCCGAGGACTTGCACTTCCCGACGGGCGGCTCCTTCGAGGAGTTCGCAGATGGCACAGCGGTGCTCACGGGACGGCTTGTCAGTGCCTCTGATTCAAGCATCGAGTTTGAGGTTCGCATCGACTTCGACCAACGCATGAACACGGGGCAAGTCTCTGCTACGCGCCGCATCTTCCCAGCCAACGCCTACATCGAAGCGGGCGGGCCCGTGGATCCAGGGACCTGGCATAGTTACGGCCGGGCCCGGGGGATCTTGGTGGGGGCCGGCGAGCTCGCTGGTTCCGCCTTGGAAATCGAGGGGGATGATTTGGCTCTTGAAGTCGGGATCGGTGCCAACCAACGCAACTTGGAATACGGTGCCTGCGGAGAGTTCGATCTGCGGCTCTTGAGCCAGCCGATCACTTCCTGGGGCAGCTTGCCGGAGACCTACGTCTGGGGCGAAGTGCACTTGGACCTGCCCCGTGGGGAGGACTCAGAGGCTTCGGCTCGGGCGCAGTAGGGCGTTCGCGAAGAGCAGGCCGCCCACCAGACCGCCGGCCACCTGAGCCATCTCGAAGGCGCTTTCCATTCCGAGCAACACGTCCCGGGTCAGGAAGGAGTTCATGCTGCGAAACCCGATGGAGCCGGGAACCAGCAACATGATGCCGGGCACTTGCATGAGGGACGCGGGCAAGTGCTTGACCCGGGCGAAGATGTTGGAGGCCAGGCCAACCGCTAGAGCTCCGATGAAAACACCTTGATGTGGTCCCACGAGGTGAGCTCCAAGGCGCGCTCCCCCGAAGCCGATCCAGCCCGCGAGCAAGACCCACAACAGGTCCCGTCGCCGGGCGCGAAAAAGGACTGCGAAGGCGATGGGTGACAACAGCAGTGCGAGCGGTGTGCCCCACTGTGGAACGCTACCGAAGTTCATGGCAGGGCCGCTGAATGGAATCGTACTTCCCAGTTCGCGACCGATACCAACGCCCAGTGCGATGGAGAGGAAGATCATCGCCGCCCAGGCCAGGCGCGCGGTTCCCGCCACAAGATGGCGGTTGGCAAGCTCGCTCAAAGCGACGGTGAGCGTCAAGCCCGGCACCAACACGATCAAGCCACTGACCGTGATGACCCCGCGGGTCGCTTCCGGCCAAACCATGGCGGTGGCGGTTCCGATCAAGGCCGAGAGGGCCGCAGCCACGGTTTCGAACACGAGCACCGCTCGTCTTCGACTTCCCACCAGGATCGCCAAGGCCCCGATCAACGCACCCGCGAGGCATGACACCCAAATGTCCAAGGGCGTGCCCCGGAAAAAGCAGGCGGCGGTTCCGGCGGCCAGCCCGAAGGCCGGGATCAAAGTCCAACGGGGATAGCGCCGCGGGCTGTCCTTGATTTCTTGCACGCGCTGCAAGCCCTGGCTGGCGTCCATCGTTCCGGAAGTGATGCCACCGATCACGATGTCCAAATCCGCCAAGCGTCCGAGGTCCACGTCCGCAGGCTCGACGCGCGTCATGTGAACCCGTTGATGGGCTCCGGCACCAAACCCAAACAACAGGGCAGTCGGGGTCGAAAAGAACTGACCGACGACGCCCAGCTTGTCACAACAATCGGAGAGCGCCTCCTCCAAACGCATGGCAGGCGCTCCATGGGCGTGCAGAAGTTCACCGAGGCTGACCAAGAAGGCGCGTGTGTTTTGCTCGGGATCGTTCTGGTCCATCTGGTGGGGGGAAGCGGGATCCTGCAGGGACCCGGGTTGCTGGGGCCTCAAGTAACGGATCCCCAGCACTGCGCGCAACCCCTGGCAAGGGGAGTTCCTCGCTCGCAGTTGAAGTTTCTACGCAGACTCCCCGGGAGCGCGCCTTGGCCGGTCCCCCGAACCAAGACCGTGCCCAGGACCGAGGGTGGTACCCGCTGGACGTGGAGGGGCGTAGGAGAATCGCCGCTCCCCATGATCCACAACCTCCGCCGACTGACTTCATGGCTCCCGGCTTCCACTGCACTCGCCGAGTTCGGAACCCAAGAGGGATTCAGCCACGCGCCAAAGCAATCGACCGAGAGCCTGAGTTCTTGGCGGCCTTGGATCACTCGGCAGAAACGCGCTCTGCCAGAGACGCTCGGCACACTTCCCTAAACAACCAGCGAACTCCAGCCCCGTTTCCTACTCGCGAATCCGAGGCCACTGATTGATCCAGAACACAATCAACCCAATGCCGGAAAGCGTGCTCGTGATCAGGATCACTTGGTGCATCCAAACGGGCTCCTCGGGGAAGTAGCCGAGGGCACTTTCGAGAGCGAAGCGCACCAGGGTTCCGAGGGTGATGAGCCAATAGGCGAGCACATCCCAAGCATGCCGGTGCCGGGAGTTCGCTGGCGCGCTCGGTAGCAAGCACAGGGCCAAGCTGTTGGCGGCCAGCAGGGCGAAGCCCACGAGCATGACGTGCGTGTGCGCCGAGATGTACCAGCGATGCATATTGCCCGCTTGCATGTGCAGGGCCGAGGACATGTGCATGCCGGTCAGCACTCCGAGAATGCCGAAGGCGAAGGCGGTCTTGAGGTACAGCCGGGCAAGGGGGGGCATGGCGGGTGCTTAGTTGGGGCTGCTGAGAAGTTGCAGGACTCGGTCGCGAACGGACGTCATGGGCAGCACTCCGTCCGCGGGTAGATCGCCCGCTTGGAAAGGAGCGGAGGAAAGGAACACCGGTCCGTCCAGGGGATCTTGCGCGCCGCGACCGTGACTGCCACCGACTAAGCTAGCGTCCGTGGGGATCACGTCCATCAGGTAACGCATGCCGAGCTTCTTTTGCAGCACGCGCCGCACCACGCGCAGGGTGGGGGCGGCGAGCTTGGGGTCCACGAACAATTCACAGGGGTCGTAGCCGGGCTTCGAATGGATATCGACCGTGGTGGCGAAGTCGGGCCGCGCCCTTTCGTCGAGCCAGTAGTAGTACGTGAACCAAGCGCCCGGTTGCGCTCGCAGCACCAGGTCTCCGGCCCGCTCGTGGTCCAGACCGATCTCGGCGCGCTGGCTGCCACTCCAAAGTCCCTCGACTCCGGGCAGGCCTTGCAACAGTTCGCGAGCGCTGGCCAAGTCCTCGGGGCTCTTGGTGTAGACGTGCGCCATTTGATGGTCGGCCAGGGCAAAGGCGCGGCTGGCGAAGACGTCGAGCTCCTCGCCCCGCGGACTTTGTCGAACTTCCAAGAGTCCCGCCTCGCGCAGGGCGCGGTTCACGTGAACCGGCTGATTCGCTTTTTCAATTCCATACTCGCTGACCGCCACCACATGCACGTCCTGGGCGCGGGCGGCGACCAGGAGTTCCCCAAAGAGCACGTCCAACTCCTTCAAGGCTTGAATTGATCGGGGGTCATCGGGGCCGAAGCGCTGGAAGTTGTAGTCCAGGTGCGGCAAGTAGGCCATGGTCAGAGTGGGCCGCTCGCGCTCCATGGTGCGCAGGGTCACGTCCGTGATCCAGCGACTGGATGGCAGCCCTGACTTCGGGCCCCAGAAGTCGAAGAAGGGGAAGGCACCCAACTCGGCTTCGAGCTTCGCACCAAATTCGGTCGGCGCGGAATAGGTGGCGAGCACCTTCAAGCCATCGGCGCAGTAGAAGGGCCGCGGGGTGATCGACCAGTCCACGTCGGCGCCCATGTTGAACCACCAGAAGAGCTTGGCGCAGGTGAAGCCTTGGATGCGCTGCTTCGCGATCTCGTAGAGCTTCTCCCCTTGGATCAAGCGGTTGGACTGTTGCCAAAAACGAGCCTCGTAGGAACTCGGGTCGAGCCAGCCATTGCCGACGATGCCGTGTTCTTGGGGGGAGAGCCCCGTGAGCATCGTGGCCTGCGCCGTGCAGGTGACGGCGGGCCACACATCGCCCATGGGAGCGCAGGCACCGGACTCTGAGAAGGCGCGCAGGTTGGGAGTGTGCTCGCCGATCAAGCGTCGCGTCAAGCCGACCAGGTTGAGAAGAAGGACCCTTTGCATGGACCAGATCCTACCGAATCAAGGCGGTCACGAAAGGCGACTGTCCGGATGCTCCTGGGGGATTCGAGAAAGGCTTCCCGTTTCTTACCGCGGCAGGGACCCCGGCAGCGGGCCACTGCGGGGGATCGAGCGCGACAAAGAGCTACAGACCTTCGACGTAGCGTTGGAACTCGCCATCCAGTCGCGCCCAGTCCGTTCCGCGGAAGGCGCTGGCTAGGGCCTCTTGGTTGGACTTGCCGGACATCAGTTCGCTCATCAAGTGCTTGAAGGCGTCCCGATTGCGCACGCTGGAATGCCGCAGGAAATGCACGAAGGCCCAGGCCTGGGCGTAGGCCACTTGGGCGTTGGCCATGAACTCCGGGGGTTGCATGGCGACGAAACGCTCCAGTGGGAAGAGTCGGGACGCGAGCCCGCCCTCCATCTTCATGAACTGCTGCAATACCCCGAGCCGGCCGAGTTCCAAAGCGCCGTCATGCCAAGCCGCGCCTTCCGAACGCGCCGCCGCGAAGTACTCCGCCAAGCCCTCGTTCAGCCAAATCGGTTGCGCGATGGGGAAGGCATCCAGGTATTGGTGAAAGCCCTCGTGGCGCGTGGTGCTGAGGTACTCCTCTTGATTCTCCGCGTAGCGAATCAAGAGCTGCTTGAGGGCCCCCGAGTACATGCCGAGGGTGTTCTCCATGCGCGCGCCGAAGACGTCTCGCACGAAGAGGTCGTAGGAGCGTTCCCCGGAAAAGACGTACACGCTGAACTTGCGCGTGCGGGTGTCGGGGGTGTGCCCCAAGCGCAGGGAAACATGTTGCAAGGATTCCTCGAGGGCCTGCGCGACCTCCCGTGAAACGCTGCGGGAAATGTCCGAGGAGACGACGTAGTTGGCCGACTCGAAGGTGTGCTTGGCGGTCCAGCTCGGTCCGTGCAAGGCTTTGTTCGCGGTGCCCGAAAGGGTTTGCAAGGCACTTGCTGGCACGCCGCGTCGAATCCCGTCGGCGATTAGTTCCAGGCAGCGTTTGGGGCGCCCGCTGTAGAGTTCTTTGGCTGCCGCTGTTTGGTACTCGCGGATCGCGTCCTCGCTGAGCTGGGCCTCGTTGCCAGTCGGTCGCGCGCTGAGCGCCGTGCCAGGATCGGTAGCAGGAGCTGCGGCCGCGGCGATCAGCCAATCCGGAACGTGATCGGCGAGCTTCCAGTTGCGGTTGAACTCGTTCATGGGGCCGATCGCCTGTTCGTCACGCTTGGCTTGAATCCAAACGGAAGCGTCCCCTTGCACTTCGATGTGGTTGCTGTGCGGAGCGGTCGGATGGAAACCGATGGCACCGAAGAGCTCCCGAGCTTTGCGCACGGTGGCGATGTTCCTCCCGTCATAGCTCGCGCTGACCTGGTGCGTGCCCACATCGATCTTCAAGTCGGGGGTCGCCCCTTCTCCGCGGGTGCGGAAGGTCTTGCGCTCGGATTGCTCTTGGCGCTCGCCGCGGCGATCCGTGCTGACCGTGGTGATCTCCACCCAGCGTTCGATCTCCAGGTTCTTGTTCGGCGTGGACCCCGAAGACTTGGCGTGGGGCTCGTACCCGAATTGAACGGTGATGGCTGAGCCTGTTTCCAAGCAGACGGCGAGGAACAGTTCCTGCTCTCCCTTGAACACGATCGAGTAGGGCCCGGAGAAGGAGACGGCAAAGGGCCGCAGGTTCGCGTTCCTGATCGGGTTGTAGTCCAGCTGCCCCGCCGTCTCGTAACGCAGCTTGAGTTGACCGCGCGCGCGGTCAAGCTCCACGACCTCACCGCTGAGCAGCGCATTCAGATCGACGTCTTCATGTTGCGGCCAGAACTGACAGCGCTTGAGAATCAGTTCGATCTCACCCAAGTGTTCGACCACGTAGGGTTGCCTCGCGTGGGAGGCCAGGATCGCTTGCAGTTGTCCTTCGGCCCGCGCCCACTGGCCTTGCTCCAACTTGCTGCGGATGCGTTTCAGCTCGTGTTCAAAGACGTCCGCGCGACCCTCTTGATGCACCGGCAGGACTGCGCCAGCTCCCGCGCGAGGGGCGGCGGCTAGGAGCGTCAAACAGCAGAGTAGGGGAAGGCACCTCATTGCACATGATTTCGGGCGCTGAACCTGGCTCAGTTTAGGCTCGTCCGGGACCTCGGGCAAAGATTTCCGAAGCGCGGGCTGCAGGCGCCCAGGAGCCGGGCAAGCGGGCCGAAGTCTGCGCAGTTGCCAGGCGCGCGGCGAGAGCTCACGCCCTCGCCGCGCTCCACGCAGACCTCGCCCTCAACGTCCCCCGAGCACCTTCGCGTAGCGGAAGTAGACCTCCAAACAAAGGATGCTCATGGCGGTCGAGTAGACCCGGCCACCGATCATGCCCCAGGGACCGTTCGGGTCCCAGGACCCCTGGATCGAGCCGCTGGACTCCTGGGAGTCAACGACCGCGGGCTTCATGGCCTTGTTCCAAGCCTTCCAATGCTTGCCGCCCATTTGGAACATGGCGTAGGAGCCGTAGTACCAGTAGTAGAGGTCGTTGCTATGACCGGTTTCGTCGTCCCAGGCGGGAAGCGTCTTCAGCATCAAGTCCGCGTGCCGCAGCATGGCGTCTTCGCGGCTCGGGTCTTGGCCCAGGAAGAAGCGGCACAACAAGCCGACGGCCGTCATGGCTTCCGAGAGTTCCCGCGGATACTCGTCGTTGACGCCGACTTCCCGTGAAGAACGCTCGCCGATGGAGGAGTAGCCCACGCGCCCGCTCACAGGGTCCGAGACCTCGTCGAACCAGGCGACGGCGTCGTTGAAGGCAGCCGTGTCGACTTTCAAGCCGCTCTCTTCCGCGGACTTCAAGGCGAACACCATCCAACCGGTGACGGAGCTGTCGTTGTCCCCTTGGGGTGGAGCAGCGTAGCGCCAGACCGAGTAGGGGTTGCGCGCTTGGGAGATGAAGTCCACTGCTCTTTGGGCCGTGCCGGCCAAGATGGGAGACTTGGAGAAGTAGTAGGCCTCGCACAGGGCGAGCGTCGCGATGGAGTGGTCGTAGAGGAAGTTCGTGTGGCGCTGCTCTCCGATCAAGCCTGACTCGAAGTCCTGTTGGGAACGCAACCACTGGACGGCGCGCGCCACTTGATGCTTGTACTTGCCTTCGCGGGTCGTGTTGCCGTTGCCAAGGAAGGCTAGCAAGGCCAAACCGGTGACGCCCACGTCGTGGTCGGCGCGTCCGGCCCCATCGCTGATGTCCGTGCTTGGGTCGTGCTTCATGAACTCGTCGCAGTCCCACTTGCCGTCTGCGTCTTGGTGATCGGCGAGCCACTTCAGTCCAGCGTCCAAAGCCGGTTGCGTACCGGAGCCGCCTTTGCGCCGGCCCTTGCCATCGCCGAAGCGCCCGCCCTTGCTGCCGCTTCCGCCGCCGATGCCGAGCACGAAGAGGTTGGGATCGAGGTTCTCGAAGTCCTTCTCTCCGCTGAAGAGCGCGGGCTCGTCGGGGAAGTCAGACGGGGTGTTGCTGTCGTCGGTGCTGTTCTCGATGAAGTCTTCGGACACCAGCGTAGGTTCATCCTGGCTCTCCGGGACCTCGATGGGCTCGACGATCTCATCGGGCACTTCCTCGACGATCGGCTCCGGTTTTTCAACGGGGAAACAGTGCACGATCTTGTCGGGACGCTTCTCAAGGATGTGCCAAGGCACCACCGCGAGCAACAGGAAGAACATGACGTGCCCGACCAAGGAGATTGCGAGCCACGGCGCCCGTTCCATCCACTCATAAAGAATGTCATGGAAACTGCGGTCCTGTTCCCAGGCTTTGTGGGAGACCTCTGGTGAGAGGACGGCGACGTTGTGTTGGGTTCTGAATTCTTCGCTCATGACATGCATTTCGCTGGGGAGGCCTGCGGAAAGGATCGTGTCGTGGTGAACGCCCGCTAAGACGTTCGCGTCGAGATCAGAGAGCTCTCTGAGGTGACCGAAGTCACCGACAGGGTTGCTAACGGGAGAGCTTCATCGCGGTTCACCGGTTATGCACCCGTGGTCGGAATTGAATCTTGTCGGGAGGAACGGTGGGGGGAATCTAAGCTCGCCTCGTCGTGTGTAACGATACTCCACCTCCATGCATAGCGCGCCGAGAGCCGTTGCGTACACGCGGCCAGTTGTGCTCCCCATGTGCTCGGACGGGTCCCATGAACCGCTCGTCGATCCGCTTGTTCTGCGCGAGGCCAAGAGCGCGAGCTCCATGGAGCTCTTCCAAGTCAACCAGGCTTCGCCGCCCATTTGGAACATGGCGTAGGAGCCGGTGTACCAATTGTCGAGTTGCTTGCGCGGCTCTTTTATGTCCATTGGATTGCGCAAGGTCCCGAGCAAGAACCCCGCGCGTTCGTGCATCACGTTCACCGTCGCCGGATTCTGGCCAAGCAGGTCTCGGCATAGAAGAGCCGTCGCGGCCGTGGCCTCGGCGGAATCCACTCGCTTGGGCTTCGATTCGAGCGTGCCCCCGATGCCTCGCTGCGTCACTCCTGTGGAGATTCCATCGATCCAGGCAAGCGCGGCGGTGAAGAGACCCTGGTCGACCTTTGCGCCGTTCGCCACGGCGACTTTGAAAGCGAAGAGCGCCCAAGTGGTTGCCACAAGATCTCCCTGATCGCTCGGCACGCCCGATGCGCTCCAGGATCCATCGGGGTTGCGGGACTCAGCGAGGAAGTCGAGGGCCTGCTCTGCGCTCGTGGCACTCAACGGGTTGTAAGAGACGTGAACGGCCTCGCACAGGGCGAGGGTGGCAAGGGCATGATCGTGCAAGAACATGCTTGTGCTCTCTTCCCCGATTCGGCCCGAGACGAGCTCCTGTTGACGCCGCAGCCATTTGATGCCTGCGGAGACATTCTGCTTGTACAGACCTTTGCGAGTTGTGTGGCCGTCACCTAAGAAGGCGAGCAAAGCGATCGCGGTGATGCCAATGTCGCGATCCGTACGGCCCTGCCCATCGCACTTGTCTGATTCGGGATCGTGCTTCATGAAATGGGCGCCGTCCCAACGTCCATCCTCGTCTTGGTGTTCGGCAAGCCATTGCAATGCCTGCGCTAGGGCGAATTGGGTTTCGGCCGCTCCGGGCGCCAGGTCCTTGTCCGGATGGAAGCGTTGAGAGCAGAAGTCGGTCTTCTTGTCCGCTGGTCGAAATCCGCAGCTGGTCTCTCGCTCATCCATTTCCGTCCAACCACAGAGGAGCAGGCCACTAAGGTTGAAGCGGTGCCGCTTGGGGTCTTGCGTGGTCTGTTTGTCCGCTGGTTCGCCGCCAGCTCCTCCCAGGACTTCGATCTCTCGCGGTCCATCGCGGGGAGACCGTTTTTCTTGCGTGGCTGTGGCCGCGCCTACGGGACTCGCGGAGCTGATGGGCGGCTCAAGTCGAACGGGCTCCACTGGCTCGGAGCGTTGCAAGAGCAGTGCGAGACCGAGCGCCGTGGCCACAGCGATGCCGATGCCAAAGGCCAGGAGCAGAGACGCGCGCCCGGTTCGGGACCCGCGATGGCTCTGGATGGTCCGCTCTCGCCGATCCCTTCCAACCCGCTCCACCGGGAAGAGGGGAGCCCTAAGCGCCGCATTGAGATCGCCATCCATGTTTTGATTCCGGTTGGGCGGCGCACGTTCGAGCGTCTTTCTGGCCGCGATGTCTTCAACGCGGATGGGGGAGGCGAGTTCATCCGATCTCGCTCTATTCGAGTTGCTCTCCGCAGATCGGTCCGGGCGAACCCTACTGCCCGTTCAAGCCGTTCGCCTCACTTCGGCTCAGGGATTCTGGCATAGCGGTAGTGCACCTCCATGCACAAGACGCCCATGGCGGTCGCATAGACGCGACCCTCGGTTTCGCTACGAGATCCCCGCGGATTCCATGATCCCTTCGCAGATCCTTCAGACCTTTGTGAAGTGAGCAGCGCCGACTTCATCGCTCGGTTCCACTCGTCCCAGGCTTCGCCTCCCACTTGAAACATCGCGTAGGAGCCGTTGTACCAGTAGACGAGATCCTTCTCGGGGCTCTGGTCTCCGTGGGATGTCGGCAGTGTCCCCAGCAGGAACGTGACGAGTTGGTCCTTCTCATCCAACGTTGCAGGCGGATTGCTCAGCATCCGGCGATGGAGGAGAGCCAGCGCCGCCATGGCTTCCTTGGAGTCCGTTGTGGCAGTTGCAGTCGCCAAGCCTAGCCCCGCAACAGAATTCTTCTCGAGCCATTCACCCACGTCCGCGAGAATGGCCAAGTCCACCTTCAGGCCACTCTTGTAGCCCGTCTTCAGAGCAAACAGCGCCCAATGGCTCGTGGAGAGATCCGTCTCTGCATGTGGTTGTCCTGAGGCACTCCATGCACCGTCGGTGTTTCGAGATGCGATGAGGAAGTCGAGGGACTTTTGGGCGCTCGCGGCCAATATCGGGTTGTAGGAGAATTGGAAGGCTTCGCACATCACCAGAGTCGCGAGCGCGTGGTCGTGCAGGAGGCGCGTGTTGTCCGCCGCTCCGAACCGGCCCATTTCAAAGTCCTGTTGGACACGCAGCCACTTGAGCCCGCGCAGGACCTCTGTCTTGTACTTGCCTTCACGGGTAGTGCATCCGTCTCCGAGGAAGGCGAGCAGCGCGAGTGCCGTTGTCCCCAGGTCGTGATTGGCTCGTCCCAGTCCATCGCAGCGGTCGCTCTCCGGATCATGATTCATGAACTGGTCGGCGTCCCACCTGCCGTCTTCGTCCTGGTGCTCCTTGAGCCAGCGCAGTCCGTCGTTCACCGCGAGCTTCGTCTTTGAACTTCCCCCCGGAAGCCCTTTCCGTTTGCCAAAGCGGCCCCCTGTCCAGCCGGTCTTGGCAGGTTGCGCAATCCCGCAGGCGATGGACGGCTCGTCAAAGGGGCTCGACTTACCCTGCTTCCCCTCCTGCATGTGACGGCCCGCGCTCGCTTCCGTGTTCACGGAACTGTGCGCGCTGAGGGGAGCTTGGAGAAGCAGGAAGCTTGCTCCGCAGATGGCGAGCCAGCTCGTTCGACGTGCGTTCCGGAAGTTCTTCATGGCATGCATAGAAACGGCCCCCTGGGTCAGCGGTTCACTCCGCGAGCTTGCACCATCGCAGTTGCTCCCAAGAATAGCAAAGGCCCCGCTCGCCATGGGCGAGCGGGGCCTCCGCTGATTGAATCACTCTGTCGCTCTAGCGAGCGCCGAGCACCTTGGCGTAGCGGAAGTACACCTCAAGGCAGAGAACGCAGAGCGCCGTGGAGTACACGCGGCCTCCGACCATGCCCCAGGGGCCGTTCGGGTCCCAAGAGCCTTTGGAGGAGCCCGTGGTCTCCTGGGAGCTGAGGACCGCGTCCTTCATGGCTTTGTTCCAGCCCTTCCAGTGCTTGCCGCCCATTTGATACATGGCGTACGAGCCGTAGTACCAGTAGTAGAGGTCGTTGCTGTACCCGTTCTCATCATCCCACACAGGCAGGGTCTTGAGCATCAGGTCAGCGTGTTTGGTCATGCGCTCTTCGGTGTCCGGCTCTTGCTTCAGGAAGAAGCGGCAGAGCAGGCCCACGGCGGTCATGGCTTCGGTCAACTCGCGGGGGTACTCGTCGTTGACGCCCGTCTCACGGGAAGACTGCTCGCCGATGCTGGAGTAACCGACGCGCCCGGTGACGTTGTCCGTGACTTCGTCGAGCCAGCTGACGGCGTCGGTGAAGGCTGCGGAGTCGATCTTGAGGCCGCCCTCTTCCGCTGACTTGAGCGCGAAGATCATCCAACCGGTGACCGACGTGTCGTTGTCGCCATCGGGGGGGGAGGCGTAACGCCAAACGCTGTAGGGGTTCCGTGAGCGACCGATGTAGTCCACAGCGTTTTGCGCGCTGGTGGCCATGATCGGGTTCTTGGAAAAGTAGTAGGCCTCACACATCGCGAGCGATGCGATCGAGTGGTCGTAGAGGAAGTTCGTGTTGCGGTCTTCACCGATCAGGCCGCTTTCGAAGTCCTGCTGCTGGCGCAACCAGTTGATGCCCTTGGAAACCTTGTTCTTGTACAGACCTTGGCGGGTGGTGTGGCCGTCACCCATGAAGGCCAGCAGCGACAGGCCCGTGACGCCGACGTCGTGGTCCGCGCGGCCCGCGCCGTCACAGATGTCCGTGGCCGGGTCGTGCTTCATGAACTCGTCGGCGTCCCATTTGCCGTCGTCGTCCTGGTGGTTGGCGAGCCACTCGAGGCCGTCCTTGAGGGCCTGCTCAGTTCCGGAACCACCGGCCTTGCGCAGATTGCGGCGTCCGCCGAAACGGCCACCGAACTTACCACCGGCGCCGCCACCGATACCGATGACGTCGTTGAGGGAGGTGTCGTCGAAGGGCGAGTCCGACATGAAGTCGGGGTCCCCTTCGGACATCATGAAGTCCTGGTTGTCGTCGGTCTCGTCGTGGTCCGAGACTTCAGCGTCTTTCAGCACGGGCTCGTCGAGGGGCTCCTCCTCCTCGATTTCCTCTTCGGGCTCTTCCTCGGGTTCCTCGGTGATCTCTTCCACCGGAACGTCCAAGGTGGCCTCGACGCTCTTCTCCACCGGCTTGTCGAAGATGTGCCACGGAATGACCATCATCAGCAAGAGGAGCATGGCGTGGGCCACGGCCGAAATGGCCAGCCAGGGGGCGCGTCCGATCCAATCGTAGAGAATGTCGTTGAAGGTCACTTCCTCTTCCCAGGACTTGGGGAGAGAGCTCTCAATATGGATCTTGCTGAAGTCTTCGCTCATGACGTGGGGCGGCCCGAGGGCCAAAGGGGGGTCCGATGCTTCCGGGCTGAGTTCCCAGAGTTCTCTGGGGTACCCGAGCTTGGCGGCAGCGTTGCAGGAGTCCTGTCGAATTTTGTCGTTGGGACGCCCAAGGGGGGCCGAGGCGTCCGGTGAGGCTCCGCAGGCTGCGTAAGAGCCCGCTGGGGAGGGTCGAGGGGATCCAATCGATCCTGAATGACACCTCCAATCACCGCGAGCCAGAACGCCTCCGTTGGGGAGCGGTTCAGAGTATATCGAGGGAATTTTCGGGTGCCATGCTCGGCCGGGCTTTCAGAAGCGTCAATCCTCGAAGAAGTCGGGGGGTGAGCCTACGAGCCCCGCCGGTCCGGCGTCTGAACTCAGAGCTGCGGAGATTTCCCGGCTGCTGCTTTCTCTGCCGCCCGGAAACGGGCCGCGTTCTCGTCTCGGGCCTTCTGGATCTCTTCGTCGCGGCGCGCTCGGGCGGCCTTGCGCTCGGCCCGTTGGGCTTCGATGTCCGGGTGCCAGATGTAGGCCGTGCGCTTCAATTCGCCCAGGGCATCTTGCCAGCGGGTCTCGTCGCTCTCGCCCTGGATGGCCCGACGCAGGTCCCTTTGGACACCGGCTGCGGAGAATTCGGGCACGAAGGCCGGGCTGCGCTCCAGCAGTTTGTAGATCGCGTAGCCATCCAGGCGCCGTTCGCCGGTGGCCGGATTGACCTCGGGAAACTGCATGACCGCCGAAATGCTGTCCGGCTCGGCGCCCATAGCGAATTCCATCACCCGTCCGGTGCCGGGATCCAAAATCTGCTGAACCTGCTCCCGGTTGAAGGGGGGGGTTAAGCCCTCATTTCCGAGTTCGCCGAGGGTAGCCACGAGGTCTTCCCACTCCGCGTCGCCCGCGATCAGCGCCTCGTGGGCCTGTTCCGCCTTCGCTTGGGCCTCCTTCATGGAACCCGCGCCCTTGGGCGTGATCAGCAACACCTGGAACTTGAAGCCGGCCGGTTGGGCCCCGGCATACACCAGGAACCCGATGTCGCGGCCGGTGCGTTGAATCCGGCGGTAGCGTTGGGTCAGGTTCCCAGGCCGAATGTAACGGTCCTCGGAGCTGCGCTCCTGGCCGCTGCTCATCCCCGCGATTTTTCGGCGCCAGGAGGACTCGTAGATTTCGGTGGTGCGATCCTCCGCCAATTCGAGGGCCGTCGTGTCGTCGTCCCGCAGCTTGCGGGCCATGGCGAAGGCCCCGCCGGCTTCGTCCGACTCATCCCGCAAGGTGCCGCTGACGTGGGCCTTGACCGCATCGGGGGGCAAGCCCAGGTCTTCGCCCGCCTGACGGATCAAGAGGGACTCCACCTCTTCTTCTTGGACCCGGGCGACCAGGCCGCGAAATTCCTCGGCCGTGGTGTTCGGCTGTTTTGCCAAGGCCTCGTCGATCTTCCGCCGGATCTTGCGCTGGGTGATGATGTCGCCGTTGACCACGATCACCACTTGATCCAAAGGCATCCAGGTTCCGTAGTAGTCCTCGATGGTAGGCGGGCTAGCGGGCGTGGGCGCCTGGCTGGGACCTTCCTGGGGAAGGGGGCCGGAGCTGAGCATTCCCGCGAGGGACAGACCCAAAAGGAACGTGGTCGAAAGGAGAGCCATGGGGAGGAAAATGTAGGGGAACCCGGACTGGGTGCCCGGGCATTGTCGAAAGCGTCAGGGCACACATCAAGGGCTTACACGGGCGCTTGGCGGACTCAAGCGAAATAGGGGGCCCTCAGGCCGAACCTCGGTGCTTCCGTGGATCCCTATGCGCGGTTATGGGGGAGTCGAGGTTGTAGGACATCTCGACCTGGATCTTGGCGCGCTCTCGCTTGCGAGACCAATTGACGATCTCGCCCAGGCGCATGGTGTTCCAAGTGTTGGCGAGTCGCAGGCCGCATGCCGAGGGAATCAAACGGTTACCTAAACTGCAAAGGGACCGCCCATGGGTTGCAAGGGCTGCAGCTGAGCGGGCTAGCACGTCGAGTGTGAAGGGGGCGTGAAGTGTGAAGGCCCGGTGTGTGGCTTTGCACTTGAAGCAAGCGAGGCCTTCACTCAACCGCCACAGACCCCCTCTATCGTCCCGCCCCTGTGAGGAGCGCTTGCAATCTTGGCGAAGCGCCCGTGGAGACGACCGGACTAAATCGACAATGCTGAATTGGATTTCATGTGTTCCCTCGGGAGCTGCCCTACTGCTGACGACGTTGGTCGTCAGCGTGGCTCCCCAGAACGTCGGCTCGATTCGCGGGGTTGTGTACGACAAGGATTTTGGCGCCGCCATCTCCGGGGTTCAGATCAAGGAAGTGGACAGCGGCAAGGTGTTCACCACGACGGACCAGGGCAACTACCTTTTGCCGGACCTCGCCGTCGGCAAGTACACCCTGGTCTTCAGCAAAGAAGGCTACGTTCGTCAAGTGCGCGCGGATGTGGTCGTCACCGGCAACCAACTGACGGAACTGGACATCTACATGCCCGGAGACTTCACCGACATGGAGGAGTTTGTCGTCGAAGAGGACAGCGTCGCGGGGGCTGGCACAGAAGCGGGTCTCTTGGAGCTACGTTTGGAAAGCCCTGCGCTCTTGGATTCGGTCTCGATCGACCTCATGAGCAAAGCCGGAGCGAGTGACGCTGCCGGTGCCCTCCGACTTGTTTCCGGCGCGACCGTGAAAGACGGAAAGACCGCGGTGATCCGTGGCTTGCCCGACCGCTACGTTAGCTCGCAATTGAATGGCGTCCGATTGCCCTCTGCGGATGAGGACAAACGGGCGGTGGAGCTGGACCAGTTTCCGTCCGCGGTTATCGAAAGCATCCAAGTCAGCAAGACCTTCACCCCCGATCAGCAGGGCGACGCTTCCGGTGGAGCAGTCGACGTGCGTTTGCGCGGCATCCCGGACGTGACGACCTTGTACTTGTCGGGGGAGCTGAGCTTCAACTCGCTCGCCTACGACGAGAACGACTTCCAGACCTTTCCAGGCGGGGGCCTAGATTTCTGGGGCAATGGCCCTGACTCCCGCATCCAAGAGGAGAATCTTGGTAGCCATTGGACGGGCCCCGTCGGTGTTGGTAGCGGGCGGTCACCTCAAGACAGCAAGTTCATCCTTGGCGGAGGAGCGAAGTTCGACCTCAACGATGATTGGCGCTTCGGTGTCTTTGCCAGCGCGTACCACATCAACGATAGCTCGCACTACGACGATGGGCGGGTGGACTCCTATTGGCTCGATCCCCAAGAAGGCGGGTTTGTTCCCAAGCCGTCCCAGGGATCGACAACAGGCGGGGACTTCAAGACTTCCCTCTACGATGTGACGCGCAGCACGGAATCCGTGGACTGGGGTGGGTTGGGAATTCTGGGGTTAGAGACGGACGGCCATCGCTTTGGCTTGACGTTCTTGCACGCGGAATCGGCGCAAAGCAGCGCAACGCTTTCCGAGAACACTCGAGGGAAGGAGTTCTACTTTCCAGGGCATGACCCCTATGACCTCACAACACCTGGACACGGTGATGATCTTGACGCCTCGCCCTATACCCGGCTGGAGACGATCGAGTACCTGGATCGGCGCACGACTTCACTCCAGTTCAATGGCACTCACGAGCTCCCCTTTGGCGAGACGGAAGTCGTCGACGGCGCCCTGTTCGGGCCCGTTGAGTTCGACTGGACCTTTTCCCTGAACTCTGCCGAATTGCACTCCCCGGACAAGCGCCAGTTTGGAAGCCGTTGGCTCCCCGATCGAGAAGTTGCCCCCGGCTTCGTCATCCCAGCGGCGCACTACCCATTCAAGCCAGCCGCGACCTTTTCGCTCGGCAACCTGCAGCGTACTTGGAAGGACATCGAGGAAGAGAGTGAGCAGTACTCTCTCGCTTTGAACTGGCCTTTTGAAACCGAGACGGACGGGAAGGGGTTCCTCGAGGCAGGGTACTTTGAGGATTCCGTAGACCGCAGCTTCAACCAGGACTCGTACAGCAATTTTGGTGTGCCGGACACGGGCAATCCAGGGCCCTGGGAGGAACCTTGGTCCGCCTACTTCCCGGGGCAGAACCACCCGATCACAAAGTCGGATCAGGATGTGGACTACGACGGCAGCCAGGACATTCGCGCTTTCTACGGGATGCTGGATGTACCGCTCTCGGAAGCCGTCCAATTGACCACGGGCGCCCGTGTCGAAACGGCGGATGTCGGGATCGTGAACCTCCCCGGTGCCGGAGCCAAGTGGTTCCCGCCCGGATCCCTGGTGGGAACCACGCTCAACCCGGGCGACGCGGACGTCAACTTCCAGCAGTCCGACTTCTTGCCTTCGGTGGCGCTAGCCTACGAACCGCTGGAAGAACTGACCTTCCGGGCTTCCTACAGCGAGACGCTTGCACGTCAAACGTTCAAGGAGCTGACTCCCATCATCCAGCAAGAGTTCTTGGGAGGGCCGATCTTCATTGGCAATCCAGACTTGGGGACGAGCTCGCTGAAGAACTACGACCTGCGCATGGACTACCGCCCCTCTGTCGGCAGCCTCTTCTCGGTTTCCCTGTTTCACAAGGACCTGGAAGATCCCATCGAGTATGTGCAACGGCCGTCCACGGAATTCCTCTACACGACGGCGCGCAATTATCCCGAGGGGTACTTGAGCGGCCTGGAGCTGGAGGCCCGTCAAGACCTTGGCGAGCTAGACGAGGCGTTCACCGGATTCGGTCTGGGCGGGAACGTCACCTTCCTGCACTCCAAGGTGCACCTGACCCAAGAGGAGATCGACGACTTCGCAGACCCGTCGACCAACACGCCCCTGGAGACTCGCGAGATGACCGGTGCCCCAGAGTACATCCTCAATCTGTACTGCACCTACGAGATCGAGGCAACGCACTCGCAGTTCGGGCTCTTCTACAACATCCAGGGCGACACGTTGCAGTCCGGTGCGACGATCGACGACGACAACCTCGTCCCAAGTATCTACAGCAAGGAAATCGACTCCCTGAACTTCAGCTACAAGCAGGGACTCGGCGAGTTCCTCACGTTGACGATCAAGGCCAAGAACTTGACTGATCCCAAGGTCGAGACCTTCTACAGCTCCGCCTACATCCCCGAGGACGTGACCCGCAGCTCCTACAGCAAGGGCATCGACTACTCCATTAGCCTCGGCGCGAAGTTCACATTTTAAGTCCCGGGCGCCAACCCTCGACCGGCGCCGGATTCACCAAGTACAAGAAATTAGATTCGTTCACGAACTCAACAAATCCCATGACTCAATTTGAGAAGAGAAACACTCGCTCGGGAAGAAAGTCCCGGGTGACCTTCACCTTGCTGCTCACCACCGGGCTGTTCAGCGCTGCATTGGCTTCCGTGCCTGATGGACTCGGGACTCCCCTGGAGGACTCACGCCAGGCCTTGCAGGATTGGGTGCAAACCCGCCAGCTGATCTCCCAGGAGAAACACGAATGGGTTCAGGGCCGTGAGTTGCTCAAGGGCCGCGTGGACCTCGTTCAGCGCGAGATTCAAACGATTCAGGAGCGGACCCAAGAGGCCCAGGATTCGATGGATGGGGCCAGCAAGCAACGGGAGGAGCTCGTCCTCGAGAACGAGACGTTGAAGGTTTCCTCGGAGGCCTTCCTGACCGACGTCAAGCGTCTGGAGGCGCGCATGCGTGGCCTGTTGGGGCGTCTGCCCCAGCCGCTCGTGGAGCGTGTGAGTTCCCTCAGCCAACGTATTCCTGCTGAAGGAGCAGAGACGAAGTTGGGGCTTTCCGATCGCTACCTGAACATCGTCGGCATCCTGAATGAGGTCGATCGCTTCCACCGCGAAGTGACCCTGACGAGCGAGGTTCACGAACTGCCTGGGGGGAAAACTGCTGAGGTGGCGGTGATGTATGTGGGGCTGGGACAGGCCTACTACGTGACGAACGGGGGCGACCACGCGGGAATCGGCACGGCCAGTTCTGAAGGCTGGGTGTGGACGCCGGCCGACAAGTTCGCCAAGGAGATTTCCAAAGCGATCGCCATTCTCAAGAACGAGGAGATCGCCCAGTTCGTCTGCCTGCCGGTGCACTTTGACCTCTCGGGGGAATCCGAATGAAGCTATCAAGTCCCTTGCGAGCCCTAGCCGCTCTGCCATTTCTGGTGGCGGTGTCCTTCGCTCAAGCAGGAACTCCTGCCCCTCAGATTTCCGAGGACCCCTCGGTCAGTCCCTACGACAAGGCAGCGGCTGATGTGAAGGCGGACCTAAAGGCGAGCCTGCTCGAACTAGGTGAGCTGCGCGAATCGATTCAGGCGGAGAGGTTGCCGCTCTCCAAGCAGCTCAACCGCTTGGAACTGACACTCTCCGAAGCTCGCACGGAGTACCAGTCAACGGCTCGCCTGCGCGATAGCCGGGCGCTCGACCTCTCGAACCTGCGTGGCGAAATCAAGTTGCGCAAAGACGAGGCTGGCTACATCACCAACCTGCTCGGTGAGTACGGCCGCAACTTCGAGTCCCGCTTGCACATCGCGGAGCTCAAGCGCTACGCCGACTCGCTCGGGTTGGCGCGCCATGCGGGAGAGGACACATCGATCTCGGAAGGGGCCCGATTTCAACGTCAGGTGCAACTCTTGCGCGCTTCCCTGGATCGCATCGAAAGCGGCTTGGGCGGCGATCAGTTCCCGATCTACGCAGTAGATTCTGACGGCTTGCTCCAAGAGGGCACCGCGATTCTGCTGGGCCCGATCGTGACCTTCGTCTCCAAGGACGGTCAGGTGGTCGGGACCGCAGAGGCCAAGCTGGGTTCGATGGAGCCCGCCGTGATTCCATTCGCGGATCCCTTGGACATCAAAGCCGCCGCGAGTGTGCCCGGCAAGAGTCGCGGTATCCTGCCCTTGGATCCGACCCTCGGCAACGCTCACCTGATCGAGAGCACCCACGAGTCCTTCATCGAGCACGTCCAAAAGGGCGGTGCGGTCATGATCCCGATTTTTGCCATGGCGGGGCTCGCGCTTTTGGTGGCCATCTACAAGTGGCTGGTCCTGATGTTCACGGCCAAGCCATCCAAACGCAAGGTGGGGGCTTTGCTCGACGCCATGGCCAAGGGCGACGAAGAACAAATCCACAGTGCGGCGCGCCGCGTGCGGGGTCCGGTGGGTCGTATGTTGACCGCCGGTGTTGAGCACTTGCGCGAGCCGCAGGCCTTGATCGAAGAGGTGATGTACGAGACGGTCTTGACCACCAAGCTGAAGCTGCAGAGCCTGCTGCCGTTCATCGCCATCTGTGCCGCTTCTGCGCCCCTGCTCGGGTTGCTCGGAACGGTGACCGGCATCATCAACACCTTCAAGTTGATCACGGTCTTTGGTTCTAGCGATGTGAAGTCCCTCTCCGGTGGCATTTCGGAAGCGCTGATCACGACCAAGTTCGGCCTGATCGTCGCGATCCCATCGCTCCTGCTGCACGCGTTCCTGTCACGCAAGGCGAAGGGCATCACCGACCAGATGGAGAAGTCGGCGGTCGGTTTCATGAATCAGGTCATGCTCATGCGCGGCCGCGAAAAGCCAAGAGTTCGTCCTGTTCACATTGCGGAGGGCGAGGTGCTCACGCCAGCCGGCGCCGGGGCAGGCCCCGATCCCAAGCTCGTGCGCCATCAGGTGAACGAGGTGCTTCAGGACCTCCTGGGGGAGATCCACGAGGAGCACAGCAATGCTTGAAGTGTTGGATTGGCTGAGCAACGAGGTCTCGAATCTGTGGGAGCAAGCCCAGACCATTTGGAAGCAAGGCGGCTGGGCCATGATCGCGATCGCGGTGGTTGCTATGGGCGTGTTTACGGTCGGTTTCCACGTGCTGCTGCGACTGCGCAGCCGTGGCTTCTATGGCACTCCGGAGTACGTCTGGCGTCGCTGGATTCACCACCCCTTGGAGCGCCGGGGCAAGATTGGCCGATTGCTCGATCTGGTGACGTCCGCGGAGGACCACGATCACATGACCATGGTCTTTGATGAGTTGCGGACCACGGAGACGGTGCCCTTTGAGCGCGACTTGCGAGTCATGCGCATCTGCGTCAGCGCCGCTCCCCTGGTCGGGCTGCTCGGCACGGTGACCGGCATGCTCTCCACCTTCGGTGCCCTGGCATCCGGGAGTGGAGGAGATCAAACCATGGCCATGGTGGCCTCCGGTATCTCGGAGGCTTTGATCACCACGGAAACTGGATTGGTCGTGGCCCTGCCGGGGCTTTTCTTTCAGTACCAATTGACCCGTGGCTACCAGCAATACCGGGCCTTCCTGGCCCACCTAGAGTCCGTTTGCTCCCAGACGCTTCAAAACCGTTTGCAGCAGGAGGAACGCGTGCAGGCCAAGCGAGCCGCTCACCAGTACATCTCGAGACGCCTGGCGGCGAAGGTGCGATTGAGCACGCCTGCCGCCCTGCCTACCACATAAGGAACAGGACGAACCATGGGACGATTTCGAATGATGGGTGAGGATGAAGGTGCTGAAGAAAGCATCGACATGTCGCCCCTGATTGACTGTGTTTTCATTCTCTTGATCTTCTTCATCGTCACGACGGTCTTTGTGGAAGAGACCGGCGTGGAAGTGGACAAGCCCCAAGCGGCCTCGGCTTCCCAGTTGGAGAAGACGAGCATCCTCTTGGCCATCACCGCCCAAGGGGAGGTCGTTTACGGTGGCCGGGAAGTTGGAGTGGGTGGCGTGCGCGGAATCGTGAAACGCTTGACCCAGAAGGAGGACATCCCGGTGATCATCCAAGCGGACAAGTCGTCGTCTGCTGGACTTCTTGTGCGCGTCATCGACGAGGCCAAGTTGGCTGGCGCGACGAAGGTGAGCTTGGCGAGCGCCAAGGCGGGTAGCTAAGTGAAGCGCGTCGAAGTCGGGCGGGTGCTGCGCCAGTCGATTGGCTGGGTCGCACGGGGGGTCGTGGCGCTGACAGGTGCTTCGGGAATGACGCTTCTGTGCTTCTTGATTTTGCCCCTGATTCAGGCCATCACCGAAGGAGATAGCCGCAACCTCGTCATTCAGGCGGTGGAGACGGTGGCCTTGCCGCCTCCGCCGCCCGCGCCCGAGCCGGAGCGGGATGAAGAACCTGAAGAGGAAGAGAAGCCGCCCGAACTCGCCGAGGAAAGTACCCCCTTGGATCTATCCCAACTGGAGGTGGCTTTGGAGCCAGGTCTCGGTGCAGGCATGGGGGGCTCCGTTCTCGAGTTCACGATTGGCGCCGGGGGTCCTGGTGCGAGCGGAGAGGACCCGCTCGACCTGGACGATCTCGATCAAAGGCCGCGCGTGACCTACCAACCCGGTCCTCAGCTATCTACCGCGATCCGCAAAGCTGGTGGGGGCACCGTCTATGTGCTCTTCATCGTCAACAAGCGTGGTCGCGTCCAAGACCCCATCGTCCAGCAGTCACCGAATCCGGTCCTGAACCGCCCGGCTCTCGATGCGGTCAAGAAATGGCGCTTCGAGCCAGGTGAGCAAAAAGGGGAAGCCGTGAGCTTCCGCATGCGCGTACCGATTACTTTCCCGAAGGGAGACTCCAAATGAAACTTCACTCCATCCTAGCAGGCGGCATCTTGGCGCTTTCTTCTTCTTGCGCGGTCATCAGTCCGGGACCGTCTCCAACCTCGGGACCGAATCCAGAGCCCCCGGGAGGGGCGACCCCAGAGGCCGACGTCCTCGATCCCAGTGCGGCGAATGAGGAGGCAACGGTGCATGCGTTTTCCGCAGGCGAGGAGGACGCTCTGAGCGAGACCAAGCACTATGGTCTTTTCGACGACGGGGGCTCGGTTTGGAACAATCCAGAATTCATCCGCC
The DNA here is from genome assembly GCA_937905825.1 of uncultured bacterium. Classification (GTDB taxonomy): domain Bacteria; phylum Planctomycetota; class UBA1135; order UBA1135; genus JABACD01. The sequence continues at coordinate 45,061 of CALCXM010000049.1, forward strand.
GCTTCGAGGCTAGCTTCCTCTCCGAGACAAGCAACGAGCCCCATGTCACCCTTGAAGAGCAAAAGACTCTGCAGAAACTATCCAAGGCGATGGCGAAGGGGAACACGGAGAAAGCCAAGCGCCTGTTGCAGTCCGCGATTGGTCCCCAGGCCAGCTCGCGAATGGACTACGAACTGGGCAACCTCTTCTTCCAGGGGGAGCAGACCGAAAAGGCGGCAGCTGCCTACACGACGGCCGTAGAGAAGTTTCCTAAGTTCTTGCGGGCCTGGAAGAACCTGGGCAATGCCCAGCTACGCTTGAAGGATTTTCGTGGAGCTACCAAGTCCTTGAGCCGAGTGATTGAACTGGGCGGCGCGGACAGTTGGACCTACGGGACTTTGGGCCTTTGCTACCTCGATCTAAAGAAGGCGATTCCGGCTGAGTCCGCGCTTCGCATGGCGACCCTGCTCGATTCGGACGCGTTGGACTGGAAGTACGGATTGGTGAAGTCCTTTTCCCTTCAGCAACGCTACGGGGATGCCCAAGCCCTCCTGGGGGAGTTGATCGCTGAGCAACCCGACAATGGCGACCTGTGGCTCATTCAGGCCAAAGCATTCCTGGGGTTGGGCGAGCCTATGAAAGCGGCCGAGAACTTGGAGTTCGTTGACCGCATGGGCCTCTCCACACCCGAGAGCCTGAACAATCTCGGGGACATCTACATCAACCAGAAACTATTCTCCATGGCGGTGCCAGCGTACGTCCGCAGCTTGGAGATGGAACGTCCCACTAGCTTCTCGCGGGTCACCCGTGCAGCGCGGGCTCTTTCGGCCAATGAAGACTTTGACGGCGTGTTGCGCTTGGTCGCTGAGACCAAACGTCTGCATGGGGACGCGCTCACCGAGGAAACTCAACAGGACCTTTTGCGTCTAGAAGCAGGCGTGGCCCTGGCCCGCGGGGAAGCCGCAGAGGAAGCGAAGTTGCTCAAGGAGATCATCCGTTTGAACCCCTTGGACGGCGAAGCGCTGGTCTACCTCGGGCAACACTCCGATCGCTCGGGGGACTCGGAGCAGGCGATCTTCTACTACGAGCGCGCCGCAAACCTCGTGGCCTTTGAGGCGGAGGCGAAACGCCGTCACGGTCAGCTCCTGGTGCGCCTGGAGCGCTACGCGGATGCGCTCGTGCTCTTGAAGCGCGCGCAGGACCTGAAGCCCAGCAGCGCTTTGCAGGACTACATCGACCAGGTCGAGAAGGTCGCCAAGAGCGCCTAGGGAACCAGGAAGCTCTCCCGACATCGGAATTCACAGAGGCTCGCCCTCTGTGAATTCCATTGTAGGTGCTTTGTTTCAACTGGCTTAGGGCTGTCTGTAGCTCGCGATTCGCAACCCGGGCCGGGTTCAAGGTCGCCCTCTGCTAGAAACGATAGGGGGGAGATGATCTCACCCATATTCAACCCGACGCGTCTTTGTCTGTTTCTGCTCCCCTTGTCCCTAGCGGCCTGCAGTGCGCCAACCACGGCTGCCTACCAGGCCTACGACACCGGCGACTTCGAGGAGGCTTCTTCGACCTGGGAGCCGAGAGCGGAGGAGGGCGGCCCGGAAGCGCAATTCATGATGGGGCTGATGCACGACGAGGGCCAAGGTTGCTCGGAAGACGATGAGACCGCGGCTGCTTGGTATCGCCAAGCTGCGGACCAAGGGCATGCGGCCGCGCAGAACAATCTCGGTCTCCTGTACCTAACGGGCAGTGGGGTGGAGCACTCCAACGAACAGGCGACCAAGTGGTTCGCACGGGCCGCCGAGCAGGGCTTCGCTCCGGCGCAAACCAACTACGGAGTCATGTTCCTTGTGGGCAGCCACGTGGAGCAGGACAGTCGCAAGGCTTGCAATCTCTTCCTGACCGCAGCCAGGCAATCCGAAGCTCGTGCGATGGCGCTGCTCGGACTGCAGTACTTGAATGGAGAGGGGGTCACGCAAAGCGATTCCTCTGCAGTCAAGTGGTTGCGGCGCGCGGCGCACAAGGAAGACTCGATCGCGATGTACAACCTGGGCCTGATGTACGCGCAAGGTCGCGGTCTCGAACTCGACACGGAAGTGGGGATCGAGTGGCTGCGCAAGTCTGCAGAGCTCGGTTACCCGCTGGCCCAGGAGAAGCTCAGTTTGCTGCCGCCCCGCGGACAGGTCGATTTCAAGTGAGTCCGTTGCACACCATCGTGCAAGGACGATGAAGTGTGCGTGATTCTCCTGTGAGCGGAAGCCTGGCGGCGTAAGCACTTGTTGCGGACCAGGATGGAGTTTGGGCACCCTTCAAAGGGTGCCCAAACTGCGTATCTAGTGGCCGAGAGCGGGCTTTGGATTGTGAGTGTTCGGTGAGCCGCTGCCTTCACCAAATACAGCGGAACCTTCACGCGCCCTTGAAGCTTCAAACCGGGAGGCCCCGTAGGATTCCGCCCGTCGCAGCGTTCAACGAAGGAGATCGACTCCTCAGTGCTGCGCGCAACAAGAATCCTCTCTTCACTCTGATCCTACTGATGAATCTCACTCAGGGACCTCTCTTCGTTTCAGTTCTTCTCTGCCTTGGTAGCACAGCTACCGCCGCTGAGATCTTCGTGACCTCCAACATCTCGACCTCCACTACGTGGACGGCCGACAACACCTACAACCTTCAGGGACAAATCTACGTGCTGCCCGGCGCTTCCCTCACCATCGAGGCAGGCACGGTCGTCGCGTCGACGGCCACTACAAATGGATCCGGTTCTTTGGCCGTGACCAAAGGTGCCCAGATCTTCGTTCAGGGCACCCAGGAAAACCCGGTCATCATGACCTCGACCGATGACGTCAGCACCTGGACAGCCGGTGACCCGAAAACCGGTGTCTGGCGCGAGTCCGCCAACGAGTGGGGCAACCTGACTCTGATGGGCGACGCCTTCATCTCCGAGAATGCAACTGCTGGCAACGTCCCGACCTGCAACGCGGCCAACGTGGCCGCCATGGAGGGTTTGACTCCGGAGTTCGCCGGTGACACCAAGGTCCTCTACGGGGGCGGCAACGACGACGACGACAGCGGCTCGATCAGCTACCTCTCCGTGCGCTACGCCGGTCGCGTGGTCGGCCTGGCCAACGAGCTCAACGGACTGTCCCTGGGCGGCATCGGCCGTGGCACGGACATCCACCACGTTGAAATCATGAACAACGTGGACGACGGCATCGAGATCTGGGGCGGCACGGTGCCGCTCAAGTACCTCAGTATCTGGAACGTGGGTGACGACAGCCTCGACATCGACCAGGGCTACCGCGGCTTGATCCAGTTCGTCCTGATCGTTCAGGGTTTCAGCGTCGATGCCAGCCAGGGCTCCGGCGTCGGTGACAATTGCATCGAGATCGACGGAGCGGAAGACTCCGATTGGCAGCCCGTGACCACCACGACCATCTACAACGCCACGGTGGTGGGGCAGCCCTTGGACGGCGACGGCGCAACGACCTGGCGCGACAACGCTCGCGTCCAGTACCGCAACTGTGTCTTCACCGACTGTGGTGAGAAGGTCGTGCGCTTCGACAACGTCGATGGCGACGGCGCGAACGGCTACGGCCACAACGGCACCCTCTCCTGGGCACAGACCTGGAGCACGGCCTACAACGCCGTCCCGGCCCACGCCAACGACTGCCCTCCCGGCACCTACCAGTCGCAGTTCAGCGGCAACCTGGCTGAGATCAAGGACAGCGTGTTCTTCAACAACTCGGACTACGCCGAGTTCAACAATGTGGGGGCCAACTCGACCAGCAACAACAACGTGATCGAGCCCTTGAACTCCCCGCTTCAGGGGATTGTCCGCGGTCCGATCGTCGTCAAAGGAGGCAAGGCCATGCAGCCCGTCACGAGCCTTGACCCGCGCCCCGCAGCCGACGCCCTGGTCAGCGTGGACGCTGCACCCGCCAACGGCTTCTTCACTCCCGCCCCTTACCGCGGCGCTTTCGTGCCGAACATCAATGGCACTTGGCTCGGGGACTGGACCGCTTCCTACGCCTTCGGCTTCACCCAGATGGACGCCAACGACAACACCGGTTCGGCCTACTGCTTCGGTGACGGCACCGGCGCTGCTTGCCCCTGCTCAGGCTTCGGCGGTCTCGGCGAAGGTTGTGTCAACACGGGCGGAACGGGAGTGACCCTGCGCGCCCTCGGCAACGCTTCGGTGTCCTCGGACACCCTGCGCTTCGATGTGGCAGGTGCCCCGGGCACCAAGCCCGGCCTGCTGCTGCGCGGCAACAACCAGATCGCTAACCCGATCGGTGACGGCATCATCTGCACCGCTGGCATGAGTCAGCGCTCCCAGGTTCAGGTCACCGCTGCTGGTGTCACGAGCTTCACCGACTTCAACGGCGCCGGGTTCGGCTCGGTCGCCAACCTGGGCGCCCCGACGAACTTCCAGTTCTGGTATCGCGATCCCATGGCGACCTGCTCCGGCTCCGGCTTCAATTTCTCGAACGCTTGGACCGTGACCTACGAGAACTAGCCACGAGCACCAGGATCTAGATTCTGGCAGCTATCTATGAAGGGGCGGCGCAATTGGATTGCGTCGCTCCCCCTGCGATCCCGGGCTGCAGACCAACACCTACGTGGTCATTGGCGTCCGGCCTGGCTTCCCAACCCCACCCGTGCATCTCGCTGCACCTACCGAACAACTGATCCGACATGCGCATCCCCTTACGATTGCTTCTGCCGATTCTGCTGGCCTCCAGCTGTCCTCTGTCGAGCTGCTCAGACGTGCAAGCCTCCTCGAGAGGGCACCGCTTCTCGCAGGCACCGACCATCGCGAACGACGCCCACTTGGAATCGAGCCAGATTCAACTCTTGAAGCTCAGCTACCAGGCGGCCTCCAAGTTCCCGATCAATCCGCACATCAAGAATCGCTCCCGGGCCCAAGAGCTTGTGGTTCGGGCTTGCTTTGAGCTCGATGCTCCGGAGCGGGCACTGGCCTACATCAACGGCATATCGAATTGGCGCCGGGGCGCGGGCTACGCCGACTACGCAGCGCATCTCGCGAAGCATGGGGATTCCTTGCGGTTGCGAACCTACCTCGACAAGGCGATTGAATCAGCGGAAACAGCTGAGGATTGGCGCAAGCACAGGATTCAGGCCAAGGTGGCCCGGGTGCTGCTCTCGCTCGGAAAAACCGAGCGGGCCTCTGCCTTGTCCGTGGGCTTGGAGCCAGCGGAAGCCCTCGCGCTGGAGGCGACTCGGGTCCTGGAAAGCAAAGCGGACGAGTTGGCTAGCCGCTTGGCCTGGGTCGACGGAGCCTTCGAAGCGGGGGATCTAGACCAGGTCCAATGGGCGCTGACAGCCTGCGTGCGCTCCTATGGCGATCACTACAAGGACGAGGAAGTTCGCGAGTCTATCTATGAACGCGCTTTGAACTCGTTGCACAAGGCGCCCCGTGTGATCGGGCTGAAGACTCTGATGGACATGGCAGAGGTGTGCCTTGAAAACGAAGACGCGACCAGCGCTACAGAAATTCTCGAGCAGGTGAATCGGATGATCGCGGAATCGGAGTGGCTTCCGGAGGACCTCATTCCTCTCGAAGCGCGCACTGCCCAGGTGACCTACGCCGCTGGGGAGCGGGACCTGGCGATGAAGAAACTGGCCGGGTTGACCCAGCTCTACCAAGCCAAGCGCAGCAGAATCGTCGACATCTTTCGCTGCGAGGCCCTGGTCCCCCTGGCCGAAGCCTTCTGGAAGTGCAACGACCCCCAGATGGCCCACAAGCTGTACTCGATGGCCGTCGACGAAGCTTTGGTCAACCCGAACGCGCGCCCCCGAGCGAATGATCTGATCCGCATTGGATGTTCCATGGCGGTGCTCGGCGTTGTTCCGGGAGCGGAGTGGCTGGAGACCTACCGTCAAGCTGTCGAACAGCTTGACGGACCCTGGTAGGGATTTGCAGGGGACTTGTCCGGCGTGGGGCCGGGCTCGTCCGTCTCTGGTATCTGCTCACGGGCACGCGCGACGGCTTCGATCCACTCGAGGCCGTCGCCACTCTTATTGACGGGAAGCGCTGCGCTGGCTCCTAGCGTCCCACAATCATGGGCTCGAACCAGTTCAAGGCGTCCATGCTGCTCTTGACCTTCTTGGGGACGTGCAGGTGGGCGACTCCTGTGCGTATCGGGCGCAAGTCGACCTTGCGGTTGCTGGCCAAGCCTTCGATGGCGACTCGATCGGAGTACTGGATGAGGTAGCAGTCGCGCTGCCAGGCGAGGCGAGTGATGCCCAACTCTTCCAAGCGCAGCTTGAGGCGGAAGGAGCGCAGCAGGTTTTCCGCCGGCTCGGGCACGCGACCATAGCGGTCACGTAGGCTGGCGCGCATGGCTTTGTGTTGCTCCAAGGTGGTGAGCTCCGACAATTCGCGCAAGGCTTCGATGCGCTTGTGGACGTCGTTGATCCAAGAGTCCGGCAGGAAGGCTTCGATGCCCAACTCAAGCTCCACACCGCCCAAGCTAGGGTCGTCAGCAGCGAGCTCTTCCAAGCTCATCCCGCCTTGCAATCGTTCCACCGTGGACTTCAGGAGGCGGCAGTAGAGGTCGTACCCCACGGCGCCAATGTGACCGGACTGTTGCGAACCGAGCACGTTGCCCGCACCGCGAATCTCCAGGTCCTTCATGGAAATCTGGAAGCCCGCGCCGAGCTGCGTCATCTCTTCGAGGGCCTTGAGCCGCTCCTTGGCGACCTCGCGGATCGGTTTGGATTTCTGAATCAGCAGGTAGCAGTAGGCCTGTTGGGCGCCGCGACCCACGCGACCGCGTAGCTGGTGCAACTCGGACAAGCCGAAGTTGTCCGCGTCATGCACGATGATCGTTCCAGCGGCGGGCACATCGAGACCGCTTTCGATGATGGTGGTGGCGACCAATACATCCACATCGCCCTTGGTGAAGACGCGCATGATTTGCTCGAGGGCCTTTCCGCTCATCTGTCCGTGGCCGATGGCGAAGGTGCATTCGGGGACGATGCGTTGCAAGTTCTGGGCGACTTGCTCGATCGACTGCACGCGGTTGTAGAGGTAGAAAACCTGTCCGCCGCGATTCTTCTCGCGCAGCAGGGCATCGCGGATTTCGTCCTCGTTCTCGACGTAGGTCAAGATCGTGTCGATCTCTTGGCGGCCATCCGGGGGCACCGTCAAGGCGGAGATGTCGCGCACGCCGGAGAGCGACATGTGCAAGGTGCGCGGGATGGGAGTGGCAGACAGGGTGAGCAAATCGACCTGGGCCCGCAGCTTCTTGAAGTGCTCCTTGTGGGTCACGCCGAAGCGCTGTTCCTCGTCGATGATCACGAGCCCCACGTCATCCAACTTCACGTCCTTGGAAAGCACCCGGTGCGTGCCGATCAAGATGTCGATCTCGCCCTTGGCCACGCGCTCGACGGTCAACTTGCGGTCCTTGGGGGACACGTAGCGCGAGAGCATGGCGATCTCCACGGGGAAGTCCGCCAGCCGTTCCTTGAAGGTGTCGTAGTGTTGCTGGGCAAGCACCGTGGTCGGCACCAGGATCACCACCCGTCCACCGCCGTTGGCGACTCGGAAGGCCGCGCGAATCGCGAGCTCGGTCTTGCCAAAGCCTACGTCTCCGCAAATCAAGCGGTCCATGGGCTGGTCTCCGGCGAGGTCCGCGGCCACATCCGCGTCGGTGGTGAGTTGGTCAGGGGTTTCCGTGTAGGGGAACTCGCGGATCATCTCCCGCACCATTTCGTCGTCTTCGCCCCAGGGCGTGCGCTTCTTCATGGCGCGCTTGGCGTGCACTTCGAGCATTTCGGCGGCCAAGTCGTAGAGCGCCCGTTGGACCTTCTCCTTGCGCTTGCGGAAACTCGTGCTGCCGATCTTGTCGAGGGTCGGGGCGCCGGCGCTGGTGCCGATGTAGCGCTGCACGATCTCGATGCGCGCCACGGGAACGAAGACCGACACCTCGTCCGCGAAGACCAGGTGCAGGTGCTCCTCGGTGCCTTCCCCGCGCTCCATCTTCTTGAGACCGTGGAAGCGCGCCATGCCGTGCACCGCGTGCACCACGTAGTCTCCGATCTTTAGCTCGAAGAAGGATTGGATCGCCTTGCTGCGGTGCGCACTGGCCTTCTTGATGGTCCGTCCGCGCCCGATGATGCCCAGGATTTCTCGATGGTTGATGACCACCAAGGGGCCCGGCAGCAAGCGGAAGCCCTTGGCCACCGCGCCCACGCTCGTGCGCAGCTCCGCGCTTCCTCCGCGTTCCGCACAGAGGTCTTTGAAACGTCCAGCCTCCGCTTCGGTCTGGCACAGCACGATGACTTCGCCACCGTCATCGGTGATCTTGCGCAGAGCGGCCGGCGCATCCGCCATGCCCAGGGCCAGCCCTTGGATCGAGTGTGTGTCGAAGTTGATGTTGGAGGCCGGCAGGCTCGCCAGGGTCAGGATTTTGCGACCCGCGACTTCCTTGGCCAAGTGCATCAAGGCCTGGGCATACTCCGAGCGTTGAACGCGCAAGCCCTCCGCCACGTCCTCGATGCGCAGGGGCTCGACCTCCACGTAGTGGGCGTGCTTGGCGAGCACCCGCATGGGTTCGAGGTGCGCTTCGTCTTCACTGGCCCCCGAATCGTTGACCAGGCAAACGTCCACGGCATCCAAGGTCTCGACGCTGCGTTGATCTCCCGGATCGTAGGTGCGCAGGGATTCAATTTCGTCGTCGAAGAGCTCGATGCGCAGGGGCAAGTCGCTGGCGAAAGGGAACACATCCAAGATGTCGCCGCGCAAGCTGACTTGACCCGGCTCCTCCGCGAGGGGCAGCCGTTCGTAGCCGCCCTTCACCAGCCGCTTCATCAGGTGCTCCGAGTCGAGCCGCTCACCGACCGCAAGGGACAAGAACTCTTTTTCGATGCTGCTGGCTTTTGGGATGGGCTGCAGTAGAGCGAGCACCGAGGTCACCAAAAGGTGCGGGCGATTCTCGGCCGGTCCGACCAGTTGCTGGGCGACCTGCAAACGCAGGCGCACGTTCTCCAAGTCGGCGTGGACCTTGTGGTTGCCCGTGGAGAAGCTAGTGCGCGCGGGCAACCATGCTGGTTTCGAGCCGAAGTGTTGCAAGTCGTCCGCGAAGGCGCGTGCCTCGACTTCCGTGGAGCACACGACGATCCAGGGCTCCTGACGCACGGACTCCAAGCAGCTGAGGAACAGGGCTTGGGAGGATCCCCAAAGGCCGCCGACCGCGAGTTGGCGCGTGTGGGTCAGGCGCTCCTTGGCTTTCTGAAAAGGTGCGAGGCCCAGCATGACTTCGCGCTCGGTGACGCCCGCCGCAAACTCGATCACTGGTCTGACTCCGCCAAAGTGGAAGGGTCCTCGTCGCGCAAAACAAGCAACGCTTCGTGGGCCGCCCAACGCTCGGCTTCCTTCACCGTGCGGCCCCAAGCGCTCGGGAATTCGCGATCTTCGCAAACGGCGGTGACAAGGAAGGCCCGGGCGTGGGCCCGACCGATTTCCTCTTGGACTTTGTACTTCGGTGGTGTGCCCCAGAGCTTTTGGCAGTGTTGCTGGAGTTCTTGCTTGGGATTGACCGGGGTGGAGCGCAGGTGCGGTTCGTGCAGGGCTTTCGCCAGGGTCGCCTCCACGTAGGCCCGCGAAACTTCGAGACCTCCGTCCAGGTAGATCGCCCCGAGCAACGCTTCGTAAATGTTCGCCAGGACGGAGCGCGGCAGGACGCGCGAGCGCAATCCCATGCCGACCCTGACGTGTTCGTCGAGGCCCAGGCGCTTGGCCGCCTCCGCCAGGGACTTGCGCGAGACGGCCTCGGCCTTGAATTCGGTCAAGGCGCCCTCGTCCATCTCCGGGTGATCGCGGAAGAGGGCCTCTGCGACGATCAAGTCGAGCACCGTGTCCCCCAGGAACTCCAAGCGCTCGTTGCTCTGCGCCAGGCCCATGGAGGAATGGGTCATCGCCAAGCGCAGCAAGTGCGGATCGTTGAATTCGTGATCGATGGGAGGCATGGGCACGGGGGAGACTTCTGGTACCTTGCCAGAGATGAGTGATGATTACCAACCGCGCAAGCATGACGCCCTGGTGGAGCCGATGTTCGAGGCCCTCGGAGCCGACTCCGATGGACAAGCGATCAGCGAGCCAGCGCCCGTGGGACCCGCAGCCCGCCCGAAAAAGTGGCGGACAGCCGTCCGACTGTTCTGGCTCCTGGCGGTGCTCGTTGCCTGGCTGGTTTACAAGTTCGAGATCGCTTAGCGCTGGTTTACAAGTTCGAGATCGCTTAGCGCTGGTTTACAAGTTCGAGATCGCTT
>CALCXM010000050.1 GCA_937905825.1 uncultured bacterium
GTCCCGCATTGACGGCAGAATCGATTGGATTGCGATGAGGCGTGCTGGCATTCGGAGCAGATCGCTACCTTCCATTCCGGTTTGCCCATAGCCACAAGCAGAGTCACAAGGTCAACGGGACCGAGGTCGTATGTCGGACAACGCGAGGGTTCCCCCGTCGTACTTTTTCCCACAATGCATGCCAATCAATCCTCAGTTGTTCTTATCGAACGGTACTGATTCGGCCGAAGCTCGCGCATGCACCGAAACGGTGAAATACAGGGCACTGATGGAGTTGCGCTGCACGAATTTATCGTGTTCATCGCGCAACGCTTGGATGGAAGCGGGGTCCAGGGATTGGCCGCCGTCCGCGTAGGGAGGAATCCCTGCGTTGCCGTAGTAGACACGCGCTTCGCCCTCCGCGACACCCAGCAAGTACACATCGCCACGCAAGGGGCCCTGCTCGTAGAGCACCGCAACCACCCTCGGGTCCTCCGAGGCGAGACCGGCGGCATATCCGCCCACGCCCCGCATGGTTCCACGATCTAGGGCGATACGTTGCTCCCCCACATGCAGTTCCATATCCGGCGGCGCGCCCTTGCGGGAATCCATCCAATCCTGATGTCCTTCCAGTTTGTACTTCGTCGAAAAACAGCTGGCAAAGAGTAGGCCGAGCACTGGAAACAGGTTCTTCATGTGGAGGTTCCTTGAGGCTCTACTCAATCCAAGCCACGGCGCGGAGTCGCGATCACTTCGGGGTCGGCCCGTGGTCCTTGGCGAGCGGCGCACGCACGACCAGGATTCGGGCTAAATCCCGACTCGATTCCTGGACGTACAGCAGGCCAGCGGGGGCGGAACCGGTGGTGGCCCGAACCGCGAAGACGCTTCCAGCACGAATTGGAACGTTGAACAAGGGAGACCAATAGCCGGCATGGCTGTCCTCGTCGATTTTGATGCCGACCGCCTCGACCAGTGAAGCGAAACTCCTTGTGAGGTCCCCCGTGATGTTCCAGTCGATGACCTGCGCGAGGCGCTGCGCGTGCTGCTCGGACCCTGTTCCCAGGCGCATCAGATTGCGTCCCCCGCGCGAGTTGATCCGGATGGCTTGATCGCGTTCAAAGGCCAGGTCGAAGCTGCCTGGCACATTCTCGCTGACTTCCAGATCGCTGAATTCTTCCCGGATCGCGAGGTCTCTGATTCGCACGTAGCGCGTCCAAACCCTCCCGGCCGGGCCGCCCGCGCGGAAGTCGATGAGCAGCTCGGAGGAAACGGGATTTGGCTCGCCGCTCAACTCGACCCTTGCACCTAGGTCTGCCACCTTATGGCACGCGCCCAACTGCAACGCGAGTCCCGAGAGCTGCGGCACTTCTTCGTCATTCCCGAATCGGCAAGCGACCGGTTTTAGTTTTGATTCACGGCCTTCATAGCTCAGGTCCAAGTTTTTCTGAACGTCATCCTCCATCCACTCCAACTTCAAGTGATAGAGGCCGTCCGCTGCGGTTTGACGACCGATTTCGAAGGTCCTGGCGGTCAACCCCCCTTCGCGAAGCGCTTCCACAAAAGAGTCAGCGTACGAGATTAGATAGAGGTGGCTCGGCGCCTTCGCAACCTCGACCACCAGCCCCTGCTCAGGACCCTTGCACGACGAATGGAAGAGCACAAGCGAAAGCAGGAGGGTGACCATCCAACGGAAAGAAGAGAATGTACCGGTCCGTGTGAATGGGCGGCGCGGATGCACAAATGGAGGGCGGGCTTGCATGCCCACCACCCTACGTTGTTCTGACGGAGACCGCCAATGACTTCAACATCTCCGTTTCCCCCAGCCAAATCAGAATAGAGCCATGCCGCGTGGCATCCACTCGCGGTGCTGGAGCGCACTTTGCATGCAGCTTGCCCATGAATTCGTAGTTCTCGGGCGACGATTGCGTGAATCAGTCCTGCGTACCGGATGCCGACGGCCCTGCGATCCGCTCGGGATCCAGTCCGAAGCTCCGCCACTCCGCCTCCTCGAAAGGGGAGTACCAGCGCGCTCGGTACATGGCATTCTTCCAGAAGGTCCGAAACAGACTCGCCTCGGGAGACCAACGACCCAGGTTCAGGGCGTCGGCCCGCTCCCGGAGTTTCCGCATGGCGCGTCCGACTTCGGCCCAGAGAGTTCTCTTCAGCTCGAACGATGCCAGCACATTTTCCATGTCGACCTTTGCGAGGATGGCGGCGGAGTCGACCCCGTAGTATCTGGGGTGCTCGCCTAGGAGCTCGACCATCCGATCGAGGCTTAAGGGGGCGAAAAACCAATCACGAAACTCGCCCATAATGAGCAGCGACTCGAGCTTCTGGAATTCCGCAGGGTTCGTTCGCTGCATCCCATCGACAAAGTCCCCCCGTAGTTTCATCAAGCAACCAGCGAAGATCACGGGGTCGTCCATGTTCGAGGCGTTGGTGAGAATCGCTTCCCGGCGTTCCAGGGTTTTGGTTCTCCCCTCCTCTGAAACGATGTCATGGGGGCCAAAAAACGCATGACGCGGGGACTCCGTTACCTGGAGTGACTGGTTGTATTCGGTGGCGAGGAGCGAGGCGACCCGGCTCCACTCCGCCGCGTTGACAGGCTCGTGAAACAGGGTGGGATCGATCACCTCCAAATTCGATTCCGCGCCGCTCCCGATCCTGACCGCGATGGCGACGTGGTAATTCCATCGGGTTCGCTCTGACTTCGCTCGATTGAGATAAACCGGGAACTGGTCGCTTGCACTCGCTGGATGAATCCAAATCTTCGAGACTGCAAAGCCTCGTTCCTCCGCAATCTCAGCCATCAGGTCAGCCTTCGCCTCACAGCCGGTGTTGCTTGCGCCCCAGACGAGTTTCGAGTGCGTCACGAATGCGCGGAATAAGTCTCTGGTAGTTGGGCGATTCATGGGCAAGGGAACCTTCCGACGGGGCCGGATGGATCGCGGAGGCGGATGCGAGTGAGTATACGACCTTCGGCCCATGCTGCCTCGCGACGTCTGAAGCTCCGAGGCCCGTGGATGTACGGAGACCGGAGCCGGGGCCCTGCGTTGCCTTTGGTGTTCGGAATCCACGCCCCAGCGGACGCGAACGTAGGCACCGATACCAACAAAGACTAGGATTCAGCGTCCCGTGTCCTCGCCACGCTCCCCAGGGCTCCGAACCTCAACGACCCCAATGAAACTCAACGACGCCTTTCAATTCTTCGGGCTCCATGAGCATAGCAGCGAGGAGGATCGCTTTGCCGCCTATCAAAAGATGCGCACGCGCCTTGACGACAAACTTGCGAAAGCACCCACCGAGGGTTTGAAGCAGAAATACCGGGCCGGTTTGGTGCAAATGGACGAGGCGATTGAGGCGGTGGAAAACCGGGTCGATGAAAAAGACTTGCCGCCCATCGGGTCGAATGCTGGAACCGTGTCTGCGCCCAGCGTCCAGAAATCCGCTCCGCTTCCCGAGCCTCGCGGGCAGGTCGGACCACCAGCGAAAGCCAACGACATCGGTGCCCTGGTCCGACTGACCCAGCAAGCGGGGGTTCTCCTTGGCGCTTCCACCACGCTGATGTTCTTGTGGATCGCTACTTGGTTTGTCGACTCGCTCGCCGAATTCAAGCTCGTCGCCGGTTGCAGCGCAGCCGTGCTGTTCCTTTGGGGTTGCTACCGACTGCCTTCGGACGAGAGTTATGGGGAAGATAAGGAAGGGGTCGAGGCTCTGGCCTCGAGCAACAAGCCACTGGCGTTCGGCAAGACCGTAGCACTCCTGGCCGTTTGGGGTGCCCTCGTCTATGGGCTGGGCGCCCACAAGTGGACCGGCGAAACGGTCGCCGGGGCGTACGACACGGCCAAGGGATGGGTGAGCGGATCGGTGGTGGATCCAAACACGAACAGTACGAGTGCGGAAGGGCCCAGCCCCACCGGCGGGACCGTTGCAATAGCAACGCGCTCGAAGGACGCCGCCGGCACCCATCCCTCACGGGCCAGCGCGGGAGCCAACGGATCCGCCTCCACTCTCTACGTCGTTTTTCGCGCAGGCCATGAACGCGGTTTCGACGACGTGGCGGAAGCCGATCGCGATGCCTTTGCGGACGCTGTTCTGAACGACGACCGAAACTTCGGCGAGCGCGACACCGTCTGGACGTACCAGTCGAATGTGATCGAGATTCCGTTCCATGTGAGCACCCAGAAGGCCGGTGCCGATTTGGGCAACATCAACCAAGCCATGGCCAACGTGCATCAGGCAAGCCAAGTCATGGAGTCCAAGGACAGGGACAGGATCGCCAGCTGGGAATGGAAGGTGGTCCGCACGAAAGAAGCCGACAGCTTCAATATCGTGCGCTACTTCTGGACCAGGGAGGCTGCCGAGGGTTGGCGCAACGCACGACAGCTGCAGACCTTTTATCCCGCCGCCCCCCCATCGCTTTGAATCCATGTCGATGGGCTCTAG
>CALCXM010000051.1 GCA_937905825.1 uncultured bacterium
GCCCTGCGCGTGGCGGAAGTTTTGGGGCGTATGCACGTGACGTTCTCCGACAAGGAATACGCCAAAGCCTTGGGACACAAGGACGCGGAGGTTCGCCGCTCCGCCCTATGGAGCCTGGAACGTTTGGCAAAGCGCGGGATGCTCAATTCGCCATCCAAGGACCTTCTCAAACAGCTGAACAAGCTCTTGCGCAAGGACAAGCAGGACGCCGTTCAGGCGCAGGCCTTGGTCACGATTGCGGCCCTGGACGAAAGCGCGGTGGAGACTTTGGTGCTGGAGTTCGCGTTTGCGAAGTCTCCCCTGATCCGCGCCGCCGCAATGGAACTGACCCGAGGCCTGCCGGCGTTTGGTCTGATTCAGGTGCAGACTCTCGTCGTCAATGATCCCGCCTTCGCCGTGCGCCTCATCGCCTATGAGTCCGCGAACGCCCAGGGCAGTTTGGCCGCCATGAGGTTCCTGGTCGAAGCCCTCGGGAAGGAGCAACGCGCGCGCTGCGCCTGGCGCATTGTGGACTTCCTGCGCGGGAGCACCGGCATGAAGTACGGCCTGGATCCTCGTCCTTGGAGCGACTGGTTGAGCCAGCAACCCGAAGGCTGGACAGCACAAGAAAAGAAGGAGCGCCAGGCAGCGGGCGAAGAAGGCACGACCGCCCTGGTTGGCATGCGCGTGATCTCCAGCTACCTGACCTTCCTGATCGACTTTTCGGGTTCCATGTGGAAAGAGACCGCCGGCGTCAGCTTGAAGCAGAAGGTCGACGTGGAAATGCGCAAGGCCCTCGAAGGTCTTGCGCCGGAAGTGATGTTCAACGTTCAGCCGTACGCCACGGACTCCGTGTTGTGGGAGAAGAAGCTGACCCCCGCTAGCGAGCGCAACGTCAAGCAGGCCATGGACTTCTTCGAAGGCTGCAAGTTGACGGGCAAGGGCGACTTTTGGTCCGCCATGCAAATCGCCATGCTAGATCCGGAGGTGGACACCTTCATGCTGCTGGGGGACGGGGCCCCGACCGGTGGGCAGCGTTGGAACATGGAACTCATGAAAAGCCTCTTCGCCCACGAGAACCGTTTTCGTCGCATCGCCTTGGACGCGCTCCTGATGGATTGCAGTGGATTCCTCACGAGCCAATGGGAAGTCATGTGCGAACAGAGCGGCGGCCGCTGCATGAGCGTGGAGATCCAATGAAGAGCTCGATGCAAGTTGCGCAGTTCGCAGCCCATGGTGCTCCCGACGTCCTAAGGATCGTCGAACGCCCAATTCCCGAGCCCGCGGCTGGCGAGGTGCTGGTGCGCATGCTCGCCGTTTCGCTCAATCACTTGGACCTTTGGGCGCGCCGCGGTATGCCCGGGCTCAAACTCCCCATGCCCTTCATCCCCGGTTCCGACGGTTGCGGGGAGGTGGTCGCATGCGGCGCGGGCGTCGAAGGTTGGAGCGCCGGCCAGCGCGTCGTCGTCTTGCCCGGAGCTTCCTCCGGAACCTCAGCCCATGACCTGGCGGGGAACGACTTCTTCTCCGACGACTACCAAGTGCGCGGGGAACACTTCGACGGTCTCGACCGCGAGTTCCTGTGCATCGAGTCGCGCTATCTACTGGCGCTGCCGGAGGGACTCGACCCCGTGCAGGTCGCCGCGATTCCCCTCGTGTTCATCACGGCCTGGGGCGCCTTGATCGAGCGCGCGAAGTTGAAGGCGGGGGAGACCGCTTTGATCCTGGGTGGATCCAGCGGGGTGGGCTCCGCGGGGATTCAAATCGCAAAGGACCTGGGTTGCTGGGTCATCGCCACCGCCGGGACCGAAGAGAAGCGTGCATTCAGCCGCTCCCTAGGCGCGGATGAAGTGGTCGACCACCACGACCCAAACTGGTCCAAGACGGTCAAGGCGATGACCGGCGGCCGGGGAGCTGACGTGGTCTTCGAGCACGTGGGCCCCGCCACCTGGGCCTCGTCCATGCGCAGCCTGGCCCGCAACGGCCGGCTCGTGACCTGCGGCGGGACCACCGGCCCGGAGGTCTCGATCCTCTTGCCGCACCTCTTCATCAAGAACCAAAGCGTGCTGGGCTCGACCATGGGCCCGGTGCGCGCTTATCCCGAGATCCTGCGCAAAGTGACCGAAGGCGCCTACCGCCCCACCCTCCACGAGGTCATGCCTCTCTCCCAAATCGTCCGGGCCCATGAGCTGCTCGAAGGGGGCCAGGTCGTCGGGAAGATTGTGGTGGTCCCCGGGGAGTGAGCCTGAAATTCGCTGCCAGAAGCGGCGGATGGGGTGAAATTTCCATAGGGTGTGGCCGCACGCGGGCCCTGGGCTCGACCCAGTTTCTCCCTATCTCCAACAAGTCCCCATGTCAGATACATCACAAGACAACTGGGCCACCGACGTGGCTCCCCCGCCCGCGAAGCAGGGCCTTCCCAGCTGGCTACTGTTTTGCGGAGGCGGTTGCCTCATCGCCGTCCTCCTCGGAGTCGTCGGGATCTTCCTGATTTACGACAACCTCAAGGACACGCTCAATCCGGAAGCGCAGTGGACGACCTTGGAGGCCGCACTGGAGCTCGATGCTCGACCGAACGAGATGGCCGTCATCGGCGGAATTGGGATGTTCGGAACCCAAGGCTGGATGATGGCTCACGACAGCGGCTACGTCGTGATGATCATCAAGAACGCGGACGGTAGCGAAGAGGAGCTGAATGAGCTGTTCGGGGGCAACGTCAAGTCCTCTGGCATCCCCGGGCTCACTGAGATCGAGGACCACGAGCAGGGCGAGATCACGGTTCAAGGGCGGGTCCTGCGTTCGTCGCGCTTCAAGAGCAAGACACCCGGGCAGGCGCAACAGGCGCGCTTCGTCGAGATCACTCCCGAAGGCGAGTCCGGCTTTGTCCTGCTCTACGTCGTGAGCAATGGGCAAACGAATGGGGACCTTCCGATCGGGGACGCTGCGGTGAACGACTTGTTGAGAGCCTTTGTCATCGGTCCGGATCGGACGGTCTACGTGCCGGATGGTCCCCACCCCCAGGCGGGCCAGACGAGCCTCGAGGAGGGCGACTTCAAGAGCAAGTTCAAGGCGAGTGCCACCACGGTCGAGACGATCGAGGAAGTTGAAGCGCCCGGCGACACCGAGGAATCCCCTCAGGACGACGAGTGAGTTGAGCCTCGACGATTCGAGCCAAGTTCA
Organism: uncultured bacterium; assembly: GCA_937905825.1. Classification (GTDB taxonomy): domain Bacteria; phylum Planctomycetota; class UBA1135; order UBA1135; genus JABACD01. Next base: position 3,160 of record CALCXM010000051.1, read on the forward strand.
GGAGGGAAGCACGCAAGCGCGTGCTTCCCTCCGTTCTGTTTTTGGTGTGTTGCTGGGGTTCTTCGTGCTGCTGGCCTGCATCGGGAATCTGACGGGCTACGGCTCGAAGACGGCCGCCGCCGGACCTGCGTTGGCGCAGAGCTTCGAACTGCGCAACGTGCCCTTCGGCCTCAACCTGCAGGAACTCTTGCACGTTCTGCCGAGCGGGGAGCGGGTGTTTGTGCTCGCTGGAGCCCAGGCCGCGGAGGCCAGTTCGGAGCAAGTCAGCACGCTGGCGGTTGACGAGGACAGTGGTGAGCCGCAAGCGACAAGCGAAGGCGAAACGACGACGAAGAAATTCGTGGACTGGACTCTCGTCGTGCCCAGCCGCGAAAAAAGTCCGCCCTTGGAAGTGTTCCTTGTGAGCTACCCATGGAAGAGCGCGCAGAGTGTGATCGCTCGGCAGTTTCAACAGGTCGAGTGGAAAGAACTCAAGCTGATCGAGTCGAAAGGCGGACGCACCGCGATCGACGGGGGCAAGCTGACTTGGAACGGCTATGCCGCGGACTACGTGCTCGATCGCGAGTTTCGTCCAGGCCTGCGCTTCCAGGATCGGCTGCGCGTGAACCTCACGGTGAACGGACAGTGTTGGGTGGCCTACGGGATCTGGCAGGAACAAGAGGCCGGCTCCAAAGAACCCATGGCCGAGCTGCTTGGGTCGTTGATTCCCAAGAGCCAACCGTCGGCAGCGCTCTGATTGGATCCGGCGCGGACCAGCTGCCGGCCCGTTGCGCACTCAGGACTTGAGCGAGCGCTGCAGGACTTCGGCGATGTGCAAGACTTCGACGTCGAGCCCATCCCGCTTGACTCCGGCCTGCCACTGAAGTTGGCAACCGGGATTGGCGGTGACCAAAGTCCGAGCACCGCTGGCGCGCAAAGCACCCAAGCGCGGATCGAGAATGCGTTGGCTGTCCGCCGGCCTTAAGGTCGCGAAGAGGCCCGCGGATCCGCAGCAGCTCTCGCTCTCATCGATCTCAACGCGCTGCACGTGAACAGAGTCCAGCAACTCGCGAGGTTGGCTGCGTACCCCTTGCCCGTGACACAGGTGACAGGGATCGTCGAAGGTGAGGGGGCTTTGGATCTGCGGCGGGTCTGTGGCCAAGGCTTCCGCGACCCGCGTCCCCGCTTCGTCCGCCAAGTACTCGCTGAAGTCCTTGACCCGCGCGGCGAACTGCTCCGCGCGCTCAGCGAACTCTGGGTCCTCCGCGAGCAGAGAGCCGTACTCTTTCATTTGTGCTGCACAACCAGCGCTGTTCACCACCACCGGTAAGAGGTCCCCCGTTTGATCGCGGGGGCCCTCCATGGACACAATCATTTGCTTGGCCAGTTGCCGAGCAGTTTCCAGTTCGCCGTTGTGAGCTTGCAGGGCTCCGCAACAGGTGGCGCCCTTGGGAACGTGTACCTGGCGTCCGGCCGCTTGCAGAACCTCAACGGTGGCTCGATTCACGTGGCTGAAGAAGACGGGCATGACGCAGCCTTCCAAGATAGCGACCTCGCCTTCAAGCTTGCCTTGGGCCGGATGGACCGGGGCCAAGCGCTGGCGTTCCGCGGCGGGCGGAACATCGGGCAAGTTCTCGGCGCCTTTCCCAAGCGTGCCAGCCAACGACAGCATCCCGAAGCGTTGACCCAAGCGCAGCATCAGGGCGAAGAGGTCGATCATGCTGCGGCTCGTGAGCACGCTACGCAGACCAAAGCGCATGGACTCGCGGCTGAGTAGACTGCGGTGCGGGGAATCGGCCAAGGCCGAGCGCGTGTGCGCGATCAGTTCGTTGTACTCGACGCCGGAAGGGCAAACACTCTCGCAGTTGCGGCAAACTAGGCAGCCGTCCAGTTCCTCGATCAGATGCTGATCAACTTCCGCCGCGCCCTCCGCCACGGAACGCATCATGTGAATGCGCCCACGGGGACTGGCCGACTCGCGACCCGTGTCCCTGTAAGTCGGGCAGGTGCGCAAACACAGCCCGCAGTGAACGCAGTCGAGACTCTTGGTGTAGTCGACGATGTCTTGGGCGTTCATTGGATAGGCTCCAAGGGAGGGCGCGTGCACAGTAGGTTTTGGGGATCGTAGGTCTGGCGCAACCTGGCCACGAGTCGGGCGCGGACGGGGTCCACGACACGCGGTAGGAACTCCTCGGTGAGCGGCGTTGGACGTTTCAGGCTCACTTGAGCGGAGAGGGCCTGCAGGCTGGTCCGCAGCTGCCGCAGGTTCTCCGCGGACAGTGCGCTCTGCAGCCGCACTTGGATCGTCGCGAGTCCCGGGTGGATCCTGTATTGGCTCTGCTTGCCGACGAAGCCAGAATCCATCACGGTCTCCAGCCCATGGGAAAGCCGCGAGCGCTTCAGCGCGACCTGCACCACATCGCCTGCATGCCAATCGGGCTCCGACTCGCGAAGGGCTTCCAGGCGTGTGTGCGCGGCCTCGCCGCCCAGGGAATCGGAAGCAGGCAGCAGGGCCGCGACGAGCTTGCGCTCCGCTTCCACGTGCCCGCGACGTCCCACGAGGGAAAGGTGCAGTTGCCAGGCATCGCCTGCGCCTTCGATGATCAGCGCTTCGGAACGGATGCCCGACTCCAAGAGCTGCGTGGCGAGCTGCACGAGCGGGGCCGGGGTCGCCGACTGGCTCGTGCACAACCAACGATCCTCCGGACAAGTCATCAAGCGCAGGGAGGCCTGTGTGATGAGCCCCAAGCTACCGAAGGAACCGGCCAACAGTCGATGAATGTCGTAGCCGCTCACGTTCTTGACGAGCTGCCCTCCGCTGCGTGTGCTCTGACCGTTGAGCTGCAAGAGCCGCGTCCCGAGCAGGTGCAATCGCATGGCGCCATGCAGCAAACGGTCCGTTCCACTTTGGCCTGCGGCGATCACGCCACCGAGCGTCGCATTGTCCGCCCGCGGGACCGCCGGCGTAATGCGCAATCCATGGGGGCGCACGATGCCCTCGAGTTCCGCCAGTGTTGTTCCGGCCAAGGCGGTCATGACTCCGTCGCCAGGTTCGAACTCGACGACTCCTGAAAGCTTGGCGGTTGAGATCGCGAGCGTGGGCTTTTGCACCAGGGCAGCCCAGCCAAGTTTGCTTCCGCGACCGAGCAGTGCGAACTTGACTCGGTCCTTAGTGAGGCACTGCACGATCTCGCGCGCTTCGTCCACGCTGCTCGGTGAAGCGACGGGCACGCCCGGCAAGCCATGGACAACGCCCATGGACTCACGCCCCAACATGGCTTCGACTTGTCGCAGGGAACTCATCGCTTGAAACGCAGGGGCCTGTGTTCGTTGCAGGCGCGCACGGGGATCATCTTGCCGGGGTTCATGATACCGCTCGGGTCCCAGGCGTCGCGCACGCCGAGCATGGCTTCCATGTCTTCGGGCTCGAAATACATGTGCATCTGATCGCGTTTCTCCAAGCCGATGCCGTGCTCACCAGAGAGGGTGCCGCCGGCGTCGATGCAAACTCGCATGATCTCGTCGGCCGCGGCGAGCACGCGCCGCATCTGATCCGCATCGCGGCGGTCGTAGGAGATGTTCGGGTGCAGGTTGCCGTCGCCCGCGTGGAACACGTTGGTGATCTTGAGGTCGTAGCGCTCGCAGATGTCGGTGGTTTGCCGCACGAGCTGACGCAGCTTGGTGCGCGGCACGACCACGTCGCTGACGTACAGGTCCGGCGCGATGCGCCCCATGGCTCCGTAGGCTCCCTTGCGGCCGGCCCAAAGCTTCTTGCGTTCCTTGTCGTTGGCCGCGCGGCGCCACTCCATGATCCCGTGCCGCTTCGCGATGGCTTCGATGCCCGCGACGTTGGCTTCGCATTCGGGGCGGCTGCCTTCAACCTCGATCAGCAAGACGGCCTTGGCGTCCGGCGGATAGCCCGCTGAAAACACGCTGGCTTCCACCGCTTGAATGGTGAGTTGATCCATGATCTCCAAAGCGGATGGCTCCCAATGCTCAGCGATGATGTCGGTCACCGTGTCGCAGGCTTGGTCGAGATCAGGGAAGACGGCGAGCAAGGTTTCGGTCACCTCCGCTCGCGGCGTCAGGCGCAGGGTCACTTCGGTGGCGATGCCGAACATGCCTTCGGAGCCGATGAACAAGCCGAGCAAGTCGTAGCCGCTGGGGTCGAGTTCAGGCTCAGACAGTTCAAGGATCTCTCCATCGGACAAAACGATTTTCAGGCCCAGGATGTGACGGGACGTGTTGCCGTACTTGAAGCAGTGGGGACCGCCAGCGTTGTTGGCGACGTTGCCCCCGATGGTGCACGCAGTCTGACTGGAAGGGTCGGGGGCGTAGAACAAACCGTGGTCGTCGCAGGCATGGGTGATGTCCACGTTCACGAGGCCAGCTTCGACTCGGGCGAACTGATTGGTGGGGTCGATCTCCAAGATCTTGCGCATGCGCGCCAAGCCGATGACCACTCCGCCTTTCACTGGAGTTGCGCCGCCGGTCAGCCCGGTCCCCGCTCCACGCGCGACCACGGGAATGCCCGCCGCGTGCAGGATCCGCAGGCACGCTTGCAGCTCTTCTGTCGAAGCGGGCAAGAGCACCAAGTCCGGAATCTCGCGCTCGAACGCAAGACCGTCGCACTCGTAAGGAATGCGACGGTTCTTGTCGGCGATCATTCCTTCGTCACCCAGGATCGACTGGAGCTGGCGAGGAATTGTCGTGTGCATGCTTAGAAGTCGATTTTTCGCAAGCGCAGCCAGGCCAGTGTCAGCATGCTCACGATGAAGGCTAGGGAGGATCCGATGGAGAAGAAGATGTTGTACTTCCACTCGGCGGTCAACGAGAAGATGTCGGAATACCAAGTACCAGGGGTCTTTCCGGTGATGTCACCCAGGATGATGTTCCCGCGGTCCAGCGTGTTGCGTCGCAGCTGGCTGGCTTCGTGGCTGTCCAGTTGGGCGACGCTGCCGATCAGTTCGAACTCGTAGATCCAATCGTCGAAGTGGAAGAAGTACATCCGGTGCTTGGTGTCGCCATCGGATTCTAGCCAAGTCACCTGGGTGGTCCGCACTCCACTCAGTTTGCGATCTTCTGATTCCGGAGAGGCTCCAGTGGCTTGGAGCTCCTCCATCTTCTGCTTGGCGGTTTCATTGCCCGTTTGGGAGCGGATGCGTGTCTTGGACCCGACCTTGCGTTCCTGCTTCGGCCGTTCGTAACGGCGAATGCGCATGCTGTCCGCCCCAAGATGCGTCTTGCCTTCTGCGGACCATTCGACGCCGGTGTCTTCGAACTTGCCCTTGGTGTCTGCGACCAGGGAAAAATCGGCTGGCGGGAGCTTCATCAGGAACTCCCCGTCGCTGGTTTGGATGGCGGGTGGCTTTTCGGTCAGAGCGCGCTTGAGCTTGTTGGTGATGAGGTCAGCGTCACTCGTTTTGGGCAGCACGTAGTGGAAGAAGCGCAGGCTCGAGGTCAGGAACTGGATGAGCTCGCCCGCCTCCTCTACTTCGTCTTCGTCGTCGGAGTTGTCCGCTATTCGGAGCATGGCGACGTGCTGCTTTTGCGTGAAGAACTCCAAGCTGGTCCAGCCAGTGTGAATGCCACCACAGAACATGTAGAGCGTGATCGTGAGCAAGATCGCTGCGGTGCTACTTCTCGTGAAGACAGCGACGACCATCGAGAACGCGTGCATCATCGCGTACAGGTAAACCAGGGTGAGTGCACCCCACAGGAATCCCGGGTCATTGAAACCTGAGTTGATGAGGAATCCCAGGTACATGCCTGTGACGAGTAAGCTCGAGATGAAGGCGACGAACAGGATGCCCGCGAAGTACCTCGAGAGTAGAATCGCTATGCGCGAGACGGGCTTCGAGAACAGCGTGTCGGCGGATCCCTTCTCTAGGATCTTGGGCGCAAAGAACGCCGTAGCGGCGATACAGAGCATGATTCCAATTCTGCCCACAACAGCGTCGAGTGTGAACTCTTGTAGGAACCGGATGGACTGGGCAGCCATGTCTTCAGCGGTGGATTGACCTCCAGCGCTGAAGATCTCCATGATGTCCTTGTAATCGATTTCCTTCCAGCCCCAGAAGAGCGTGATGCTCTCCTCATGGAAGCCGAGGACAAAGGTCAGCACGATCGGAATCGCCGTCAGGATCAACAGCAGGCGGAAGACTTTGTTGTCGAGGACTTGCTGGCGCGCGTCTTCGAAGAGCGCGCGGAAGATGATGAAGTTCATTGTCGGTCCTCCTTCACGAGGTCGATGAAGGACTCTTCGAGAGTGAGCCGCTTGCGGGTGATGTCGGCGATGGTGTGCTTCTCTGCGCGCAGCTTGTCGACGATTGCGTCCAGCTCTTCATCTGTGACCTTCACTTTGAAGCGGCACCCCTTCTGCTCTAGGTCCGTCCCTAGGCCGGACAGCAGAATGTCCAAGGGGCCCGGGTCGCGACGCAGTTCAAACTGAGTGATCCCCGTTCGCGGTGTCATCTCCTCGATCGTTCCTTGGCGCAGGATCTCGCCGTGGTTGATGATCACGACCTGGTCGCAAATCATCTCGACCTCGTTGAGCAGGTGGGAGTTGATGAAGATCGTGGAGCCTGAGTTCTTCAGGTCGACGACCATTTCACGGATCTTGGCGCGTCCGATCGGATCCACGCCGTCGGTGGGCTCGTCGAGGAACACGAGGTCGGGGCGGTGCACGAGTGCTTGGGCGAGTCCGAGCCGTTGCTGCATGCCTTTGGAATACTCGCGCACCTTGCGGCGACAATCCTTCAGCATCCCAACCTTCTCGAGCAGAGGCGCCGCGGTTTTCTCCGCCTCCTTCTTCGTGTGCCCAGCCAGCATTCCGAAGAGCACCATCACTTGCCAACCACTTAGGTATTCCGGCATGCGGTGCGCCTCCGGCAGGTAACCAACGCGGCGCCGTGTCTTTGGATCGGAAGGAGGCTGACCGAAGACGCGCGCCTCCCCCTCATATCCGCGGACGAGGTCGAGCAGGATCTTGACCATCGTGGTCTTGCCTGCGCCATTGGGGCCGAGCAGTCCGAAGACTTGTCCGCGTCCCACACTTAAATCGATGCCGCGCAGGGCCGTGAAGCCCTTGCTCTTGCGATTGAAGATGCCGCTGCCGAAGGTCTTCTTCAGGCCACGCACTTCTAGCACAAATTCTGATTCACCCATGATGGGCAGCATAACGGGCCGTGGGACAGTTATTCCTATCCGGTTCCCGTTGATTGAGAGCTGAGCGGCTTGAGGGTCCGATGCCCGGCGTGACCCGTCGACCTAATGACCCGTCGACTCAATGTCCGGCGGCTGGCTACGTTCGCGACCCAAGCTTGGCCGCCCCGATCCAACCAGCGTCCGCGCCCAGCTCAGCGGGCAGAAGCCGCAGCTGTTCCCGGGAGCGACCGTAGGTGCGCTCCAGCAGGCCGTCCTCGATTCCATCTCGCAAAAGGTCCAGGGCCGCCCCGAATCCTCCGCCGATCAGGAACGCGTCGAGGTCGAGCAGCATCAGCGCCGCCGCTAGCCCTCGGCCCAAGTCCAGGCCAACCGCGTGCAGGACTTCGCGACAGCCGACGTCGCCCTCCCGTGCTCGGGTGCAGACCGCCACCAAGCTGTTTCCGAGGCCAGCCGCTACGCAGCGCCGTTCGGCTGCCGTGGCGGACGCTAGGGCTTCCAGGCAACCGATGTTCCCACAGCCACAAAGCGGTCCGGCTGGATCCACGATCACGTGACCGATTTCCGCCGCCAAGCCAGTGCTCCCGCTGAAGAGTTCCCCGGCCAAGATGAGGCCGCCGCCAACCCCGGTTCCGAGGGTCACCATCATCACGTTGGTGAGGCCCCGGGCGCCTCCTAGCCAGTGTTCGCCGAGGGCGGCTACGCAGGCGTCGTTTTCGATGTGAACTCGTTCTTCCGCAAGCCCGAGCTCCTGGGCCAGGGCTCGCCTGAGGGGGAAGTCCTCCAGGGGCGCGAGGTTCGGGCTCTTGCGAATCAACCCCGCGGCATGATCCACGAGGCCGGGGACGCCGACCCCGAGGTGATCCTGAACGCCAAGTTCCCGTGCCAGTCGGGCCATGCGGCCGACCACGGCCTCGGGGCCTTCGTGCACTCGGGTCTCCGCTTCCGCGCGCTTGCGATCCCCTCCGGCCTCGTTGAGGCGACCGGCCTTGATGCCCGTCCCGCCCAGGTCAATGCCGACCCAAGTGCCGGAGGCGTTGCTCTTGGAGGAGGGGGTGGGGCTCACGCAATCGCGTCCCGTTGGGCGCGGACTCGCCGAGTGACTCGGCGGTAGGCTTTGATGTATTCAGCACCGCAGCGTTTCCAGGAGAAGTCCTCTGCCATGCAGCGCATGGTCAGTTCCGTCCACTCTTGGGCGGACTTGTACACGGCGCGCGCCTCATCGGCTGCTTCTAGGAGTCCCGCGCCGCTGTAAGCCTTGAAGGTGAAGGCCGTGCTCTTCTTCGGTGAGGCCGTGTGGTCGATGACGATGTCGTCCACCCCTGCGTGGGCGTAGACCAATGGAACCGTGCCGTAGCGCATGCCGATTGCGCATAGGGACATGCTCGAAAGGAAGTGGGAGGGCAGGATGACCATGTCCGATCCGGCCAGGGCCTGGTGTGCGGCGTCCGCTTGGAAGCCCTCGATCAGTCGGCAGCGGCCCGCAAAGGTGGCTTCCACGGTGCGCACCCGTTCGATGATCGACTCCTGGCCTTGACCAAGCATCACCACCTCGAAATTGCGCTCCAGCAATTGGGTCAAGACTTCGGCGACGATGTCGAATCCGCTCTCCGCATCGAAGCGACCGATCACCGCGATCACGGGGGTGCGCGGTCCGTTGTCCAAGCGGTAGGTGGTCTGCAGGTGAGCCTTGCAGCGCTTCTTGCCAGCTAGATCGGATTCCTGCTGGCCCGAGTACTTGGAATGAATGAAATCGTCCGTTTCCGGGTCCCAGGCGGAGTAGTCGATCCCGTTCGAGATCCCCAACAACTCCTTCTTGCGCCGGGAGAAGGTGCTCTCCAAGCCATAGCCACAATCGAGGTCTTGGATGCGGCTGGCCGTGGAAGCGGAATGGGTCCCGATCATGGTCGAGAACTCGGCACCGGCTTTGAGGAAGTTCACGCGACCGTCGAGGGCGACCCCGTCGATGTGGCGGAAGTACTCCGCCGGGATTCCGATCTTGGGCAGGATGTCGCGCTCGAACGTGCCCTGCATCGCGAGGTTTTGGAGCCCGAAAAACACTCCAGCTTTGGACGCCGGGTGATTGGGTTGCTGATGCACATACTCCAGTTCGCGATAGAGCGGAATGAGTCCAGTCGTCCAGTCGAAGCAGTGCAAGAGGTCCGGTTTGAACGAAATCAACGGCAAGCATTCGAGCACCGCACGCGCGAAGAGCGCGTAGCGCCTCCAGTTGTCCGCGTAGGGGCCTTCGTCGCTACCGTAGGGATAGCGTGAGCCGAACAGTTTCGGGTGCTCGATCAGAATGATCGTTAGGCTGCCGAAGGTCCCTTGGCGCACAGTGACCTGTGTAACCCCGCCAACATCCGGCACTTCCATTACGCCGACCTCTCGAAGGTCGCGTAGCAGCTCGATCTTCATTTCGAGCGAGTGGGGCAGGATAACGCGAACGTCGTGACCTGCAGCCGCCAAGGAGTGGGGAAGTGCTTCAGCAATTTCAGCCAGGTTCGTGCGGCGCACGAGCGACTGAAACTCTGGTGTAACGAATGCGATTTTCAACAGCGCGAACTCTCAGGGATGCCCGGGATGGCATCGTGTTGGGCGGATTTCCCCGCCCGGGGAACGTATCGGTTCGCTGCCCGCGGGCGGATCGAACTTTTTGCGAGAGGTAACCTATCGGAATCGGCAGAAGTCAACTTGTCTCCAAGTGGAGCCAGTCCTCCTAAGCTGTTTCTACTTGGTGACTTAGCGATCGACTCGACTTTCGAGAATCTTCCTCGACAGGCCCGCCAAGTAGGGCATTTGCCCGATCTCCCGGGGGCGGGGCCGACTGCCTGGCGAAACGGCGGATGGGAGCGCAAGCGTTTTGGGACGGATTGTGGGCAATACCTGGCAGCCGCTCTTTTTAAGCCCCGCGAAACGTGTCGGAGAGAGTTGGAGGGGTGGCTCCGTTGCTAGAATCCTCGCACCTGACAGTCGGAACAAGTTCCGCACGAATGCGTCCCTAGCTCCACTCAACTCTTGAAGCACCGACCCCTTCTCCTCATCATTCTCGACGGCTGGGGAACCAGCGAGGCGACCGAGCACAACGCCATCCGACAGGCGGCGCCCTACTTTCACGGCCTGCTCGATCGGTATCCGAATTCGCTCCTATCGGCATCGGGGAAGGAAGTCGGACTTCCCCTGGGGCTCATGGGGAACAGCGAGGTGGGTCATCTCAACTTGGGGGCCGGTCGCACGGTCTACCAGGACGTCACTCGCATCGACAAGTCGATTGCGGACGGGGAGTTCGCTCAGATCGGTGCGTTCAAGAGGCTCATGCAAAGGCTCGCCAAGGACGGCAAGCAGTTGCACCTCATGGGCCTGGTATCGGATGGGGGCGTGCACGCTAGCGATCACCACTTGAGGGAGCTGCTGAAGCTTGCCGCTGCGAATGGGCTGGCGGCAGAGCAAGTCCAAGTCCACGCCATTCTGGATGGTCGCGACACGCCCCCGCGTTCGGCGGACAAGTTCCTTGGCCAGCTTGAAAAGGACATCGAAGCGGCGGGGGTTGGGCGAGTGGCTTCGATCATCGGCCGCTACTACGCCATGGACCGGGACAAGCGTTGGGACCGGGTGGCGCGCGCGTTCAACCTGTTCGTTCACGGACTGGGCGAATCCAAGCCCAACTCGAGTGCATCGATTCAGGATTCCTACTCCGCAGACATCGGCGACGAGTTCGCGGAGCCGGTGGTGATCGGCGCCCCCGACGAAGGCCGCATGCAAACCGGCGATGGGTTGATCTGCTTCAACTACCGGGCGGACCGCATGCGGGAAATTTGCGACGCCCTCTGTCAGCCCGACTTCGACGGTTTCGAGCGTGGAGCTCTGCCCGAACTGGAGATCGTCACGATGACCCAGTACCGGGCCGACTTCTCGTTCGCCGTGGCCTATCCACCGACGGCCCTAAAAGGCGTGTTCTCCGAAGTCGTGTCTCAAGCGGGCCTGACTCAGAAGCGAATCGCTGAGACGGAAAAGTACGCTCACGTGACCTACTTCTTCTCCGGGGGCTCCGAGGCACCCGTGGAAGGCGAAGAGCGCATCCTGATTCCGAGTCCGAAGGTGGCGACTTACGACCTCCAACCGGAGATGAGCGCCCCGCAGGTCGCCGACGAGATTCTGAAGGCTCTGAAGAAGGACGAAACCGATGTCTACATCATCAACTTCGCGAATGCGGACATGGTGGGGCACACGGGGATTTGGGGTGCCGCGCTCAAGGCAGTCGCGACCCTCGACGGCTTGCTCGCGAAGATCGTGCCGGTGGTGACGGCGATGGGTGGCGTGGTGACCATCACCGCCGACCACGGCAACTCGGAACAGCTCTGGGATCCAACGAGCAATCAGCCGCACACGGCGCACACCTTGAATCCTGTTCCCGTCGTTTTCTGTAGCGACGACCTGATCGGTGCGAAGATTCGTCCCATGGGGGTCTTGGGAGACGTGGCTCCGACCTTGCTCAAGCTGGCTGGAGTTGAGGCTCCTGAAGGGATGACCGGGGTGCCTTTGCTTTAACTCGGACGATTCATGAGGACACGCAGCAGACCTCGCGAGGACTTGCCTTGCGCTCGCTCTCGTTCGGTGACTGCGCGTTGAAAGCACTTGGCCCCGCCAGCAACCCAAGCGGGTCGCTCGCGGGGCCAAGACTTTTGGGGGGCAGTCAGAGAACCAGTGACGGTGTCTCTAGCGCGCCTTCATGAACCGTCCAGGCTAAACGTCGCGGAGACTCTTGCCGGCGAGAGCCTTTTTGGCAACGCCGTCCATCAGGACCGCAGCCAAAGGCATGGTGGCTCGCTCGAGCAGATCGCGCACACGTTGAAGTTCTTTCCCGTCGAGTACCTTCGCAGCGCTGGCTGCTTGGCTAGCCTCGATGGCCTCGCGGATGTCCGCTAGGGTTTCCAGGTCCAGGTGCTCCTCCACGTCGGGCAAGGACTTGTTGGTGGCACGGATCATCGTTCCGAGTTCGGCGACGAGTCCCACGTTGCGTCCGGCTTCGAAGTCTTCGCGCGCGTTGGTCAGGGAATCCGCGAGCATCTTCTCGACGGCTTCGTCCGTTAGGCCGTTCTTGGGGGTGATGGAGATGCTGGCCTTGGCGCCGGTGGATTCCTCCCGGGAGCTCACGGTCAAAATCCCGTCCGCATCCACGTGGAAGCGCACGGCGACTCGGGCGAGGCCCGCCGGCATCGGAGGGATGCCCGTGAGCTTGAACTGCCCCAAGCTGCGGCAATCCTTCGCGAGCTCGCGCTCACCTTGCAGGATGTTGAACTCGATGCCCGTTTGGTTGTCCGCGTAGGTGGTGAACCCTTCCGTGGCGGAGCAAGGGATCGTCGAGTTACGCGCGATGATCTTGGACACCGCGCCACCCACTGTTTCGAGACCGAGCGAAAGGGGCGTGACATCCATCAGGAGCAGGTCACGGCTTCCACCGATCAGGATGTGCGCTTGGATCGCCGCGCCCAAGGCGACAACCTCATCGGGGTTCAATTCCGTGTGTGGCAGGCGGCCGAAGAAATTCTCGACCGCGGCCTGCACGCAGGGCATGCGAGTGGAACCGCCGACCATGACCACTTCGCTGATGTCTGAGGGTTCGAGTTCTGCGTCGGCCAAGGCTTGGCGACAGGAGTCGAGGGTGCGCTCCACGAGCGGCGCGACGAGTTCGTCGAACTCTTCGATCGTCACTCGTCGGCGGAAGTGCACACCGCTTTCCGGAAGCACCACGTGCAAGTCGGCTTCGGGCCGGGTGGACAGTTCCATCTTGCACTTCTCGCCGGCGAGGCGAGCTGCTTGATGCAAGCCTGGATCGTTCAGCTCTTCGGGGCTGAGTTGTTCGGCGAGCCCTTCCATTGCGAGGCCCGCCAAGGCGCGGTCGAAGTCATCGCCACCGAGGTGCGTGTCCCCATTGGTGGAGAGCACACTGAAGACGCCCTCCTCAATCGAGAGCAGCGAGATGTCAAAGGTGCCGCCGCCCAGGTCGTAGACGGCGATGGTGCCCGCCGCGCTTTGATCGAGGCCGTAGGCCAAGCTGGCAGCGGTGGGCTCGTTGATGATGCGCAGGACGTCGATGCCTGCAAGTCGCGCAGCGTCGCGCGTTGCTTGACGCTGGGTATCATCGAAGTAGGCGGGCACGGTGATCACCGCCCGTTGAATTTCAGCTCCGCCCATCGATCGACAGGCGAGGTCGTGCACGCGCATCAGAATCAACGAGGACAGCTCTTGCGGCGTGTAAGCCTTGCCGTGCGCCTGGACTTGGATCACACCATTCTCGTCCTCCGTCACCGGGAACGGAAAGCTCTTGAGCTCTTCTTGCACGTCAGCAATGCCGCGTCCCATGAAGCGCTTGATCGAGAAGATCGTGTGGCGCGGGTCGACCATCGCCTTGTCGCGGGCCTGGCGACCGACCAGAACGGTTCCATCCTCGGCGACGTGAATGACGGAGGGGATCGAGCCGTTCCCCGCCTGCTCCGGCTTGATGACCACGGGACGTCCGTCCTTCCAGGTCGCCGCCAGGGAGTTGGTGGTGCCTAGGTCAATCCCCATCGCTTGGGGGGAGGTCTCGTTATTGAGGACGTTGAGTTCGATGTACCCCATGGGGATCGGGAGTCTTTCGCGCTAGTTTCGCGCTGAGTTGCTTTCGAGGATGAGTTGAGTTCGGACGTGACGCCCGACTTATGATTTGGGGCCGAGGGTCGCCTGCAGTTTGAGCTGCTTGACCTCGGCTTGCGTGCGGTCGATGTAGCGCACGGCATTGAGTTCTTGGCGAACGGGCGCCAGGTCGCCGGCGCCCTTGGCGGGCAACGGATCTAGCTGCTTGGCGATGGCGCTGAAACGTGCTTCACGTTCTGTCGCGAGTTCGCTTTCAAGCTCGGCGACAGCGTTCCATTCGGCCGACCCTTGAGCAGCGGAGCGAGCGTCGTCCAAGACCTCGTTCCATTCCATGACTTGCATGAGGAACGCTCGGGGCATTTGACGTTCTTCAGAGTCCGACGGACCTCCGAGAACCTTCACCAGCCAGTCGGCCCGCTTGAAGTCGTCCTTCAATGTTTCGAATGCCGAGTTCAAGAGCGCACTCGCATCCTCCGCTCGGTTCCGCGTGGCTTCGTCCGCTGTGGCGAAGAAGTCCGGGTGCACCGCGCGGGAGAGTTTGAGCAGCTGCTTCTTCAGCGCCTTGCCCTCAACCCTCCAGCCGAGTTCGACGCCGAGGGCGTCGAATGGGGAGGGTGTCTGCCCCGGTGTTTGGGGCAGGAGGGCGTGGCAATCTAAGCAGACCAAGGGCGTCGAGAGCGAGCTTTGGCATTCTGGACAGGTTTGCATCGGGCTCGATCTCAAAGCGCTCAAATCAGACGGAGAAGGACTCTCCGCAACCGCAACTGTTGTCGGCGTTGGGGTTGCCGAATTTGAAGCCGCGGCCCATCAAGTTGTCTTCGAAGTCGATCTGCGTGCCGTTGAGGTACAGGAAGCTCTTCGGGTCGCAAACGACCTTCACGTCTGCGACGCTGTTGACCTGGTCGAGTTCCGTGAACTGGTCGTCGAAGCCGAGGGTGTACGAGAATCCCGAACAACCACCGCCTTTGACGCCGATTCGAAGGGCCGTTTCATCGCTGAGCTTCTGCTCGTCGATGATGCGCTTTACCTCTTCGCGGGCGCGGTCTGTGATAGAAATCATGGCTTAGGCCTCCTTGCCTTTTTGTTTGGTCTTGAAGTCAGCAACGGCCGATTTGATCGCATCTTCGGCCAAAACGGAACAGTGAATTTTCACCGGAGGAAGAGAGAGCTCTTCCACGATCTGGGTGTTCTGGATCGCAATGGCCTCGTCGAGGGTCTTGCCCTTGATCCACTCGGTGGCGAGGGAGGAGCTAGCGATAGCGGAGCCGCAACCGAAAGTCTTGAATTTGGCGTCGACGATGACGTCGCCTTCGACTTCGATTTGCAGCTTCATGACGTCCCCACACTCCGGAGCGCCGACGACGCCAGTCCCGACTTTCGTCGAACTCTTGTCGAGGGATCCCACGTTGCGTGGCTTGTTGTAGTGGTCGAGAACCTTATCTGAGTATGCCATTGGATTCTTATTGGTTAGGAGTGTCGTGGGCGCCTAGTGACCGGCCCAGTCGATTGAACTGATGTCGATGCCCTCGAGGGCCATTTCGTAAAGGGGAGACAGCTCGCGTAGGCGCTTGACAGCCTCGATGACTTGATCCGCCGCGAACTCGACTTCTTCGTCCGTGGTGAGACGGCCGAAGCTGAAGCGGATGGAGGAGTGGGCGAGCTCGTCGCCCACGTCGCAGGCACGCAGGACGTGACTGGGCTCGAGGCTGGCCGAGGTGCAGGCCGATCCGGAGGAGACGGCCAAGTCCTTCATGCCCATGATCAAGGACTCCCCTTCGACGTAAGCGAAGGAGATGTTCGATGCGTGGGGCAAGCGGTTGTCCTTGTTGCCGTTGATGTAGACGTAGTCGAGCTCGTCGAAGATGCGCTTCTCGAAGCGGTCGCGCAGGCCACCCTGGCGCGCTAGGTCCTTGTCGAAATCGTGCTCAGCGATCTCGCAGGCTTTTCCTAGGCCGACGATGCCGGGAACGTTGAGGGTGCCCGAACGCATGCCGCGCTCGTGGCCGCCGCCGTCCATTTGCGCGGAGAGTCGGACGCGCGGGTCCTTGCGACGCACGTACAGGGCGCCGATACCCTTGGGTCCGTAAATCTTGTGGGCGGAGAGGCACATGAGGTCCACGTTGTCCTCTTCCACGCTCACCGGGATCTTGCCGACCGCCTGTGTACCGTCCGTGAAGAACAATACCTTGCGCTCGTGACACAGGGCACCAATCTCGCGAATGGGGTTGATCGTTCCGATTTCGTTGCTGGCCCACAGCAAGGCGACTATCAACGTGTCTTCACGCATGGCTTCGCGCACTTGCTCGACGCTGACGCGGCCGGTCTTGTCGGGCTTGAGGTAGGTGACCTCACAGCCTTCTTGTTCCAGGTGCTTGCACACGTCGAGCACGGCTTTGTGCTCGACCAAGCTGGTGATGATGTGCTTGCC
>CALCXM010000052.1 GCA_937905825.1 uncultured bacterium
ACTTACCCCTCGATTGCGTCCGTCAGGCTCCCACTAAAGGTGCAGGAGAGCCAAAAATCAGGGTCGCGACTTCGCGGTATGGGCGGATGGTGTCGTCTTATTCGCATCAGATTCCGAACGCCTGGCTGAATCGATAAGGATCGGGCGAGTCATTCCCGAAAGGGCACAACGACTTGTTCAAGAAGTGCGATGCGTCGGTTTCTTCGGCCTGCCGAAACGAAGCCACGGGTTCGAGATCAACCATGATGGCTATTCCGAGATCTCTGTTCGGGACGCTGGGGAGGTCTTTCGTCGTCGATGGGTGGATGGCTCCGGGAGTTCCTATTTGAATCTAGGTGTGAACAGCTCAATGAGCCGTAGCACAGCGCACATGTGGGAGCAGGTAGAACTCGCCATCGAGCGCCTGCTCCCTGTCGGCAGCCGCAGTATCGATGAATGGAGTGAGGGCCGGGCGTTTCGCCGTTTTGATCGGTAGGGCCCTCCCGTTTGCGACAGGTACTCCCTACAAGCGCCCCTCTGTGTCAACGTGGATGAGACAGCCTGCGCCCCAAGGCCAATTCGACAGTGTGGCTGCGCTAAGCGTCGATGGCATGAGCAAGGCCGCCATCGCTCGCCAGTTCAACAAGGTCAAGACTCGTGACCGCATAGTGAATTGCAGCTTCGCCAGATCGGAAGGGAGCCGAGTGAGCAATGAATCAAGATCGTGCCAGTGGTGGAGTCGTTCTTTGGCTCTCGAGTCGCTTCGGAGAGCCATGAAGAGCGTACTCTGCAGGTATGAATGGTCGCCTGCCCTTGCTCGTTGTTGCCTTAGCCCTGTGCGGCGGTCTGCTCTGGAAATCCCTCTCTAGTTCCGGACCTGCTCAATCCGAGCAGGCTCTGGTCCGATCGGGGACTGCACAGGAACCCTCTGCCACGGCACCGGAGAGCTTGGCCGAGGTGCCCCAGGTCCCGGTCACTCGTTCGGAGGCTGCGCTCCCGAAGCGTGAAAGCCCGAAGGATGCACCGCAAGCTTCCGCCCTAGCGGAGGAGGCTCTGTGGGTTGAAGGTCGTGTGGTGCTACCAGAGGGCTTGCCCATGGAAGCCGAATTCGAAGTGGTCGCCCGCGGCCGGCGCTTTGGATCCGGTAAAGAGAGGTCGAGGGAGCATCGCGTTCGCCCAGACTCCGATGGCCACTTTCGGGTGGCCTTTGCCCCGAAGACGACAAAGGGCTCCATCGACATCGAAGGTCAATTCCTCTACTTGCAGGAAGCCCTGTCCTTAGACCCCAACGAAGAGTCGGAAGATCACCTTCTGGAACCGCTGCTGGGCGGAATCATGCGGGGCCAGGTAGCGCCTCCCCCGGGGTTGGCCGTGGATTCGGGGACCTATGAGGGGAGCAAGGTTCTGTTGCAGCACGACGACGTTTTGAGATTCGGCACGTCCCAGCTGCTCAGCGCTGATGGGCACTTTGAGTTCTCCGGCCTAGCGCCGGGTTTGAAGTACGAGCTGCTGTTGACGTCGCCCCGCTACGCGGGTACCGAGCTGGAGGAATTGACCGTGCGCGCGGGAGAGGTTACCCAACTCGAATTGGCGTTGACCCGTGGTGCGTTGCTCAAGGGCCGTGTCGTGTCAGCGACGGGGGAACCGCTGCCCGAGGCGCGGCTTGTTCTCGAAACTCGCCACAAAAGCGACTACGGAACTTCAAGCCGGGAACTGAATTCAATGACCGATGAAGAGGGGCACTTCGAGTTCCTTGGGGTTCGACCTGGCACGGGGAAGTTGACCATACGTGTGACCGACATGATCGAGATCGTCGATGACCTAGGTTCCTTCGAGGACGGGGATCGCCGGGAGGACCTGATCTACACAGCCCTCGGCGGTTCCTCCATCCGCGGCGTGGTGACCTGGGATGACGGACAGCCTGCGGAACGGCTAACCGTCCGGGGCCGAGTGCTGCCCAAACGTGGTGATATAGGTTTCGGTGCGCGCACGTTCGCTGCCAAGACGGACAAGTCCGGGCTCTTTGAATTGAAAAGCATTGGGGCTGAGCCGATCGTGATCGAAGTCAGCGGCCGGCGCCGCACAAAGAACGCGAGCACGGGTCGCAAGGAGCGCGGCCCGCGCCTGTCAGCCCGGGCGGACAAGGTGGAACCGGGAACCAGCGACGTGCGCTTGGTGCTCGCTCCGAGCGAGGGAGTGCGCGGCGTTGTGCGCTATACAAACGGCGATCCTGTGGGGCCTTTCACGGTCATGGCAACTCCAGACTGGGAGGATCTCGGGTCCCTGTCCTTCTCGGACATGCACGTGCGCAACTTCGATAACGAGGACGGCGAGTTCGAACTGGAGGGCCTCAAGCCAGGCTCCTGGGAAGTCTCGGTGAGGGGTGATGGGTTCGCCACACCAGAAGATAGCGAGATCAAAATCCCTTTCACGGGGCGCCTCGAGTTTCATGTCGAACGGGCAGCAACACTGAAGGGGGTGGTGCGCTCTCCCGACGGCAAACCCGTGGCGGGTGCCGGGATTCGCTGGGCGACGATCGAGAACAGCGAACGTGCCCGGACCAGAGATGGCCCCACGACGGACGGCAAGGGGGAGTTTGAACTTGGCCAGATGCAATCGGGGGAATACAGGGTGCACGCCATCGCCGCCGACTGGTCGCCGAGCGCGGAGGTTTCCGTGGTGCTTGGCTCCGGTGAGCAGCACCCTGACTTCGTGCTGGTGCTCAATTCACCCACACGGATCAGCGGCCAGATCATGCCTGCTGCGGGCCGAGTTTCGCGCCGCACTATTCGCCTCAGTGGTGGTGCTTCGAAAGTCTCCCTCGACACTCTCAGTGACGAGTACGGGGAGTTCGAGTTCTTGAATCAATCTGCCGGCAGTTACACAGCACGACTGGATCTGGATCCCGACAGTGCTGAAGACCGGTCCCTGCGCGCGGCGAACATGGCCATAGCCCAGTTTGATCTCGAAGCTGGAGGTCAGGTGCATATTGAACTGGGTGGAGGACCTCGTAACCCGATCCGCGTCTTCGGCACCCTGAGTTCCGCAGGCTCTGTGCTCGAGGGATATCTAGTGAGCGTTCATGGAGACCAGAACGCTCGATACGCAACGCGTTCGAATGGGAGTGGTAACTACTCCGTGGTGGTGGATGGTCCTGGGGAGTACTGGCTCTTGATTCGTCCAGCTGATCCGGGCCTGGGTGTGCAGGGACTCTCTTTCCCGATCTCCGTTGCTCCAGGGAGCGAGCAACGCGAAGACTTCGAGTTGGCCGACGGTCAACTGAGAGTGACGATCCTAGGGCCCGATGGTTCGCCCTTACCCGATGCGGTAGCCGCGATGACCACGGCCGAGCGTTCCTTCTCGAAGGCCACGCCCGGGGGCAGTCGCACCGACAAGAGCGGGCAAGTGACCTTCACCC
>CALCXM010000053.1 GCA_937905825.1 uncultured bacterium
CAGAGAGCGAGTTGGGACTATTGGCAAATCGACTCATGAATAGAGCAGGCTAGCGAATTAGGTCGTCTCAGCTTGGCGCAGTCCAGAACAAGCTAGGCAATTGCGCGCTAGGCTGCTTGGAATGGTCCAATTTGGGTCCCCACGTAAGTGAGGTAAGATCATTTTTGACTGACGCAGCCAAGGCTGCCAAGCTGCCCGCTCCAATCCAAGCGGTTTGCAGCTTGACCGCACCTCTTTGCAGCAAGTCCAGAATGACACCTACGACACGGCGCCGCCTTCAATTGACATGCCTAGGAACGCTCGCGCTCGGCCTGGGCCTAACGGATTGGGGGTTTGCGCAAGCTTCCTCCTCGGAGGATGTTCGTGTCGTCCTCTCGACATCCCATTCGGGCAAGACAGTGGGATTGGGCTTCTCCTCGGATGGTCGCTACTTGGCAAGCTTTGGAAGTGATGGGAGCGTGATTCAGTGGGACTTGGCCACCTACCTTGGAGCTTGGCGCAAGCAATTGCCGGGAGATGGGACAGCGCTGGCTGTCTCTCCCCTCGATGACAGTGTGTTCGCTGCATCGATTGGGCATGCGGGGAGATGGGCCATGACAGGAGAGCCGCTTTCCGCACCGGTTCTCTATGCAGCGTCGCTGTACGGGGAAGCAGAACAGTTGTGGGCAGCGGAGTTCACGGCCGATGGGTCTCACCTGGCTGGATTCGGCTGGATCGATCCGGGCGCTCCCTCGGGCTTGCTGCAGCTTTGGGAAACAGCCCACTTTGAGCGCGTCCAGGCGGATCGCTTGAGCGTGCCGACTCCGCACTATTCCGCCTTCGGCATCGACAGTGTGCGCGGAGTGCTCTACTACGGCGCAGACCGTGGGATCGAGGCTTGGCCTCTGCCGGGCCACGAAGGGGATGTTCACGGAGTCGAGATTGGGAAGTACGGCAGCGACGCACTCGCCATATCCGCCGATGGAAAGTTCCTAGTGACCGGGGGCGATCCCGCGCGCGTCTATGCACTTCCTGATTTGCGACAGCACTCGACACTGCCCCAGAGTGGATCCTCTGGCAGATCCATGGGGATTGCGCACACACCTCACTTCTCAGCAGACAGCAAGCGCCTCGCTGCCGGAATCAGGCTGCTCGACGATGAGGATGGGGACCAAGAGTACTCGGGCGGTGTCGCGGTTTGGGAGCACAAGAGCGGAACAGAGTTTTCCTTGCTCGAAAAGTGGAAGGCTCATTCCGACCACACGCTGGCCGTTCGCTTGCATCCCAGTGGCGAGCTCTGCGTGACGGCAAATTCGGACGGGACTTTCGAGATGTGGAAGGTGGACGATGGGTCCCTCGTGAGACGTTGGGGAAGTCCAACTTCAGCGGCGTGGCATCTCGCTTCCGACCCACTGCGCCCAGGAGTCTTCTGTGGTCTTGGCCCGAGAGTCCGACGACTCGATTTGGTCAATGGCACCCTGGAGGAGGCCGAACCCCACGTAGGGTCCGACCTGATCAGTAGTGTGGCCGTCTCCCCCGACGGCTCACTGATTGCAGGATCTACCAAGGATCGAGAACTCGTCGTCTACCACAGGCATGGCCAACGTGTCGTCTTCCGAACGACTGGACAAGAAGGTCACTATTCGAAGATCCTCTTTCTCGATGATCGACGTATCGCAGCCATCAACTTCGACACACTCGGAGTTTGGGACATCGAAACCGGGGAACAGGTTCTGCGTCGGAAGGCCTACCTGCGGGACATCGCTCTAGACGCGGACAGGAGCCTCTTGGCACTGGGAGATGGCAACCTACTTGATACGGAATCACTGCAGCAAGTGAGGCTCAATGTTGTTCCGGCCCGGGGCTATATCAATGCGTTGGCCGTGAGCCCATCGGGTGCGGTTGCTTACGGAGGCACCGGAGATTGCCTCTTGGTGCCTGGCGAAGGCAAGCAGCCGATTGAGCTCAAAGGGCACGCCGGTTGGATGCATGCTTTGGAGTTTAGTCCGGACGGGAAGGTATTGGCCAGCGGGGGAGCGGACGGCGCCGTGTACCTACGCGATGCGAGCACGGGGGAAATCAATCACCGTGTTGCGCTGAACTCCACCATCCGCTCCTTCGCTGTGACCTCAGACGGCGCACGCCTCGTGGTCGGTACGGACTCCGGGAGGCTTTGGCTACTCGACATGGCTACGGGGGAAGAGTTGGTCCAAGTTGCCCCCGGGAGCGACGGCGACTTCGCGACGTTTGCCCCCGGCGGATTCTATCGGGCTTCGCGCGGCATGCTCGCGAACGTCGGCTTCTCACGGGATGGCAAGACCTACCTTTGCGAGCAATTCGATCTGCACTACAATCGCCCTGACTACATCATTGAACGCCTTGGCCAAGCCAGCTCATCCGTCGTCACTGGGTACCGGCGAGCTCGTGAAAAGCGCATGGAGAAGATGGGCTTGAAGGCAGGCGGGCTGCTCGAGGGCGCTAAACTCCCGACAGCCAGCTTCCTCAAGACACTTCCCTCTGTGAGTGAATCGAGGGAACTCTCGTTGCACCTTGGAGCACTTGACGCGGGCTTTGCGCTCCACTCACTGCATCTCTCGATCAATGGAATTCCGCTGCACGGCGAGCACGGGATTCCAATCTCGACCGCCGCCGGGACGCCCTACAAGGGGGAACACAAGATCGAGCTTTCCGACGGGCGCAACATCGTCCAGGTAGCGGTACGCAATGCGAGAGGAGTTGACTCCTTGCGTCAAACAGCTGAAGTTCGCTACACGGGGCCACGGGCCAAGCGCTCCTTGCTTGCCTTGGTGGTGGGAGTTTCCGACTACGACAAGGACGCTTACGATCTAGAGTACGCCGCCAAGGATGCCCGAGACATGGCGCGGGCGCTTGAACAAGCCGGCGAAGCCTTTGACCACGTTGAGGTGCGCGGCCTGTACGACCACGACGTCAATTCAGCGTCCTTGGCCGCAGCCCGCGAGATGTTCGCCTCAGGTCGGCCCGATGATCTAGCTGTCGTCTTTGTGGCTGGCCACGGCCTGCTCGATTCTGACCTGAACTACTACCTGGCTTCTTCTGCAGTCGACTTCGCGGATCCGGCGAGCGCAGGCATCCCCTACGAGCTGCTTGAAGGCTTGCTGACAGAGATCCCCCCCCGCAAGAAGCTACTACTCATGGACACTTGTTTCTCCGGAGAAGTGGACGAGAACTCCCCTGGGTTGGATGCGGGAGGGGCTCCCTTTGACCAGGTTTCCGCGCGAGGCATCACGGTAACGAAGAGCGAACAGGCCCCGCTTGTTTCGACCGACGCGTTTGCCTTGATGAGGGATCTCTTCGCAGACCTCAGGCGCGGATCAGGGGCGGTGGTCATTTCATCCGCAGGCGGGCAGGAGTTTGCCTTTGAGTCAGAACAGTGGAACAACGGAGCATTCACCTACGCCGTGCTCGAAGCCCTCGATCGGCGCCTAGCCGACAGCGATGGGGACCACGTCGTGTCGGTACGCGAGCTTCGCGCCTACGTGGGCGCGCGCGTGCAAGAGCTCACTGGCGGACGACAACATCCCACAACAAGGCAGGACAACATCAGTTCGGACTTCCCCTTGTATTGAGGAGGCAACGGCCAACAGCCCGGAAATGCTTGTGGTCAGCAGTCCGCTAATGGACGAAGACGTCCACGCTTAGCGCCAGCTCGCGGGCAGCCCGGCCTTCGTCTCCAGCAAGATCTCGAGGATGTTGGCGCGATCCTCCCCGGAGAGTTGCGGGAACTCCCGGGAACCCTCGAGGTTGTGCAGGATCCCCCAGAGCTCCGACCAAACCGCGTCGAGCACCGGCGCAGGAAGTCGATCGAAGGCTTCGCTGTAGATCAGGTAGCTACAAGGGTAAGCGAAGAGCCGCCGCTTCAAATCGAAGTCGTACAAGGAGCGTCCCTTTGAATCCCGTGGCGTGCCCTTGGCGAGATCGGCAGGGAAGCCAGATGTCCCCGCGATGGGTTGAGTGAGCTGCAGTTCGTCGCGGAAGAGCAACTGGTCGACGATGTCGGAGGCGGCATTCTTGAAGCGCCTTTGAATGGATTCGCTCACGAACTCGGCTGGCTCGCCCATTAGATCGTTCATGACGAGCCGATGAGCCTCCACGATGCGCCCCTTGTAGCTCCCCCGCGCGATCATGTTGTGCATCTCCGCTTGGTGCTCCATAACCATCAGCGCGACGATGTCCGAGTGCGGAGTGAGGTAAGAGTCGACATCAAAGAACTTGGAGAGGTCCGTGACGTTGGCACCTGAATCCACGTTGATGCGCTCCTCGGTTCCGCGCACGACATTCCGCTCCACCTTCTCCACCGTCGCATTCCCCATGTGCCGTTGATCGCCGTGCGTTCCCGTCACGTACCAACCACCCCAGCGCTGCTCGAGCGGACTGGCTTGGGTGGTGATGTGTGTCCCCGAGCGCAGGATCGGGAAGCCTTCGGGGTCGGGATGCACGGAGCGCACGATGTTCCCAGGCCAGTTGCGCGTCTTGGAGGAAGCATGACAGGCCAAGCAATCGTTGTCGCGCCGAGTGAAGACCGGCTCGCCCGGCTGCTGCGCAAGCGAGTAGAAGGTCGGGCCTTGCACTGGATCCATGCTGGTCACCTCCATGAACGGTGCGCCGGGGATCCAACCGAGGTAGGCCTGCTCTCCGAAGTAGAGGGCACGCGGCCGACGGGGCGAGATCAGGGTGTGTTGAAGACTCGTCTTTGAGAAGACGAGCACCTGCGAGGAACTCTCCACATCAAATGCAGCGAGTATGGCGGGCAGCCAGCCGAGGTCCTCGTCCCACTGCATGTTGGCCTTGCCCGCGGCGACGTCGAGCATCAAGCGCGCGACGACATCATCCCGTTCGGCGGAGTCGTAGTTGACGGGGTCGCCAAGGTAATCGGCGAGGTCCTGGGGTGCAGCCGACGCAGGGCCACAGACCGCGGTCAGGATCAATAAGGACGCGACGATGTTCGGCATGCCGAGCAGGATAAGTGAATGCAAGGACCTTCGCCAGCCAGCGCGCCGCTCTCCACATCCACAGCCACAACCTCGCCGCGTCGGCTCCCCACAATCCGCCCGCAGCACAACGAGCTCAGGGAGGGCACGACCCGGCTCGAATCGGCTGGCTCGAATGGCGCCCGAGTGGCTAGAGTAGGGGGCGAAGCGATCCAAAGCAGCGGAACACTAGCCTGGAAGGCGCCGCGAGGGTCTATGGGTACTTTGAATAACCGTGCAGTGCAGTTCGAGCTCCCCCCATTTCAGCATCCATCTCCACAACGAATCTCCTCCACACAGTTTCTCCTCTACCAATGGAATCGAGCATGCGAGAGTCCACTACGAGAATGCTGCTCGTGGCCTGGGTTGTCCTCTTGGGATTGCCCTGCCACGTTTGGGCCGATACGCAGCCGAATCTCGTCTTCATTCTCGTGGACGATCAACGCAACGACACCCTGGGTTGCGCCGGACATGAGGTGATCAAGACCCCGAACATCGACAGGCTCGCCGCTGGAGGCGTTCGCTTCGAGCGCGCGTTCGTCAACAGCTCCATCTGCATGGCGAGTCGCGCGACAATCTTCACAGGCTTGACAGAGACGGGCCATGGCTACACCGGGGGCAAGTGGCCTGCGATTCCGGTGCAAGCAATGGACGTGGACACCAGCTTCCCGGTGGCCCTACGCAAGGCTGGCTACCGCACTGGGTTTTATGGCAAGCAACACGTTCAGTTCGCGGAGAGCAACGGCGCGGCCCTGGAGCGCATGTTCCACGAGTTCAAGGTCTACAACGGTGGCCCGCACCACATCCAACAGGCGGATGGATCCGAGCGTCACACGGCGGAATTGATCGGCGACCGTTCCGTGGAGTTTCTCAGGTCCCAGGAAGAGGGGCAGCCCTTCTGCCTCTACATGAGCTTCAACATCGCCCACGCGCGAGACGGGGACCACCGGCCGGGCATCGGCCATTACCCCTGGCCAAAGTCCATGGACGGCATGTACGAGGACATTGTTCCAGCGCCGCCGCAACTCGCCGACCCCAAGTACTTTGAGATGCAGCCAGAGTTCTTGAAGAAGTCGCTGAATCGCGAGCGCTGGTATTGGCGCTGGGACACGCCCGAGAAGTACCAGGCCAACATGCGCGCCTACTACCGCATGTTGACCGGCATGGATGCTGTCATCGGTCGCGTCCAGGAAGCCTTGCGCGAGCAGGGCTTTGCGGAGAACACCATTCTCCTCTACACCGCCGACAACGGCTACTACATGGGAGATCGGGGCTTTGCCGGCAAGTGGTCCCACTACGAACAATCCCTGCGTGTTCCGCTCATCATTCACGACCCACGCATGCCACAAGCGGCGCGCAATCGACTGCTGCCGCAGATGGTGATGAACCTGGATCTGCCGGCGACCCTCTTGGATCTCGCGGGCGTCGAAATCCCCGACAAGTACCAAGGGCACAGCCTGGTGCCGTTCCTGCGTGGGGAAGAGCCCGCAACCTGGCGCACGGATCTGTTCAACGAACACCACTTCAATCATCCCGGCCTTCCGAAGTGGCGCGGTGTGCGCGGCCAGCGTTTCAGCTACGCTCGCTACTACGAGCAGGATCCAATCTACGAGTTCCTTCACGACTTGCAATGCGACCCGGATCAACTCGTCAACCTCGCCGGTGACCCCGACCACGCCCAAACCCTCGAGCGCTTGCGGGCGCGCACCGCGGAGTTCACTCGGAACTACACCCGGCCCGAGATTCTTCAGGTGCGAGAACTGGCTGCCAAAGAGAACGGCAAGTGAGTCTTCGATAGCGCGCGCGTCTGCGAGCAGCCTGCGCGAACGAAGAACCCCGGCTACGCACGGCGAGAGGCCAGCTTGATCACCCTCTTACGCTACAAGTCGATGCCTAGCGATCGGGTCGTTCTGCGGGGTCATGCGAAGCAGAAGCTCGCTGTCCTCGGCTCCCCCACTCGACATCGCTGGCAGACTCGTCCACCAGGTCTGTATTTCGCAGCAACCGTCCCGATTGCGGGCGGCGCAGGCGCCAGCGGGCCATCAACGACTCGAATCGTGGGTGAGCCCTGGACGAGTCCTTTCCATCCGGGGCCCCTGGCACCGAAACAGCATGGTAGGCCGCACCAAGCCCAATGCACCCCACCCGGCCATTTACGCAAAGATCCACTGCGAGCGCGGAAGATCCCGGGCCAGACGGGTCATCTAGGCTAAGCTGTGTGCCTGTTCTACGTCCTTCCATGGGTCTTTGGCCCCTGGACCCTTTGTTTAGAGAGCACTCCTCATGTTGATGCACTTCCCGGCGCTGGTCTTGAGCCTAGCTACGGGCGCTGAGGCGCCCCCCTTGAACGCTGTCGAAACGCGCCCTGTGGCGCTCTCGGTGGACCTCGCCTTCAAGCCATACAAGGACTGGACGATCCTGCTCCCGGACGAACAATTCGCCAAGGTAGGCGAGGGCATCCCTTTCCCCCACGCGGGCGGTGAGCGCTTCGCGGTCAAGCTCGAAGGCACCGTGCTTTGGGTGGATCGCGACGGGGACGGCGAATGCGAAGCCAAGGTCGAGCCCATGAAACCCGGAGAAACGGGACTGATGGTCTTCCGCGCCAAGAACGAAGCGGGCGCAGATCAAAGCTACGCGATCCGTCTCACCAGCGATGGCACGTGGGCCTACTCGGCATCGGGTGCCATGGTCGGTGAACTCGCCGGCCAGCGTGTGCAGCTGATCGATCAAAACAACAACGGCCGCTTCGATGACTATGGTGCGGACGCCATGATCATCGGTCGCGGCAAGTCCGCCTGCTTCCTCTCGCGGGTGGTCAACGTCGAGGGTGAACTTTACTCCGTCGACATCAGCCCGGACGGCACGCGCTTGGACGCCAAACCCTTTGACGGGGAAAGCGGATCCATCGACCTCGCGAGCGAACTCGAAACAAAGGCGCGCATGCGCTCCGTCGTCCTACGCAGTGCGGACGGCAAGTTGTCCTTCGAGGTCAGCCAGGCCAAGGGCGCCGTCAAGGTTCCCGTTGGCAAGTACACGGTGCACTCCGGTCAGATCGCTTTGGGCAAGGGCCATGCGGACCTGCGCACCGGACGCATGCAACCGATCACGGTTGTGGCCGGCGAGAGCGTCAGCGCTTCCTGGGGTGGCCCGGTCAAAGCCGAGTTCCGCTACGGACGCCAGGGCGAGGAAATCACCATCGCCCCCCAAGACGTCATGTACTACGGACGCCTCGGAGAGGAGTACTCCAACTTCATGCCACTCGGCACGTCCCCGAGCTTTGTGGTCAAGGACAAGCAGTCCGGCGAGGAACTGGTGAACGTCAAGTTCCCCGGGAACTGCTGAGGCATCGGCTTCGCTCCGGTCACCGTGCGTGTACCGGCCTCCTCCAAGATCGAAATCTCCATGACCGCCGACAACTGGGCTTTCGGCGCCGTCGAGGGCAGCTCCAAGTAGAGCGCTCTCGCCCGCTCTAGGCGGCCAGCGGTGTTGGGCGAAACAAGCGTTCGCCCCGTGCCCCCCAGGCAATTCGCAAGGGACTGCGGTCCATGGCACAGACAAGCCGTCTGTTCCGCAGCTCGCCGGCAGCGCCCGGCGAGGTCTCCTCCACTTTGGACCCCGGCCGCAGGTGGCCCTTTTTCTATGTTTCAGCTGTTCCTGAGTCGCCCGGCGCGGGCTTTGGCCGCCACCGCCTTCGTCCTCGCGGGTCTCGCGGACTCCACGCTGGCACAAACGGCGCGCATCCCCGTCAGCGTGATCGAGGGTCGAGTCGTGGTGCGCTGCGATGTGTCCACGCGCTTCAGACGTTTGCCGGTGAACCTTTTCATCGACTTTGAAGACACCTGTTCCTTGCAGCTGCACAACCAAGCTGCCATGGGCTTGAAGTCGGAGACCCAAGACGGGCGCTCCTTCCCGATCACGGTGCATCTGCCGAACCTCGACATGACCGTCGAGCGGCGTCAGATCGGGGACGACGAATACCTGGACGACTACACCCAGTGGAATTCGATTGCCCTGGGAGAGGTTTCCGTGGTGGGCACCATCGGCGCCGGCTTGCTCAAGGATTACTTCGTCACGTTCGACTTGGACGCGGGCTTCATCGAGTTGTCCCCGCCGCGGGCCCTGGAGGAGAAGCAAAGCGATCCACCCCAAGGGGTCACGCGCGTCCCGATCACCGAGACCAACAACATCATTTGGTTGCCTGTCGCCTACGACGGTGGAACGCAGGCCGCCATGGTGCTCGGCAGCGGAACCTACGACACGCGCGTGGACGCCTTCGTGGCGGACGACCTAGGCTTCCCGGCGGGGGACATCGGTCCGGTCAAGCTGGCCGGCATCAACCTGGCGGACTTCGTCGTGTTGCGCCCGGGCGAAGTCAACTATGTCCACGCAGACGGCGCCCTGGGAGTGACGGGGATCAACCTGCTCGAGCACTTCCGCGTGGATGTGGATCGCATCAACCGCTGCGTGTCCTTCGAGCAAATGCGCTCAGCGGAAGTGCCCGAGGGAGACTTCCAGTTCTTCAGCGCCATGGTGGACGAGAACCTCGAGGACTTGAGCGCCTTCCTGGGAGCCTTTGAAGAGCACCGCTTGAAACTTGAAGCCGCGCGCTTGCTCGTTAACCTGCTCTTGATCGAAGGCGCGGACGCCGAGGCCATGCAGGATGCCATCGCCCAGGTGGACGGCGCGTGTCCCGCCGACTTGCGCGCCACCTCCGCCTTGGAGCTGATGAAGACCTGCAACAGCTTTGGCTTCCCGGAGTACGTGATCCTCTCGGGCGAAGCGGGCCTCGTTCACGGACGGGACGATCGCTATCCGGACGCCGTGCACAAGATCCATGCGCGCTTGGGCGAGGTGCACATGGACTTGGGCAACGAGGAGAGCGCCTGGCGTCACCTGCTTTCCGCCGCCTTCGGCATGCCCGAGGACGGCATGGTCAATCTCAACCTGGGTCGCTTCTACGAAGCACAGGGCCGCTTCCCGCGGGCCTTCTCCCGTTACCTGCACGCAGCCATCAAACCCGACAGCGGTCCCCAAGCCGTGGAAGGCCTGGCCCGCGTGGGCGCCCAAATCCCCAAGGGCGAAGGGTACACGGTCGACGTGATCGAAAAAATGATCGGCGGCAAGGTGCGCAGCTTCGGTGCGGCCAACCGCTTCGAGCCGGGCGAAGAGAACACGACGAACCGCGTGGCGCTGGTGGAGTTCTTCACCAACAGCTTCCTGGGCGACGGCAGCAAAGGTGCGATCGGAGGGGCTCTCGGCAACGAAGGCCTGACCTCGCACTTCGCGCCGGAACAGGTGGCCTTCCTCTCCTATCACTTGCCGCACCAGGAACTCGATCCCTTGATCAACGAGTTGGGTCAGTTCACCGCCAAGCAGCTCGGCGTGCGAGGTCCCTGGGTGCACAGGGTCGATGGATTCCACGAGGGCTCCGGTGCCGGCCGTTGGTCGGACGCGGAAGGTGTCTACAACGAGGTGCGCAAGATCGTGCTCGAGCGCTTGACGGAACCTTCCGACTACGAGTTCGAGCTGACGGCAACGGTGCTGGACGGCGTGGCCAAGGGCGAACTCATCGTGCGTGGAGAAGCTCGCAAGGGCGCCCGAGTGCAAGTCGTGTTGGCGGAGAAGGGCGTGCTCTTCCCCGGCAAGACCGAAGTCATCGTGCACCGCTACTTGGCGCGCGCGGCCTTGACCGAATCCGTGGAAGGCGTCGAGTGGGCGCCGGTGGACGGACAGATGAAGATCCCTTTCGAGGTCTCCTTGGCCGACATTCGGAAAGCGAATGACACGTACATCGACGAACTCTGCGCCGCAACCGGCGGACTCGTCCGCAAGCTATCCATGTCCATCGAACCCGCCCAGGTGCGCTTCGTCGCCCACCTGCGCGACGGGAGCACGGGGCGCGTGTTGCAAGCGATCGCCGCCGAGCCGAGCAACCTGGCTGAGTTAGAGGAATCCAACGAATGAGCTCGACGGAAACCAAGGGTAGGCATGCGGACCTGCGCCGGGAACTGGACTCGCTTTGTCTGGAAGCCCAGCACCACATCAAAGGGGTGCGACGCCAACGGGCTGCCAATCGCGCCCTGCAGCTAGCGCTGCCGTGCCTCTTGCTAGTGCCTTTCCTGTGGCTCGTGCTGCGACTGGTGATGGGAGCCTACGGCGAACAGCTCACGCTCTCGGCCTGGTGGATCGTGCCCGCTAGTCTCGTGCTGCCCCTGCTTGTGCTCGGCTCCGCCGTGCTCTCCGCAAGCTTCGCGGTGATCGACAGGCGCGACGCGTTGGCCACCCTCGACCAAGAGTTGGGCTTGCAGGATCGGCTGGTCAGCGCGGAAGAGTTTCTGCAGTACGACCAAAGCAGTCCCTTTGTGGAAGCCGCCTTGGAAGACGCCGCGCGTTGCGCTCCCGAAGCTCGCAACGCGCTCTTGCAGCTGAAGCGCGACCCGATCCGCTTCGGCCAACACGAAGCACGCCTGATCGCCGCGAGTCTGCTCATGATTGTCTTGGGCGCTTGGATCGGCGAACGGGCCACGAGCCCCGTGCAGGAAACGATCAGCGCCGTCCCCGGGCCGCAACAACTGGCCCAATTCGATACGCGGCAAGAAAACGCCCCAGCCCGTCCTTTGCCCCAGGAGCCCGAGCAACAACGGGAAGTGCCCAGCGACACCGCTCCCAGCGCTAAGTCCAAAACCGCCGAGTCCCAACGGGACCAGGCCGCAGAGCTATCGGACGAGACCAAGGAATCGGAAGGCAAGACCGGCGAAGGGCGCTCCTCCGATGCGGAGTCCACCAGCGGCGCGAGCGAGTCCCGCGGCATGCCTTCCAATCAAGCTCAAAAGTCCGACGCGGGTGCCCCCACCAAGAAGAAGGACAAGAAAAAGAAAGCCAAGCCCACGGCCAAGCTAGAGCCCACCCAAAAGAAGGACGCCGAGGAGAACTCCGGAAGCACGGCGGGCAAGGGCTCCTCCAAAGGTTCCAGCAAGAACCCCGCCGCTTCCAAGTGGTCGAGCAAGGATCAGGTCACCACCGAGGACGACCAGGAGATCGAAGACGACGAGGACACGGAGGACGAGGAAGAAGACCAGGAGTCCCGCGGCGGTGTGCAGCCCAGTCTGCGCAATCGCAAGCCTCCGGTCAGTCGCGACCTGCGCATCGGCTTCGGCAACCAGAAGAACCCGGACGCTAACGGTCGCGGCGGACCTTCCGAGGCCAAGAAGTCCCGGGGCACGGCTTCCCTGGTGTTGGGGGTTCCGATCCCCGATCGCATCAAGGGCCAACCCAACCCGGGCAAGACCAAGATCACCCAGGAGCGCATCGAGCCGAAAGCGGAAGAGTCGAGCTCGATCGAAGCGGGCTCACGGCAAGAGCGCAGCGCACCTGCGGGCAACGTACACGAGCGCGAGCTCACACCATGGATGCGGACTTTGGTTCGCGAGTATTTTCTGACCCTACGCCAACAGAGCCGACAATCATGACGGGGCAAGCTGAAGTTT
The DNA here is from genome assembly GCA_937905825.1 of uncultured bacterium. Lineage (GTDB taxonomy): Bacteria > Planctomycetota > UBA1135 > UBA1135 > JABACD01. The sequence goes on from CALCXM010000053.1 coordinate 12,476, forward strand.
CGAGTGCCGGAGTCGCCCGCGAACAAGCGGACAAGTTCAAAGCCACTTACGATCAAATCCGAACGGAGGTCGGTCGCATGATGGTCGGCCAAGACGAGGTCATCGAAGGCGTCTTGACCGCGCTCTTCGCGGGCGGGCACGTGTTGCTCGAAGGCGTTCCGGGCCTGGGCAAGACCATGCTCGTGCGCTGCCTGGGCGAAGCGGTGGACTTGCACTTCTCGCGCATCCAGTTCACGCCGGACATGATGCCGGCGGACGTCCAAGGAGCGCAGATCCTGGTGGACACCGAAGGCGGCGGTCACGAGTTGCAATTCCAGGAGGGCCCGCTCGTGGCCAACCTGGTGCTCGCGGACGAGATCAACCGCGCCACGCCCAAGACCCAATCGGCCTTGCTAGAAGCCATGCAGGAGCGCCAGATCACCGTGGGCAAGCGCACCATTCAGTTGGACGAGCCCTACTGCGTGATGGCCACGCAAAACCCCGTGGAGCAAGAGGGCACCTATCCCCTGCCGGAAGCGCAACTCGACCGTTTCCTGATGAAGCTCGTGGTGGGCTACCCCACGGAAGCGGACTACGCCACGATCGTCGATCGCACCACTAGCGATGAAGAGGTCGAGCTCAAGGTCGTCTGCCACGGCGCGGACATCATCGCCCAACGGCACGTAGTGCGCAGCGTGCCCGTCCCCGAGCAAGCGAAGACCTACGCCATTCGATTGGTGATCGGCACGCAGCCCGGATCGCAGTACGCGCCGGAGCTGGTCAATCAGAACGTGGCCCTAGGCTCCTCCCCCCGGGGCGTGCAGGGTTTGCTTTTGGTCGGCAAGGTCAAGGCCTTGCTCGCCGGACGCTTCTCGGTTTCCACCGATGACATCAAAGCCGCAGCTCACGTGGTGCTGCGTCACAGGGTCATGGTCAACTTCCAGGGCCAGTCCGACGGAGTCAACTCCGATCAGATCATCGATGCGGTGCTGGCCGCTGTGCCGGCGCCCCACGGGGCCTAGGCTCCATGGCGATCACCTTCGAAGAACTCTTCGACGCCAAGTTCCTGGAGTCCCTGGGGCACTTGCGCCTGGTCGCGAAGCGTGTTCCCGCCGGGGGACGCTTCGCGGAGCAACGCAGTCGCGACAAGGGGCCTGGCATCGAGTTCAAGGACTTTCGTCCGTACTCCTCCGGGGATGACCTGCGCGCGGTGGATTGGAACATCTACCGGCGCTTAGGCCGCGTGTTCATTCGGCTCTTCGAAGAGCTCGAGGACTTGCCCCTCTATCTGCTGCCGGACATCTCGAACTCTGCGTTCCTTGAGGACGTGCCGCGCGTGCGCTCTGGCTTGCGGGCCGCCCTGGCCCTGGCTTCGATCAGTCTCAGCCAACACGACAGCGTGGGCGTCTTCCCCTTCTCGGACGACCTCAGCGTCCTGGAACGCCCGCGCTCCGGCCGCGGCCGCTTGATGAGCTACGCGCGCCACATGTCGGAGCTCGAGCCCGGAGGCGCCACGAACATCGCCCAAGCCGTCAAGCGTTTGGGCGGCATGCAACTGCGCCCGGGACTGTGCGTGATCTTCAGCGACTTCTTCGATCCCGCCGGCATTGAAGCCGTGACCCAGGCCCTGGGCAAGTTGCGTCATCGCCTGCTGCTCGTGCAGTTGGTCAAGAAGTCCGATCGCAACCCCGAGCTTAGCGGCGACCTGCAACTGCGCGACTGCGAATCAGGCGAGGTGGAAGACGTCTCCGTCACACCTCACGTGCTCGAGAGTTACCGCGCCGCCTACGACCGATTTGAAGAGGGCTTGACCGAGTTCGCGCGCCGGCGCAACGCGGGACTCTTGCGCCTCGACACGGACCAAGCGGTGGTTCCCCAACTCGCCACGCTTTTCGAATCCGGGTACTACAGCGTTTGATTTTCTAACCCGAGCGATCCGTTGAACTTCACCTTGCTCTCTTCACTCGGCTTCGCCGCCGGCCTGTTCGCCTTGGCGGGCGGGCTCTATTTGTTGCAACGCCTGCGCGTGCGTCACCGGGCCGTGGAAGTGGTCACGACGCTCTTTTGGCACGAGGCCGTGCACGAGACCCGCGCGCGGGTTCTGGTGCGGCGCTTTCGCCACCCCTGGGCCTACCTGCTGATCCTGATCATCTGCGCTTTGCTATGGAGCGCGTTCGCTGCCCCTGAACGCAACCTGCAGGCAGAGCAGCGCACGGTCTACTTGCTCGATAGCTCCGCCGCCATGGCCCACGGCGAGCGCTTCAGTCAAGCCCAAGCACAACTCATCCAGGAACTCGATGCCGTGCCCCGCGAGCAGCGCATTGTGATCGCGAGCGGCGCACGACAGGAGACCCTGCTAGCCCCCGGCGAAGAAACCCTGCTGCTCGAATCGCGCTTGGCTAGCCTGCTCCCTACGGCGAGCCCCGGGCAGTTGGAGCGGGCCATCGAATGCGTGGCGCGCGCCAGCGAGGTTCCCACGCGCATCCTGGTCTTCGGCGATTCGCCCCTGGACCCCATGCGCCTGGCCCTTTTGCCCGAAAACATCGAGGTACAACGCGTGCCCGATTTGGGCACGAGCAAGGCGCCCGCGCAAAACACTGGCATCACAGCCCTCGGCACTTCCTTGGCAAGCTCCGGCGCTTGGGACACAGTGGATGTCTTGGTGGAAGTCGCCAGCAACCAAGCAGCCCCGAGCCTGCCCAGCTTCACCCTCGACGGCGAGGCGTTGACCGCCAAAGCCACACGCCGGGAACTTGAAGCGGGACGCACGCAATACCTCTTGAGCGATGTGCCCGCCCGCGGTGGACGCTTCGAAGCACGACTGTCTGCCCTGGACAGCCTGGAACTGGACAACCGAGCGGCCGTGCTCCTGCCCAACCGTCCGCGACTCAAGGTGCAACTCTCTCCCACTCTGCGTGGCAGCCTGGGCAACGTGCTCGCGTCGGACCCGGCAGTGACCTTGGTCGAAAGCGGCGGGGACCTGTGCGTACGTCGCGCAGGCGAAACGCTCGGCGCCGGTTTGCCCGCCTTGGTTTTCACGCCCGCTGCGAACCAGGAACAATCCTTTCTCATTCGCTATGTGGCGGATCGCGATCCGAACCTCGTCTTGGCCGAAGCCGTCGGCGATTTGGCCTTGTCGCAGATCGACGCCACTTCCCTGGCGGACGCTGCCCAAACCCCCATCTCTCTAGGCGCCGTGCGCGGCGCTCAGCGCGAGGTTTTGGTTTGGGAGGAGTTGCTAGGCGATGGCTTCGACTTCATCGACTCAAGGGCCTTCCCCATGTTTGTGGCGGGCAGCCTGCGTTGGTTGACCGGCGCCGATGAACTGCAAGCCTGGTGCGCCGCCGGGGAGACCCGCATCGACGGGGTCTTGTTCCCCGTGGCTGGCGACAACACGACGCCCGGCGGTTTGCCCGTAGCGGTCTCCTTGCTTTCACGGGAAAGCACACTCGCTCAAGCGATCGCAGCGGCGGGGAACGAGGAGTCCCTGGCAGGCCTCTCTGGCGGCGCCAGCGATCCGGTCACTTGGCTGCTGCTCTTGGCAGCTCTCCTGCTCTTCTTCGAATGGCACCAGGTTCGTACTGGTCGCATGCCTTGATGGTTTTCCTGCAGCCCGCTTACCTCTATCTGGCCCTGGTCCTGCCGGTGCTCTGGTTCTTCCCGCGGGGAGAAAAGGACTCGAAACACGCCGCCCTGCGCACGCTTGTGTTCCTCTTCCTCATCCTGGGGCTGGCGCGTCCCGTGCGCGTTCTAAACGAAGCGCCTGCGGTGCATGTGTTCGTGCTCGACGACAGCGCCAGCGCCCGGGAAGTGCGCCACACAAACACGCTAGATGACTTGCGCGCCGCTGCGCAAGGCCTGCCCACTGAGGCCAAGGTGCACTTGGTTGTGTTCGGATCGGAACAGACTCAGGGCGCCGAACTGCTCGCGGCTTTCGACGCGGTCCAGAGCCTGCCCGACTCCCAGCTTGGCTCCCCCATCGGCGACGCCTTGCAAGCAGCCGCGGCACTCATCCCCCGCGAGGCCCCGGGCTCCATCACGTTGATCTCCGACGGACTCTCCACGGACGAACGCTGGTTGGACGCCGTGCGCAGCATTCAAGAGCGCGGTCTGCCCATTCACAGCTTGCAACATGAGCGACCCAGCACGGACGTCTACCCCGTGTCCCTCGGCGCGACCGGCAGCTTGCGTGTCGGGGAGTCCACCCGCGTGGTGGCCGAGATCGTCGGCGAGGGCGCGCGCTTGAACCTGCGCTTGAATGGACCGGGCGGTGAGTTGGCCAAGGTCCAAGACGTGCTCTGCGACGGACGCGTGCGGGTAGCCCTGGAGTTCGAGCCCAAGCAACCCGGCTTCCTGCCCCTGACCTTGGAAGTGCAAGTCACGGAAGGCTCCAACGCACGCACGGACAACGACACGTTCACGACAACGGTTGCGGTCAACGATCCTTTGCGCGTGCTCTACTTGGGACAACGGATGCAGGGGGGCGATAGGAGCCTCGGCCAACTGGTCGGTACGGGCTTCGAAGTGGAAGCTTGGAAGGGTCAGAGTTTGAACAGGGATCTGCTCGCGAACTACGACCTGGCCGTGCTCGACGACTTGCCCGCGGAAGTCCTGGGCGAGTCCTCGCAAGCAGCCCTCGTGGAAGCGGTTCGCGACGCGGGCCTCGGGCTCTTCGCTTGCGGCGGCGTCTCCAGCTTCGGCCCCGGGGGCTACCACGATCAGCCACTTGCGGACGTCTTGCCAGTCGAGTTCGTGCAGAAGGAAGAGAAGCGCGATCCAAGCACCACCCTGGTCTTGATCATCGACACCTCCGGTTCCATGGGCGGCAATCGCGTGCAGTTGGCCAAGGAAGTGGCACGCCTTTCGATCCGGCGTCTGTTGCCCCATGACAAGGTGGGCATCGTGGAGTTCTACGGAGCGAAACACTGGGCGGCACCCATTCAACCCGCATCGAACGCCATCGAGATCGAGCGCGCCTTGAACCGCCTGGACGCCGGCGGCGGGACGGTCATCCTGCCCGCCATCGAAGAAGCCTTCTACGGACTCAAGAACGTGCAGACCCGCTACAAGCACGTGGTCGTGTTGACGGATGGCGGCGTGGAGAGCGGGGCCTTCGAACCCCTCTTGCGCAACATGGCAGATGACGGCATCAACATCTCCACGGTTCTGATCGGTCCCGAAGCGCACTCGGAGTTCCTGGTGACCTTGGCCAATTGGGGCAAGGGCCGTTTCTACTCCGTGCCCAACCGCTTCAACTTGCCGGAGATCCTGCTCAAGCAACCGGCCAGCGCCAAACTGCCCTCCTACCGTCCCGGGGAACACCTGGTGCAAGCGCGGGGCGGCGCGGGTTGGTGGGGTGATGTGGACTTGAAGCAACTGCCGCACCTCGCGGGCTACGTGGAAACTCGCGACCGGCCCGGTGCGGAAGTCCTGCTCGAGACGGTCGAGGGCGGCCATCCGATCCTCGGCAGTTGGCGCTTTGGACTCGGCCGCGTGACCGCCTTCACTTCAGAACCCAGCGGGCCTGGTACGGAACCTTGGCAAGCATGGCAGGGCTTTGGCCCCTGGATGGCGCGGGTCATGGAACGCACGGCTTCCGATCAACGTTCGCCCTACGCCATGCAAATCACCCGCGACGACATGCAAGTGGTGTTCAGCGCTCAGCGGCAACTGCCGAACGCGCCGGCCTTGAACGTGCTCGTGCTCGGTGATGCGGAATCCGGGGGCGAAAGTCTGCGCCTGTTTGAACGGGCCCCGGGACACTTTGAAGGTCGCCTGAGCGCTTCGCCTTTCGAAGCGGTGCGCATGCTCGCACAAGTCGGGCCTGCGGCCGGCTCTCAACAGTTGCGTCTAGTCAGCCCCGCCTCGGAAGGCCTCGCCCACGAGCATCAAGTGGACCCGGCGTTGGGGGTTGACCTTGAGGCGTTAGCCGAAGCGACAGGTGGGGAGGCGTTAGCCGAAGCGACAGGTGGGGAGGCGTTAGCCGAAGCGACAGGTGGGGAGGCGTTAGCCGACGCAACAGCCGGCTCCCCGCCACGCGCCGGCACTCTGCGCGACTTCACCCCCAGCGTTGGCGGGGGCTCTGCACCGGTCACCATCTCCAGAGTTTGGCCCTGGTTTGTGCTGCTCGCCTTGCTGACGTATCTGCTCGAGATTTTCTACCGCCGCAGTGGGCTGCGCCCCGTCGCTTGATCATGAATCCACAGCTATTCAGAACTGCCCTCCTGCTCGCTGGCCTCCAGTTGTCTCCGGTGCTGGCGTCAACTCTCGCCAATAGCTCGCCGGCCGCGCAAGACACGCAGACTGCGGCCCCCATCGTGGTCACTGCTGAATTGGAGCGCGCCCTCGACGGCCCAAGCCTCGATGCAGACGCCCTCTACACCGCCGCCTGCGCTGTGCACGGACACGTGGGTCCCTTGATCGAAGAGATCGACTTGCTCATCGCGGACGAAGCGCAACCCGCGCAGCGCCGCCGTTCTGCCCGCTGGGCTCGCGCTCTCCTGCAGCGGCGGCGTGGAGAGTTCAAGGACGCTCTGGAAACCCTCGAACCCTTCGCTCAAGAAGAGGGCAACGTCGAAGCTCGCTTGCAGCAAGCCGAACTGTTGGACGCCAGCGGGCGCCTGGGGGAAGCGGTCAGCGCTTACGAGGAGCTGCTGCCCATGCTCACGGACGAGGAGCGTCAAAGTCACGTGCACTTGCGCCTAGCACTCTTGCAGATGGAGCAGGACTCGGAACTCAAGGACGCCCTCGCGACCTACGCCAAGCAAGCGGACCGCGACAAGGACTTGCGCAATCGCGCCGCCGTGGTCTTGGCCTTGATCGATCGGCCAGCGGACGCCATCGAGCTCTACACGATCGATGAGAACGCCGACAAACCGTTCCGACACGAAGTGCGCTTGGCCGAGTGGTCAATCCGCGCCGGCGACGCACAGAAAGCCCAGGAATTCGCCTGGCGCGCCGCACGCTCCGCCACGCTCAAACGGGATCGCTTCTACGGGCTCACGATCCTGGTGGAAGCTCACCGTTTGGACGATTCCATCGATGCCTTGGTGGACAAGTTCGCGAGCACACCGGACCTGGACGTGCACACCCGGGGCATTTGGATCGAACTCTTGCGCGAACGGGGCCGCTACGACGAAGCGATCGCGCTCTACACGGACGCCAAGGACGGTGACTTCAGCATCGAAGAGCGCCGCCAGCTGCTCGAGATGTACCGCGAGAAGGGCGACGAAGAGACCATGATCCAGGTCTACAAGGAGCTCATCGCCGAGAGCCCCACGGAGGTTTTCTGGCGTGAGGGCTTGTCCCGCGCATGGCTCGAACGTGGTGAACGCAAAGCCACCCTTGATCTGTGGGCCGCCTTCCTGGCGGATCCCAGGTGCGTTTCCCGTCGACTCGAAGCGGCCATGATTCTGATGGACTTGGGCCTGGATGACCTGGCCATCCAAGCGGCCGAGTTGTGCATCGCCGCCGACAAGAACATCTACGCCGGAATGATCTTCCTGTTCGGTTTGCACAAGGACCGCGGCCAACTGGACCTTGCCGAGGCCGCCCTCGAACGCATGGAAGCCAGCGCTCCCCCCGGTGCCGCGGAACGTTTCCAACTCGCAGACTCCTGGGAGCAACTCGGGCGCCAGGACCGCGCCGTGCAAGTCTTGGAGCGCGTGCGCGAAGCCCGCGGCGCGGACGAAAGCGGCGAAGACCTCGAGATGCGTTTGGCCTGGCTGTACTCCGAGATCGGCGAGGAGGAAACCGCTCTCGAACGCTGGCGTGAGATTTGGACGCGCATCAACGCCATCTCTCGCCGTCGTTACGCGGAGGACCGCATGATGACCGTGGCCTCGCGCCTGGGCTCCTTGGCGGACATCGCCATCGATCTGGAGAAAAAGCTGGTGGATGGCAGCGCCACGGAACGCGAATCCGGTTTGCTCGTGCGGCTCTACGTCAAGGTCAACGACCCGGTCTCCGCCTCCGAGGTGATCGACGAGTTCATGAAGCAGTCCGGAGGCTCCGAGCTCGACACCTTGCAGGAGAAGGGTCGGGTCTACTTGGCCTGCAACGACTACTACAACTACGAGAAGGTCGTGCGCCAGCTGATCGAGATCGACAAGGAAGGCGAAGGCGACTACCTGCGCCAGCTCGCCATGAGTCAGCTAGAGCGCGGCAAGCCCGACGAAGCTCGCGTGGTGTTGGCGCGCCTCAAGGAACTCGAAGTCGGTTCCGAAAGCGCCGAGTTCGAAGCGGGCGTCTTGGCCCTGGCGGGCATGCGCGAAGAAGCCATCCAAGCCTACCGCAAGGGCATCGCCACCAACCCAGGGCGCATCGAAAGCTACCTGCTCATGGCCAACCTGATGAAGGACATGGGCCAAACCGAGCGCGCCGTGGGCATGTTTCAGCATCTCGCGGAAACCGCGACGAAGGACGATCTGTTCACCATCGCCATCGACGGTCTACTCAACGTGGAAGCCCCCAAGCCCGTCATGCAATGGGCCCGACGCATCACCCTCGAACGCCTGGCCCAGCGTCACGACAAGATGTACCTGTACCAGTTGCTCTCCGACCTGGCGGAACAGGTGGATGAACGCGAAGGCATGCTGACCGCTTTGGAAAACTCCCTGCCCATCTCTGGCGAGCGGCGGCCATCGGTCTTGCGCGAGTTGATGGACCTGGCCAAGCCCTCCGGCCGCCAGTGGAAGGGGGATGACGAAAAGCACTTGGCTTACGGTCGGCGCTTGATCGGTCTCTCCGAGATCGTGCCTCCGCAAGTCTACCTGGATCTCGGGGAAGCCTTCCTGAAAGCGGACGACCCCACCAGCGCCACCAAGACCTTCCGCTTGGCCAGCGATCTGCCCGACTACCCCGCCTTTCAACGGCGCGCCGCGGGACTCTTCGAGAGCACGGGCTTTCGCAAGCAGGCCCTCGACATCTACAAACGCGTCCTGGTGGCGCAGTCCAGTGACGTCAGCTTGATGGTCAAGGTCGGGGAGCTCGAGGAACAGGGAGGCCGCGACGAGGTCGCCCGTGGGCTGTACGACGAAGCCCTGGCATTGCTGTTCTCGCGCCAACCGCTCAGCACCTTGAAGGCCAAGAAGGAAGTCAAACGGGGCTCCTTCTTCGCCTGGTTCGGTTCGCGCAACATCGACGACTTTGACAAGCACTACGAGCGTCTGTTGAAGAACCTCTTGGTGGTCTTGCCGGACGGGGAATCTTTGGAGACGCTCTTGGCCCAGCAGAATACCTTCCTGCTCGAGGACCTGACGGAGCTCGCGAGCAGCCGCGCGGGACTGAGCGAAGAAGAGCGCAAGGAGCAACGGGACACCTTGGACAAGCACCCGCGCTTGCGCTCCCGGGCCAACTTCTACCGCCGCCTAACGATCGCGACCAAACGTCCCGAGCTGGCGAACGATCTAGACCTCGCCATCCTAGCCGCCTTCCCGGACGACGCGGATCTGCTCGAGTCCCTCTGCCAGAAGCGCGTGGACTGGGGGCTCTATGGCTCCGTGCGCCAACTCTTGGACGAAGCCCCGCGGGAAGCCAAGCTGGTCGATCCACTGCGCTTTCTCGTGGGCGACGCCCTCGGCGAACGCTCCGCGCGACGCCTGCCCATCGACCAGGCCAATGGCTTGTTCCTACCGCTTCTGATGCGCGGGGAACTCGAAGAAGCCAGCGTCGTGCTGCGGCGCACGGACTTCACGGACATCTCCCGCGAGGACCTGCCGAAGATCGAGCCGCTGTTCTCCGCCAGCCTGTACCTGGGCGCCGAGGACCTGATCCTTCAAATAGGGCGCGAATGGACGCGCCTGCACGTCAAGCACAACAGCTCGCCCTACCAGATCGAACCCGTACTGCAGAAGTGCAAGAACGCGTTGGATGCCGATGGCTACCGCAATCTCTGCATGTCCTTGGCGGACCAAGTGATCAAGCAATCGGCAGAGGGCGCCGGTATGCTGGCCATCCTGCCCAAGCTGCAGGAGGGTTTCGACGATCCCTTGGTCACGGAAGAGCAGGTCATGGAGCTGCTCGACAATAGCGATGGCGCCGGCCGCGGCTATGGCATGGGCCCCGTGATCTTGCTCTTGCCCGAGGCCAGCCGCGGGGCGGCGCTGCGAACGGTGTGGGGCAAGATCAAGGCCGATGCCCAAGCCGCGTTCCTCTTGGACCTTGTGGGTGAGGCAGAGCAAGAGCTCGGAGACGCCATCTCAGAATTCGTCGCGGGCTCCCTCCTCGAAAGTCTGAGAGAAGCGGACCGCATCTTCAGCTTCTACGTCACCCTCGTGGTGGACGCCAAATACAACAAGGACCTGGCTCTCAAGATGCTCGACATCATGATCGAGCACGACCCGAACATGTGGCACGCCCGCTCCGGCCGCGCACAGATGTTGTCCCGCGTGGGCCGCACCGAGGAGGCAGTGGCCGAGGCCGTGCATGTCTACGCAGGGCTTTTGAACGTGGAGGATAGCGACTACGAGAAGCGCAACGCCCGGGAGCAAATTCTGCGTGAGTTCTTGCCCGAACAACTGCCCGCGTTCAGCGCGGTGCTCGATGACCTCGAAGCAAAGCAGAGTCCGACCGCCGATCTAACCAAGAAACGGCTGGACCTCTTGAAGAGGGCCGAGGACAAGGCCGCTGCCCGTCTCGTGCTGGAACAGGCAGTCACAGACTTCCCCAAAGAACTGGACTTCATCGATCAACTGCAGCAGGCCTACGCTCAGGAAGGCAAGCGCGCGGAGTCCCTGGCTTTGCTCGAGCGCGCAATCGAGATCGAACCGAAGCGCAGACAAGCGCTCTTGGGATTCTGGGGGCAACAGCAAAACCCCATCCAAGCCCTGGCCGCCAAGCAGCTGCTCCGCGAGGAGCAGACGGAGAAAGAAAAGAAACCAGCTGTCGACGACCCCTTCGCTGGAATGATGGTGATCTCCGCCGCGGGAATCATTCAGACCAACGACACCAGTGACGACCGCCCCACCATCGGCAAGGTCAAAGATGCCGTGCTGGCCGAAGATTGGAGCTTGGCGCAAACTTCCTTCCGCCAGCTGTGGCGTAAGTTCCCCAAGGGAGAGACTCAGGCGCGCTCCTACGCCATTTTCTTTGGAGGCAGTTCCGGCCGGCAAGGTGTCACTTGGCCCAAGGACGAAACGGAGGTCGCCGAAACCGAGCAAGCTCCCTCCCGGGGTGGCCTGGAGAACTGGAAGGATGAGCTCCCGGAAAACGACGAGAAGCCCCTAAGCGCCTACGACGTTCTGGCAGAGTACGAGTTCGGCGTGGATGAGATGCAGCGCCTGCTGCGCTCGAAGTCCGCCAGCGAACTCGACAGCCAGCGGGATGTGTTCAAGGGTCTGCTGCGGGCCAGGATCCTCAAATCCGGTGAGCAAGCAACCCTCAAGGAACTGATGGCCATCGTGCGCGAAGGGCGCGCGGGCAAGTTGGAAACCACCATGCTCTTGACCCTGCTCGACGAGCACCCGGATCTGCGCAGTGCGGAAACGGCCAGTGTGCTCGACGACCTGGCTCGTTCCGTGCGCCCCATGGACATCGGCCCCCTGCGTTCCTTGGCCCGAGTTCAAGCGCGCCAAGGCAACACCACCGAAGCCCGGCGCTTGTACAAATGGCTGGCCACCCGAACGGACAACGGCGGCTACTCCTTCAACGACATCCCAACCATTTCCCAACGCGAACTGCTCAAGGACGTGCAAGAGAATCTGGAGGGCGAGGAGCGCTTGGCTGTGATCGACGCGGTCATCCAATTCGCCGACCCCGGCGACAACGCCTGGCAACGGGAAAGCTTTGAGCAACTCGTGCTCGATATCTACATGGAGCTTTTGGAGCCCGCCGTGGCCTTCGAGCGCAGTCGCGCGGTGCTCGAGCAAGCGACGGACTTTAGCGCTGGTATGCGACGCAACGTCGCTCGCCTGAGCACGGCCCTCTGGGCCCAGAACGGCTACAACAGGGAAGCTCTCAAGTGCCTGGAATACGGCATCTGCAGCCTGGATGCGGACGTTGTCCAAGGCAGCGCCAGCTGGTGGTCCGACCCCACCCGCCCCGGTTGGTGGAGCGATGCGGACCTGCGCCGGTTGTTCCCGAAGGATGGTTCGAAGTTCGTGAACTACGGCGAGTGGCTCTTGGCCGCCAAACAAGCCCTCAGCACTTGGCGCACGGAAGAACGCGTGCGCGGCCCGCAAACTCTCAAGGCTCTCGTGCTGATCCATCTGCGCCTGGCCGCCGCGGGCAACCGGGCGGAAGCGCTGACCGGCTTGCAGCTGCTGGCTGAGGATCCCGATCTGGAAAGGCATTACCGCCTATGGATCGTCGATGCCCTGCGCGAGTGCGGGGACGAAGCCCTCGCGAATTCCATGGAGCGCGCCGACTTCGACTCGAGCCAATTGCACTTGGAGCGCGTGCACGAGGTCGTGCGCCGGGAGCTGGAGGCCAATGGCCCCCAGGCCGCCATCGACCTGGGCGCTCCTCAGACGGAGTTCACCCTCAACGAGCGCTTGCTCGACGTCCTCGTGGAAGCCGCTCAAGCCGGCCAACTCCCTGAACAGACCGAACGCTGGACTCTCCTACGCAGCCAGGCTCAAGCAGCCCGGGAACGGCTAAAGGAGATCGAGGCCGAAGAAAAGCTCGAGGCTGAGGCTGAGAAAAAGAAGGCCGCAAAGTAGGCGGCACGAGCGCTGCTGCGCCCGCGTGGAACAGCGTCGCCCACCACCCGCTAGCCCCTCGACGTCTAGTACCGCTCGAGCCAAGTCCTCAACGGCGGGCTGCCAGATGGCGCGCAACTCCGCATCGTGTCGATAGGCAATAAGAAAGCGGCCACATCCCTGGGCGGAACCGCTTTCATTCGTGCCCTCTGCTGGATCAGCGGCCCATGGCAACGATCCCGTTCGCACGCTGGGCAACTTTCGTTCCGGAGAAATCATTGGCCAGCTTCTCAAGCTTGGAGAAGAGCTTCTCATCTCTGCCGTCCTCGTAGACTTTCTCGAGCAGGCGCTCGATCTTCTCGGCTGCCTGCAGCTCGACCTTTACTTCTTCGGTCGCAAAGCGCGCTTCGATCTCGGTCAGGGAAGTCGGAAGGATGTCTACGCCCTTGAAGCCAGTCTTGATCGCGCTCGACATTTCCTGTGCGCGCATGGGGTACCCGTTGTCGAGCAACCAATTGGCGCGTACCAACTTGGCCTGGATTTGGACTTCGAAGAGGGCCACGGTCTCTCCCGCTTCCTCGGCGAGCTCTTCCTTCTTCGCTCCAACCTTCTTGGCTTCTGCAATCGCCTTGGCGTAGCCACCCTTCTTGAACTCCCTCCAAGCCTTCTTGAAGCTCTTGTGGGTTCCCTCCGGTGCGGACCGGGCTTTGGTCACTTCCTCTTTGATGAGGTCGTGATCCCTGGACGTCATGTGATTGCCCGTGGAGAGTAATTTGCCCTCAGCGGAGAGCAGCGCGAAGCTCGGCAGGCCGTCGACCTTGATGCGCACCGGACGCTCCAGGGTCCACATCGCTTGGTTCCCCAGCCAACGATGGCGCATGATGAACTTCTCCGCATCGGCCTGGGTCGCTTGCTGGGACTCAACAAAGAGTACCGCTAGGTCGTCGCCGTACTCTTCTTGCAACTTGATGGAGGCCGGCACGGACCCCCCGACGCAAGCACCTCAGCGAGTGCCCCACAATTCGACAAGGACTGGCCTACCACGCAGATCAGCCAGGGATTTGACTCCCATGCCATTCAACGGCGGCTTGCTGAAGAAGTAGGAAACTTCGTCGCCGATGGAGACATCCACGGGCGTCGAAGTCCAGGCCGAGGTGAGCAGCGCGCTGGCCAGCAGCAGGCCTCCACTCAATTTCAAAAAGGTGGTCATGGTTGAAGCAGTTTGAACTGGAGGAGGAGCAGGGTCGTGGGCGGAGGGAGCTTGTCGGGAACGAATCGAGCAAGGCACTTGATCGTCCGGCGCCAGGCCTTGGATGGACCCGATTCCAGATGGTTTCCACCCCTCTCGCCGAAGCATGGATTCTGAGGGATCACGCTGGTCCCCGCAAGGTGCGCTCGGCGCTGGGGCAAAGCTCTTCAGCTTCCCAGCGCCAGCATAGGCTTTAGGCCTGGAGGAGGCTGGCGATCGCCGCCGCCAAAAGTCCAGCAACGGGCAGGGTGATGCCCCAGGCCAGCAGGATGCTGCCGATGGTTCTCCATTGCGCCTGTCCAGTCACCGTTCCGATACCGAACAAGGAGCCACAGGAAACATGGGTCGTCGACACAGGCAACCCATAGCGCGAGGCCGCGATCACGAGGCCGGTGGTGATCATGTTCGCAGTGAAGCCTTGCCCGGAATTCAAGCTGGTGACCTTGTGCGACATCGTCTCCGCCACGCGGCGCGCGCCTAGCCAACCCCCAACCGCCATGGTCACGGCCACTGCAGAGATCGCTGGTGTGGCAGAGAGCCCTCCCCCCACCAAGAGCAACCCAGCAATCTTAGGTGTGTCATTCAAGCCCCTTGCAAAGCTAACCGCACCCGCACTCAGGAAGTGAGTCCCATTCAACACAGGCTGTGCGCGCACTCCGAGCAAGGCCCCGTTGTAGCGAATCTGACAGGTGGCTTCCGTTCCCGTCGTGAGCTCGGGAAGGCGGACCATGTCCATCGCAGCCTGTGCCCCCGGGGTTCCAGGGACGCTGCCGATCACTCGTTCTCCAACGCACACGCAAGTTTCCTTGGAGATCCCCGAGCGCACTCGCAGGGAACGCAAAACGGGATAGACCACGACCGCGAGCAGCACCGCCAGGACAGGACTCAGCAACAATGGCAGGAGCAGCGCATGCAGCAATTGATCCGTTTGGATTCCCGCCGGAGATGCCACGAGCCCCGCACCCACCAAGGCACCGATCAACGCGTGGGTGGTCGAGATTGGAAATCCATAGCGGGTGGCCAACAACACGGTTGAGCCGGCAGCGAGCGGGACCGCGCAGGCGAAGGAAGGTTGATCGACGACTTCTGGCGGCAGCAGGCCCTTGCCGGAGAAGGCAGCCAGCAATCCCTGGGCCAGGAACAACGCGGTCACAGATCCAAGACCGGTGGTCAGTGTCGCCCAGACCAGCGCCTTGCGATAACTGGCGACGCCGCTCCCCAACAAGGTGGCGACCCCCTTGAAGTTGTCGTTCGCACCGTTGGCGAAGGCGATCAATAGACCGCTGATCAGGAGGAGGAAAGGTAAGAAGCTCATTGCAAGGGAAGAGTGGGTGCATGGCCCTTTCGGCCAAGGCTGCCCCCAGCTTGTGACGGCTGAAGGTACGCAGGAGCCACGAAAAGTGGACCTGGAGTGGCACACCTTCTTTCTCTGCCGCAAGAGGGTACCGCAAACAAGCTTCCCCTGTGGCCCGCCCCAGGACCGACCAAAGATTGCCTTACAGAGCACACACACCAGCACCGCTCCGCTTGTGTCAACACTCCGTTCGAGTGCAGCGACCAACTGTGCGGGTTCGCCTCCAAGGTGTGCGGGTTCGCAGGTCAGCCACGCGGCACAGGGCTATCTCTGCGCTTGGCACGATAACTGCCTTGCCTGCTGCGCGTGGCGCCCAGCCCCGTAGGCTGAGGTAGGGTCAACCGCTGGCGGGCGCCGGAATTTTCCCCACCGATGACTCTCCGACTGCCCTCTATGCCACAGGCTCTATGCGAATAAGACATTCATTCTATCTACTCATCGGAACGTTCGTTGCAGCTTGTGGAGGCACGGACAACAGGGCGGTCGACTCTCCGCCGTTCGTCAGTTCGGCCACCGAGGCTCCGTCAACTGAAAGCGGGGGGTTCGCGCCCGAGACGGACTGGAAGTCGGAACGCAAACGCCTCGCCATGCTAGGGCTCGCCTACGACACTGGGCGCGCGCGCGTCATCACATCGGAGGCGGCGGCCGTGCTAGCCACTGTTGAGAATCCAGGCGACCCGCGGACCCTGCTCCAACTTCTGCTCGAGGGCCAAGCAGCCCTGGACGAAAACCGCGCACTCGATTCCATCGCGCTCTTCACGAAGGTCGTCCTGTTGAACCCCGAGCTCGCCGAGAACTACGTTCCGCTTGGACGTGCCCTCCAAGCGTTCAATCTCGAGAGCCAGGCAACCGCGGCCTGGGAAGCGGGGCACGCGCTCGACGCGGAGCACGCGCAACTCTGCTTTCATGTGGCGGACATGGCCTATCGGCAGGGCGATCGAAATCGTGCAAAGCGGCTGTTCGAGCGGGCGGTCGAATTCGATCCGAAGCACGCCGCCAGCTGGGGCCGCCTCGCCCGCCTTTCGTACTTTGACGAATCCGACGACAAGGCCTGGAGCGCGATCCAGCGCGCCGAAGACTTGGGCGAAACGATTCCGGCAGTCATGCGCGCGCGACTTGCCGCGCGCTCCCCCGACCCCCTGCGCTAAGCGTTCGGCCTTCACTCCCGATCCGTGGCAAGCATCATGCAGAACTCTATTCTAATCGTATCGGTGGCAGCCCTCGTTGCCTCCGCACCACTCTCCGCGGCGCCTTCGCAAGTTCGGGTGGGACCGCCGATCCGCATCGACCAGACAGCGGGACAACATCCATCCAGCGAAACATCACAGGCGACCTCTCCCGCCAATCCGCTCGTGGGCATCTGCGGTTGGAACGATTTCAGCCCGACCGGAACGCGCTCGATTTTCGGGGTCACTCGGGACGGCGGTGAAAGCTGGGCAGAGTCGATCGTTCGCCCAGCGCTGCCCTTCCAAAGCCCAGCAGAGGGAGATCCGATGACCGCCTACGATCCGCGCACGGGCACCCTGTGGGCCGGGGCAATCTCCTTCGGGGCCAACGGCGGAGTGTATTGTGCCCGACTGGAGCCGGGTCAAAGCAGCTTCCAGCCTTCCAAAATGATTCAAGTGGCGTCTGGAACAGACAAGGGTTGGATGGCCGCTGGTCCCGACCCAACGGATCCGCTCAAGACGCGCGTCTACGCTGCCTACAACTTCGGTGTGGCCCACTCTGCGGACATGGGAGATACGTGGCAAGGACCGGTGGCGCTTGGACCTGGCGTCGGCTTCTTGCCAAGAACGGGCCCGAGTGGAGAGCTCTACGTCGCGTTCTGGGACTTCGGTAGCAAGCACATCCTGCGCCGCAGTTTCGACGGGGGCCTGACCTTTGGTCCTCCCATCACGATTGCCGATCGCATGGACGTTTATGGTGCACAGAACAACACCGCGATTCCCGGCGCTTTCCGAGCCCCCTCCCTGCAAGGCCTCGCTGTAGATCAAAACTCCGGCCAGCTCTACTTCGTTTACTTCGACACGACCAGTCAGTCGGGAACTCAGCGGGACGTCGACGTTTACCTGACGAAGTCTGCGGACCAAGGGGCCACCTGGTCTGTGCCGACCATCGTCAATGGCGACTCGCAGCTCGAGCAAGATCAGTTCTTTCCTTGGATCGAGGTCGACGAGGATGGAGGGCTGCACGTGCTCTTCAACGACACGCGCCACCATGCACAAGTGGATGAAGCTCAAGGCGCACTGCTTGATTCGTACTACGCCTACTCAGATGACGCGGGAAGCACTTGGGCGGAACAGCGCCTGACGCCCAGCTCCTGGGATTCGCAAGACGCGCTACTTGGGGGCGGGTTCAACTTTGGCTACATCGGTGACTACCTCGGACTCTCCGTTGGCGGAGGTCGAGCCTTGCCCACCTACGTTACCGCCAGTCCCGCAACGGGTAGCGACATCATGACCAACGTGATCCTGCACGGTCCTGCACAGGTCGTTTGCCTTGGCCTGCTTTGCCCTTGCGGCAATGACGATCCGAGGGCTGGCTGCGGCAACAACGGGAACGATGGTCAATCCTCCACGGGCGCCAGCATGCAGGGCTCGGGCAGCCCATCCGTGGCCCTTGACGATCTGGTGATCGAAGTTGCAGGTCTCGCGCCCAATCAGTTCAGCTTGATCTTTGCCGCCCAAGGTCTAGGCTCCTCCACCATCGGCGATGGCCACTTCTGCCTCGGGGGACCGCTCAAGCGCTACCCAATTCTGCAAGCGGACTCAGCCGGTGCCTACCAGTTCGGCCCCGGACAAGTGGTCGCTCTTGCGCGCAGCGCGCCGAGCCCCTTTGGACCGCAACCCGGCGAAACCTGGTACTACCAAGCGATCTACCGGGACACAGCGGGCCCGTGCAACACGGGGTTCAACGTGACCAGCGCCGTGTCTGTGCTCTGGGAGTAGAGGGTTCCAAGCCGTCTATGGCAGAGCCCACTTTGAATTGAAGCTCTACCCCACGGACGACGCCACGCTGGAGCTTTGCGCTTGTGCGAACTCACGGCGCCGCGTATGACCTAGGGGAACTGCGATTAGCCAGGTGCAAATAGCGCGCCCCTCGCGAGGACACGAGCCCCAGTCAATGTGAACAAGCCACTTCTTATTCTCCCCTTGCTCCTAGTGCTCGGAGTCGGTTGCTCGGCGACGGCTCCCACCGCCGACGGAACGTCTAGCGATCCCAATGCTTTATCTGTTGTGTTCGGAACGCGCAATCAGATCATGGATCTCACGATCAGCGCCGATGGAACCCACGCGCTCGCGGCCGGGGCCTACGGTTCCATCAAGCTCTGGGATCTTAGATCGGGCCTGCTCATCAGGACCTATCGAGGCCACGTGGAATCCGTAACGGGCACGTGCTTCTCCCCCGACGGCAAGCACTTCGCCTCGGCTAGTTGGGATGGAACGGCACGCATCTGGGACTTGACGAGTTCGCGAGCCACTTTGGTCCTCGACCACAGCAAAGCCCTCGGTGGCGGCGATTCGTCGGTGTCTAGCATGTTGCTCAGCAGCGTTGCGTACCACCCGAACGGCCGTGAGTTGGCCGTTGGGACGGAGTACGGGAAGGTTCATGTCTGGAGCCTCCCAGACGGGAAAGCGAAGCATGTCTTCCGGGGCCTATCAGGCTGCGTGTATCCACTCCACTACCGCGGCTCCCTCCATGAACTGCACGCCTTCACACCGGGAAGAGCCCAGGATCCCGAGCACGTCGCTTGGAACACGGAGACGGGTCAAGAGGTCGTGTCCGATCAAGGACGCGGGGAGTTCCCGCCGCACCTCACCCCCGATGGCAAGACTCTAGCCGTCAACGACTTCTCGGAGATCAAGCTTCTTGACTACGCGTCCAGAGAAGAACGGTTCAGCCTGAAGTTGGATAAGGGCTGGAGCTACATGAGCATGAAGTTCTCCGTGGATGGAAAGTTCCTCGTTGCCGGAGCCGTGGACTCTCGCGAGTTCAACGAGGACTGGCCCGTCAAGCTCGACATGTGGAATGTGGAGACTGGTGAGAAGGTCCACTCGTTCCAGACCAAAGAGTTCTACTCGGGGTACTACGACCGCAAGCTCTCGTTTTGTTTCTCAGCGGATGGGACGCGCATCTTGGGCTCTGGCAGGGACTCGATTCACATCTGGAGTCTTTCCAACTTCCAGCTACTCCGAAGCATTCGTCCGCGGGGCACTTGGGTGCTCGCCTCAGCGATGACCCGGGATGGCTCCATGCTCGCCACATCGGCGAACGAACAGATCCGCCTCTGGAATCTGAAGGGCAGCACAGAGGTGAAGACCTTGCGGGGGCACACCGAGAACGTGAATGCAATGGCCCTCATGTACGACGGGAAACGCCTCGTCTCTGGCTCCAAGGATGGTGTTGTGAACGTTTGGAGTACAGCCACCGGGAATCTGATGAAGTCCTTTGTGCCCTCTGGGTCCGCGGTCATCGACATTTGCTTCATCGGCAAGAGCCGCTCCTTCCTCGTGAAAGATTGGCGCGGAGTCGTCAGCAAATGGAACACCAAGGGGGAGAAGTCGCCGCTCGTTGCGGAACTCCCCGAGGAAGCGAGTGTCGGTCTTGCCATCTACCCGAATGGTGACTTCGCACTCGCCGCAGCGGGCGGCTTGGCGAGTCGCATCAATTTGAAAACCATGGAGAACGAGGAGCTCTTCCGAAGACAAGGAACGGCCATGACGGCTTTGGCCATCTCGCCCGATGGACGGGTCGCCGCGAGCGCTGCGCAAAGGGGTCGTTTCAATGACTTCGCGCCGACCTCACACCTGTCCCTGATCGACCTAGAGACGGGCAAGAAGCGACACGAACTAGAGGGACACGAGCGTGAAGTGAGTTCGCTCTCCTTCCACCCGGACGGCAAGACATTGGCCTCTGCAAGCTATGACGGCCTGATTCGGCTTTGGAATACGTCGTCGGGAGCACAACTTGCGACTCTTGACGGGCACTCTGCGGAGGTCACGAGTGTGGAGTACTCCGCCAACGGAGAACGCCTGCTCAGCTCGGGCCAGGACGGTCGTGCCATTCTTTGGGACGTGAAGACCAGAACTCCGCTGATGACCTTCCTGGTCTTCGACGGAGAGGACTGGGCCATGGTTCGGCCGGATAACTACTACTGGGCCAGTCGTGGTGCGCTTGGTGAGATCGGCTTTCGCAAAGGACTCGAAGTCGCCCCGTTCGAACAATTCGATCTCGTCTACCACCGCCCTGACCTCGTCGCTAGAACCCTTGGAGCGGGAGATCCCAAGCGCATTGAGATGTACGCTTCCGCCTACAAAAAGCGAATTGAGAAGATGGACCTCGGCCGCCAGGTCGGGTCCATCCCGTCCGAGGCGCCTCACGTCGAGATCCAAAACGTGGACAGCCTGCCCTACACCACGGACCTGCGAGAGCTGACGCTCAACCTGAGGGCCTTCGACGCCGGAACGCCCTTGGACCGCATCAACGTTTGGATCAACGGAGTTCCCCTCCACGGTCGCTTGGGACTGAGAGTGGAAGGCAACGCACGCGAGGTGCTACGCACGGTTCCAATCGAGCTATCACCTGGCAACAACAAGATTCAGGTGACGGCTCTCAATGCCGCCGGAATCGAGTCGATCCGGCAGACAACTCAAGTCGTCTACACCGGACCGAGTCGCGCGCCCGAGCTTCACGTCTTCGCCATCGGAGTTTCGAGTTACACGGATTCCCAGTACGACTTGGACTATGCCGCCAAGGATGCCAAGGACCTAGCCCAAGCCTTCGAGACGGAGTCAGGACCCTTCGCCAAGGTCCATGTGAACTTACTCACGGACGGTGCTGCCAAGCGCGGAGCCGTCCTCGCCTGGCGGGACCTCCTGCTGAAGAGTCGCGTCGAGGACACGGTAGTGCTGTTCTTCGCTGGACACGGCATCCTCGATGCTGAGCTCGACTACTACCTCGCAACTGCTGATATGGACTTCACCACGCCGAGCTCGCGCGGGCTTGCGTACGAGGATTTAGAAGCGCTCTTGGACGGCATTCCGGCCCGGCACAAGTTGGTGCTGATCGACGCCTGCCACTCCGGGGAAGTGGACAAGGCGACGGACGTCCAGAACCTAACGTTCAACTCGGCGGAGGGCACGATTACGAGCCGCGGCATTCAGGTGGTCGGGGAAACGCAGAAGACCGTGGGCCTCGACCTGTCCTTCGACCTGATGAAGGAACTCTTCGCCGACCTACGGCGCGGAACGGGGGCCGTGGTGATCTCCTCCGCGGGCGGCAGCGAATTCGCTTTGGAGTCGGACGCCTGGCACAACGGCGTGTTCACCTACTCGGTGCTCGAGGGGCTCCAGAGTGGCGGCGCGGATGCGGACGGCGACGGCGTGGTGCTCGTGTCCGAGCTCCGCGACCATGTAGTCGAGAAGGTGCGCTCCCTGACCAAGGGAGCGCAAACCCCGACAGCGCGCCGCGTGAACCTAGACTTGGATTTCCAAGTGCACTAGAGCGCTACGGCTCGCGCGATGGCGGTGGTTGTCGCACCAATGGAATGGGGCACGAGCGGATCAACTCGTGCCCCATTCCATTTGCGCGCGCGAGCTGCGACCCGTCTAACGGCAGCGCAGGGCACTCGTCACATCTCCGTCAAGTGCCGTGAAGCTATAGACCCTGTTGATGGCGACCCCTTGCGCGCGGTTCGCAAAGCTGGGTTGCGAGGAGACCAGGGGCGAAATCAATGGGAACGTCGTCGTGCGGTCCAGACCGCAACCTGCCAGGCTGCCGCCCGGTGCCGTGCGCACAAGGAACACGTCGCCTTCGGGGAAGCCCCATCCCCAAGTGCCGCCAAACAGGAAGCTCGAGTCCGGCATGACAACGATGGACGAACCCCAGTCGCCGGATTCGCCTTCGTAGGCCCTTTGCCAACGAAGCCCCCCCGCAGAATCCAGCTCAACAGCCCAAAGATCGTTGCTCGGGAAGCCCGCCTCCCCCACTCGACCGAGGGCCACCACGCCACCGCCAGCGGTCTCCGCGATTGCGCTCAGGTCGCCCCACACACCATCGACGACCCGTTGCCAAAGCAGGTTTCCCTGGGCGTCAAGCACCAGAATCCAGGGGGCGTTGCCTGATTGGGTCCAGCCCGTCGTGCGCGCTGCAATCGCGTAGCCGCCGCCGGAGAGTTCGATGATGGAGTTGCCTTGATCACAGTCGCTTCCGCCATAGGTCCTCTGCCACTGGACAGTCCCTGCCGCGTCGAGCTTCATGAACCACACGTCCTCGCAACCCGCGCCAGAAGAGACGGTCCAACCCACGATCGCGAAACCACCGTCCGAGGTGGCCGTGATCGACTGCACGTGTTCCGAAACACCGGCGAGGTATTCGTATTGCCAGTCGACGGCTCCCGAAGCAGAGAGGCGCACGATGTAAGCCGCCTGGGGCGGTTGATCATCCACGCTCGTCGCACCGGCGATGATCCAAGCACCGGAGCTAAGCTCCACCACGTCTAGAATCGAGAAGCGACCGAATCCAGGAACCGTGAACCCCCGTTGCCAAAGTGGGTTGCCCTCGCGATCGACCCGTGCCACCCACCCATCGTGTTTCATGTACAGGTCATCCACGATGCGTCCCGTGAAGAGTGCGCCGCCGTCTGCCGCCAACCCGGCACCATCGACGGGACTCCCAAAGCCAGGGATCGTTTGGTTGCGCAAGAGGCTCTGACTGTTCAGGTCACCATTCCCCGGACTCATCCTCATGAGCAGGCCCGCGGCATTGGACGTTCCTGGGGAGGAGCCATAGCCTGCGACACGGATCCCACCGTTTGGTTCGAATCTCATGTCGAAGACGCCCTCATGGGGGGAGTGACTTCCGTAGGTCCGGACCCATGAGCGGATGGAGGGACTGCTGGCGGCTTGTCCTGCCGCCGCCGTAGGAATGCCTTGGGCAATGCACAGAGTGGGGAGCAGAGCACAAGCAGCGATGGATAGCCGGGCCCGTCGATTGAAATGGATCATGGTACTAGCTCCACACTGGAGCGTTCGTGGTGGAAGGAGTGAACGGGGAAGGGGCTGTGTGCGGAGTCGGGCAACTCCATCGTTCATCACCACGTGCGAAGTGGGGTCAAATCATTTTGTAAAAGGCCAGCCGGGGCAGCGCGCACCAAACGGTTCAGCCGAAGTTTGGAAGTGCATGGATGCTCGTGCCCGTTTTGAGTCCAGTTTCGGTAAACGCTATGTGAACCCGAAGGAGTCGCATGATCACGGATGAAGCGCAGGCACCCATCCCCCGCGAGCAACCCGATTCACTGGATCGTCACGGCTCCTAGCCTCTCCTACGTCCTAGGACGAGATGAGTCGCTGCGGCGCAGGATCAACGAGGGATGCGCTCCCGAATGTGCTCGACCTAAGAGTCGGAGCCAAACAGTTTCGAGCTCATCTCCGCAAACCAATCGTCCAGGCGCCCGTGAAGCACACTCAAGGTTTCCTCGATGGCGCCATCCATTTCCTCGCTCATGGAGTCCGTGGACTGCAACATTTCGCGGGCCTGTCCGACGCCCTCGCCAATGCCCTCGCGAACCTTCGCGATGAACTCTTCAAAGCCCGCTTCGGTCATGTCCGGATGCGAACGCTGGTAGGCCTCGAAGATGGACTCGGTGACCCCCTTGAAGATCGTCCCGGCCACCTGTCGCGCACTGGCACCCGAGGGGTACAGGGCCGATTCTTCCGGGGCCGCCTCCTCTGCCTTCGAGACCGGAAAGGCCTCCGCGAGCTTGTCCATCACGAACTTCTCCATGGCCTCGAGGCTCTGGAGCTGGCTTGGATTGGAGATGGACACTTGATCCGTTCGCTTGCCCGCAACGGCCTGGGGCGCGTGCACGGGCTGGCTCGGGAGCAGGCTCTTCAGATTCTGGTTGGTTTGGATATTGCGGATCACGGCACTCTCACCTTCTCTAAATAGCTGTGCAGATGGCTAGCCGGGTTGTCGGAGGGCACGCGCAGAGCATGACTGATAACCCCGTAATCTTAGGGTTTTCGTCAAATACCGTGAACGCTCCACCCGCCAACCCGCTTCTGCGTGCGGAACGACCTAAATCACTTCCCGGCCAACTCGCTCTTTAGACAAAGCCCACGAAGCCCAGCGAGCCATGGAACTTCCTTCCCAGCCGGCGCCCTAGGCTACCCCCCCGGTCCACGACCCGAGGTCCCGGAGCTCTGCGACCACAGAGGCGCAGCGCCTACCCACCTGCTCCCTAGCTTGATCTCCCGAGGTGGCGATCCCGGTGCGGGAGTGGCCATTGGATCTGCCCATCAAGTTCCTCAGCAGCGCAGGCCGGAGATGCAAGCTATGTATGATAGGCATCGGATGGACCGCGGTTCCTCAGAGCGACCTGAGCCGCATCAAAGAGCCAGCGCATGCCACGCCGCGCCAGCCAGGACTCCCACGAAGAGTGTCGGTAGCATGCCTACTTTGAAGCGGAACATGGCGACGAAGGCAGCGATTGCGATCAGCACGGCCGCGGGGTCGATCGTTGACCAGTTGGGAAGGTAGAAGCGAACGGCAAGCCAGTGTCCCTCTTCGACCTCGGCGAAGAGCGTGTGCAAGGAGAACCAAACGGCGAGATTCAAGATGACTCCCACGACGGCGGCGGTGATCGCCGAGAGGGCGCTCGTCAGTGCCTTGTTGCCGCGCAGGGACTCGATGTAGGGCGCGCCGAGGAAGATCCACAGGAAGCAGGGGGCGAAGGTCACCCAGGTGACGACAACGGATCCAATGACACCCGCGAGCATCGGGTCGAGGGTTCCCGGGTTGCGGTAGGCGGCCATGAAGCCGACGAACTGAACCACCTGAATGAGGGGTCCCGGAGTGGTCTCCGCCATTCCGAGTCCGTCGAGCATTTCACCTGGCTGCAGCCACCCGAAGGTCTCGACCGCTTTCTGAGCGATGTAGGCGAGCACAGCGTAGGCGCCGCCGAAGGTGACGACAGCGGCCTTGCTAAAGAACGCGCCCTCCTGCACGAAGACATGGGATGGCCCGAGGAACAGGGCCAGCAAGCCTAGGGGCACCAACCAGATTGCCAACCAGAGGGTGGCGACGCGTACAGCTCTGCCGAGACTTGGGCGCACGGAGGTCGACGCTTCGTCCCCCAAAGCGGGGGCGCCCTCGCCTGCATTGCCGTGGCCGACTGCCTGCGCGAAGCGGCTCGGCCACAGGCGTCCACCGACGAGACCAACGCCGGCTGCCGTGAGCACGATCATCGGGAAGGGCACCTCCAAGAAGAAGATCGCGACGAACGACAGTGCCGCAAGCAGCACCATCGATCCGTTCTTCAGCGCTCGCCGCCCGATGCGCATCACCGCTTCGAGCACGACCGCCATCACAGCTGGCTTCAGGCCATAGAGGATCGCATCGACAAAGGTGACCCCTTGAAAGCCCGCGTAGAGCACGCTCAGCAGAAGAATCGCCAGGAACCCCGGCAACACGAACAGGCAACCGGCGACCATCCCCCCTCGCCATCCATGCAGCAACCAGCCGATGTAGGTGGCGAGCTGCTGCGCCTCGGGGCCGGGAAGCAACATGCAGTAATTGAGCGCGTGCAGAAAGCGGCTCTCGCTGATCCACTTCTTCTCCTCAACCAGGATGCGGTGCATCACGGCGATCTGACCCGCGGGACCACCAAAGCTGAGCAAGGCGACGCGCGTCCAAACGCGTAGGGCTTCGCCAAAGGGCACCGGGGCATTGTCAGAGATCGGGAGTGGTCCTGTAGCCATGAACACGTTTCTACCACAAGCATGTTGCGGGAGAATCGTCAATCCAGGACCGGACGAGGTGGCTCACTCAAGTCCTGAACTCCGGCCGAGGGAACTCCCCCAATCGACTCCTCAGCCCCCGCCCAAATGGCATGCAGCCACGCGCCTTGCCTTTCCGCAATAGGACGGAACGGCACGTGCCCAGCCCCCCCGGCAGACGCGCGTTCCCCTTTGCACTTCGTGAATTCAGCGTCCCCGAAAACCCGTGTCGAGCCCAGCCAACGCCTCGCCAGTGGAAGCGCTAGGGCGAAGATCACTCTTCGTGCACGGAAAGAGCTGTCCCTCGATCTATACTCGCCGCGATTGAAGGGCAGCCCGCAGCAGGTCGCGGCACAACAAAACACCATGAACGAAGATCAACCGAACAACCCCCTGCACGGAGTCACCCTCAAGGCGATCGTCGAGGACTTGGTTGCGCGGCGTGGCTGGCAGGATCTTGGCCAGGCGGTGCGCATTCGCTGCTTCACCCACGACCCCTCGATCAATTCGAGCTTGAAGTTCCTGCGCAAGACGGAGTGGGCGCGGGTCGAGGTCGAGCAGCTGTTCGTGGCGGATCAGCAGAAGATTGAACGCAATCGCAAGCGCAACCAACGCCGGGCCGGGATGCGAGAGAATCGCGTCGAGCCTGGCGCGGAAGCGGATTCGGAGCCGAAGGACGAGCAGGACTAGCCAGCTCAAGCCAGCACAGCGCGCAACACCTCTCCGCTCACGTCCGTCAGGCGAAAGCGGCGGCCCTGGTACTTGACTGTGAGCTGCTCGTGATCGAGGCCCATGAGATGCAGGATGGTCGCTTGCAAGTCGTGCACGTGCACGGCGTCTTGCACGACATTCATGCCGAGTTCGTCGGTAGCACCGTAGGTGATGCCGGGCTTGACCCCGCCACCCGCCAGCCATTGGGTGAACGCGTAGGGATGGTGATCGCGACCCCAAAGCTTGCGGTTCGTGATGTCCCCTTGCAGGAAGGGCGTGCGGCCAAACTCGCCACCCCAAACGACCAAGGTCTCGTCGAGCAAGCCCCGTTGCTTCAGGTCGAGAATCAAGGCGGCGGAGGGCTGGTCGGTGTCCTTGCACTGGGTGTAGAGCTCCGTGGTCAAGCTACTGTGCTGATCCCAGCCTGCGTGCATGACTTGCACATAGCGCGTACCGCGTTCGATCAAGCGTCGCGCCATCAAGCAGTTGTGGGCAAAGCTCCCGCGCTCAGTCACTTGCGGTCCGTACATGTCGAGCACGTGCTGGGGCTCGTTGGAAAGATCCACAAGTTCGGGCACGGAGTCCTGCATGCGATAGGCCATTTCGTACTGCGCCGTGCGCGCAGCCACTTCCGGATCACCCGTGCGTTGGTGGGTCAGCTCGTTGAGGGCGGCGATGTCGTCGAGCACACCCCGGCGCACGTTCCGTGACACACCTGCTGGATTCGACAGATACAGAACTGGATCCCCCCCGCCGCGCAACTTCACGCCCTGGTAGCGCGAAGGCAAGTAGCCCGACTCCCAATAGAAGTCGTAGAAGATTTGCCCACAGGTGGTGCCCTTGCTGACCGAAGTCATCACCACGAAGGGCGGCAGGTTCGGGTTTTCCGCACCGAGAGCATGGGCCAACCAAGCGCCGAGCGTCGGACGGCCGGGCATCTCGGCGCCGCTCAGGAAAAAGGAAATGGCCGGCGCGTGGTTGATCGCTTCCGTATGCATGCCTTTGAGAAAGCATAGCTCGTCCACGATCTTGGCGGTGTGCGGCATGAGCTCGCTGACCCATGCGCCCGACTCGCCATGTTGATGGAAGGGCTCGAGGGGACCGAGCAACAGCTTCCCCGACGCTTCGCCCGTCATGGTGCTGAAGCGTTTGCCGGCGATGAACTCTTCGGGAACGGGTTGGCCGTGGCGCGCGGCGAGTTCGGGCTTGTAGTCGAAGAGGTCCACGTGGGTCGGGGCGCCGTTTTGGAAGAGGTAGATCAGACTCTTGGCGCGCGGCTTGTGATGGGGCATTCCCGGCTGGCCGCTGCTTCGGAAGAGGGAGCCATTTTCACCTTGGGTCCGCGCGAATGCACTTGCTCCCTGCGGATTGGGGTCAAAGGGCTGCGCGCCAAGAGCATGCGCTCCAAAGAGCGGATAGGCCGCGGCGGAGGCCAAGCCCGCGGCGCTGCGGCTGAGCAGGTGGCGTCGCGTTACGCGTGGATCAGGTCGCTTATCGAAAGACATCTCAACTACTCCTTGGTGATGGCTTCATCGAGATTGAGCAGCGCCAGGGCCAAGTTGGTCCACGCTGCGTGTTCGATTGCGTCGAGGGTCGTGTCGCGCGGGACGGCGCCCACGTCGAGCAAAGCCTGCGCTTCCCCGGGGGAACGCGCGTACTGATCCCGCAGCCTGCTCAGGCTCCCCACGAGCAACTCTGTTTCGGCGGCGACTGGTTTGCGCGCGAGGATCCGCAGGAAGGCGCTCTCGATTCTCTGGTTCTCGTCTGCACCGGCCCCTTGCAAGAGTTCTTGCGCCAAGGCGCGCGCCGCCTCCACGTACGTGGTGTCGTTCAAAGTCGCCAGCGCGTGCAAGGGAGTGTTCGTGCGCAGCTCGCTCACCGAGCAGGCCTGGCGCGTGGCCGCGTCGAAGAACGTGGTGGGCGCCACGATACGTCGCCAGAAGGTATACAGGCTGCGACGATGCAAGCCCTCGCCTTCGTCGGGCACGTAGGTGCGCGTTCCAAAGGTGAACTCCTGCCAAACGCCCGCGGGTTGGTAGGGAAAAACCCCCTCACCCCCCTGGCGATCGACCAAGAGCCCGCTCACTTGCAAGGCAGCATCACGAATCATCCAAGAAGGCAGGCGATAGCGCGCTCCGCGAGCGAGCAGTCGATTCTGCGGATCGCGCGCTTGCAACTCTTCGGAGCGTGTTGACGCTTGACGATAGGTGGCGCTATTCACCATGAGCCTCAGCATGTGCTTCACATCCCAACCGCTGTTCACGAATTCGAGTGCGAGCCAATCGAGCAACTCAGGGTGCGAAGGGCGTTCCCCTTGGGCGCCGAAGTTGTCGGTGGTTTTGACCAGCCCGATTCCAAAGACTTGAGCCCACAAACGGTTCACAACGACGCGGGCCGTCAGAGGATTCTCCGGGGAGACGAGCCACTTGGCCAAATCCAAACGGTCCGGTTCGCTGTCCTTCGTCAGAGCGGGCAGGAACCCGGGGACTCCCGCTTGCACTTCAGCGCGCGGTTGGTTGTAGAGGCCCCGGTTGAGCAGGAAGGTCTTGCGATGATCGAGACTGGCTTCCATCACCATCACTTGGGGAACTGCGTTCTCGAGTTGCTCGAGCTGCGTCCTATGGGATGCGCTTTGATCCGCGATCTCCCCGTAGAAAACGTCTTGCGCACGGTGCGCGTCCGCGACGCACTTCGCTTGCTGGGCGGACCGATCTGTCGAAGCGACTGAAAGGGCGGCCTGCAACTCTTGGCGCTTTGTCTCCAGCAGCGCCGACTCTTCTTGGTCTGCTTCAAGCGCTGTGGGCCGCAAAACCCTCCATTGCCCACTCTGAAGGCTTTCCATGGCTTGGAGTTCCCAAGCCGCCTGCTCCTCCAGCAACGCTTGTCTACGCTCGCCGCCCTGCAACTCCAACTCGGCAAGGGCCCCCTGCAAGCGCAAGATCTCTGCTGCTTGGAGGACATCGGGAGCCGCCATCACCGGCGCTGAGTGCGGGCTGCCCCCTGCGCCAGTCACTTCCGTCTGGTTAAAAAAGGCGAACAGCTCGAAGTAGTTCTCGTTCGTGAGCGGGTCGAACTTGTGGTCGTGACAACGGCAACAGTTCATGGTCAAGCCCAACCAGGTGGTGCTGACCGTTTCCAGTTGATCGAAGATGTACTCCACGCGGTTCTCCTCTGGGATGCGCCCGCCCTCGCCGTTGATCATGTGGTTGCGCAGGAAACCCGTGGCGAGCCGTTGCCCCTGGGTCGGGTTCTCCAACAGATCCCCCGCGAGCTGCTGAACCGTGAACTGGTCAAAGGGCAGGTTCTCATTGAAAGCGTTCACGACCCAATCGCGCCAGGGCCACATGCTTCGATCTTGATCCCCTTGGTAACCATTGGAGTCCGCGTAGCGCGCTGCGTCCAACCAAGGCCAAGCCATGCGTTCGCCATAGCGCGGGGACGCGAGCAAACGCTCGATGCTCTTGCTCCAAGCCTTGGAATCCTCGTCCAAGAACTCCCCGCGCTCGGCGGGAGTCGGTGGCAGACCCGTGAGATCCAAGCTGAGTCGCCGCAACAAGGTCTCGCTCGGCGCGGTTGGGGAAGGGCCAAGCCCCTCGCGATCCAAGCGTGCCATGACAAAGCGGTCGATAGCGTTTCGCGGCCAGGAGGGATCCGAGACCTCCGGCAAGGAAGGCATTTGCGGTCTGACAAAGGACCAATGCTCCGCCCATGGCGCGCCCTCTGCAATCCAGCGCTGCAGCAGATCCTTCTGCGCTTGGCTAAGCGTCAGGTGCGACTTCGTTGGCGGCATCACGTCGTCTTCATCCTCCGTGAAGATGCGCAAGATGATTTCGCTCTCCTCGGGATCGCCGGGAATCACTGCCGCCCATCCGCCACGATCTAGCTTGGCCGCTGCTTGAGTGTCGAGCCGCAGCTTCGCCTTGCGCGCCTGCGCGTCGGGGCCATGGCACGCATAGCAGTTGTCGCTCAGAATCGGCTGGATGTCCCGAACGTAATCCACGGGACGGGGCGTGCTCGCGGTCTCCTCTTGGGCCGTGAGGACTGCACCCGAAAGCAAGCAAACGCCCAGGAGTTGCGGCAAGAGCCTCCGAAGCCAAGTCCGCGGCCCAAGGGCCCCGGGGCGACCCACTGATACTGATTCCTTGCTTGCGAGGTCTGTCACGGCTGCATTGTAGGGATTCCTCGGCGGCTCGCGACGCTCTTGCGCAATTCCAAAGGAGGAAGAGACAGACCCAATTTTCGGGGAAGGTCCGGGATCCTTGGGCGTTGAAGTGCGTGAACAGCAAACTCGGACTCTCACCCTCCACCACTCTCGCTATGAACTTCCTCAACAAAACTCTTCTGAGCACCAGCCTGATTGTGGGCGCCCTGAGCCTCTCCCCCTTGGCCGCAACGGGAACCGTGCACGCAACTGGCGGCCCCCCCGCTGGCGCCAGCGCGCTGCGACACGACGATCCCTTCCCGCAACCCAGCGAGGGGCTGCATATCAAACTCGCGGAGTGTGAGTCGCTAGCGGCGCTGCTCGACACGTTCGCCGAAGTGACTGGAGAGACGCTCCTCTACAACGGAGAAACGGAGGTGCTCTTGCGTCGGTCGACCACAGGCTTGCACAAGGATCTGTCGATTGCGCCAGGACAGGTCTACAGCTCGGTTCAGGACATTCTCATCGCGAACCGCGTGGTGTTGACCGATCTACGGCGCGCAGCCCCACGCATGTTGATGGTTGAGTCCTTGGAGAGCGCGAACCGGGCTTCGATCAAGTCCAATGCACTCTACGTCCCGGCCGTGGAGTTGGGGCGCTACTCTGACTTCTCCGCCATGCTGATCAGGACCTCCATCTACCTGCCCAATATGGATATGCGCTCGTTGGGCAACTCGATTCGCCAGCTCGTGGTCGATCCGAATACCATGCAGATGATTCCTGTCCCGGAGAGTTCTCAGGTGATCATCACGGGCTTCGGCAACTCGATTGTCAGGATCGTGGCCATGCTAAAAGACATGGACGCTGCCGCTGAAATGGCGAACACCCGGAGCCTCAAAGCGGCCGCCAACTCCTGTAAGCAGGGCGCCGAAATCGCCCCAGAGATCGCGGCCAAGGAGTAGCCAGCCTACGGGGCCAAGGGGCACAAGCAGTCGAGCGCTTGGCCAACTGGGACGATAGCAAGAGCCCTCTGGCCGGCGGGTGGAGACGCTCGCCGAGTCCCGAATCGGGGCGGCCAAGGGCTCTTCCGCATGGCAATGAGGCATTCCCCCCCAGTCCCGCATTTCTGCCTTAGAAAATTGTCCGGTCTCGCAGCGCCGCATCAGTTGAGGGTACCCGCCCGACTCCCCTCGGGTCCCACTCCTCCTGCACCCGACGCGCTGCCATGTACCAGACCATCCAAACCCGCGGCTCCTTCGCCAACCTCACCGCTTCCCTCTGCCTGCTTACCCTGATGGGCGGATCAGCCCAAGCCCAGAGTTGGTGGGTCGAGGACCCAATGCCGACAGCGCGCACTCGCTTCGCCGCCGCGCCCGCCAAGCACAACACGAGCAACTACGGGATCTTCACCTTTGGCGGGACAAACGGCGGGTTGACCAATTACGACGTTGTGGAGATGTTCAACCCTCTCACGGGCCTTTGGAACAGCCTGGGCGCCATGCCCGCTACTCTCGCTGGAATGACTGCAGCCACTGGCGACAGCGTCGACGGTGAGCGCATCTACCTGATCGGCGGTTCCGCTGGCAGCTACGGCACGCAAACCTGTTGGGAGTACGACCCCATCGCCGACACCTGGGACACTGGAATGCCCGTGCTTCCAATCGCGCTCACCCATGCGGCAGCAACGACGGCCACCAACGGCAAGATCTACGTGTTCGGCGGCTACGACGACTTCCCCGCCTACTACTCGAACAAGGTCTTCATCTTTGATCCTCTCGCGGGGACTTGGAGCGGCGCCGCTCCCAACATGCCCACTCCCCGCCGAGATCACGCGGTCGTCACCGGCTGTGATGGAATGATCTACGTCATGGGCGGCTACAACTCCGGTGGCGTGGTCACGAGCCTTGATGTGTTCGACCCCATCGCCAACAGCTGGGTCGCCCTGAACCCCAACACGAGCACGGCTTGGGCCAACATCCCGGGGCCGCGCGGTCTCGAGGTCAGTGCTGCCACCGGCCGCGATGGCATGATCTACATGATTGGTGGCGATGGTTACCCCAATGAAAGCGGCGACCTCGACTCCTACAACCGTTGGACCAACACTTGGACCGCGGAGACAGCTCAGCTCACCCCGCGCAATAGCATGTGTGCCGTCGGCGTCGGCAACATGGTCTATGCCATCGGCGGAATCAAGAAGTTCGGCGGCGTGCAAACCAGCACCGAAGCTTGGGGCGGCCTGCCCAACCTGACCGACTGCGGTGGCATCGTCCATGTCAACCCCCCCGGTTATCAGTACTGCATCGCGGCACCCAACAGCATTCACCAGGGCGGTGCACTGATCACTGCCGAGGGCTTCCAGAGCGCAGGCATGGCCGACGTCAGGTTGTCCGCCTCCCCCGTTCCTGCAACTCCCGGACTCTTCTTCTACGGACCCAACCAGGTTCAAGTTCCCTTCGGCGATGGCTTCCGCTGTGTGGGAGGCTCGATCCAGCGCTTGAACGTGACGAGCGGACAAGGTGGCGTGTTGCGCTCGACCTTGGACTTCAGTTCCACTGGCGGAGTTCCCAGCGACTTCCAACCCGGCCACACCTGGTTCTTCCAGGCCTGGTATCGCGATCCGCAAGGGGGCGCCGCAGGGTTCAACCTTTCGGATGCCTACGGGATCTACTTCTTGCCCTAACGGCAGGGATCATCCGTCGGGTGGATCCGCTCGACGGATGCGTTTGACGACGATTGGTGAACGGTGCGGATGATTGCCCTTGGGCAATCGGTCCGCACCGTTCACTCTTTGCATGGAGCGAGCCGAAGGGTCTCTATCCCATCGACTCAAGGCTGTCGAGCGCTCGGAAGTCCGAGCGCATGCACCGAGAGTCACGGAATGCTTGCACCGTCAAGGAACGACGCAGACCGGCTCGCGGGCCGTTCTGGTTGAGATCCTGGAAATGGGGTAGATTGCTCTGATGAACAAGAACCTCGCATTGCTTGTTGGCTTGCTCGTCCTCGCCCTTGGCCTGGGTTGGATGGTGTTGGGAGAGGACACAGCAGAGATCGGCATCGGATCCTTGGAACGCGCAACGCCCCAGGAAGCCATTGCTCCGGAGCAGTCTCACAAGCTCGAACCCAAGGCGCCTCTGACTTCGCCCCCAGAGCTAGAGAGCGCAACGCTTGGTGAATCGCGCTCCGTCGCACAGCCCCTGGCGACCGAAAGCAACGCGGTCCTGCTGCACGTGATCGACGAAAACGACAACCCCGTAGCCGACGCCGATGTGCGCGTTATCTGGAACGTGAGCGAGGAACAGCAGAGGAGCTTCAGGGATCCTGCCAAGCTCGATGAGCTCATGGATCTCGCTGGTGAGCCCCTGAACGCGGACGGAGCGGGGGTCGTCGCGTTAAACAAGGTGCGTGGCGAGCAGCGCTGTTTGGTCGAGGCCACCCAAGGTGAGTTGTGGGGTTCCATGAGCTTCAGCGGCCTGAGCAAGAAGAGGATCCTGAAGCTCGGCCGTGACGTCCGCCTGCAGGTGCGCGTGGTTGACCCGACTGGGAAACCGGTTGGCGGCGTGCCCGTGATCGTCAAGCCGTCATCTTCTCGCTGGGCAGCAACCGTACGCAGCGCCCTGAGCGATCCAAGCACGGGCCTGGTGACGTTCGCCCACCTGCAAGAGTCATCCGAGCCGGGAAAGCAACCCCACGTTGCGCTCGATGTGTTGACCTTGAAAAAAGTCATGGAGGTCTTCGACATGCAGAACCCTCCCAGCGCACCGATAGAGTTGGTGATGCCGGCCGTGGGCAGCGTCTCGATTCAGGTGCTCGAGCCCGATTGGGAGCCCTACACGGGGGCCGGTCAAGTCGAGTTGCGCGCCTTCGAGAAGGGAACATCCCTCGATCACTCGCCCTTCAGCAACGACCGGCTGATGAGCACCCGGCAGACCCTTGAAGCTGGCCGGGCGAACTTTCCGCACGTGGAGCTTGGAATGAACGTGCAAGCCCAAGTGACCCGCGACAACTCCTCCGTCCCCAACAGCGGACACACCGAGGGGCCGCGCGTCTCTGGCGAAAGCGTCGCGCTTGAGGTACGCCTTGGTTCAGAACATCCGATCCTGCGCATGCGAGCCCTCGATGTCTCCGGAGAGCCCTTGGCCAACGCCACCCTCCAAGTGCAGGCCAGCCTCCGGACGGAGTTCGCCACTTCGACTCTTGGCTGCGCACCAATCACGGACGCTGATGGCTATTTCCTGGTCGACGTGCCGCGCAAGCACAACGCATCGGCCAATCGATTGCTGCTGGTCAAGCTGCTCGGGGACCAGGACCTTGAAGCCTCCTTCGACTTCTCCCCAAAGCTCGAAGACGGCATCAATGACTTGGGTGACCTGCACATGCTGCCCCCATCCGTCTTCGTCGCCGGTCGCGCCGTAGGCACCGATGGGGCTGCACTGGGCAAGGTCAGACTCCAGTTGCGCAGCAAGATAGACGGGGAATCCTCCTGGAGGCGAAACTATCAGTTCAGTTTCAGAACAGACGAGGACGGCAGTTTTGTGGTGACCGAAACACAAGCCGGCGTGGAGTTCGAGCTCGCTGTGGATGCGGCGGGCTATGCATCGATCTGGACCCCCTTCCAACCCGGTGACGAAGGAGTGTTCCTGGAAGCGCCAAAGGAAGGCAAGATCACTGGAACGATCCTCGTTGACGAAGGAGTCCCGATTGAAATGCTTCGGGTTGCCATTGGCACCAGCGCGGGGCCTGGGGAGCGACGTTCAACAAGCTGGAGCATCGTGCATCCCGACAAGCAGGGGCACTTTGCGTTCGGACAGTTGCTAGCGGGCGCTGAGCGTTCGGTGAAGGTCACAACCGATGGACAATCGGATCCCTTGCACTTGGTCAAGGGCCTGCTCGTCGAGACTGGGAAGAGCACGGTGGACCCCCGCCTGAACCCAATCGACCTGCGCGGCCGTTTCCACTTTCATGAAATTGAACTGGTCGCCCCCGGTGATGTTCATCAGCTCAGCGGTCGCATTCACTATCGCGAAGCGGGTGCGCAGGAATACCAGGAGTCAACCTGGCTGCGTGAGGCGAACGTTCGAATGCTCAGTGAGTTCGAGGCCATCGATATCATGGTGGAGGCAGTGGGTTGCCGCATTGAGCAAGTCGACAACGTCCGTGGCCATCAAGAAGTCGTGATGCGCGAAGGCATCAAAGTCAAGTTGGTGCTTCCCGCTGACTTGAAGATCCCCAAGGCTCCCATCTACTTGAAGGCTTCCTTAGCAGCCGTCGATCGCGATGCTGTGGGCGGCTGGCATGGAAATGCTTTTGACGAGCAACGGGAACTCTTCGTACTCGTCTCCAGCCCTGGCAAGGAAAAGGTCACCTGGCATGTGGAACAGCGCAGCGTCAACACCAGCACGACGCGAACGGCCGACCCTGGTCGCGAACAGCTCGTCAACGTGTTGGACTCCGATGGAGAACAGCGCATCGAATTGATCCTAAGCCAGACCGAACTCGACAAGATGCTCGCCGAGTCCAACTGAAGCCGATGATCCGCGCCCGGCGTTTGCTATCGCTACCCCGAGAAACGGATCTGCTGCGCACCTGGCGGAGACGGATCGACCGTCGAGTTGCCCGGGCAGGCCGCACCGCTCGGGACGCCCGCTGAACGCCGGCTTCAACCAACCGGTGGAGGACTAGCGAGGCCAGTTCCAGCCACGCGCACCTCGATCGGATGAAGTGAGCTAGCGACTTACTAACGCGGAAGACGCACCAACTCGCACGGAACCGAGGGCGACCCCCGCGTTCCGTCGCCAGGGAATTCAACATTCCTCGCAACGCTCCAGCTAGCATGGCGTTTTGAGGCCCGATCCCGAGATTCAGGCCCCACCTCCCCATGTCCCACACCGATCCACGCGCCCTCTCCGCTCCTCTCAACCCCGAGTCCCTGCTCGCGTACGAACCCTTCGTGCGCGCCGTCGCCCGCGGTCTCTTGTCGAACGAGGAAGAGGTCGGGGAAGTCGTTCAAGAGACCTGGTTGCGGGCCTTCCGCCGTCCCCCACAACACGGATCTTCGCCGAAGGGTTGGCTGGCGATGGTCGTGCGCAACCTGGTGCGGGACCGCTTCCGCGGCGACAGTCGGCGACGGGCGCGAGAAGAAGCCGTGGCACGTCCCGACCGCACGGCCGCCGACAGCCAGTCGCAACTAGAGGGGCACAAGACGCTTGTGGATGCGGTGCTGGAGTTGGAGGAGCCCTACAAGTCGGTGGTGATCTTGCGCTACTACGAGGAGCTGAAGCCAGCGGAGATTGCGAAGCGGCTCGATCGCGAACCAGCCACCGTGCGTTCGCAACTGCATCGCGCTCATGAATTGCTGCGTAGTCAGATGGATGCCGAGTACGGGGGAGAGCGCGCCGCTTGGGCGGGACTTTGCTTGCCTCTGGTTCCGAGCGCGATTCCTGCTGGCGCTGAAGGCCAGCTGGCCGCCAAGGGCGCGTCATCGTTCGCGGTGCCGCTCGCTCTCAAGCTCGTCGGCATTGGACTCGCGCTCATGATTTCCGCGCTCGTCTTGAGCCCGCTGCTGCGCGAAGTCTTGCCCGAGAGTTCTGTGCTGCTTGGGCTCGCCGATGCCTCTGGTAGCCATCAGACAATACCAATCGCCTTGGCCCCGCGACCTGGGGGCGGCGCAAACCCTGCTACGGAACCAGTCGCAAACGTCAGCAGCTTGGGAGCGAGAAAAGCTGAATCGGCCGCGGGAGTCGAGGGGGTAAATGATCTCCCGACCACCGTTGGAAAGACTCCGGCGCTGCAGGTGATCGTTCGAGACACACAAGGGGGCACCCTAGCAGGGGTCCCCGTGGCCCTACTGAACGGCTTGGTCGATTTCCCTGGGGATGCTGTCCGCTCGGCCAACTTCGTCCATGTTCAAGTCCTGAACTCAGACTCGGAAGGCGCAGTGACCTTTCATGGTGTGGTGGCCGAGGGGGATTGGGCCTGGCCTGGTGAGCGCTACTACGAGGTTCGCCTGAGCGTCCCCGGGGTGGATGTCGCGGCAAGATTCGATCCGGAGGACGAACGTACCCAACTGATCACCCTTCAACTTCCACCCACGGGCTCCGTCCGGGTGCGAACGGTGGATCAGAAGGGTGAGCCACTCCTCCTATCGGCCGAGGTCAGCCTGGCGAGTCGCCGACAACGATCCGCGAACTCCCAAACGGTTGCTTTGCTGCAAGGGCAAGCGCTCTTCCCCTTCGTCGGCCTGAGCGAACCACTCGAGGTACGAGTCGTTTCGCAGGTGCTCGGGTTTGCCTGGGACGCTGAAGGCAAGGGCCCATCGAAGGCAGGTGAAACTGTGACCATCGACGTGGTTTCCCCCAACCGTCCGATCCTCGTGGGTCGCGCACTCGATGCCTCCGGCGCTGCACTTGCCAAGAAACAGATCCAAGTCCAATTCCGATCGGACAAGCGGGACGACCTGGGTTGGGTTGTGGTCCAAACGGATCCCCTCGGGCGCTACACTGTCGAAGTCGGAGAGCGAATTAAGGTGGGCTCGAAGGTGCTCGTCAGCTTGCACAAGCGTAGTTGGGGCAGTTGGGGAGACTGGCAAGCTCGAGTTGATTTCCCCGCCCCCCTACTCATCACCGCCGGGACGGTGCAGGTTGGAGAGCACCGCCTAGAGCCTCGCGATCCCCGCGCACGCGGTCGTTGCGTCGACCCGCAAGGCAACCCCGTCGCGGACCTGGAACTCTCCCTCGCTACCTACTTCGACCGCCGCTCCCACGGGGTCACCACGGATAGCGAAGGCAAATTCTCAACGTCAAGTGGCTTTTGGCCAGACGTGATCGAGCTCTCCATCAATAGAGATCCGGAGTTGGTGCTGGTCCAGCCCACGAACCTCATCGCCGGTGCGCAAGAGCTCGAGGTGCCCGTGATCAAGGGCGGCAAGATCGCAGGCCAGGTGCTGCCGGCCACCCAAATCCCGCTCTCCGAAGTCGTCTATATCGTCCACAAAAGCGGGACCACGCAAACCGGGACCGGCTGGGCAGACCTCGGACTACCTGATGAGAACTCAGGCGCATTCACGACGATTGGCCTGGCGCGCGGAAGCTACGATTTCCTCATCCGGCACCAAGCAAGGCTGGTATTCGAAGCTCGCGGCATCCAGGTTGAAGACGGGCGCACGACCCACCCATTCGACTTGCAAGCCATCGACCTCTCGACGCCCATGGGCACCCTCGAGTTCCTCGTTTCCACTGCGGACGGAAAGCCCCTGCGCTGTTCGACGGCCGTGTACATCGACAAGTCACGGGTCCTTGGCACGGAAACACGTGCGCCGGCGAAGCGCGTGAAGCTCGACTATCCGATTGAAGGTGACCCTAGGGTGGTCGTCATGCAAACCGGCTACCGCCCCGTGGCCTTCGAGCCCGACGACGCGCCGGCGGAGGTCACCCTGAAGCCGGGTATCTCTGTTTTCCTGAACACCAAGGACCTCGGCGAAATCCAATCTGGGGATCGTTCCGTATCCATGTCCTACTTCCGCGACGCCGACAAGAACCTCCCCTGGACACATGCACTCTCAGCCTTCGTCCCTGGAGCACTCGCCGTACAGGGCCGCGCAAGCGTCACCTTCCCCGGGCCCGGAACCTACCGCTTGCACCTTTCCGTCGCCATCCTAGCGAGCAGCGGAATGTCGATGGTGGGCCTCCCCTCCCCCCGCCCGTTCACCGTCGACGTTGATGAGTTTGATCAAGATGGTGAGCTCCAGGTTTCCTTGCCGAAAGACCTGTTCAAGGACGAGTAGCGTAAGACGGGGAGACTCCTGGATCACGCCAACGGCGATGATGCAATCGAACGTGGAGTTGAGATTGCAATGGGTACGGACCCTGGATCGTTGTGATCACCCTCGGTTGGTGGTACACCCAGTCGTCGGGATCTCGCTCGCTGGCTAGAAGACTACGTTCATGAAGAAGCATCTGTTGGTTGCGTTGTTCGCGTTTGCGATTGGTTGGTTCCTGAGTTCCTCGCTTCAGACTCCCTCTGGGGAGAGCACTGAGGTGGCCCTTGAGCCCCTGAATTCGTTGCGGACACTGCAGGCGGGGTGATCTCCGGAGAAGCGTTCGCCAAAGGGGAAGCGGGTGAGCTCGTCGCGGGGATGGTGATTCGATTCGGACCGGGAGTCCACCACCTGGATGAGCGAGCATTCCGGGGAGCCGATGGCGATTCACTCCCTGCAGACATCACGGTGATTGGGGCAGGCATGGATGCGACCCTGCTAGCGCTCGGCGACATTTCCATAGACAGCGTCGTGGAGCGCTTGGCCTTTCGCAACATGACACTCGACTGCGAGAACAACGGATTGTTCGACCTGCGCAATGAAAGCATGCTGCTAGATCTGGAGCGCGTGCGCATCGTCCGCTTTGATGCGGGGCACGGGGGGTGCAAGATCTTTGGCGTTACTCGTGGTTCGGTGCTACGCGCGCGAGATTGCCAGATCGTCGGGGGTTACGGCAGAAGCCCAGGCAACGGCGATATCTTCCGTCGCGGCCCCGTGATCGCCCGCTTTGAAAACTGCCACTTCGAGCTTGTCGACGACTGGCCAAGGCTGAAGAACAGTCGCATCCACTACAAGGGCTGCACCTTTGCGCTGCTCAGGAAGAACCCCGCGGACTACCCCGTGGATGGGGAACTCTACGAGAACTGCAGCTTCTCCGATCCCCTCGGAAGCCCCGCCGCCGAAGCTCGCATGAACAAGAAACTGAGCGACCTGTTCTGGCAATTCGAAGGCAAGTGAGAAGGGTGAGTTGCGGCGAACGAATCGCACACCTCTACCCGCGCTCCTATTTCATCGGCCCCATCCCCCTAGCGAAGAGGAGGTGTACGCTCCCCCGGGAGGTGCCTAGCGTTGCGCAGCATGGGCCGGAGTGGTCGGTAGGTTGAGGGCGAGAACCGATCCGTGCAATTATCGTGCACCAGAGGATCACCGCCAAACCGCAGCACGCTGATTTGCACCACTCGCAGTTCGGAGCAGTTGTTCGAAGCACGCGCGTCACCAGATCCGTGAGGCTAACTATGTAAAAAGGCGAACGCCGATTCCGCTACATGCTCGCTGACCACTGCCATGGCCGGTCAAGAGCGAGGTCGCTTTGCAATCCTGACGCAGGGACAGGTCGCCGCGGTAGGCCAACGGTTGCACTCGTGTCCGCATTCGTCGCTGACCGTTTCTGAGGGGCTCGTGTCGGGTAAAGCAGTCGCTCGTGACTCGATCCAAGCGGCGCTCTACCGCAGCGGGCAGACGATCTTACTCAACGGTGACTGGGCGCGAAGCTCTCAACACCCAACAGCCCCCAAATTGAGGATAGGCTGGTCCGACCAGCTTCCTCTCAGGTCTTGCAATCACACGTTTCCGTACCAACCGCAACAACGCGAACAAGTCCATGCGAACCTACCTCTTAGCCCTCGCTCTCTTCCTCTGCTCCCCTCTCGCCGCCGCGAACAGTTCCCTCAGCCCGTCGCCTTACGATGGAAATGGAACCCTGGTCCAGAACGGCTCTTGCACTTCGTACCAAGCAGACAACGGCAACCTCTACAACCTGAATGAGGGTCTTGGCGGCTTCGTGGTCGGTGACTACATCCACGTGGTGGGTATGCAGTCCCCCTGCGTCTCGAGTTGCAACACAAACGCCTGCATCTTCTCGGTCACCTTGATGGAGGCTGTCGCAACCGACCCAACAGTTCCCTTCTGCGACAACACGACCGGCTCCTTCTTTTGCCCCTGTGGCAACTTCGCAGCTGGCGGAGAAGGCTGCCTGAACTCAACGGGTGCCGGGGCCTTCTTGACCGCCCAAGGCTCCGCAAGCATCGCACTGGATGATCTCTCCTTCTCAGGAGTCCAACTGCCCCCGGGCAGACCGGCCATGCTGTTCTCGGGCGACGCCCTGTTCCAGCCAGGAGCCATTCTCGGCGACGGTACGCTTTGCACCGGCGGAAACCTCAAGCGCTTTGCAGTCCGCATCTCGACGGGCCAAGGAGTCGCCAACTGGGGCAACGGCCTAGCCGCCCAAGGCAACTGGCAAGCGGGCGCGACCTACTCCCTCCAAGTTTGGTACCGCGACCCTGTTGGCGGCCCATGTAGCACTGGCTTCAACCTGAGCGGTGGGCGCTACGTGACCATGATTCCCTAGCCGGAACCCTCCTCGATGAGCGGCATGTGTGCGAGTCGCGCACCCGGCGGGCTCTGTCCTGAGACTTTCGTGATCACGGACGGAGCCTGCGGACGTGCGCTCTCGCGCTCTCACTTCACCACGGCTTCCTCGGAAGCAGAGCGGTGAAAGGGCAAGGCGCGATCAGGACCAAGACCCAGCTGTTCGTTGATTGCACGCAGATGATGGTCAAGTCCGATCTCGCTGTTGGGGACGAAGCCGGGGACGGAGATCACCTGCACCAAGGGGCCACCGAGGCCGCGATGCATTGTTCCGCGGGGTAGGTACACCAGGTCGCCAACTTGTAGCTTCCGAGTTTGGATGAGAGAGCCGGCTTGCTGTGCGCTGACGCTGTGCTGCTCGATAGCGGGCACGCGGGTCGAGGTCAGCAATTGCGCGTCGGGTCCCGCCATCTGAACGAGGTAGAACTCGTCGAAACCCCCGTCGAGGGGATGGTAGTGGGAGAAGGAGTCGTTGATCCTCACTCGGTGGGCGTTCAGGGCATGCAACACGTAGGGGCCTTTCGACTCTAGCCAGGTCAATAGAATGCGGCGATAGGCCCCGGATTCTTCGGCGCAGCCCCCAGGCGTGTCCGTGACTTTTGGATCCCAATCGGGCCGAATGCTGCGCGGAAGCTGGGCAGGCAAGTGGAGTGGAACCTCAAAGCAGAGTAGATCGATGCCCAACCCGCCCGGCACCTGCCAGGATTCGCCCGCATCCAGCAAGAGAATGTCCCCCACCGTTGGCTCATTGCGGCGATCCGCAGGGCCTTGCACAAACAAGACACGAGAGCGATCGACGGATGGGAGAGATTGGCAATTCGGATGCCAACTCACCTCATAGCCCGGGTTGGCCGTCGCAAAGGCGTCGCGCAATTGAGGAAACCCTTCACCGGATGTCAGGTGAGCCACTTGGATTTCCTGGGTGCGCTGCGCTGCGGACTTGCAGGAAACAAGGGACAGCGAGAGTGCCAGAAAAAGTAGATGGGGCGCCTTCATGGAGATCAAACCGCCGGAACGAGGCAGAGGGCAAGTGACAGGTTTTGGGCTGAAGCGTAGTCTAGTCCACCCCGCCGATTGATCCCCCACAACTTCACAAGAGACGTCATGTCGAACTTCTCCCGCCGCCGGTTCTTGCAAGGCAGTAGCGCAACGCTCATCGCCCTGTCTGCGACGTCTCCGCTTTCTCTAGCGCGCCGCGTTGGCCCGAACGATGAGATCCGTGTGGCTTGCGTCGGCATTCGAAGCCGGGGCGCAGCTCACATCAATGGGCTGCATCGGCTCGAAGGCGTGCGCGTCGTGGCCCTCGTCGATGTGGATGAGAAGGCTCTCGCGGCGGCCAAGCAGAAGTTCACGGAGCGTGGCGAGAAGGTAGACACCTACGCCGACCTGAGGCATGTGCTCGACCGCGATGACATCGATGCGATCTCCGTGGCTTCCCCCAACCACTGGCATGCATTGCAAGCGGTGTGGGCTTGCCAGGCGGGCAAGGACGTCTACCTGGAGAAGCCGGTCTCGCACAACGTTTGGGAGGGCGGGCAGATCGTCAAGGCGGCGCGCAAGTACAAGCGCATCGTGCAAACCGGAACCCAATGCCGTTCGAGCCAAGGCATCGCCGCCGGCATCGAATGGATTCAAGCGGGGAACCTGGGCAAGATCAATCTGGCACGCGGACTTTGCTACAAGCCGCGCCAGAGCATCGGCAAGGTGGCGCAAGCGCAAACCGTTCCCGAGCACATCAA
Organism: uncultured bacterium; assembly: GCA_937905825.1. Classification (GTDB taxonomy): domain Bacteria; phylum Planctomycetota; class UBA1135; order UBA1135; genus JABACD01. The sequence continues at coordinate 56,244 of CALCXM010000053.1, forward strand.
CTACGACCTATGGACGGGCCCGGCGCCGCTCAAGCCACTGATGCGCAAGAGCCTGCACTACGATTGGCACTGGGTCTTCGACACCGGCTGTGGAGATGTGGGCAACCAGGGCATTCACCAAATGGACATCGCGCGCTGGGCTTTGGGGGAGACGCGGCTGCCCAAGCGAACTTTGAGCATCGGTGGCCGGGTGGGGTACGACGACGATGGCAACACCCCGAACACGCAGATGGTGTATCACGAGTTTGACAGCGCGCCGTTGATCTTCGAGGTGCGCGGCCTGCCCCGCGACAAGCAGGCTCAAGCGCAGAACTGGGGCGGGAGCATGGACGACTACATGGGTGCGCGCATCGGCGTGATCATCCACTGCGAGAACGGTTACCTGCGCATCCCCGACTACAGCCGGGCGATCGCCGTCGACAAAGAGGGCAAAGAGATCAAGCGCTTCGAAGGCGCGTCGGATCACTTCGCCAACTTCATCGATGCGGTGCGTAAGCGGGACTCGTCGATGCTGACGGCCGACATTCGGGAAGGGCACATCTCCAGTGCCATGTGCCACATGGGCAACATCTCCCATCTCCTCGGGAAGAGTCAAAGCAACGAGCAAATCGCGGCCGCGGTCGCCTCCAACCCGGCGGCGTCCGAAACCTACGAGCGTCTCGGGTCCCATTTGGTCGCCAATGGTGTCGACTTTGAGAATTCCGGCCTGCGGCTCGGGCCCTGGCTGCAGATGGATCCGGCGAGCGAGCGGTTCATCGGCAACGACGCGGCCAACCGCCTGCTCACCCGGGACTACCGTGAAGGGTTTGTGGTCCCCCAGGAGGTTTAGGGTGATGCACAGGACGAAGACGGCTGCACTCGGTGCCGCCATGCTGCTGGCTGCTTGCTCCGGGGCAACTCGCATTGATGAGACCCCTCCGTTAGATCAAACGTTGCCCTTCGCATCAGGGGATCAGAAGCTGCCCTCGGATTCTGAGTGGGCGCTCGTCTACTCGCAGGACTTCTCCACCGAAGCCTCCATCGCCGACTACGCCTTCACGCAGCCCGCGCGCTGGACTTGGAATGGCGAGGACGGCCGCGGTTCCCTGGAACTGCTGGGAGCGAGCGACTACAAGCCACCTTTCAGATCACCGACAAGCATCGCGCTGGTCCCTGGATTGCTAGTCGCCGACTTCGACTTGGAAGTCGAGTTGCTCCAAACCGGCCGCAACTATGGGCACCGGGACATGTGCTTGTTCTTCGGCTTCGTCACGCCGGCCAAGTACGACTACGTGCACCTGGCCACGACTCCCGATGAGCATGCCCACAACATCTTCCGCGTGGATGGAGCGCCGCGGGCCAAGCTTGCGGAGGTTGGCGCACAGGGGATCGATTGGGGGGAAAACGAATGGCATCGAGTGCGAATCGAACGCCGCACCCAAGCTGGAACGATTCGGGTTTTCTGGGACGGGGCCGCTGAGCCTATTCTTGAAGCCGTGGACAAGGGTTTCGAATGGGGACGCTTGGGCTTCGGTTCCTTTGATGACTCGGGACGTGTTGCAGGAGTGCGCGTTTGGGCACCGGAGTCACGCGCGGTGGAAGAGGCCCAGCCCTTCTAGTTGTTGCCTGCGGACCAGCTTGCGTAGGCCGCGTCCAAGCGTGCGGCATCCCAGCCGCCCCCGTGCAACACCACCCGGTAGCGTAGGCACAGACTCTCACCCACCGGTACCGTCATAGCGCCAGTCCCCTTCGCCTTGTTCTCGAAGTCATGCACACCGAACGGATTGGCCCCGAGCAATCCATAGGTGCGAGCGTGCCACCAAGTTGGATGCCGCGGGTTCTGCGGATGATCGAAGATGGCGACTCCCGCTTCCTGACCATCCACGGTCCCCGAGTCGTCGATCCAGCGCGCGCGCTTGCCCCAAACGGCCTGGCCTTCCTGCCCTTCGCTGTTGATCAGCGTTCCCGTGGCGTGCTCACCTGTCACGCGCAAAGCGCGATGCACGCGCAGAGCAAAGCTCCCCTCTTTCGTGTCTCCGAGAACAAGCGGCTCCGTCCCGGGAGTTAGGGTGACGGACACGTCCACCGTGCGCGCTCCATCCGCTTCCGCAAAAACGAACTCGCGTTCCTCCGTGCAGATCAAGCTGTCTTCGTCGACGAGCCAGCGGTAGCCAGCCCGCACGCGGCAACGAGAGTCATCCCGCTCCACGCTCTGACTGCCATCCCAAACGATGCGTTCGCGGTTCTCCTTCCCATGCCAGAAGTCGTAACCGTTCACATCCCCATGGGCAAACCACATGGACTGGTGATGGGAATGATCCTGCTCCTCGCCGTCCACGACTTCCATGGGGAAGGCCCGCGTCATGGGGACTCCCCCCGGTCCGATCAGCGGATAGACGAACGGCCGAGGCTCCGCCCGAACATGCACCGTGGCGAACGGCGCTCCGCCCAAGGTCACCACAACCTCCGGCGACGAATCGACAGCTGGAGCCGCTGCGCTCGCGCACGAGAACAGAAGTGTGGCAGCGGACAGTCCGAGGCCCGACAGTCTTCGATTGGAGTTCTGCATCCCGCGAGTATAGCGAGCCCTTTCCGCGCCAGGCAATCAGCAGCGCAGCGCTCAAGAGTTGAGCATGCTCAGGGGTCCAGGAAGGTGAGCGCGCGGCTCGCTGCGGAATTGCACACGGGCTGTGGGAGTGCTTCGCGCCTATGGAACAACTCGTGACCTGTCGGCTGCGCCCGTCTATGACTCGCCAGCCGCGGACATCGAGTTCGGAATGGACGCGACCCGTGGAAACTCCAAGGTTGCGCATAAGAAATGGCGCGACTCGATCCCTGCAATAGTGCAACTTTGGATCCCATGGAAACCTACGACTGCATCGTGCTCGGAGTGGGCGCCGTGGGCAGCGCCGCTCTCTCTCAATTGGCTAGCCGCGGCGCGCGCACCCTCGGCCTTGAGCGCTTCGAACCGGGCCATGACCGGGGCAGCTCCCACGGTCACACGCGGGCCATCCGCTTGGCTTACTTCGAGCATCCGGACTACGTGCCGCTATTGCGCCGCAGCTTCGAGTTGTGGCGCGCCTTGGACCAGCGCGCAAGTCAGCCCCTCTACGTAGAAACAGGCGTTCTTGAAGCAGGCCCCGTAGCTGGCGAGTTGATCGAGGGCGTGTTGCGCTCAGCCGCCGACCATGATCTCGAGGTGCAAGAGCTGGACAGCGCAGCTCTCGCCAAGCGCTTCCCCGGTGTACGTCTGCCGAAGGACATGCGCGCTCTCTTCGAACCGATCGGTGGCTACCTGCACGTGGAAGATTGCATCAAAGCGATGGCCGCCGAAGCCGTAGCGGCCGGTGCGGAACTGCGTACGGGCGTGACCGTCGAGAGTTGGCAAGCGGACGGCGAGCAGTACATCGTGCAAACCGATCGGGGGAGCTTCCGCGCGGCCAGTTTGGTCCTTGCTCAAGGGGCCTGGTCATCGCGGGACATGGGCGGGGCTAGCTTGCCCTTGCGCGTCCTGCGCAAGGTGCAGCTCTGGTACAAAGCGCGCAACGATCACTACACGCGAGCGAACGGCTTTGTTCCCTTCGCCATGGAAACCCCCAGCGGCCAAGTGTTCTACGGATTCCCCGAGCTCGACCTGCGCGGTGTGAAGGTGGCCGAGCACACGAGTGGAGTCGAGCTGCCGGATCCCCTCGCCCTGGACCGCGAGTTGCAGCGTGCGGATCAGCTGCCCGTGGAAGGCTTCAATCACGCGTTCTTGCCCGGGCTGAGCGACCAATGCATGCACCACGCCACGTGCATGTACACCGAATCCGCCGATGGCCACTTCATCCTCGATCAACACGCGGAGCACGCACGGGTGGCTTACGCTGCTGGGCTTTCTGGCCACGGCTTCAAGTTCGCACCGGTGCTGGGCCAGGCCTTGGCTGAATTGGCACTCGACGGTGGAACGGCTCTACCCATCGGCTTTCTCTCCTCCGCGCGTTTTTAAGGGAGCGAAGCGCACACGACCCGGTGCTCTCCCAACACTCCGTACCGCACGAGTTAACGCCCCGCGCCTTTCCAGACCCATCGGTCGGATGCGACAACCCTGACGATCCCAGGGAAGCCTCCGAGTGCACTTCAATCCGCCGGCGTTGAAACCCAAATTGGCTCACTTTTGAAGACTGATGCCGCGGTCTCATGCAGTCCACGCTCAAGGCAGTCCCTAGCGATCACGATTGGGACCGGGCTTGGGCCCACTTGGCGGCCACGGAGTGGATGACAGGATCACCCGCCCCTCGGGGCATTTGCTCGAGGTCACCCGCGGACTGCTGGCTAGTGGAGCTTGAAGTCTGTTGACGAGAGTGGTGCGTCACGCTTCGACGGCAGGGCGCCAGGAGTGCGGCCCGAATGCCTGGAGACTCGAGCGTGCATCCGAATCAGTCGATGAAGTGCGCGAGCCCCTGCCCCTCCCAGGGAAACCCCCGCCCAGCGACCCCAGAGCCATGAACAATCCGCCGCGCATTACGGACACCCGCCTCAAAGCTTTGGAGCTCAACTTCGCAGGAGATCGCTATGGAACCTTTGCGGAGATCGGTGCTGGCCAGGAAGTGGTTCGCTGGTTCTTCTCCGTGGGCGCTGCCTCCGGAACTGTCGCTAAGAGCATCTCGGCCTACGACATGCAGGTAAGCGACGCGATCTACGGGACATCGGATCGATACGTTTCACGTTCGCGGCTCGAGACGATGCTCGAGCATGAGTACGACCTGAACATCGAGCGCTTGGGTCCACTGCGCGGCCGCGACACTGCCTTCTTCGCCTTTGCGGACACCGTTGCCGCGCGCAGCTACCGCGGTTCGAGTGAGTGTCACGCGTGGATGGGAATTCGTTTTCAAGCTCACCCCCAGGATCAACCCAATCAGGTCATCGTTCACGTCCGCATGAAGGACCTCGAGAACCTCCAACAACAGGAGGCCCTGGGCATTGTTGGAGTGAACCTGGTCTATGGCGCAGCGTTCCTGTCGCGCCAACCCGAGCTACTGCTCGAATCTCTGGTGGACGGCTTATCTCCCGATCGCGTCGAAATCGACATGGTCGAATTCTCGGGAGTGGAATTCCGCAGCGTCGACAATCGCGTCATGAGCTTGCGCCTGGTGCAACTTGGATTCAGCGATGCGGCCATGTTCTCCAGCACAGGGCAGGTGCTGCAAGCGTCCGAGGTGCTCTACAAGACTCCCGTGCTCGTTCAACGGGGCAACTTCAGACCCGCCACCAAGGTTCATTTGGACCTTCAGAAGTGCGCGTGGGAGCAATTCAACCAATCCCCCGATGCGGGCCGCAGGGGCACGGCGTCGGTGCTCGAAATCACCATGAGCAACTTGCTCACCGACGGAACCGTCAACCTCACGGACTTCCTCAATCGGGTGGACATGCTCTCCAACGTGACCGACTCCTTCGTCCTGATCTCGAACTTCTCGGAACACTACCGCCTGGTCAACTTCTTGATGCGTTTCGCGCCGCCGAAGGTCGGTTTGGCCCTGGGCGCGTTGACCTTGACCGAGATCTTCAACCCGAAGTACTACGAGCAACTTCAGGGAGGAGTCCTGGAAGCCATCGGACGCCTGTGCAAGAACAACCTCTCGCTCTATGTCTATCCGGCGTTCCACCCCGAGGACAACACGGTTCTCACGGCGGCCAACATCCCCGTCGGCCCGGAGCTCAAGAGCCTCCACCAGTACCTTCTCGACCGTGGAACTCTGATTAGCCTCGATGAGGCCGATCTAAGCTTCCTCTCGATCTGCTCCGCTGATGTGCTCGAAATGATTCGCGCCCGGAATTCTGACTGGGAGGATTGCGTCCCTGAGGGGGTCACCGAAGCCATCAAGTCCCGCCACCTCTTCGGCTATCGGTAGGAGAGCGCGGATCGACACGGATAGAGAGGGACCCCGAAGAGCCCGGAGGATCCTAGGTGCCGAATCACCGTGAGGTCCGCGGCCTGACACCCGCCGGACCTGCTAGGCTGACCCCATGGAACGACTCATCAGGAGCCTCTTTTGCTTCGAAGGGCGGGTGACGCGCGGGCAGTACTTGCGGGTCGGTCTGCTCCTCATGCTTCTGAAGTACGCCGTCGATGCGCTCGCTTACTTCTACGTGATCGGCGAGCTTTGGAATCCTATCGACTATCTGAATCCGATCTATTCGGAGCGCATGAGCGCGGCAGGGGCGCTCCGCGGAATGCCGCCGCTGTTCTTGATGTTCTTGCTCTTGTGGGGGCTCTTGTTCGCCTGGATTGGAACCATGTGGTCGGCGCGGCGTTCCTATGACGCGGGGGCATCGCCCTGGTGGAGTTTGCTCTTCTTCATCCCCCTGGTGAACTACCTCATGATTCTGGTGCTTGTGCTGTGCCCGTCGAGCCAGGTGGTGCTTCCTCGCGAGAAGGAAGGTGAGCGAACGATCGGAATGGTGCTGCTCGCGGGCCTCGGACTGCTCGCCCTGTGCGGCGTGGTCTACACGATCCTGATCAACGGCATGCACGACTACAGTTCGGGCACCTTCCTCGCCTTGCCTGTTTTCTATGGGGCCGGCATGGGCTTCTTGATGAACCAGGACGAGCCGCGGTCCGCCCAGTCAACCGTTTGGTTCTCAATCGTGAGCACCTTCATCGCGTGTAGCGCCTTGCTGCTCTTCGCGGTCGAGGGAATGATCTGCATCGCGATGGCCTTTCCTATCGTGTTCCTCGGCGTGCTGCTCGGCGCTATAACAGGTCGAGCTCTTGCTGGAGTCGGACGACCAGGACCCACAGCACCCATGTGCTTCGTGCTCCTCTTGCCGCTCGCGACCTGGTTGGAAAGCGAGCTAACACCCACGCCGGAGCGCGCGGTCGTAACGGTCATCGAAATTGACGCGCCCCCGGAAGTCGTCTGGGAAAATGTAGTCAGCTTCAGCGAGCTTCCCGAACCAGATAGCTGGCTGTTTGACACGGGCATCGCCTACCCGGTCCGCGCTCGCATCGAAGGCCAGGGCGTGGGAGCGGTGCGCTATTGCGAGTTCTCCACGGGCGCCTTCGTCGAGCCGATCACCGTTTGGGACGCCCCCCAGCGCCTCGCCTTCGACGTGATCGAGCAGCCGATTCCGATGGAGGAATGGAGCTTCTACGACGACCTGCGACCCCCGCACTTGACCACGGCCTTCCGCAGCGTACGCGGCCAGTTTCAACTGACAGCACTCGAAGGAGGACGCACGCGCCTCGAAGGAACAACCTGGTACAAACTCGAAATGGGCCCCGAGCTTTACTGGCAAGTTTGGTCGGACGGAATCGTTCACAGCATTCACCGGCGCGTGCTGAAGCACGTGAAGCACCTCTCGGAGGAGTAGGAGAGTCGCCCCTCTTCCGCTTGGCGCTCCCTGCACAACGCGGGACGCTCCTCTTGTCGGCCTTTGCGCAAGCCTGCTGGCAGAGATTGACCTCCCACGCTCCGCGTTCGATGCAGCGCGCCTTGCTATCCGAAAGGACTCGGGATCTGCTGCGCTGGCCTTCGCCCTCCCCCGTGCGAGGTACCCGAATCATGTGGTTCTGACGCCATCCAGGCCCCGTGCGGACAGGGCTTTGGACGCCGATCTCCTACGATCTGCTATGTTGGATCCCTCGCCCCGTGCTTCGCTGTTGATGCTCGCCAACGAAGGCGTTGGACACACACGAGCTTCAATCAGTGTCATCTCGCGCACGGTCGCGATTCAGCAGACCCCTCAAAACCTAGTTCCCAAGGAGACTCAAAATGACTCGCACTCATCAGCGCTCGAGCACGATCGCTCTGCTCGCATGCACGTTCGCGCTCTTCAATTCTGCACCCGTTCTCGCCCAAGGAAGCATTCTCGGCTGGGGCTGGGATGAGAGCGGTGCCATCGCCGATGTACCGGATGGTTCCGACTTCGTCACGATTGCGGGCGGCTTCACCTACGGCCTGGCTCTGCGATCCAATGGCAGCCTAGCCGTCTGGGGGAACTCCGAGTACGGCGAGGACATGCACGGACTGCTTGCAAACGCCCCCACCGGATTTGGATTTCGACAGGCGGGCTTGGGAAATGCACATGGCCTTGCCATGCGCGCTGATCACTCTCTCGTCTCCTGGGGAAGCGACGCCAGTGGCCTCGTCAGCGCAACCCCAGGTGGAACCGCGTACAGTCAAGTTTCCGTCGGACAGGGACACTCGGTGGCCCTTCGATTGAACGGACAATTGATCTCCTGGGGCATCAACACAAATGGTGTGGTCTCCGGGACGCCTGCAGGGTCGGACTTCGTCCAAGTGGATAGTGCCTGGAGCACCAGTGTCGCCTTGCGCTCAGATGGCTCCGTGGTCGCATGGGGCGACGACTCCTATGGGGCCGTCTCGGATGCGCCTACCGGGACTGGTTTCATCGATATCGCGGCCGGGGCCTTCCAAAACTTCGCTTTGCGCAGCGACGGTTCAATTCTCGGTTGGGGTACTGACTTCCTCGGGGGGCTCGCCACGATGCCAACCGGATCTGGATTCATTCGCATCGACTCAGGACTCGCCGGGAGCATCGCCCTGCACAGCGATGGCTCGATTGTCGTCTGGGGACCAGACGCCGCGGGCGAGCTGACCAACAAGCCCCCGGGCAACGAGTACACAGAAGTGGTCGCTACCAACGGTGGATTCTTCTACGCCTTGCGTCGCGGAACTCCTGGCAACTCATTCTGCTTTGGCGATGGAACGGGAACCCCTTGCCCCTGTGGCATGTCAGGGGATCCTGGCACCGGCTGTGCAACGGCTGGGGTCAGCGCAGAACTCATCGCCTTCGGCAACCCCCAGCTCTCGGCTGACAACTTCGGCCTCTACGTCCGTGGCCTTGATGGGCCGCGCCAAGGAATGCTTTTGAGCGGAGCCAATCAGCTAAACAGCGGCCTTGGGATCCATCGGGGTCGGGGCCTCCTGTGCGTCGGCCAATCCATTCGTTCCCAGGTGCAGATCACCTCTTCCTACGGTGGGACGACCTTCGACAACTTCCAGGGCATGCCCTTTGGGGCGACGAGCGCAGGCCTGGCTGTTCCGACGAACTATCAGTTCTGGTACAGGGATACGTCGCCACAAAGCTGCACGTCCGCCAAGTTCAACTTCTCGAACGCGTGGACCGTGACCTGGACACCGTGAGATTGTTCCCCACGTCGACTGCCCGTTGACGGGAGCGGAGCGCGCGCTTGAATGTCGAGCCAGTTGCGGGAGTCCGCAGCTGGCTCGTTGCGTGGAGGCTGGAAGAGGCGCGATCCGAAGCTGCGCACGAAGAGCAGTCGCTCCACCAGAAAAGCCCCGAACCCTGCACCCGAGGTCGCCGAAAGCACATGCTCAATACCGGCGCCGGACGAGGACCCCGTTCCTAGGTGGTGGTACTGGCTTCCATGTGATAACCACGCAGGGGAGAGATCAGCATCCACCCTGTCGACAACAACACGCCGAGCGCGGCTGCCGCCAGGGTCTCTCGAATGCCAAAGGCCTCGGCGCTGAAACCCGCGGCCAATGCGCCGATTGGAGTGAAGCCCCACAGGACGAACCCGATGCTCGCGTTCACGCGACCCTGGGCATCGTCCGGGATGATCGACTGCCGCAAACTGATCTGCGTGATGTTGAACATCGAACGTGCCAATCCCAAGAGAAACTCGGAAAGCGCCAGGGTCGCGATCACCGCACCGATCGAACCCGCCGCCAGTGGAATCAACAGGCGCGCGACACCGGTCAGCACTTGCAAGGCGATCAGGGTGCTGCCCGAGCCTAGCCGGTTCGTCAGACGTCTAGCCAGGATTGACCCGCAAACCGAACCGACGCCGCCGGTCACCAAGATCCCGCCCAGCAGACCCGGATCGATTTCGAGCTGACGACTGAGGTACAGGAAGTAGACCGTCACGATCATGGTGCTGCAGATGTTGTGCATCCCCGCACAAAGCACCAGAGGCTTCAACAAGGCGTGATTCCAAACGTAGCTCAGACCGAAACGCACACCTTTTCCCATGCTCTCGCCATCAATGTGCGTCGGCTTTTGTTCCTCCTTCCCAATGGTCAGCAGCGCCAAGCCTGCCACTAGGAAGGAAGCAGCATCCACCACGATGGCGATCGGTGCGGTCAGCGCCTTGACCAGCCAACCCGCCAGGCCCGGCCCCAATGTTTGCGCCAAGGAGAAGCTGAACCAGATCTTGCTGTTGCCCGCCATCAATTGATCGCGAGACAGGATCGAAGTCAGGTAGGCCCGATCGGCGACAGCCGCGACCACCTTGAAGCTGCCCGCGGCGAAGGAGACAACGCACAACTGAGCCAAGGTCAACAAGTTGAAGTAGGCCGCAATGGGAATCGATAGCAACAGCGCCGCCCGCGCGAAGTCGCTGACGATCAGTATCGGTCGTCGCCGCATGCGATCGGCCCAGACACCAGCAACCAGTCCAAAGATGGCCATGGGCAAGTACTGAAAGGCCCCCAGCCACCCCATCTCCCGGGGCGTCGCCTCCAACACCAACACCGCGGTCAACGGCAAGGCAACGGAGCTGATCTGCGAACCAAACGACGAGATCGATTGGGACGCCCAAAGCTTGTTGAAGTCAGCGGGAAGGGGATTCTTCATGAAGGGCTGCGAGCCTCGGCAGGAGAATAGGTGACAGATTCAGACACGGCAACCCCACTCTCGGCCCCCACTCTGCTCGGCGACGAGATCGAAAAGACCCTGCACCAACGCTGCTGATCGTCGAGACGCAGATCAGCACGCAGGCCAGTTCAGGTTCTTCGCTGGTGGAGAAAGCCGCCGGCGACAGCATGCAGCTATTCCGCTCGGGGGCGCAACGAAACCGTTCCCAGAAGCCAAGTGTCGGGATCAGGAACGATGGTCACGGGCTTTTGCGAGGTTGCGATGGAATGCATTCCATTGGCGGTATCCAACAGCACGCGATGCCGCTCGCTGGAGCCATTCGCGAACTGCAATTCCAGTTCCAAGGGAACGCGAAAGCGATAGACGTTTTGAGTCTGGCGCAAGTCTAGTTGCAGTGAGCCTGCCGCAAAACTCCAAGTGCCTTCAATGCTGGGAAGGCCCCCTTGGAACAACCACTGATCGAAGAACCAACCAAGCTGCTGCCCAGAACGCTCTTCCATCACACGCCGGAAGTCCGCTGTGCTTGCCGTCTGGTTTTGGTACAGCTTGTAGTAGTCGCGAATCCCCCGCCAGAAGACCTCCGTGCCCAGCTGGCGGCGCAGCATGTGCAGGATCCAAGCTCCTTTCTGGTATTGCATGCCCGTGGTGACCTTCGACATGTCCTCGAGGTTGTCGTGCACCACTCGGTAATCGGGCGTCTGCTCGTAGAAACGCAGTACGCCTTCCCGCGATTCCCTCAACCCGTTCACGAAGTCATCGCGCCCATAGGCGTGCTCACGGAAGAGCAGGGTGAAGTAGGTCGCGAAACCTTCGCTCAGCCAAACATCATCCCAATCGGATTCCGTGACGGAGTTGCCAAACCACTGGTGCGCGATCTCATGGATGGTCACGTTGCGCCAGCGCACGGTGCGCTCGCCGCTGACCGAGTCGTCCCCGTAGAAGATGGCAGAGGCGGACTCCATTCCCCCACCCACGCTGTCGCTCTGAACGTTCGCGAGCTTCTCGTAGGAGTAGGGACCGATCTGCTCCGAAAAGTAGGCGAGCACCGCGTGGGTTGGTTCGGCGAAGTCGTAGAAACCAGCGTCACGATCTTGGGGGTAGACCCACGTTTGCACGGGCTTGCCATCGAAGTCCTCCAAGTTTTGCACCGCGAAGCGCGCCACACCTAGGGTGTACAGCCAAGTCGCAATCGGTACGGACTGGCGCCAGTGGGTCAGCCGCTGCCCACCGACGAGATCGCTCTGTTCCACGAGCAGGCCGTTGGAAACGACTTGATAGTGCGCGGGCGCGACGACGATCATCTGGCATTTGGCCTTGTCGTAGGGATGGTCGATGGTCGGCATCCATTGGCGCGCTTGATTCGGCCAGTTCTCCGAGAAGAAGCAACGGTCGCCGTACTTGGTTTCACCGATCTCGAGTCCCGAGACAGGGATGCCTGAGTATCGAATTGTCACGTACATGCGCTGCCCTGCGGCGGACGGTTCGGACAGGTGAATCAGTAGACGATCCGCCACGTGCTCAAAACGCAAAGCCTCGCCGGCCTCATTGGTTTCAAACAGCACTGCGCTCGAGGGCTGGGAGTCGAGCCCCGTTCGCCCCCAAACGCCACTCACCCGCATGCCTTTACCCGACGCCTGCACAAGGGAACTCAAGTCGAGCTCGAGAGAACTCTTACCTGACTCGAGCCAACGCATGTCGATGCTAGCCAGACCAACAATCGAGTCGCTCTCATCCGTCAGCGTCAAGCGAAAGGTGTACTCGAGAACATCCAACTCCCGTGCCCGAGGGTAGGTGTCCCCCAGGGCACGACCGGAACCGGCGAGAAGCAGAACGAGGGGCAACAGCAAGTGGGTCAATAGGGAGCGTTGAAACATGCCGTCAACGATAGTGAGATCCTCCCCCGAAGCCAACAACGGCCCGGCTTGCCACCCGAGCCGCCGTCGGTATCGGTGACGATGGCCTGCGCCTCGCTACCAATCGTTCAAGTCCGAGTCTCCTTTGGGGCCCAGGGTGCCTCGGGCACTTTCGAGCAGGGCGGTAGCGTCGTGCACGATGCCGGCCTTCATGACCCACTTCACGTTGCGGGTGGCGCGGATGTCCTTCAAGGGGTCGCCGCGCACGACGAAGCAATCGGCGAGCTTGCCGGGCTCGAGGCTGCCGAGGGTGTCGCTGACGCCTAGGGCGCGCGCACCGTTGATGGTCGCGGCGCGTAGGGCGGCGTGCTCGGGCAAGCCAGAGAGCACCAGGCAGTGCAGCTCGCGGTGAATGCCGAAGCCCGAGAGATAATCGCCCCAGCTGGGATGGTCCGTGCCAGTGGTGATCCAGGGACCGCCACCTTTCTTGTAGAAGGCCAGGAGGTGTTCACGCTTCTTCCAGTAGATCTTCTCGAACAGCTCCAGGGGCGGACGTGCTGGGCGATCCTTCAAGAGCTCTTGCACGAAGGGCGTGAAGAAACTGCGCTCGTCCTGCCAGGTCGTGAAGACCTCGGGGTCGCGCTCGCCAAAGTAGCCAAAGGCGGACATGGTGGCGTCGAAGAACACGCCACGCTCAATGTACTGCTGGCAGATCGCGTCGAAGGCCTTGTCCTTGACGTCAACTTCGAGCAGCGAATCGTAGGCGCTGCGGGTGTCGGGCAACTGATCACCACCGAGAAAGTGCTCGACCCGATCGATGCCCATCGCGATCGCGTCACGCGGGTTGACGGAGTTGCGATAGCCCGAGTCCACATGACCGGTGACACGCAATCCGTGTTGATGCGCGCGCTCTACGAGCACTTTCAAATGCTCGGGGCTGATCGACTTGGCCTTCAGGCCCGTCACACCCTCCGCGGCCAACGCGTCGACTTCTGCGCGCAGGTCTTCGGCGCTCATCTTGCGGTCCCAACCCTTGCGCCAGCGACCGAAGTAAGGGCCCGAGCGGAAGAGACGCGGACCGACCTGCTCGCCGCTGTCTAGACGCAGCTTGAGCGCTCGCATCTCCTCGGGATTGACCTCCCCCGCCGGAAAGACACTCGTCACTCCGTTGGCCAAGAAGATCGCCGGGTAGCTGCTCGTCTCGTCACGGCGACCGCGCTCGAACAGATCGATTGCGTGATGACCGTGCAAGTCGAAGAACCCTGGCAGCAAGGTCTCATCGCGTTCGAGGCGTAGCACCTGCGCATCCTCGGGTGGCTTGCGATCCACATCGAGGATGCGTCCGCCGCGCAAGTGAACGCCTTGGTTCACCCGGGACTTCTCGGAGACACCGTCAAAGATCCGGCCCCCCGCGACCCACAGGTCTCCCCCTTGAAGCATGGGGACAAGGGCCAGCAAGCAAGTGATCTGCATCATTGGGAGCCTCGCCGACAGAATCGTTGTGTGATTTCCATCCCCCCAACTTAGCCTCTCTGGCGACTCTCGCCCCCATACCTTTGGGTTCGCCAAGGGTCAGCAAGTCAATCGGCTCCAATGTGCACTGAGCCGCAGCCTCATGCGTTGCCGAGGCACTCGCCCAAGCAACGAGCCTGACCTCTCTACGCAGTTTCCGTGGAAACGAGTGATGTGCGACTCAAGCTTCTCGCCACCGCATCCGAACTAAGGGAGACAGGTTAGGCCGCCGGAGTTCTTGCATCAACGTCCATAATCCTGCACGCCTCCGGTATAACGGTGAGGCCTTCTCGCCTTCTTTTTCGCACTGAATAGGCCTTTTCTAGGTCGGAGGATCCCGTGCGTGTGCTTCTCGCTGACCTCAACAACTTCGCTCGCTACCCGACCATCGCCATCGGATTGTTGGCTGCTTGTTTGCGTGAGCACAAGGTCGACGTCGATGTCTTTTCTCCGCTCTCCGTCGGCGTGCAAGGCGTGGTTCGCGAATCACGGCCAGCCCCCTGGGGAGCACTAGAGGCGCGCCTGCGGCATTGGACGGCAACCACGCCTTCGCGGCCGGTACGCCGCTTGCGGCAAGCGCTCGTTACGCGACGCAGTCCGATGCACGGGAGGTTCATGCAGGATCTGATCCGTGCCTTCGCCACAGCCCTCGAGGCTCGGCCGGATGTGGTGCTCATCTCGACCTACCTCATGTACTTTGATGTTTGCCGAGCACTGGTGCAGCGCTGCAAAGAGCAGGGTGTGCCGGTCATCCTCGGTGGCAGCTACTTCAGCCAACCGGAAATTGTCGAAGCCTGGTCGGCACTGGGGGCGACAGCCATCGTCGGCGGCGAACCCGAGCTGTTCCTGCACGATCTTGTGCAGCAAGCAGCCAGTGACGGCGACTTGTCGCAGTTCCCCGGAGTAACGCCCGCGGGTGCCAAGCCGCGTCCGGTGGCGCCGCCACTGACGGAGCTCGACTCGCTGCCCTTCCCTGACTACTCCGACTTTCCCTGGGATCGTTACCCGAGTCCGATCACGCCCATGTTGACCGGCCGGGGCTGCGGTTGGGGGGTCTGCCGTTTCTGTTCGGACGTGACCAGCGCGATGGGGCGTACCTTTCGCTCGCGATCGGCGAGCCATGTCCTCGATGAACTCGTTGTTCAGAACGCTCGACAGAAGTCTGCCCAGTTCGTGTTCACCGACCTCAAGGTCAATTCCGATGCGTCCGTTTGGGAAGCCTTGCTGAGCGAACTGCCGGGGCGCATGCCGCATGCTCGCTGGATCGGCGCCGTGCACGTGGATGGTCGCGGAGGGGTCGGGCTGTCGGCACAAGAGCTACGCGCCGCGCGCGCCGCGGGCATGGTGCGCCTAACCACAGGACTGGAGTCGGGCAGTCAGCGCGTGCTCGACCAATTAGGCAAGGGGACCGAACTCGGGGAAACTGCGCGATTCCTGCACGATGCCAAGGCTGCTGGGATCAGCACTCGCGTCACCATGATCCTTGGCTCTCCGGGCGAAGAGCCCTCGGAGGTCGAAGCTTCTGCCGCATTCCTAGAGCGCCACGCGGACTGCATTGAACGCGTTACTTTGAATCGGTTCCTCTTGATGATGGGCACCCCGCTGCACCGCGAACGTGCCGGACTCGGCTTGCATGCGGTTGACGTGCCCATCCAAGGAGTGGCGACTCTCGAGCCGCCTGGCGTCCCGTCCAAGTCCGCGCGGCGCGCCGTCGCTCGCTTGCTAGACGCAGTGCACCGCATCAATCGCCGGCCCCTGTCGGCTGCCGCACGCCCCTTCGAAGGAGTGATGTAGCCGATTCCCTGCGGAGGGCCCGTCCTTCGGGGCTCGTGCCGTATAGGCCGCTCCTGGCACCGAGCGACTCAAGGAATTCGAGATTCCCGCCGAGGATGCCTCTCGAAGGGCCCGCACGGCGAGCCAGCATCCCCCCAACGGAACGACTCCGGCCTCCTATGTCCACCCAAACCAAGCGTCCGAACATTCTCGTCTCCCTGATCATGCTGCTCGGGACGATCGCAATCGGCGCGCACATCTCGGGAATTCCGCTGCTGCTGGCGAAGGCGGGCGGCGCCTCGGTGCTGTTTGTCCTCTATGGCTACTTCGCCGTGCGGATCGTCACAGCGATGCAAATCGGGTCGACAGGTACGCGCGCGGTGGTCGGTCTGGTACTCGGCACAGCGACGATGTACGTGATGTGGGCCATCCGCATCCCCGCCTTCTCGGCCTGGGAAGTTCCGTTTACGGCGGACCCGAAACTCATCCTCGACGCGATCAATCAGCGCGCCAGCTCGATGGAGGTCACCAAGAGTTTCGGCGCAGGCACCAGCACCGAAGGGCCGAGCTGGTTGATGCTGGGGACGTACATGGTCGAGGCCTTCTTCTTCGTCGGTATCATGGTGCTGTGCTCCATCCTCTCCAGTCCTGACACTGGGAAGTCTGAGGAAAGCAACGAAGAGCCCGCCAGCGAGGTGGCCAGCGTTCCCTCTTGATGGGGCCGATCAAGCGGTGCCCCTGCCGCGAACGCTCGCCCAAGATACAAAAAGGTCAGCGTGGTCTTGACCGACCGAGTCGGCGCAGGATTGGCCCCTGCGGTCAGCGGCAGGTAGAGGTCAACGCCGGGGCAGGACTCTCGCCCAACAAAAGAGGAATCGAGCAGTCACTGCCTCGTGAGTCGGTTCCCAAGTCCAGGCGCACATTTTGGACCTTGCTGCGCTTTGCGACGACCTGGCGGACCCTAGGATCGAGGCGCTCAAGCTCTTTCTGATGCTTCTCGGCTCCACCTGAGCGGGCGTTTCTGGGCTCGAACAGTCGCACAGTCGCTCCTGCAGTTCCCGTACCTCCGCAGAGTCCGGAGTCGTTGACTTGCGAGTGGCTCCCTATTCTGGGGCCGCCTCAATGCTGCAAACGCAGGCGGGCCGGGACCAGACAACTCTTGTCTGATTCCGGCCCGCCTTCCAGGAGCAGATCAGCGCAGAACACATCGACGCGGATCTACCGGCAGCGCTGAACAGCTCAGTCGCAGACTTCCACTTCCACCGCGTC
Source organism: uncultured bacterium (assembly GCA_937905825.1). Taxonomy (GTDB): domain Bacteria; phylum Planctomycetota; class UBA1135; order UBA1135; genus JABACD01. The sequence goes on from CALCXM010000053.1 coordinate 73,256, forward strand.
GGTGGTGTTGAAACCAGCGCCGCCGTTTGCTGGATCGCGGTACCAGAACTGGAAATTCCAGACTGCGCCGGGCAGCATGTTGACCACCGCCGGGGGCACCGTGTAGTCCACAGTGAGGTCCGCGATGCCCAAGCCGTCCATTTGAAGAGGCGTGTAACGAATGATCCCGCCGGCGACACAAAGGATGCCATCGCCGAAGACCGAGCTCGATTGGTTCGGGCCCATGAAGAGCACACCGAAGTTGCCGGGGGGACCGCCCACTCCAAAGAAGCCGAGGTCGTTCGCCGCGAAACTGGTCGATCCCGTGGCGACCAAGGTCATGCCGGCTCCAACAGAGTTCGGGGAGCTGAAGCAGTAGTTGCTCGCTCCAGCACAGCCGCCTTGGCTGCCTACGGAAACGTCGTCGATGTACCAATCACTGCCCGTGCCTGCGCCATTTTGGGAAATGAAGCGCAACTGGAACTCGTCGTGATAGGCATTGCTGGGCAGGGCGTGGGAATGGGAATCAAAGCTCGTCTGATCGCTTCCGTTGGAGGTCACCGTGTTCAGCACCCCCCAACCACCGGCGCTTTGCCGATATTCAACGAACAAGCTACCGCTAGCGCTGACCCCCTTGTGCTGCGTGTTGTAGGTCACGAACAAGCCGGACTGGCCACTCAGCAAGGTGTAGTTGGAAACGATGCGGTCCTGCCCCTCGGGAGTTCCGTTACCGCCGTCGAGGTTGAGTGAACGGGAACCCGATGTTTCTCCAGTAGCGCCCGTGCTGGTGGTCGCGCCCTGATTGGCCGGCCAAGTCGTCGAGTTCACCGAACTGGCCTCGAAGGTATCCGTCCAAGGCGCAGTCAAGTGATTGCCGTTCTGTGGAGTGCAGGACCGTCCGAAGGAATAGTTGCGAATCGTGTTGGCAGCGCTGTTGCCAAAGTGAGTAAGGGGCCCCCCACAACCACCAATGCCGGCGCACATGATCGTGCATGTGGTCCCGGAGCAGTGACCGGAACTGTAGTTGTGACCGATCTCGTGCGCAGTTAACGCCGTCCGCTGAACCAAGTTGTTGGAGAACTTGGTGCGCGAGACACCGTAGCGGTTGCTATTGCACACGCCGGAGAGGTACGCCACGCCGATCACACCGCCGGAGTTCCCGCCAACCATGTAGTGCGCGAGGTCCTTCTTGACGAAACCGAAGTTGGAGTTCCAGTCGGAGCGGAACTGACTGAGGCGGTTGCCAAGGTCTCCGGAGTAAGGAGAGTTCGCCGTCCAAATGTGAACCGTCGTGATGATGAAACGCGTATCCACGTCATCGTTGTAGATGTTGTCCACGCGGTTGTAGATCAGCTCGACATCGTTAAGAGTCCCGGCGACCGTCCCCCCGTTGCCGTTGTAGTAGCCCGTGTCGCACTCGATGGCCAGTTCACACATGCGTTGACCTGAGCCCAATGTGGCGACCGTGCTCGTGCTCGAAGGACTGACGTGGCTTGCGTTCACTCCACAGACCCCAGCGGCAGCATCGATGGCTGAGGCGTTGTAAACCACGTAGCGATTGGCGGCCGCCATTGGCAGTGCAATGGAAAGCGGTTGAAGTCCCCAGTGCTGCCCCGCGAAGATGATTTCAGCGTGCAGTTGGCCGTTGATGAAGCTGCCCGTGACCTTGCTTCCTTCCAACTCGAGCAGATGGCCTCGCACGGTGGCGGGCTGGGGCGCCTCGACTTCTCGAGGAGCGCCAGTGCCGTCGCTCACCAGCAACTTGAAGTCTGGCGCGCGCAAGCTGAAGCGCTCCAAGAGCATGGTCAGCGCTTGCCCGTCGATGTCGATCTCGAACGCGATCCCTTGGTCGCTGAGCTCAGGAATAGCGAGCTCCTGTGTGCTGAACGCGTTGAGGTCAAACGTCTCTCTGACCGCTGCATCAAGCTCCACCGACTGGGCGAAAACGGTGTTCGAGGAGAGGGAAAAGAACGCAACCCCGAGGGCTGTAAGGAACGATAGGTGTCTCATCAGTCGCATGGGAAGATTTTCGCAGGGTCTCTGCAGCTCGGGGATAAAGGCTAGAACGACCCCTGTTGTATCCCAAGTCGACCGATTCCCCAACCCATGGGCGTTGATGTGCAAACCGCATCACTCTATGGGCCGCACAACAGGGATTCTGAAGCGGATCGGTGCATCGCCCAGCCCTCTCATGGAAGGAACGGGACATTCAATCCGTCGGACAAGTTGAAGCCAGAGCCAACGGTGTCTCGATGGTAGTACTGAAAGTTCCATGTGGATCCAGGCAAGATCTCGCCACCCGCCGGGACCGTTTGGTTGGTGAAATCGATCAGCCTGGCTGCGTTGCCTCCAGCGTCCGTCAACTGCGCAGGCGTGAGTCGGAACAACTGGCCGCCGACGCACAGGTATCCGTTGCCGAAGGGCGCTGAGCTCTGGTTGGCGGCGTAGAAGAAGAGGCCAAATTGTGCCGGGGCGGCACCCGTCACCTGCAAGCCAAAGTCATTGGTGGAAACGGACGTGCTACCACTGTTGGAAATCGCCGCATGTGTTCCCGCGCTGTTGGGGTTTGTGGCGCAGTAGTTGTTGACCGGCGGCGGGCACGCGTCGTAGTCGAGTGCCGTCCCAGGGACCGTGTGGTTGTTCCCCAAGATAGGCACGCCGTTGTATTCAGGCCCGATGAGGTAGGGATACGCGTTCTCACCAGCGGGGTCGCTGCTGGCGAAGTAGGCATAGGTGCCTCCGGGGAACTCCGGCGTCACGGCGAAGCGGCCGTTGAAGATGTCGAGGTCCCCCGAATTGATCAGGAACTCGAAGTCCTCCAAGTACATTCCCAAGGGGAATTGCGCACTGATGTTAGGTCCCCACTGGTTCGGGGGGAGCACGCTCCCGTCGGGCAGAACGTGTCGATCCGTGATGCTCCGCTTCTGATAACTGCTCAGCATGCGCGCCAATGGACTGTTCGGGTCCGTAGGGTTGGAATAGGCGTACGGGCCATAGACGGGGTAGCCATCGCGAGCCCATCCGATGATCGGGGAGTGCTCGAGGCCATCGTCCCCGAGTTCCACCTGCAAGCACTCCGGCACCTGGTGGTAGTGGTAGGCGTCAGTCATCGTGGGGTGGCCGAGGCAGTTGTCAAAGGAGATCGACTCAACCAGGACCGCGTTCTGATTCCAAACATCTTGGTTCTGGTAGGAGCGGCCATCGTCGGCGCTGAAGACTGGAACACCGTTCACGAAAACTCCGATGGGGCCCAGGGGTGTCGCCACGTGATTGGTGGCCTGCTGGGGAACTCGCGGGATGCGAAACAGGTAGTTCTTGTCGATCGCGTCGTTGGGGTTTCCAGGCCATGGGCCGATCGGGTGGCTGGGAATGCCGGTGGAGCGGATGTACACGCTGCCAGCTGTGTACTCCACGCTTTGCACGTTGGCTTCAATGCCGTTGTAGCCAGTGCTGCCATCGCAGTTGACAATCCACGTGACCAACTCGGGGGCAACTCCTGCTCCCGCGACTGCCGCAGTGAGGAGGATGAGAAGGGCTTGGGGGGTGGGACGTTTTGCTCGCATTGCTTCAGAGTTAGAGATTGTGGTTGGCGACGACCGACTGCTTCAAGGCGGCCGCAGGTGCCAAGAGAGATGGGGCCGGAAGAGGAGCTGTCAGGCTCCTTAAGAACGCGACGAGTTGCCGCTTCTCTGCCTGATCCAGGTTCAAAGGAATGAGCACTCGCTCGGAGTCCTCATGTGTGAAAGGGGCTGCCCCCTCTAGGGTTGAATAGTGCTCGACGACCTCCTCTAGGGTCGAGAAGGCGCCGCTGTGCATGTATGGGGCAGTTCGGGAAACGTCGCGCAGGCTTGGCGTTTTGAATTCCCCGGCGTTGTGCCTTGTGCGCCGCAAGTGGCGCAACTCAACGTTTGCTGACTGGCTCTTGTCATCGCTGTAGACGCCGGCTCCGTTGAATGGATCGGCAACCAGAGCGGCAATCCCATCCCAACGCCCAGGTTCGACGTCGCCCGAACGAGGTACGCGAACGTCATGGAACTCGAGGTCGCTGAGCATTTGGCCGCTATGGCAGAGATGACAACGGGCTTCCCCGAAGAAGAGCGCAGCGCCGGAACGTGCCTCTGCGCTGATGGCTGCCAGGTCATCTGCGTCCCCCGTGCGCAAGCCGTCGACGAAACGGTCGAACGCCGTAGAGTTGGTCGTGATGCATCGTTCAAAGGCGGCGATGGCCTTGCCAGCGTTGCTGAAGATGAGGTTGACTTCTTGCTGCTGCTGTTCAGAGAGCGACGCCCATGCCAATTGGTGGGCATGCTCGGGCTCTTCGGGCACTGGCCGTCCGTTGCGCGGGTACGCCTCGCGAACTTCCTCCTGCGGCAATTCTCCAAAGACACGTCCATAGAGTTCCGCCAGGTCCGGATCCTCTGCCAGCAAGTGGAGGGTCTGCAAGCGACTCCCTCCCTGTTCGTCGGGATGTTCGATCGGTTGCAAGGCTTGGGACCAAAGCGAGTCGGCACGACCATCCCAGAAGAACCACCGGTTGTGTGCGACGTTCGTCAAGGCGGGTGTGTGCGCGCCAGTCTCGTTCACTCCCACAGCCTTCTGCCTGCCGTCGGTCCAACCCTGAGCCGGATCATGACAGCTGGCGCAGGAAACCTCTCCATTGCCCGAGAGGCGTTGGTCGTAGAACAGCCGCCGACCGAGATCAATTGCGTCGGCATTGCCTTCGAATGCATTGGTCGGATCCGGCATGGGCGCGACCAGTGCCGTTCGCAGAATCCGCGCGAGCTCTCGCTCCGTGAATTGAGCCCGCACTTCCTCCGCCGCGCTGTTTCCGAAACAGGACGCGGTGCATAGGACTGCCAAAGCAAGAAGGACTCTTGAGCGCTTCATCACAGCTCGATTGGAAGGGCGAGTTCGTCCCGCACCACCTGAAAGAAGTCCCCGTTCGCTTGCTGCTGGGCGATTGCAATCCGCAGCTCCCACTCGCCCTCCATATGGAAGAGCATTCCGCTGACCTGGTACTGTCCGGGCTCAACCTGTTGCACGCGGGTCTTGCGAAGCATCCCGTGCCCGTGGGAAGGCATCCACGCATCGACCTCGAGGAAGACTTGGCTCTCTGACCTCTCACCCGTCACGCCGTCAAAGAGTTCGACGGTCAACTCAAAGGGCTCGTTGAGCGGGATGGGCCAGGGGGTCGGGCGCACCTCAACTAGGCAGCTCCCGGACTTCGTCCGGCCCGCAAGCGGAACCGGCGAGGGACTGTTTGCACCACAGGCCACCAGGGTCAGGGCGAAGAGAACGGAGAGGCACTTGGGCATGGAGGGATGGCGTGTGCTTGGGCCTGCCAATTGGAAATAGCTGGCGCCGCCGGGCACCACGTCAATCTTGACACGCTGAAACCTAGCCTGCTCTATTCATGAGTCGATTTGCCAATAGTCCCAACTCGCTCTCTGACGGTGCTTTGCGAAGCCTGGCCCCACAGGCGACCTTGTTGGTCGTCGAGGACGCC